>JASJDM010000079.1 GCA_030065125.1 Lysobacterales bacterium | reverse complement strand
ACCGGCGGCGCCATCAACATCATCTCCCGGATGCCCACCGAGGAAACCGAGGGTTACCTGACCGCCGGATTCGGCTCCTTCGACCGGGTGGAACTCACCGGTGCCCTTGGCGGTTCCCTGTCGGACCGCTGGAACGGGCGGGTCGCTTTTCGAGCGCTGGATGACGAAGGATTTACCGATGACCTGGACGGCGCCGGAGCCGACCAAATCGACGACCAGGACATGATCGCTGTTCGCGGCATTCTCCAGTACAACGCCGAGTCGGGTACCCAGGTCACGCTGATCGCCGACTACACCGATTTCCAGAGCGGCAACCGCACCTCGCGGCCGCTGGACAACCTGTCCTTTGCCGTGGTCAACGGCGCCGTGCCCACGGCGTTCGGCGACACCCGCAACAACCTGGACACCTTTCACGACTGGGAAACCGGCGGCGTCACTGCCACCGTGGAAATACCCGTGGGTGACAACATGACCCTGACCTCGGTGACGTCCTACCGCGACTACGAGAGCGACTTTTTCTTCAACACCGACGGTACCGAGGTGGAAGTGACCCGCTCCTATTTCCAGTACGAGTCGGACCAGCTTTCCGAGGAACTGCGGTTGGCCTCAAACAACGACGGCCCGTTGAACTGGCTGGTGGGACTGTACTACCTGACCGAGGACAAGCAGGGCGCCCTGGGACTGGGTCGCAATACCCACCCGTCCTTCGGCCAGGTCAGCTTCATCATTCCCAACGACGACGAAACCGACGCCTTCGCGCTGTTCGGAGAAGTCTCCTATGACTTCAGCGACAAGTGGACGGGTACCCTGGGACTGCGCTACTCCGACGAGGAAAAAACCGATTTCACCAGCGTGGGCGCCATCTTCGGCGACTTCACCGGTCTGGCCAGCACCGGCTCGGTGGTGGAGTTTTTCACCCGGGACGACAAGGCAGATTTTGATGACGTCACCCCCCGCCTGGTGCTGGAATACCGGTCCAGCGAAGACCTGATGATTTACGGTTCGGTCACCGAGGGCTTCAAGTCGGGCGGCTGGAACGCCTTCGACGGCTCGCCTTCCTTCGAACCCGAAGAGGTCACCTCCTTCGAAGTGGGATTCAAGTCTGACCTGTCCGACGGCCGGGTCCGGCTGAACGGCTCAGCGTTTTACTACGACTATACGGACCTGCAGGTTTCCACCTTTCAGAACGGCCTGACCGTGACCACCAACGCGGCGGACGCAACGGTGCGCGGCTTTGAGCTGGAGCTTTCCGCTCGCCCGGTTGACCCATTGCTGGTCAACGCCAGCCTGGGCTACCTGGACGCAGAATTCGATACGTTTATCTCAGCCAACGGCCGCTGCCCGGCGGACGCGACGCCGGCTGAGCTGGCCGGACCCTGCAACGGCGCCGGCGCCGGCGAAACCCGGGTGGCGGACCTGTCTGGCAACCGGCTGCAGAACGCTCCGGAGTGGAAGTTCAACCTCAATGGCACCTACACCATCAAGCTGGACAATGGTGGGGAAGTGGACGTGTTTGCCCAGGTCAGCCACCAGTCCGAGATTTTCCACACCCAGTTCAACGATCCGTTGATTGGCCAGGACGACACCACCCTGGTGGATGCCCGAATTGCTTACATCGGCATCGGCGGGTACTGGGAATTCGCGCTGTGGGGCAAGAACCTGACCGACGAGGAGTACTTCCAGAACACGGTGCGGTTTACCTCTTTGAGCGAAGGCAACCCGGCAGACCGTTTCAATATTGGCGCGGGTCTCGGATATCCCGCTCCGGGCCGCTCCTATGGCGTCGAAGCCACCTACCGCTTCTAGGCAGGTGGCCATCGGCATGTCGGCCGGACCCGGCGGGGCCTGCTCGTGAGCTCGATTCAGGCCCAGTCCGGGGTTTCCCGGTCGGCTGCCTGGTACGCGGTGGTCATTCTGACCATCGCGTATATGTTTTCCTATATCGACCGCCAGATCCTGGCCCTGATGGTGGGACCCATCCGGGCGGATCTGAATATTTCAGACTCCCAGTTCAGCCTGCTGCACGGTCTGGCATTCGCCATCTTTTATACCTTCCTGGGCATTCCCATCGGCCGGCTGGCGGATTCCACCAACCGCCGAAACCTGATTGCCGTTGGTGTGGCCTTCTGGAGTATTGCCACGGCCTGCTGCGGCCTGGCCCGCAGCTTCTGGCAATTGTTCGTGGCCCGCATTGCCGTTGGGGTTGGCGAAGCCGCGCTGTCACCGGCAGCCTATTCCATGCTGGCGGATATGTTCCCCAAAGAACGGCTGGGACGCGCCATCGGTGTCTACAGCAGCGGGGTGTTCATCGGCATCGGCCTGTCTTTCATTATTGGCTCGGTGTTGATTTCCGGCATCGAAGCCATGGGCGGACTCACCCTGCCCGTGGTCGGGACCCTCAAGGCCTGGCAGGCCACCTTTATCATCGTGGGTCTGCCGGGCGTCATCCTGGCCGCCCTGGTGCTGACGCTGAGTGAACCTGTGCGCCACTCGCGCAGCGGCAACAGCGACGCCATGCCCGTGCGCCAGGTGCTGAACTACGTTGGGCAACAACGGCGCCTGTACCTGCTGCATTTTTTTGGCTTCGCCATGGTGACCCTGCTGTTCAACGCCATCATGGCCTGGGCGGCTGAGTACTTCATCCGTATCCACGAACTGCCGCGGGCCGACATTGGGCCCAAGCTGGGACTGCTGTCGGTGTTTTTCGGTGGCAGCGGCATCATCTGTGGCGGCATGGTGGCCGACTGGCTGGCCCAGCGGGGCTACGCCGACGCCCCCATGCGGGCCGGACTGCTGGGCGTAGTGCTGTTGACACCGTTTGCCGTCTCCGCTCCCCTGGTATCGGATCCGACACTATCATTCTGGCTGTTCGCGCCGCTGCTGTTTTTTGTCAGCTTTCCATTCGGACCCGCGGCGTCCGGTCTCCAGCTCATTACGCCGCCGGCCATGCGGGCCCAGATGTCAGCGGTCTACCTGTTCGTGGTTAATCTAACGGGCATTGGGTTTGGTGGCACGGCGACGGCGCTGGTGACGGATTTCGTGTACCGGGATGACATGATGCTGCATTGGTCCATGGCCACGGTTGCAGCGGTGGGTTGCGTGGTGGCGATTCTGTTGCTGGCTCTGGCTTTGAAACCCTGCCGGCAGACCATGGCTGAGCTGAGCGCCGGGGAATGAGCCTACGGCTTCCGGTGGACCATGTCGGGATCCTGGGCGCCTCGGCGTCCCGGATGGCGGAATGCTGGCGGCGCCTGGGATTCCACGTGGTGGGGCCGGCGGACCTCAAGTCCGGTGCCAGGGGGGACGAGCAGGAACTGGGTCAACGCAGTGCCCACATCATGTTTCCCGGCGATTACATTGAACTGACCAGCGTCAATCCACCCCGGCCCGACCACCACCTGGCCCGATTCTTCGACCGGCCGCTGGGAATCCGGCTGATGATCCTGGCCAGCCGGGACATCGGCTCGGATCACCATCGATGTCAGCAGGCCGGCCTGGAGCCCGGCGACGTGCAGGACGCCTCCCGGGCGGTCGAGGGGAGCGGCACCGCCCGGTTTCGCTGGTTTGCCCTGCCGGCGACCCGATTCAGCGACACGCTGGTCTGCTATGTGCAGCATCTGACCCCCGACCTCGTGTTTGATGACGACATGGCTCAGCATCCGATCGGCGCTGTTGGCCTTTCCAGGCTGGTGTACAAGGCCCCCTCACTGCCCGCCGTCTACCAGCGGCTGCCGGGGGGGAACGGCGGGCTGATTGTCGAAGCCGAGGCCGAAGATGATGCCCACCGCCGGTACCGCGTGGCCCAGGATGCTGATACGGGTTTCGCAGTTGTTGGCATTCGGATCAGCAGCCGGAAACGTGCCGGGGACCTTCTCCGATCCGCCGGCATTCCTCACTGGTCCAATGATGGGTGCATCGGCGTTGACCCCAGCCACACGGGGGGCATCGGACTGCTGCTGGAATCCCCATGAGCGTCAACCTCTCCTATGGGCCGCCCCGGGTTGCCGTCAGCACCACCACCAGCAGTCGGCAATACTGGTCAGACGAGTTCACCCAGCTGTGAAGATTGCCGGCCTGCACCAGGATGTCCCCTTGCCCCATGACCAGAGACCCATCCTCCAGCACCAGCTCGATTTCTCCGTCCATGACCGCGATGTAGTCCAGGCTGTCCTGCTTGTGCATGGGGATGTTGCCCAGGTCAGACCCGGGGGGGATGTCGGCAATGTAAAAGCTGCTGCCGATAAATCCAGGGCGGTAGGCGTTGCCCGCCGTGGCCCCGCGATCGTCAGCGATATCCAGGGGAACCGGCAACTCGCCCGTTTCCCACAAGCGGACGATGCGCGAGCCGTTGAGGGTGTGGACGTTGGAGGGCATTCCGTCGGCCAGTACCTGGACGTTTCCTTCCGGTGTTTCCACTGTGACAATTCGGCGGATCGATCCCGGGTCGGTGCTGGTGGCGCAGCCCGCCAGCAGGCAGGGCAGAAGTCCGGCCATCAGAATGTTTTTCAGCATCGGGTGACGGATCATGGGGGCGTTCCTGTGGGCTGGGCTTCTCCACGGTCGCACAGGCCGGTGCCCCTGACAAATGGAGCGGGGCGATGAGCGGCCTGTTCCCGGGCTGGCGGATGGTCGGTGTTTCCATGGTCACCCAGGCCATGCAGGCCGGCCTGTTGATCTATGCATTTGGCACCCTGGCCGTGGCGCTGGAAGACGAGTTCAGCACCACCCGGGGGGCGGTCATGACTACGGCCATGGTGCTGTCCATTGCCACCAACCTGTTTTCGCCATACCTGGGATCACTGGTAGACCGTGGTTCGCTGCGACACCTGATGACCGTGGGCGCGGTGCTGCTGGGCGTGGGGCTATGGCTGGTTGCATTGGCCCAATCATTGCTGCAGGTCTGGATCATCTTCGGGCTGGTGATATCCGTCGCCCAGCTGCTGCTGGGACAGCTGGCCAGCTCGGCCCTGATGACTCGCTGGTTTGTGCAGATGCGCGGGCGTGCGCTTGGACTGTCGTCCATCGGAACCTCCCTCGGCGGGTTTATATTTCCGGTGCTGCTGTCGGTTCTGATCGATCTGTACGGGTGGCGCCAGGCGCTGGGGATGATCGGGACGGGTGCCATAGTGCTGGCGGCGCCGCTGATCTGGTTCGGGGTAGTGGACCGACCCGGCGACCTGGGTCTGAATCCGGATGGCGGTGAGCATTCCCCGGCAACTCCACAGGCATCGCCGGCAGGGGGCTGGAGCCTGCGCTCGATAATCTCCCAGCCCGCTTTCTGGTGCGAGACCATTGCTGTTGGTCTGTTGCTGTTCACCTACATGGGTTTCCTGGCCAACCTGGTTCCACACGTGGTTGGTTTGGGCATCTCCGCCACCCGGGCATCCACGCTCATGAGTGTGGTAGCGGTTTTTTCGATCCTGGGAAAGCTGACCTTCGGCACCATCGCCGACCGCCTGGATCTGCGACACACCACCTGGATCGCGGCAACCCTTCTGGTGCTGGGGTCGCTGACCCTGTCCAGCGCCACCAGCTATGCCGCCATAGCAGCAGGTGTCGTCCTGTTCGGTCTCGCCGCCGGCGGGCTGCTGCCGGTTTGGAGCGCCATGGTGGCGCGCAGCTTCGGACCCGCCGGTTTCGGTCGGGCGCTGGGGGCCATGAACCTGGCCATGATGCCTATTACCATGTTGAGTGCGCCATTTGCCGGTTGGGTTTATGACGCGACGGGTGGCTACGCCATGGTGTTCCAGGCTTACATGGCCACCGTTATCCTGGCCGCCCTGGTGTTGGTACCCTTGCGATTCCCTTCCTCCGAGGAGCCTTTATGACCGTCACCGGCGGTGAATTGATCACCCGGATCCTTGGCGGTCAGGGTGTAGGTACGGTATTCGCCGTGGCGGGTGCCTCCCACACCCGGCTGCTGGACCCCCTGGACCGGTCCGGAGTTACCATTGTCAGCAACCGGCATGAGAGCGGCGCTGTCGGCAGCGCGGACGGTTACGCCCGGGTGACCGGTGGCCTGGGGGTTGCCCTGATCATCGCCGACCAGGGCCTGCCCAACGCCGTAGGTGGGCTGGCCGTGGCCTGGCAGGCCTGTTCGCCGGTGCTGGTGCTGGTGGCTTCACCGCCGGGTCCTTTTGCGGAAGCCGATCGCGCTGTGGACCAGGACCAGCTCAACCTGGTGTCCTCCATCAGCAAATGGTCACGCACCGTTCCGTCCGTTGAGCGCCTGGAAGACTACCTGCAGACCGCCATCAAACATGCAAGATCCGGCCGCCCCGGGCCGGTGGTGCTGCTGTTGCCGGAGAACCTGCTGGGGGAATCCACCGAGTTTGTGGGCGACGTGGAGCGCCAGGTGCCATCAGCGCCAGTTCCCTCCCCGGCGTCGGTGGATCGCCTGGCGGACATGATCAGTGGCAGTCAGCGTCCGATGATTATCACCGGGGCTGGCGCGGCCTGGGGTAATGCCGGGTCATCCCTGCAAGTACTGGCAAGGAATTTCGGCATACCTATTCTGGCCAACAGCCTCGGCCGGGGCCAGGCACCGGAAGACGATGAGCGGATCTTTCCATGGCCTTATGCCCAGATAGCCGCGCCTCGGGCCGACCTCGTCGTGGTGGTGGGTGCACGCCTGACCCAGCGCCTGGGCCTGGGCCTGCCGCCGCGCTTTTCGGCCCAGACTCGATTCGTGCAGATCGATATTGAGCCCTCGGCCTTTCACCGCAACCGTCCCGTCGACCTGGCAATCCACGCCGACGCTGGCGTTACCCTGGCCGCACTGGTCGGGGCGCTGAAGCGCAGGGGTACCGAGCCTTTTGACACGGGCTGGTTGGCTGATGCGCTGCGGGTGCGGCGAAAGCGGATCGCGCAACTGCAGCAATCAGAGGAGGCGGAGATTCACCCGCTGAGACTCGGCGCAGAAGTCATGGCTCGCATGCCGCGGGACGCCGTCTACGTTGGCGATGGCGCCGATATCCAGAACTGGATGTACGGCGCGATCCGGATTCGCCGCCCCAGGGGTTTCCTGGACCACTATCCCATGGGGGCCATGGGCTCGGGCACCGCCCTGGCCGTGGGTGCCGCCGCTGCCTTGAAAGAGGAAGCCGGCGCGGCCGAGGTGCCACCCGTGGTGCTGGTGACCGGGGACGGGTCAATGGGGTTTCATCCGGCGGAACTGCACGCCGCGTCACGGGCCCGCCTGCGCCTGATCGTCATCGTGGGCAACGACGGCGCCTGGGGCACCGAGCTGCACGGACAGCGCCAGGCGATCGGGCGTGACATCAATACCGACCTGGGTGTGTTGCCCTATGAAAAGCTGGCCGAGGTTTTTGGTGGCAGCGGAACAGCGGTTGAGGATTCGACTGCCCTGGTCCCGGCTCTGGACCAGGCATTCAAGAACGATGGCGTCACCGTAGTCAATGTCCACATCGATCCCACCGCGGGCAAGCTGCTGAAAACTGACGAAGATGTTCGCATGATCCTGTTCTCGGATATTCTCGAAGGGCAGCGAGACCTGTTACCGCTCACACCGGATATCTGATTCATGCTCCATCGCCTTCTTTCCTTGCGCATGGCCATCTTGATGCTGGCCCCAATGGTGCTGTTGGCTTTCACTGCCAGCGCGGAATCCCCAAACCAGATCGACATTGACCTCAAGCGGCCGGCCATCACGGTGGGTGACCTGGATCGCTCGATTTCGTTTTATACCGAGGTGCTGGGGTTGACCCTTGACTATCAGGACGAGCGATTCATTCCTGTCCCCAACAGGTTCGACCTGCAGATTCTCGGGTTGCCACCTGACTCCCTGCGTCGCGTTGCCATATTGAGTACGTCGAGCGAACCCAGAGGATTTGTACTTCAGGCCTTTGACCCGCCACCCACCATCAGTACCCGGGGCGAGCTGCTGCTGGTTTTCCGCAGCAACGACCTCGACGCCTTGGAAACGCGGTTGCGGCAGTCAGGCGTCACAGTGCTTCAACCCGGGTCAAACCAGTCCAGTCGTTTTCGTGAGATTGGGATCCGGGACCCGGACGGCCACGCCATCACGGTTTACATGCTGCCGCGATGACTGCAGCGGGAACCCGCAAATTTTTGGGTAAC
Source organism: Lysobacterales bacterium (assembly GCA_030065125.1). Taxonomy (GTDB): domain Bacteria; phylum Pseudomonadota; class Gammaproteobacteria; order Xanthomonadales; family SZUA-38; genus JASJDM01. The sequence goes on along the minus strand of JASJDM010000079.1, from coordinate 26,600 downwards.
GCCTCAACGGTTTCTGCCGCAGAGTGAAAGCAGCGCCTCTGCGGGGGGCGGCTTTTGCCATGGACAAGGAGGCAGACCATGTTGAGATCTTTGCTGGCCGCCGCGGCCGGAATGACACTCGCAGCAACGGCCGTAGCAGGGGGTATACCCGACCTGCCGGTAACGGCAACCACCGTCAACGAAGGCTATGAAGTGTCATGGGATCCCAATCCTGCATCGCCTCACTATTTTCCCACGGCCAAGGCTTTTGCCGCGGCGTTGGCGCTGGATCGCGACGGTGCTTCCGGGCCGGGCAACCCGCGCGGATATCACGAAGGCTACATCAATGCACTGCTGCTCCCCGCGTACTTCAGCGATCCGGCCAAGCCGACCTTTATTTATGACTGCAAGGACGACGACGGGTGTGACAACGGCTGGGCCAGTGTCAGCAACATGCGCCTTCCCACCACGGTCTACGCCACCGCGTCGGACAGCTGCATCGGCATGATCATGGGGCACGAGCTGTTCCATCACGTGGAGTTCGCTTACTCCAACGCCCTGGGGGGTTCGGGCTGCGGCGGCATCTGGGGTAACACGGTATGTGAGGGCCAGGCGCGGGCCATGCAGGACAAGATATTCAGCACGCTTGACCTGTTTCCCCAGGCCAGCTGCATTGCGCCCTACCTGGGCCAGGTGAACGGCTACCTTAACGACACCAACCAGTCCATCTGGCTGGCCAGCTACGATGCCGCGCTGTGGTGGGTTTACCTGATGGAGCAATATGGCGTTAATCCCACCGAGCCGGGTCTGGGCATCGACTTCATTACCCTGTGGTGGGGCCGCGCCCTGGCGGCCGGTCTGGCGGGTGCCGACGCGCTGGCCATCACCGATGCCACCATCAAACTCAGTGATCCCGGCGACAGCGTTTTCAATGCCTTTCGTCATTTCGCCATGGCCAACCTGATCAAGGATTTCGACTTGAGCAGCAACAGTGCCGCTTTTGTCGACCGCTACTCCTATCGAGATGAGACCCTGGCCGGGGAATATTCAGACGTGAAGGTGGAGTTTGACCTGGGTTCGGTTGCGGGCGGGCAATCGATCACCCAGCTGATGGGGGTGCAGTATTTCGGCTCGCGCTACCTGAAAGCGGACGTTTCGAATTGCCCGACCAACAAGATCATCCGGGTGGAAATTGATGCCGCCAACACAGCGCCTTCGGGTGCCGCCAACACGGCCGGCTACGGTATTGTCTTTGTCCGTAACGATCAGCCCAAAGCCCACTATAAGAAATTTGACGTGGACTGGACCCTGTCCACCTTTCAACCGTCAAATCGATATGACGAAGTCTACCTGGTGGTGGCCCCCATTGCCGGGTTTTGGGTTGCCAACGTCACCGTATCCTGCCAGTCGCCACAGACGACACTGGATCTGGACTTTCCCCTCACCGGTGGCAGTCGGCCCGTGTACGGCGGCGCCAGCGGTCAATTGGCCGCCATCCAGGTTTCGGTGTTCCCCACGGAGACTGGACCTAACCAACTGGCGCCGGTCTCCGGGCTCACCGCGGTGGACTTCAGCGCCGCCATCGGCGGCACGCCCGCCCAGGTGCTGACGGCCATTCCGGACGGCGCCGGCTATCAACTCCTGATCCATCCCCCGGACCCGGGAGGTGACGGCACCCAGGATCTTCAGCTTGAGGTCGGGGGCACGGTCCAACTGTTCGAGGACGCCGTGATATTCGGCGAGCGTCCGGAGACCGAGGTGATTCTGGCTGTCGACATGTCCACTTCCATGCTCGTTCCACCCGACGGACCCCGCCTGGAAGCCCTGCGGGTTGCCGGCCGCCATTTCGTGGACCTGTTGCCCGGGGCGGCCCAGCTGGGACTGGTATCGTTCCGCGGCGACGGCACCGAACCCAACGACGATGCCAGCGTGCTGCTGCCGCTGGCCGCCGCGGATGACACCCAGCGAAACCGCATGCGGGTTGCCCTGGACAATCTGGCCACCGCCGGCGGTTTCGGCAGCGCCATCGGCGACGGCGTGCAGGCGGGATACAACATGTTTGCCGCCGACGGGGTGCCGGTTCGGTCGCAGCATCTGGTGCTGGTGGTGGACGGACCCGAAGACGACGGGGCGTTCTGGACGGATCTGCGCGACACGGTCATCAATGCCGGCATTGTGGTGCACACTGTGGCGCTGGGGCCGCTGGCCGACCAGGAGCTGTTGAGTGAGATCGCCACCAGCACGGGTGGGGAATTCCGCTACGCTGACGTGCGGCCGCTGGAAACCGACGTGCTGGACCTGTACGGCGCTCTGGCGCAGATCGCCGACACCATTGAAGGTCGCCTGCTGGTGCAGGATGAGCCGGTCCAGGTCGAGCCGGGGCAGACCCTGCGGGTGGACGTTCCGGTAGCCGAGGCGCTGACCGACCCGGGGATCATTGCCGTGCGGGCGTTCAATTCGCTGTTCCAGCCCGTGCCGCTGCAGTCCATTGGGTTGCTGCGACCTGACGGTACCCTGGTGACGGGTCGCGATCTGGACGTGCAGTCGCAGATCAACCAGTCCGATGCCACCTTCCTGAGCGCCCTGGCCAAGGGCACCTGGCAGGTGGAACTGGTGGCATCCGGCGGTAATCAGCCGGCCCAGGTGGAGGTGACCCTGTCCACCGCCAACGAAACCGGCCTTACCGCATCGGCAGGGTTCTTTTCGCTGCCGGAAATCGGCGACGAAGTGCTGACCGGCTTCCAGGCCGGACAGCGAATCGGCCTGGGTGTGACGGTGGCCGAGCGCGGCCAGCCCGTCGCCATCGAGACGCTGGAAATCCAGGTGGAGTCCATTGACGGCAGCATCTGGCGGGCAGCTCCGGCCAGCATGCCGGATCGATCCTTCGGCGTGGAGCTGGAGGAGGCGACAGATGCATCGCTTTATCAGGGCTGGCCCGTCAAATGGAAGGGCTTCAGCCTGGACGGTAAGGGTACCAGTGCGGCCACCGAGGAACTGTTCGGCGCTTACAACCTTTTGCTCGAGGTGGGCCTGCACGACGGCCGCCGGCTGATTCTGCACGAGGCGCTGCACGTGCGCCAGCAGGGCTCCGGCGACCGAGACGGCGACAATCTTCTGGACCGCTACGAAGACCGCCACGAGTGCCTGGACGGCGACCTGGACGATGCCACTGCCGACGGTGACGGCGACGGCCTGCCCAATATCCAGGAGTCCGAACTCGGTACCGACCCCTGCCGGGAGGATACCGACCAGGGCGGAGAAATTGACGGATCCGAAGTGGCGCGCGGACGCAATCCCCTCGACGACAGCGATGACGCCATGCGGCGACCGCTGGACGGTTACGTGCTGACCGAGCTCAGCGAGCACGAGCCCATGGCGCCGCTGACCCCCAATGCCATTACGCTGATGCTGCCCAGTGTCCCTGCCACGGACGATGTCTACATCGACGGCAAAATCATTACCGCCGAGAATTACGATTCAGTTGCCGTGCTGGATCTGGCCAGCCGCAGCGGCCGGCGGTATGTGGACACTAGCGTCAGAACGGGCCAGGAGTATCAGTACCGCTTCCGCGCCGTGGCGCCGGACGGCGCCACCTCTGCTTCCAGCCCGGTGGTGTTCGGGATGGCCCTGAGTGATCCTGAAGCCCCGCTTGGAGCGGTGCAGGTGGCTGATCTGGCGCCGAGACAGGACGGTCTGGCGGCGCGCGTGCAAAACTCCCTGTACAACGAAAACCCGGCCACCACCGAGTATCGCCGTCGGCTGGACGATGGGGACTGGAGCGCCTGGCAGAGCTACCAGGATGGCTGGGTGCAGACCTTTCCCGAGGTGCTGGTCCCCACGCTGCGCACTGTCAGCGTGCAGTATCGGGACGCCTCCGGTAACGTCTCCACTACTTACCGGGATGACCTGACCCAGTGGCCAACGGGCACCCTGGGTGGGCTGACCGGCGTGGTCAGAGACAGTCAGGGCAACCCGCTGCAGGGAGCGTTGGTCATGCTGGCCGATGCCCCGGAGGAAGCGTCAGCCGTGACCGACGCCCAGGGCCGCTACACGCTGGTGGGCCTGGTGCCCGGCGACTACGACCTGGAGGTCACGCGCTACCAGTTTGATCCTGGTTTTCTGGGCGGACTCCAGGTAGCAGCCGGCGACATCGACGAAGCTCCGGTACTGAACCTGGTGGTAGAGGGCGACAATCTGTTCGCGGACGGATTCGAGAGTCCCTGAGCGGGCGGAGTTGGCGAAATACACCAAGGGCTGAGCCCGCCTCGCCCCTGGTCCCTCAAGCCTGGTCAAAATTCGGGTTCGGTGCCGGAATGACCTTTCGGAAGCGCAAATTTTGAACTATTCGTCACTCCGCGGGGCAATTTAGGGTTAGGATCGGGTACTTCCGAAAGCCGGACCGCGATTTCCAGGGGATGATGGATTGGATTCAGCAATATGTGCCGGGCCTGGCGGCGGCGCTGGCCGTTGGCCTGACGGCAGGGTGGCTGCATGCCTGGATGCGGGGTCGTCGGATGCTGCAGGCGCGGCAGGCGGAATGGCAGTCCGAAATGAAATCGGCCGAGCGGGAGCGACGTGAACTGGAATCCGACCTGGGTGACGCCAGGGATGCCCTGGCCGAGGCGGGCAGCCAGCTGGTCGTGCACCAGGAGCTGCTGGCAAAGCGGGACCGGGTCCTCAAGACGCAGCTCGAGAATCTGAACGAAGCGCGATCACGCCTGACTCAGCGGGACACGGCACTCAAGAAACACCTGGACGAGATCAAGCAAGGCAAGGCCAGACTTGGTGAGCAGGAAAGCGAGATCAATGATCTTCGCGACGAAGTCCTGGGAGCGCGAGCCGAGCTGGATCAGCATGAAAGCAAGGTCAAAAAACTGACCGAACAGGTCGACGCAGCCAACGCAAAGGTCAGCCAGCGGGGCGAGCGGATCGAAAAACTCATCGCGGAAATCAACAGCGCCAACGTCCAGCTGGGTCAATGCGAAGCTCGAATTGACAGGCTATCGGGGGAGGTGCGGGACGCCAAAGCTGTGGTTTCCCGACGCGACAGCCAGATTGAAGAACTGACCACCGCGGCTGAGACGGCACAACAGGTTTGGAGCCGAAGCAAGAGCGAAATCGAATCGCTGACTCGCCAGGTCGACGAGGCGAATGCAGGACTTGCGGGGCGGGATCAAAAAGTCGATGCATTAGGCGCGCAGCTCAGGTCGGCCGAAAACCGCCTGCGGAAATTCAAATTGCTGGTGGACGAGCAGCGGCAACAGATTGCCCGCAAGGACCGGGTGCAAGCAGAGGCCGGAGCAGTGACCCGGCTGCAGGCCCAGGTCAGCCGGCTGCAAAGCGAACTGGCGGGTTCCCAGCGTCGGATGGAGGGGTTGATGTCACGGCATGCCGCGCTTTCCACGTCCCATGACCAGCTGGGTGGGGAACTGGAGCGGGCCAGGCGGGAGCTGGAGGAACGGCGGAACAAAGCCAACGTAGTGGAACAGATTCGCAAGAAAGGGCGCAAGAAGGACGCGTCGGTGGAGAAGATCAAGTCCAGGGCCGAACAGTTTGAAACGCTCAACCAGGATCTGGAGTCCAAACGCCAGGCCATCGGAAAGCTGAAGGCCGAACTGAAGGAGACGCGCCGAGAGCTGAAGGCGCTGAAATTTGAAAACGAGCAGCTCTACGGCCAGGGATAGCCCCGCGCTTTTCAATATCCCCGACTACATCTCGATCTACGCACCCATTGCCGGTACCTGGACACCCCATTGGCTGATCACGCATGGCAACGGTTGGATCATCGGTGCTCATTGCTCGAATGAATCGCCAAAAACAAAGTCTGCTGTATCGACCAGCGCCTGTGCTGCCATGGCTTCTCCCTCTCGCCCGTCCAGGTTCACCGGCCGGACCAGGTATGTGTAATTGTCAGGAGCGGTCACGAAGTCCTGCAGTGTGGTTTGTTCGGTGGTGGGATAGCGTCTGCCCAGCAGCACGGGGTCTGTCAGTGTCTGGCCGATTCGATAGACCGCGAAGCCTCGCCGCGGCGTGGAATCTGCCGTCCAGTCTACCGTCACTGCGCTGCCGTCAAAGCTCGCGGATACCGCCAGAACCTCAGGGTGCTGACAGGCGTCGCCCAGGCCGTTGCCATCGCGATCAGCCTGGTCGGCATTGGCCACAGTGCGACAGTTGTCCAACAGATCGACCGCGCCGTCTCCGTCAGAATCAGCACAGTATTCGTCCACCTGTCCGTCGCCGTCGTTGTCCACCAGGTCGCAAAGCTCGATGTCGGTGGCGGGATCTGGTGGCCGTTGTTCTTCGGTTTCGGATAGTGGGGGTATGCCGGCGAGGGTGAGGCTCTTGGCCAACACGGAATCTCGATCCTTCAACGGACACGTTGTCGTTGGGAAATCGGACTCGGGAAGCAATGCGCAGTCCCCGGTGCGCGTATCGAGAAAACGTCGGCGGCAATCAAGCGGCGGCTGACCGTTTGCCAGGGTTGGAATCCCAGCGCGATAGGCTTCGGGTCCCACGTAGCAGCTTTTCGAAGGCTCCCCGCAACTCCCGGCGTACACAACGTGGCAGGACGCAGCGTTCGGGATGAATTCCCATTCGCCCGTTCCGGCCAGATCCGAACGCAGGCCGCCCCGGCCGTCAGCATCGGACGCAACCCGATTGCTGTCGATGACGCCGTTACAATTCCAGTCGATGCCCTCGGTGCCGGGGTTGTCTGGCGTGAAATCCCAGGGCTGGCCTTCCCGGCGGCTGGCCAACGCCCGGCGGCCGTTGCTGATGACCACGACGCCGGTGTCGTCCACCTGGCATTGATACTTGAATATGGGCTCCGCCTCTGGGCCGGCGTGGCTGCAGTCCATGGACTGCAGGCGCGTGGCGAGCAGGGAATCCGAGGATTCGTCAAGCTCGTTTTCGTTCAGGTTACCCAGTGCCACGGCTGCAAAGGTGGACAGCGCGGTGGTTTCCAGCCGGTAGTCCTCCGGGATGATCACCGGAGGCGGATTCATGCACTCGATGCCGAAGGAATACCTGTAGTTCATGATGCTCAGATGGTGTGGCTTGTAGTTGTCATGGTCCTGCACGTTCAGGCGATTGACGTAGCCGCCGGTCACCGTTGGAAGCCTGGACCCCGATCGGCCACCGTGTCCGAGACCCAGCGTGTGTCCGAATTCGTGAAACACCAGGTAGTTCAGATAGAACGCGGGAGAAAGTGAGCACGAATTCTCACCACCCTCAGGATTTGTTGTGCAGGGAGCGTCGCAGGAGAAGTAGATGCCGTCATCTCCGGGACAATCAGTGCGCGCTCCGCATGATTGAGACCGCCGGGAGCCGCCGGAGCAACCGGCCGCACAGTCTCCCCCACCACATTCAAAGTCGCCCTTGCACGATTCTCCGTTTCTGGATCCACCGAAACAGAACCCTGTCGACCCCCGGTATGCATCAGTCGTAAAAAAGGGCCCGGAGGCGCCACCTGACCCCGGAAGAGCCCGTTGGTATCCGTATTTGAATGCCCACAGGCGCTTCGGGTCGAAGTAATACGCCCCGTCCTCGGTCTGATAGGCAGCCTCCTGGGCAGCAAGGTGCGATTGCTCAAAAGCAGTCGTATTGGGTCTCTCGTGGGTTTCGATATACGCATGGATTCCGTGGGCGCGCATTTCCTGTTTGATCATGGCAACGGTTGCCTCTGATACCGGCGCCAGCGCCTCATAATCCAGCTGCAACAGGGTGTCTCTCGCACAGGGGTTGACGCCGTAGTCGTGCAGCGGCAGCAGCGAGCCATCGGCAAAGTGCACCCCAATGGCCTCCCACAGATCGGAAATGCTGTCGTAGTCGGTATCTGGATTCTCCGGATCCGTACACATCGTGACCTCTACGCGATCGGCAATGCCATCCCGGTCCGTGTCGGTCCCCGTGTTTCCGATCAGGACGTACAGATCAGTGGTGTCCGCCATGTAGCCGTCCTGATCCCAGGCCAGGGCGCGAAAGCGCAAATGCCGGGTGGACGGCATTGCCGTAATAGTCCAGTCGCAGCTTTGCGTTTCGGCGCCCGCTGGAAAGCTGCAGTCGAGATGGCTTGGGAAGTGAAGGCCGAGCACTTCATTGATCCTGATTCGATCGATGCCCGAGGCATCACTGGCTGTTGCCGTGATGGTAAATGGCTCACCAATTGCCGGTTGGGCCGGGTCAGCGCGGATGATCAGAGATGGGGCATCGCCGTCGACCTGCACTCGAAACTGTCGAGGAGCGCGTTCGGCAAACCGCCCTGTGTGGTCAAGGCCTCGCACAGTCACGGTATGCAGTCCGTTGGCGTAGCTGCCATTGTGATTGCACCACGCGCTGGTATCGGACATCCCTGGATAGTCACAGGACTCCACCAGGACACCGTCAACAAAAATCTCAATGAGCTCCATGTCGACGTCATCTGTGCCATTCACAGTGACGGAGAAAGACCCGCCCGGAAACACCGAATCCCGGAACGAGTAGAGGTACAACGATGGATTCCGGGAGTCTGCCCGGGGCGGGTCGGAAAGATCGATGGTTACCGGTTGCCATGCTCTCGGGCTTGCGTCGCCATAATCGGCCGGCCAACCGCTGTGTCGGGCAAACGTGCTGACCCTGTAAACATGTTCGACGGACAGCCCGAACACTGCATTGGGAGAAGGCAGCAGGGATCGCGGGATCTTGAATTCCGCATGGTCATAAAACTCACTCGCCACGAGCCGCGTTGCCTTAACACCCGGGACATCGGGAATTGTCACCCAGGAGCCAAACGCCGCTTCCGTGCCTTCGTGTGACTGCAGGGAATTGTCTGCCTGCAGGGTAAATCGCAGGTCGTCCGCGTCAGGCCTGAAAGTCCTGTCGTTATCGCGATCCAGCCTGATATCGAACTCCCGTGAGTCCACCTGGATGCGCTTGGGAAAACAGATATAAAAAAAGTCGTTGTCGGCACCCAGATGGATTGGCAGCGGATTGTAGTCAAACGCGGGCAGGTCGCTGGATTCATACCAGGCAGGCACGGATATCGATGAATCATATTCGGACGCGCTGCAGTCCCCATCGACCACGGGCTTGGAGAATACCCGGCGAATTCGGAACGGATCGAAAGGGACCGCTGGTGATCCAAGGGCAGAATAAGCGGCGCCCTTTTCAAGCGTGCTTTGGAAGCGGCCGAAACGATCTTGAGACCCGTTCTCAAGGGGCCAGACGGCAATCAGTCCGGGTAGCTCCTCGGTGATCTGTTCGATCATGCTGCGCTGAATCTGGGCCTGGGATCGCGCGTAGCTCCACAGGCGAACCTCGGAAATCCGGCCGTTGAGCGAATAGACCTCTGAAGGGAAGGTCGGCGATTCGCCCTCGCCACCAATACCAAGCGCCTGGCTGTTGGCCGGCATCGCCACCGAAAGAAATTCTCGCAGGATTTCGACGCCATTGAAGTAATGGACCCGCTCCGTCCCGTCATAGGTCATCGCGATGTGGGCCCATTCACCGGGGAACAGGTCAACCGTACTGAAGCGGGTTGTGGATGCCCCGGCGACCATGCTCTGCATTCTTGAATCACAGGTACCTAGGTAGTATCCGGTCCGATAATTTTTGCCGACCAGCGTATGGCAGCCCGAAGTGGAAGTCAGTCGAATCCAGCCTTCAATGGTGATTTCATCGGGTGGATTCAGGGCAATGTCATGAGCCACCACGATGCGCTCGGTTGCTGCGTTGAGCAGCAAGGATCCCTGCGACGCATGTGCGCTTGACAGCAAAGCCACGGAGGCCGCAATTAACAGTCTGATCCACATGGTGGTCATCTCCATCGTCACGGTCTATATACGGGCAAACGGAACGCGTGGACAAACCTTGCCAGCAATTCGAATCTCCGCCGGATTTTCCACAGCTTGATGGGCCCAGCTAATACCATGGTCTAACGGGCTGACCTGAGTGGGAGTGGCGTCTGAAAATTTTCTGCGGAACCTGAGTAAGTTCATGAAATATGTAGAGAAGTCTCGATTTTGCTTGCCTCGGCTCAGTCCCGGCTGAGTCCGGCATTCGACCAAAGTCGAGGATTTTGCCCATGCTCCCTTTGCTAGATTGAGCCTCGCCATGCGCCCCGCTGGTGGGCAACATCTTTTCGAGGAGGGACTGGCTCATGAAAGACGCACAACGACAGGCCTATTGGAAGGCCAATATCAAGCTGGTAACCATTCTGCTGGCAATCTGGTTCGTCGTGTCCTACGGCTTCGGCATCCTGCTGAAGGAACAGCTGGACGCGATTCAGTTTTTCGGCTTCAAGCTCGGGTTCTGGTGGGCCCAGCAGGGTTCCATTTACGTATTCCTGATCCTCATTGCCGTCTACGCGACGATGATGAACAAGCTGGATCGCGAGTACGACGTACACGAAGACTGAGGGGGGAGTAACACATGTCTCTGCAAACACTCACTTACATCGCCGTTATCGGCAGCTTTGCGCTGTATATCGGCATCGCGATCTGGGCCAAGGCCAGCAGCACCGGGGACTTCTACGTCGCCGGCAAGGGCGTTCACCCGGTAGCCAACGGCATGGCTACGGCCGCCGACTGGATGTCCGCTGCGTCATTCATCTCCATGGCTGGCCTGATTGCCTTCCTGGGTTACGGTGGCTCGGTCTACCTGATGGGCTGGACCGGCGGATACGTGCTTCTGGCACTGCTGCTGGCGCCTTACCTGCGGAAATTTGGCCGCTTCACGGTGCCGGAATTCATCGGTGACCGCTATTACTCCCAGACCGCCCGCATCGTGGCGGTGATCTGCCTGATCTTCATCTCCTTCACCTATGTGGCGGGCCAGATGCGCGGTGTCGGCATCGTGTTCTCCCGCTTCCTGGAAGTGGAAATCCTCACCGGCCTGCTGATCGGCATGGGCATCGTGTTCTTCTACGCCGTCCTTGGCGGCATGAAAGGCATCACCTACACCCAGGTGGCGCAGTACTGCGTGCTGATTTTTGCCTACACCGTTCCGGCCATCTTCATCTCCTTTCAGATCACCGGTAACCCGATTCCCCAACTGGCCTTCGGCAGCACTGTGAGCGGTGAATCGGTGTTCCTGCTGGAAAAACTCGACAGGGTGGTGCAGGACCTTGGCTTTAACGCCTACACACTAGGGAACAAGACTACGGTGGACATCTTTGCCATTACCCTGGCTCTGATGGTGGGTACCGCGGGTCTGCCCCACGTGATCGTGCGCTTCTTCACCGTACCCAAGGTGCGTGATGCCCGCCGCTCGGCTTTCTGGGCCCTGGCCTTTATCGCCATCCTCTACACCACCGCCCCGGCCGTGGGTTCCATGGCGCGCCTGAACCTGATCGAAACGGTGCAGCCCGAGGCCATCGGTTCCGAAACCGGCAACCTCGTCTACGAAGAGCGTCCCCAGTGGTTCAAGACCTGGGAAAAGACCGGCCTGCTGCGGTTCGAAGACAAGAACGGCGACGGCCGCATCCAGTACTACAACGACGGTAACGCGACCTTTGCCGCCACCGCTGAGTCTTACGGCTGGCAGGGCAACGAGCTGTCGGTGGACCGTGACATCATGGTGCTGGCCAATCCTGAGATCGCCAACCTCCCGAACTGGGTCATCGCCCTGGTGGCCGCCGGTGGTATCGCCGCAGCGCTGTCCACTGCTGCGGGCCTGCTGCTGGTGATCTCCGCCAGTATCTCCCACGACCTGTGTAAAGGCGTCTTCATCCCGGATCTGCGGGAGAAGAACGAACTTCTGATCGGGAGGATCGCCGCGGCGGTTGCAGTGATCGTGGCCGGGTACCTCGGGTACAATCCACCAGGCTTTGTAAGCCAGGTGGTGGCATTCGCCTTCGGACTGGCGGCAGCATCCCTGTTCCCGGTCATCCTGATGGGCATCTTCAGCAAGCGCATCAACAAGGAAGGCGCCGTCGCCGGCATGCTGACCGGCCTGCTGTTCACCATGGGCTACATCATCTACTTCAAGGGTGTGTTCATCGATCCCATCGGCGTCAACACCGCTGAGCACTGGCTGTTCGGAATTTCTCCGGAAGGCATCGGTGCCGTCGGCATGGTGCTCAACTTCATCGTCGCCACCGTGGTCAGCCGCCTGACCTCCGAGCCGCCGGAAGAAATCCAGCAGCTGGTGGAAGACATCCGCGTACCCCGCGGTGCCGGCGAGGCCCAAGCCCACTGATCCAGGTTTCCTTGCTGATCTGGGTCAAAAACTTGGGGCACCTTCGGGTGCCCCTTTTTTGGTCCCCAAGATCGCCCTTCCATGGGCGACTTGGGGTCGTGATTGGAAAATGCGATTTCCCAATCACTCACGGCCTTCGGCCGTTGGCACACCTGTGCCAAAGGGCTTCGATGAAACGAGTCGGGCTCATCATATGAGAGCCAGCATTAATCAAGGAGCAAGGTCACTGCGGCCTCTTCGACCATGACCGTATTTACACCGAAGGGTAAGCAATCGGCTCGCGCAGCGAGCCACCATAACGAGAACGCGGAGCGTTCGTTCACCAGGCCGAAGGCCGTTCACCAGTTCGCGCAGCGAACGTTCACCAGCTTGCATCGCGCGTTTTTAACGCGCAATAGCAAGCGTTCACTGACAATCCCAATGGATGCTTTTCGGCCAACGCCCAATGGAATAGTGTAAGACACGCGAATAGGCTTAACCCATGAACGAACTCAAAGACATTACCGACTTCGTCCGCACCCAGGTGCCGTTTGATGCCCTGGCCGAAGACGACCTGCTGGCCCTGTGCCAGGAGATTGAAATCTCCTACCAGACCAGCGGCACGGTGATGTTGCCTTACGGCAGCGACAACGAAGAGCTGTACCTGATCCGCCGCGGCGCCGTGGCCCTGTTTGAAGACGACGGCCGGCTGATCGAAAAGCGCGGCGAAGGTGGTGTGTTCGGATATCCCTCCCTGCTCACTGGTAAGCCAACCCAGCTGGAAGCCCGGGTGATGGAAGACAGCCTGATTTACCACGTACCGGGCGAACGCTTCCACAACCTGTGCCAGACGCGGCCGGAATTCGCCCGTTTCTTCTCCTCTGCCCTGATTGAACGACTGCAGTCCGCCAGGGACCAGCGGGTGGCGGAAAGCTACCTGAATGAACACGTGGCTGACCTGATGACCTCGCCGGTCCGCACGGTCCCTGCCGGCACCAGCATTCTTGACGCCACCCGGGAGATGGCGGCGATGGGTAAGTCCTGCATGCTGGTAGTGGATCCCGAGGAGCCGGATCACCTGCTGGGCATTTTTACCGATCGGGATTTGCGCAACCGCGTGGTCTCAAAAGGGGTATCGGTGGATGAGCCCATCGACAGCGTCATGACCCTGCAGCCCTTGTGGATAGAGCCTGACCAGCCCGCCATGGAGGCCATGCTGGTAATGACCGATTCCGGCATTCATCACCTGCCAGTAACTGAATCGGAAAAACTGGTGGGGATCCTGACGTTGACTGACCTCAGTACCGCCCTGAACAAGCACCCGGTCTATTTTGCCGCCCGTATCCGGCGCCAGGCCAACGCCGCAGGCGTGGCCAGGCTGGCCCAGCGCCGGCTGGAGCTGCTGGCTGAGCTGATCGAAATGGGCACCAGCCCGGAACATGTGGGTCGCATCATGACTTCGGTCACCGACGCGGCCACCCGGCGGCTGATTGAGCTGGCCGAAGAGAAGCTCGGACCACCGCCAATGCGGTATGCCTGGCTGGCATTCGGTTCCCAGGCGCGCCGGGAGCAGACCGGTCGTACCGACCAGGACAACGGCCTGCTACTGGCTTCAGAACCGAACGAAGCGCAGGAACAATACTTTGCCAAGCTGGCGCAGTTTGTCTGTGACGGACTCAACGAATGCGGATTCGTCTATTGCCCCGGAGAAATCATGGCGGCCACTCCCAAGTGGCGCATGTCGCTGCAGGGCTGGAAAGACCGGTTTGCCGGCTGGATGGACGAGCCCAGCCCGAAACCCCTGATGTACGCGTCGATCTTTTTCGACATGCGCGGCATCGCCGGGCGCCGCCGCCTGGTGCAGGAACTGAAGGACTACGTCTACGGCCGTGCAACTGACAATTCAATCTTCCTGCGCTTCATGGCCATGAACGCCCTGGAGTACCGGCCACCCCTGGGCTTTTTCCGCCAGTTCACGCTGGAAAAAGACGGCGAGCACGGAGAAGGCCTCAACCTGAAGCAGCGCGGCGTTGTGCCCATCCTGTCTCTGGCCCGCCTGCGCGCCCTGGAGCAGGGGATGAGTGACCCGGAAACCCAGGGCCGACTGCAGACGGAGTCCGACTTCGACGATCTCTCCAACCTGCAGGATGCCCTGGAACTCATCGGTGACGTTCGTCTGCGTCACCAACTGCGCCAGTACAAGGCCGGCATTGAACCCACCAACATGGTCGACCCAGGTGAACTCACGCCCCTGGTCAAGCGCAACCTGAAGGCCGCCTTCGTGGTGGTGGCCAATGCCCAGCAGGCGCTGGAGAAACGGTACCAGCTGGGGTGACCGGTGGGCGCCTTCGACAGCCTGCATAGGACTGTGCTGCGGCGGGTTAACCGTTCCCGCTGCGGCTCCGAAGCGCTGGTCCAACTGTGGCACGGCGGTAGCTCCGATGATCACCTGCTGGCGGTGGACCTGGAGACCACCGGGCTGGATCCGCGGACGGACCACATCATCAGCATGGGCTGGGTGGCCATTGACCGCGGCCGCATCCGCCTGGCCAGCGCCCGGCACCTGCTGGTGCGCAGCCACAAACCCATGAACCAGAGCGCCACCATCCACGGCCTGACCGACTCGGACCTTGAGGACGGCATGGATCTGGCCCACGCCCTCGATGCGCTGTTCCAGGCGCTGGAAGGCCGAACCCTGCTGGTCCACGGCGCCCAGCTGGACATGGGTATGCTGGACCAGGGCTGCCGCGAGCAATTCGGCGTGCCGCTGCTGATGCCTTGTATCGACACCCTGGATATCGCCAGGCGGCGGCTGGAGCGCCGCAATGAACCCATCCGCCACGGCGCCTTGCGACTGATGAACCTGCGGAAGAACCTGGGACTGCCGCCCGTGAGCAGCCACAACGCCCTGGTGGATGCACTGGCCACCGCCGAGCTTTACCTGGCTTTGTCCGCCCGCCATTAGTCGCCTGGGCGGACACCTCCGGCAGCGAACCCAAGGGGGCTTCCCGGACTTGGTAAGTCTTAGCAAGCCGGCGCAATGGTTTTGAAGGCGTTGCAGTCAGCCCAGGTCAATCAAAAATCAATGCGATCGATGAGATTGCCCTTGTCTGCCTCATCATAAAGTGCCGACGCGACCAGCAGGTCCTGTAGCGCGACGCCTGAGCTGTCGAAGACAGTGATCTCGTCATCATTGAGCCTGCCCTTGGCTACGCCCAGGAGCACGTCACCGATGGCGCCAATCTCCTGCACCGAAGAGATCAATCCTTCCCTGAATGCGGCCTGAAACTCTCCGATTCTCACGCTCTGGGGTGGATAGTCGGCGAACAGACTGGCATTTCCCAGCAGCGCGGAATCGAGTTCCTGCTTTCCCGGGGCATCTGCTCCCATCGCCGATACATGTGTACCGGCAGCTACCCACGATTGTTCCACAAGTGGCGTCGTCGAAGGAGTGACTGTAGTGACGATGTCGGAGTCCCTGACCGCTTCTTCGGCCGACGTAAGTCCAATGTCGATTTCCAGGTCATTTAGCCGATGCCGCAGCCATTGCGCTCGGGATTCGGAGCGACTGAAGATTTTGATCAGCGAGAGCTCCCGTACCTCGGTCAGTGCGCGTATTTCATGTTCCGCCTGATGGCCCGCGCCGAGCACTCCGAGCACTGATGCGTTGTCCCTGGCCAGCACGGACACGGCCACAGCATTGGCTGCCGCCGTGCGAAACCCGTTCAAGTATCCCGCACTCAGCAGACACTTCGGAAATCCGGAGTCAGGGTCGAGCAGCAGGACGGAGGAACTGTGCGCAGGAAGCGTCCTGGCAGCATTTCCTGGCCAGTATGTCCCGCACTTGAATCCGACGGTGTTGCCCGTGTTTTCAAAGCCTGCCTTGATCGCAAACGAATTTGGGCTTCCTTCGAGGCTGGCAGAGACAACCTCGCACAGTGTGGCGGCATTTGCAGCGATCAATTTGAAGGCCTGGGCTACCGCATTGAAGGCCAGACTGCGCGACACAACTTTCCGCACGGCGGTTTCCGAGATGATTGCGAGGCTCATGGGCATTTACCAGAAATTGAATCGCTCCCATCGATCGACGATTTCATGGCCACCGTCGACTACGAGATAAAGTTCGTGGGCCGCTGCGGTGAGATCGGCGTGATTAGGCAGGATTCTGAGTTGTTCCCCGATGCTGAACCGGGAGAAATTCAGGGGCTGCCCGGACAATGAGGTCACGAGACCTATTTCCTGGTTGGTGGTCTCGAGATAAAGGCCGGGCTGGAATTCATTACCGCTGGCGGAGACAACCAGACCGTATCCGGCGTCGTGCTCTGTGCCCCGGGTCGAAGCGTCCTTGGACATTGCCAGGCTGCCTGCATCGACAACGATGATGTTCTGCGATTCGCGAATCCCAATAATTGTCGTGAGCACGCTGAGCGCAATGTCGTCCGGCCGGCAGCATCCGATGGCTGCCTGAAACAGGTCCTGGAAAACGTAGATGCCGCAGCGAAGTTCCGTTACGCCCTCCATGCTTCGTGCATGCAGAACCGCAGGAGTCGACCCGAAGCTGACCGTTTTGCACTCCAATCCAAGACCTTCAAGTCGATGCTTCGTATCGACCAGGGCCTGGCGGTGTTTCTCAGCCAGATCGGCGACAGCCGAAGGTTCTCCAAGCTCGTAGGACCGGCCGCCGTAGGACATGATTCCCTCGAAGGCCATCCGGTCACAATCGCGAAAGATGCCCACGAGTTCGAAAAGCTCCTGGTCGGCAGGATTGATTCCCGTTCGGTAACCATCGACGTCGATCTCGACAACGATGGGCAGGGGAGGAGCGCCGGCAGGCAGTTGATCCGCAATTGCACGTGCCGCCGCGGCGCTGTCCAGCAGGAAGCTCATCCGCGCCCCGGCCTTCATCAAAGCCATCGCGCGGTCCAGTTTGTTGGGCACCATGCCGACGGCGTAGAACAGGTCCTCCACCCCGGCGGAAAAGTATTCTTCCGCTTCCCGCAGCGTGGATACGCTCAGGCCAATCGCGCCACCGCGCATCAGGCGTTGCGCGATAGGCTTGCACTTTGGGGTCTTGCCGTGAGGCCGCAACGGGACGCCGAGGCGTTGTGATACCCGCTCCATTCCCACCAGGTTTGTTTCCATCTTGCCGCGATCGAGGATGAGCGCCGGCGTCGCGGTGTCTGACAGGTCCATTCGAGTTGGCAGCCTGGAGAATGGGTCAGAACGACTGGCGGGCCGATGCTGCCGCGCTGGATTCCTGATCCGGTGACTGCTGGTTCTGGTTTGCCAGGGCATCTGAAATGGCCGTCTCGGTTGCCGAACAAACCGAAAGCACACGACATGGCCCGGAGCATCCGGCCAGGTACGCGTGTCCCATATTGCTGTCGATGTGGATCGAGTCGCCCACCTCCAGCGTTGTTGGCGCGTAATGCTCGGTGTGAACAATGACGGTTCCCTCCAGAACATAGGTGAATTCTTCACCGCTATGCCGCACCAGCGGCCCAAACTCGTCCAGAGTACGGGCTTTCATTTCGGCGACGATGGGAACGAAGGGCCGACGCAACAGATCCGTATTCGGATAAAAATGCCGGTAGTTGTCCGTTTCAACGATGTCCGGCTCGCCGTGTCGCGTGACGCTGCGTCTACCAGCGGCACCGGATGTCGCGCTGGAGTGGGGGCCGGAAAACAACGTGGAGATGTCCACCTCGAGACCCTCCGCGAGCTGGATCAATCGGTCATAGGTCAATGAGAGCTGGCCTCGCTCTACCTTCGAAAGTGTCGATACCGATAGTCCGGATCGTGCCGCAACGTCACGTAGTTTCCAACCGTGCGACTGGCGTAGACCCCTCAGGGCGGTTCCAAGTTGGGCGGGCTTGTTCATGAAATCTCCGGACTTGCGTAAAGAATATCGGTGACTGCGCCGAACAATAATGGATGTATTATAAGAAAAAAAATTGCGAGTACGACAATTTTTCATTAGCATGGTGAGCCAGCGACAGCTGAAATCATTCGTCAGGTCCGGTGGCGGTTAGCCGGTTTTTCGGTCCAGCGCCAGGAGAGTGAACCATCATGCTGAATGCCCAACATCATCGATCCATGCGGCGTAACGACATCCAGATGGACAGGATGTCGGACTATTGGGCTGCCGCCGCGGACAGCGAAACGGTGTTTTTCACTCACGATGCTTTTTCCCGGTTCGAGCGCTTCTCGGATTTCGGCTGGCGGGGCTTTCTCGATACTGAAGAGGGCGGCGGAACCGTTGACCGGGTCAGGCTGGCCGACGGTGCCGAGGTAGGTGTGGCGAATTTCATGCTGCCAAGGTTTGACCAGCAGGAGTACGAGATTGACGAAGGGATGATTTTCCTTTGCGCCTCGCTGACGGCTAACCTGACCTTCCAGATGGAAGGCCATGAACCAGTCATCCTCAATCGCCCGGAGCTGGCGTTGGTGCGCGTGCCCCGGGGCGCAAAACTGACGGTCAAGATTCCTGCCAAGGTGCGCCAGCAGCGCCTGATCGGATTGTTCAGGCTGACAGACTTCCCGGCAAGCCTCGGGATCAACGCGAACGGGCTACCGGTTGAGGTCATGGCAGCGTTGACCCGTAGCGGGAGTTTTGGGCGAATCGTTTCGGTCCCCTTGGACGAGACCATGGCCAACCTGCTTGCCGACACCATCGACACCCGCATGGAGGGGGAGCTTCGCGCCATGCAGTACGAAGCCCGATTGAAGGAGATGGCGGCGGTTGCGCTGAATGCACTGGCCGAGCGACGGGAATCCACGGTCGGTCTGAGCACTTTGCGCGAGGTGCAACTCGCCAAGCTGGCGCTGGATCGCCTGTCAGAGGAATTTCGCAAACCGCCGGATCTCAGCCAGCTTGCCCGGGAGCTGGGCACCAATCCAAATAAGCTGCGGGCCTGCTTCAAAGCGGCCTATGGGGTCACGATGGCTGAGTATTGCCGCGATCGGCGAATCCGGGAAGCCCAGCAGCTGCTTTTGCAGCCAAGGCTGACCATAGCCCAGGTCTCGGAAATGGTGGGGTACCAGTACCCGAGTGGTTTTGCGGCGGCGTTCTCTGCGCACGTGGGCATGACCCCGCGGGCCTACAGGCAGAACCGCGCGCCGGTTTTTATCTCCAGCCGGGCAACTGGTTAGACTGAGCGCACCTCCTGGCTTCACGTATATTTTTCGGCCCAGGCCGAGACCCGGGCAGCGCTGTCCATGTACGCAGGCATTCCAAACAACCCGTGGCCCTCCTCGGGATAAATACACAGCGCGCATTGCGCGCCGGCCTCGCGGATCGCGTTGTACATCTCAACGGCCTGGGTATCCGGCGTGTCCCGGTCCAATTGGCCGCCCAGGACCAACGTCGGCGTTGTGACATTGAGCGAGTGGAAGACCGGACTGAGATCAAGATATGGCCCATCCGGGTTGTGGGGCGACGCTTTGAGAAAGGCCTGGTCGAACCAGCCGATGTGTGACGCGAAATGCTGGCTGGTCCAGTTCGCCACGGGGCAGATCGGTATCGCTGCCGCAAACCGTGGAGAACGGGTCACCAGCACTCCGCACATGAATCCACCATAGCTGTTACCGGTAATGACGACCCGCTCCGGGTCGACCAGTCCCTGTTGTGCAAGCCAGTCAATGCCACTGGTGATGTCGACCGAGTCTGCCCCGCCCATGTCTCCAATGACTGAGCGCGCGAACGTCTGTCCGCGACCCGCGGACCCGCGGGGATTGGGCAGAAGAACCGCCCACCCGCGGCTGGCCAGGATCGGCGCGGCCCTGAGGTTGGCGGCCCAGCGGTTGCGGTGCGCAGAAATGGGTCCGCCGTGAATATCCACTAGCAACGGCCAGCCATTGCCCGGCTTCGCAATGTCTTGCGGGGGCTCAATCAGCCAGCCCTGAATCTCTAGCCCGTCAGGCGCTGCCCACGAGACCGGCCGGATTGTTCCAAAATCTTTTGTCGCGGACGGCGAGCAGGAAAGACGTAGTTTTGGGCCGTCGGCGCCCAATGACAGGACGGCCGGACCCTGCTGATAGCTTTCGGCAACGATCAGCACTTCATTCTCCGGGGTCAATGTAGCGCTCGGCAGCCAGCCTGAAATGGTCTCGGAAGTGGAGCGCCAGATCTCGCGAGTCGAACCTGTGTTCCAGCAACACTCGCCGACCACCGTTTCCAGGCCCCGCAGACCTGAGTAGACGAGTAGATGGCCGTTTCTCCAGACAAGGTGCGTCACATCAACGCCCCTGGTGTCGACGGTAGCGCATTCTCCGGACAGTTCCGGTCTGACGATGGACCCGCAGACGCCGCTGCGTCCGCTGCAGGCCCCCTCGACCCAGGCGATGTGGCGGCCATCCTTGCTGGCCGCAATGCAGCCTAGCTGGTTTTCCGGCTTTCGCAGTATGCGGCCGGGAGCGCCGGCTGCGGGCAGACACCACAGGGCCGACCGGTACCAGCTGCCCTCTTCAACGCCGGCACTGGCAACCACCAGCAGCTTGTCGTTGCCATACCAGGTGGCCTCCCAGGGATTGAACCCGGGGTTGGACAGTCGGTCCGGTGAATCTCGATCAATCGACCAGATCCAAAGACTTCGCCAGCGATGATGGTCCGACGATGTCTCCACGTGGGGCAGCCATGCAGGCCCGTCGTGTAGTGTTACCCGAACCTTGGCGCCACGGATTCCCGAGTTTCCGGAGATCTCTCCCGAGACCAGCATGAGAAGCCTCGAACCATCCGGGGACCAATCCAATTCTTCAATGGTCCCGGGAGCCAGCCATCTTGCACCATTCTGTCCGTCTGTCGTGAGTTGGACTTCGCTGGCTCCGGCAGCCCCGGTAAACACCCGAGCCACCACGGGCTGCTGCGGCGACCTGCGGATGAGCTGCAGGCCGTCCTCGACCTCTAGCTTTCCGGCATGGCCAAAACGGAAGATGTCCGTCATGACCTGGTTGTCGAACCCTGAAGCAAGGCGAGATCCGCTGAATACGAGCTCTCCGTTTTCAGCCACCAGCCTGTCAATGGAAAAGGGCGCCTGGTGACCAGGACGCAAAAGCCGCTCGTACACCGCAGCGGCCAGGCGGTAGGGGTCGGTTCCCCGAGAATCTGACGGAAGCGTTATCGAGCCGGCTTCGGATTTTTTCACAAGGGCTGGGTGCGCGCCTCGAGCCACTGGCGGGCGCTCCGTCCGACTCGGGGTGAAAGGCGTTCCCTGACCGTGGCGTGGTAACGGTTGAGCCAGGCGATTTCGTCCTCTCGCATCAGGGAGCGCTCAATACATCGGGTGTCGATGGGACAAAGCGTCAGGGTTTCGAACTCGAGGAATTCGCCGAACAACCCCTGCTCCTCGGTTGTGGCGGGTACGTTGGCCACCAGGTTCTCGTGTCGCACACCCCACTCGCCAACCCGGTACACGGCGGGTTCGATGGACGTGACCATGCCGGGCTTCATGGCCATCTCCGGGTTTGGGATGGCCTGCCGGAGCGTGTGAGGCCCTTCGTGGACACAGAGAAAATAGCCAACGCCGTGGCCGGTTCCGTGGGCATAATCCATGCCCTCTGACCAGAGCGGCACCCGGGCAATGGCGTCAAGCAATGTCGACAGCGTGTCGTTGGGAAACCGGATTCGGGAAAGCGCAATATTGGCCCTGAGGACCATGGTGTAATCACGCCGCTGAGCGGCGGATACCTTGCCGATGGGCCAGACGCGGGTGATGTCGGTGGTGCCACCCAGGTATTGTCCGCCGCTGTCGATGAGCAGGAGTCCGTTGCCCTCGATAGCCGCGTGGGATTCCGGCGTTGCACAATAGTGTGGCATGGCGCCGTTGCCGTTGAAGCCGGCTATGGTCGGAAAGCTGAGGCTGACAAAACCCTCCCGGCGGGCCCGCTCTTCGGTCATTCGTTCATCGACGGTAAGCTCGGTAATCGTTTCCCTTCCCAGGGTTGCCTCGAACCAGGCATAGAATTCACACAGGGCCGCGCCGTCCTCGGTCATGGTTTCCCGCACCTGGTCAAGTTCGTCCGGCGTTTTGCAGCACTTGGTCAGGGTCGTTGGGTTGGTTGCTTCGACGGTGCGACAGCCCTTGCCAATCGCGTTTCGAAATCCCAGGGTGGTTTTTTTGGGGTCGAGCAGCAGGCTGTGTTCCGGGCTCAGCGCCGACAGGGCGGCCGCGGAGGCCTGGTAGGGCGCCACCGAGATTCCGTCATCCTCCAGCGCCTGGAATTGGTCGGTCGGTAATGAGCCCTGGTTGATGAACAGCGTTCCGCTGTCTCCCGTCAGCAGAAGGTGGGCCATGAACAGCGGCGTGCACTGAATGTCGCTGCCCCGCAGGTTCATCAGCCAGGCAATGTCGTCCAGCGACGATATGAAATGATGGCTGGCGCCGGACTGGGCCATCGCCTTGCGGATGTCGGCCAGCTTCTCCGCTCTCGTCGGCGTCGCCTGGGGTTCAGGCTGGGCAAAGATGGCGCCCGAGGGGGGGGCGGGTCTGTTGCTCCAGGCTTCGTCGAGCAGGTCGATGTCGCTGCGAAGCTGCGCGCCGGCACGGGCTGCCTGCTGCTGCAATGCCGTGGCCAAAGCGCCAGGCAGGACGTCGCCGTCCACGGCAATGGACTCGCCCCGGGGAACGATCTCAGAAATCCAGTTGAAGGTGCTTTCGGGCGTGACGAAGTTGTTCAGATGCAGTTCGATGTCCGTGCCTGCCAGTTCCTTTTCCGCCTGAAGCATGTAGAGGGCGGGCACGAAAAGCAGGGTCCGTTCCCTGGACACCGCGGCGATGCCCAGTGAGCCGGTGAAACCGGTCAACCATCGACGACCCTGCCAGCGGGCCGGCACGTACTCCGTGACATGGGGGTCACTGGTGGGAAGAATCAGTGTGTGGATGTTGTGTCGCGCCATGACCTCGCGGGTACGGGAAATTCGGTTTGCGATCACTTCGCGGTCAGCTTTCATGTTGGGTGTGCTCAGAAATGATGGGCAGTTCCACGTGGCTGGCGGCGGCCCGGCTGTGATACACGCGGTGGGTCGCTTTTCGGAAATCTTCCGCTTCCGCGAAGAAAATGCTTTCCACCCAGGTCTGCGGATTGCGGTCGTACAGCGGGAACCAGCTCGACTGGATCTGAATCATGATGCGGTGACCCGGGAGAAAGGCATGGCACACGTGGGGGAGGGCCAGGCGGTACGCCACGACCTGGTCAGCCGGCACCGGCTCGGGATTGGCTGGGTCGTCGCGGTAGCGTCCGCGCAGGATCTCCATGGCAACGGGGAGCTGGTAGCCGCCCATCTCCGGTGTCTTTGGCACCTGGTCGGGAAAAACGTCGATCAGCTTGACGATCCAGTCGCAGTCCGTTGCCGTAGTTGCCGCAAACAGCCTGGCGACCGGCTGACCCGCCAGACGAATGATCGAATCCAGAGGAGGCGTGCAATAGGTCAGCACGTCGGGCCTGGACGCAGCGAACCGCTGGTCTTCAACGAGCCACGCGTCCCAATTCGAGCCCGGTGAACCCTTTGGACGGATTGGCCGTTGCTGGTAGGTCACCGGTTTGTCCGGGTCAGAAATATACTGGTCAAATCCGCCGTTGTCATCGGTAGGTTTGGCAAATGAAAGCTCGCCATCGCTGCCCAGGTATAAGGGGGTGGACGGCGCGTCAGCGCCATCCCCGGCCAGGGGCCATTGGTCGTGCTGGTGCCAGGTATTGCTGCCCGTTTCGAATGCCGTTACACGACTGATACCGGGCGATCCAGGGCCCGCTTTCAGACATTTGTCCAGGAAGGGCAACATGACTTCGCGTCTGAACCAGCGGGCCGTGTTGCCGCCAAATCGAAGCGGGCCGAGCGCTTCACCGTCCTCGAATCCGATGCTGGAGTGGCTCCAGGGACCGATGGCGAGATAATTGTGGTTGCTGCTGTCTTCGTTGGCTTCGAGGGCGGCATGTACCGCCATGGGCCCGTAGATGTCCTCGGCGTCCCACTGGCTGTGAACGTTGAGGACCGGGACGCTGACCTGGCGCTCCCGCAGGATACTGTCCACTGCCTGCACCCGCCAGAAGTCGTCGTAATCCGGATGCTGCATCAGGCGCTGCCAGAACGGCAGCCGGTCTACACCGAGCAGGCGGCCGCCCTCGGCGGCAGAGCCGGCGGCCAGCCAGGTGTCATATTCATCATAGTGCGGCATAGGGGCCGTGTAGTCCGAACGCCTGGTGCTGGTCTGGGCGTAGACATAGCGGGCGGTCGCGGACTGCCGAAACGCGCCATTGTGGAACCAGTCATCCCCGATCCAGTTGTCCACCATCGGGTTGATTGGAACGCAGGCACCCAGGGCGGGGTGCGGGTCGACTAGGCTCATCAGCGCGGTGAAGCCGTCGTAGCTGATGCCAATGGTGGCCACCCGGCCGTTGGACTCGGTCACGTTCTTGACCAGCCAGTCGATGGTGTCCCAGGCATCGGTGGCGTGATCGGCGGCGCCGTCATTGTCCTGTCCGCGCAGCGGCAGGTTCATGATGTAGCGCCCCTCGGACTTGAACTTGCCGCGCACGTCCTGGAGCACCACGATGTATCCCGCTGAAATCAGGTCCGCGTGAAATGCATACATCTGCATGACCGCCTGTGGGCCGCTGGTCAGGCGAGTCAGCTTGGAGGCGTTGTAGGGCGTACGCTCAAGCATCATCGGCGCATCACTGGCGCCGCGCGGAATCATGATGACCGTGTGCAGCTTGACGCCGTCACGCATGGGTATCATCTCCTCGCGGCGGATGTGATCGTCACTTTCAGCGGGTTTGAAGCCATCCGGGATGTCCCCGCCATCAGCCGGGCCGCCGTTGGCCGCGGCATCAACGCGCGGATTCTGCTCGTCTGTGTTCATCTCACCGAGACCTAGAAAAACGTGCGGATCGCGCCAGTCACGCGATACTCGTCATCGACCTGAAACAGCAGCGACCACTTGTCAAAAGTGGTGCAGGGGTGCGCGATGCCAAAACCGACCAGGTCACCCGGACGCCAGTTGATGGGCTCATTGGTGCTATCCAGGTAGGCGTGCTGGTCGTTCAGCGCCGTGACCTGGATGTCACCAGGTACCGGCAGTGGCGCCCGGTGTTCGCCCGGGCGGTACCACCACAGGGGCCGCGGCAGCTCCATGTCGAAGGACACGTCACGCTTGCCGATGCTGCAAAGCGCTCGGTGTGATTCCGGAACCGAGTGAACCAATGACCAGACCTCCAAGGCGTTTCGCAGACCGGGTTCCGGGCCCCACAGCGCCGACGAGCGCTCCCGCATGCGCGGCTGCTGCCGGGCGAAATGGAGGCTGTCGTGGGTCACGTAACACCCGCTGCGCAGCACCACACGGGTTTCTTTGGGGACATCCACCCGGCCCAGCACCGACGACACCAGGTCAAAGAAGGAGGATCCTCCCGCGCTCAGAATCAATTCCCCGGGTCCGAACCACTCTTCGTCACAGCCGGTGATCGCGATGGATCCCATGGTCTCCAGTAATTCGATGACCCGCTGTTCCGTCGCCAGTGGATCGGGCTCTGCGATGATGCCCTCGTATCCTTCAATGCCGCGCAGCGACACAGGCGCGCAGTCCCGAATGGCGCGCCCCAGCGCAACCGCCTGCTGCCGGGTCCTGACCCCGGTACGGCCGCCCTCGACGCCGATTTCCAGCAGAACCTGCACTGGCCGCGACAGCCGGCTCTGGCCCGCCGCGGCCTCCAGTTGCCGCAGCCCGTCCAGCGAGTCGACCAGGCAATAGAAATCGAAGTCAGGGTCGCGCGACAGCTCGTCAAATACCAGCTCGAGATTGCACTGGCCCACCAGTTGATTGGCCAGAATGATGCGCTGTACGCCAAATTGGCGATAGGTGCGAACGTGGGCCGCCGTGGCCGCGGATAACCCCCAGCTTCCGGTCGCCAGCTGCTGATCGAACAGCTGCGGCGACATGGTCGTCTTGCCATGGGGGCACAGGGACACGCCGGCGCGCTGGGTGAATTGCTGCATCCAGTCCAGATTGTGCTGCAGCGCGGACTTGATCAGGACCGCAGCCGGCAGCGGTAGATCGCCATCCAGCAGACTCCACCCGAGTGATGGAATGTCTGACAGCTTGCACTTCTCCGCCACGGTTGGCAGGCCCTTGACTGTCGGTGGCAGCCGTTCGGCGTAGATATCGTCGAGCTCCAGTGGCGGGTGGGTTCGCATGGCCGTCCTACTGCGCCATGAACCACAGGAACCGAAGTACATCCAGGTAGGTCGTGGACGTAAATGTGACTTCAGTATCCGCCGCCAGTACCGCGCCCGGGTAAAACGACTTGCCGTAGGCCACGGTGGGGCTGGTGAATACGATTCGCGCTTCAAATTCTGACGGTAGCGCCATGGGGGCGATATGGCGTGCCTGGACAGCGCGTACCATGCCATCTCGGATGAGACTCATCGACTCCAATGGCGTCATGGAGATACTGGACGCTCCAGATCCCTGGAGGAC
>JASJDM010000078.1 GCA_030065125.1 Lysobacterales bacterium | reverse complement strand
GCCAGGGTTGAACTGCCCATACTGAAGTCGTCGCCGTTTTCCAGGTCTGTTCTCCAGGCCGGACCGTTGGTCACGGTAATCAACGCGTCCACCCGCTCGCCGTTCAGGGCTTCGCGCAGCCGCTGGCTTGCCAGGCGCAGGCTTTCTGTCCGGGCATGGATGTATTCGGGACTCCGCAGGTCTCCCTTGGCCTGGGAAGCGATCAGGATGTCCTGACCGAAATGCGGCATGACCTGTTCGGCGTGCTCCCGGTTGAAGCTGATCAGGGCATCCAGTGAGCCGGGCGCGCCGGGGTCGTTGACGGATTCCAGGTAGCGGTTGATGCCGTCCTTGAATTCGTACAGCAACACCTGGTAACTCAAATCGCCAACCTGGTCTGTGTTGATCTCCACGTCCACTACCTCAGCCCCCAACCCGGCGAGCAGCGCGGCCTGTTTTTCCAGCAGGGCGTCGACTTCCGGGCGTGTCCCGGCACCCCAGTAGTTGCGCCAGACCCCGATGCGGAAGGTGGCCAGGCTGCTCCGGGGGTTCGGTTGGATCACGGGCGTAATTTCTCCTCGCGCCAGGGTGGGCTGATCGCGTGGGTCGGGGACGTCGATGACCTGCATCAGCAGCGCCAGGTCCCCGACGCTCCTGGCCATGGGCCCGGCGGTGTCCTGGCTGATGGCGATGGGTACGATGCCGTGGCGGCTGATGCGTCCCGTGGTCGGCTTCAGGCCAACAATCCCGACCTGGCCTGAGGGGCAGACGATGGAGCCATTGGTTTCGGTGCCGATGGCCAGGGGCGCCAGCCTTGCCGCCACGGCCACCGCGGAACCGCTGGATGAACCACAGGGGTTGCGGTCCAGCAGGTAGGGATGCCGGGTCTGGCCGCCCAGTGAGCTCCAGCCACTGGTGGAGTTCTCCGACCGGAAATTCGCCCATTCGCTCAGGTTGGCCTTGGCCAGGATGACCGCGCCCGCGCGGCGCAGCAGGGTGACGATGTGCGCGTCCGCGGCCGCGTAATGATTGGCCAGCGCCAGCGACCCGGCACTGGTGCTCATGGCATCCGCCGTATCGATATTGGCTTTCAGAATTACCGGAACGCCGTGCAGCACGCCCACCGGACCCGTCTCCGCCAGGGCCCGATCCAGGCTGCGGGCGATACTCAGCGCAGCAGGATTGACCTCGATGATGGCGTTCAGCCGCGGTCCGTCCTGGTCCAGCCGCTGGATGCGCTCGAGGAATGCCGAAGTGACCTGCTCCGCGGTCAGCTCTCCATCGACCATGCGCCGCTGCAGTTCGACGGCTCCCATCGCCGTGATACGGTCATCCCGGGCCGGCTGACCCGACGGCGAGGGCACCTGACCGCAGCCCGACAGGCCCAGGACCAGGGCCAGCATCACCATGAATTTATGCTGTATTTTCATCCGCGCATTGTCAGCCAATGAGCCAGAAAAGTCAGCCGTCAGCAGCTTATGCCCGGTGGAAAAAAAGGGCCAGATCGCTTATCATTGAAGGCTCGGACAGGCGGCGATTTCTCTCGCTTTTTCAGCTCTGTCCCACGCCAAAAAATCGCAGGAGAGGCCACCGGGTTATGAGTTTCAAGAACCTATTCATCGAGCATGAACTGACACCCGAAGTAAAGCAGTGGATTGAGCAGGAAATTGCGGAGCAGGAAGAGCGCTTCAGCACCATCGCCCAGCAGATGGACGACCTCAGCGAGATCCGGGAAAAGTGGTACCAGGAATTTTTTGACCGCATCACCACCGCCGGCTTCAACGAAGACGGCGACATGAAAGTGAAGATCAAACCCGAAGATCTGCCGGTCAAACCCGAGGGCCGCAAGGACCAGGTGATCTGGAAGTACGGCGTCGATTCGGAGTAATCAGACACCGCAGGCCAGTCAACCGCTAACCGGATTGGAGAACTTAAGATGGCACGCCCCCACATAGAACCCTTCTGCGATAGAGACACCCACTTCAAAGACATGACCCTGCCCGGTTTCGCCCGGGGCATGGGCTACAAGATGCTGAGCTTCGACGTGGACACCGGCGCCTGCAGCATGACCGTGCAGCTGGACGGCGGCTACCGGCAGGAACCCGGCTTCCCCTGGTCGGAGCTGGAAATGATCGTGATCGAGGGTGAACTCAAGGTGGGCGACCGAACCTGCCGCAAGGGCCATTACTTCTTTGTTCCGGCGGGCTACTGCATGCCCGAAATCAGCACTGATCAGGGATGCCTGGTGCTGATGATGTACAACACCGGCGAGCCCAGCCATGAACCGGCCAACGAGCACCATCCCCTGGCCCAGGTCGGTTTGTATCACGACGTGGATTCCTACATGGACATTCCCTGGGCCCCGGGCAACGTGGCCAAGCCCTCTGTGGCATCGGGCTGCCTGATCAAGCTGCTCAACTACAACCCGATCTCACACGCCATGACGTTCCTGTACTGCATGACGCCAGCGTTCTACCAGGACAACATCTCCTACCACGATTGCGCCGAGGAGTCCTACCACCTGTGGGGCACCTCCTGGATGATGCAGTTCGGCGAGATCCCCACCGGCGGCTACTTCTGGCGGCCGGCCTACATCAACCACGGTGCTTTCGCCTCGGAGTACGGCTGCATCGCCCTGGGCCGCACCGACTCCAAGTTGTTCAACCACTTTCACTACAACCCGTGGACCAACCCCACGGAAAACGCCCACCGCTCAGCGGCGCGTTTGTACAAGCGGGATCCCCTGCTCTACAAGTGGGCCATCAGCTACGACCACAACCACCCCCACGGTCCCGAGGACTTCGAAGACACCATGCAGCGCCGCGGCGACGAGCAGGGCCACGACACGAAGCACAAGTCGGACGGTAAGCGGCACGATCATTGGCATGGGCATCATCATCATCATGACGATAGCCCGCATAAGCATGACTAAGCGCGCTTTGCGCGTTTAGTCAGGGAACGCCCGCTGATTTATTAGGGAACGCCCGCTAAGGCGGGCTAGGAAACGGGCGCTGGCGCGCCCTGGGGAACGCCCGCTGCGCGGGCTGGGGAACGCTCACTTCGTGAGCTAGGATTTGGCGCCTGGCGCCAACATGCCCACCATTCAATTTTCACTACCAGCTAAACGAACTGAGGCTAGCTTTTCCCAGCGCGCAAGGCGCGCGTTTCCCAGCTCACGCAGTGAGCGTTTCCCAGCGCGAAGCGCGTTCCCCAGCCCGCGTCAGCGGGCGTTCCCCGGGGCGCGCACTCGGCGCTTCAGTTCTTCTCGGTGTCTACAAGCTTGTTCGCTGCGATCCAAGGCATGAGCCCCCGCAAGCGCGCCCCCACCACCTCAATCTCATGGGCCGCATTGTTCCTTCGGTACGCCGTCATGGACGGATAATTCGTCGCCCCTTCCGAGATGAATTTCTTGGCGTATTCGCCGTTCTGGATGTCGGCCAGTGCCTGGCGCATGGCCTGGCGGGACTGCTCATTGATGACCTTGGGGCCGGTGACGTATTCGCCGTACTCCGCGTTGTTGGAGATGGAGTAGTTCATGTTGGCGATACCGCCTTCGTACATCAGGTCCACGATGAGCTTGAGTTCGTGCAGGCATTCGAAGTAGGCCAGTTCCGGGGCGTAGCCGGCGTCCACCAGGGTGTCGAAGCCGGCCTTGACCAGTTCCACGCAGCCGCCGCACAGCACGCTCTGCTCACCGAACAGATCGGTTTCGGTTTCGTCCCGAAATGTGGTTTCGATGATGGCGGTGCGGCCGCCGCCGACGCCGCTGGCGTAGGACATCGCCAGTTCTTTGGCCTGACCGGACGCATCCTGGAACACGGCAATGAGATCGGGCACACCGGCGCCGCGGACGAATTCGCTGCGCACGGTATGGCCGGGTGCCTTGGGTGCGATCATGATCACGTCCAGGTCAGCCCTCGGCACAACCTGGTTGTAATGAATGGAAAAGCCGTGGGCAAAAGCCAGGGTTGCGCCCTGCTTCAGGTTGGGCTCGATTTCCGACTGGTACAGCTGGGCCTGAAACTCGTCCGGGGTCAGCACCATGACCAGGTCAGCCTGGGCCACCGCGGGGCCCACTTCCAGCACCTTCAACCCGGCCGCTTCGGCCTTGGCCACGGAACTGGAACCGGCCCGCAGGCCGACAGTGACGTCAACACCGGAATCCTGCAGGTTGAGCGCGTGGGCATGGCCCTGGGAGCCATAGCCGATGATGGAAACCTTCTTGCTCGCAACGATGGAGAGATCGCAGTCTTTGTCGTAGTAGATATTCATTGTGGAGTTCCCTATTGGTAATGGCGCCAAGAATACGACCGGGACGTAGTTTCATAAATTGAAATATATTCATTATTAAATTGCGTTTTCTGCAATAATCTCCCAATGGACAACCGTTCCCTGCAAGCCTTCGTGCATTTGTCGGAAACCCTGCACTTCTCGCGGGCCAGCGAGTTGTGTCACGTCAGCCCGTCCACGCTGAGCCGGATGATCCAGCGGCTGGAGGAAACGGTCGGTTACCGCCTGCTGGAACGTGATCAGCGCAGCGTCGCCCTGACGCCCCAGGGTGAACTGTTCCTGCGCTATGCACGGGATACACTGCGCAACTGGGACGCGTTCCAGAACCAGCTGCTGGAAGAGTCTGGTGAACTGCAGGGAGAGGTCAGCGTCTATTGCTCGGTGACGGCCAGCTACAGCTTCCTGTTTGAAGTGCTGCGGCGTTTTCACCAGCAGCACCCCCGAATCCAGATCAAGCTGCATACCGGCGACCCCGAAATGGCCACCTCCCGGGTCATGGCGGGGCATGAAGAAATCAGCATTGGGGCCCGTCCCGACCGTCTGCCGGCAGAACTGGCGTTCAAGTCCATGGCGGTCACACCCCTGGTTTTCATTCGGGCAGGCAATGAGGGTGCGGGTCGCGTGGACTGGGCCCAAGTCCCCATGATCATGCCGGAACGGGGCGTGGCACGGGATCGGCTCGACCGGTGGTTCAGGGAGCGGGGCATCCAGCCCAATGTTTCGGCCCAGGTAGCCGGCAACGAGGCCATTGTCAGCATGATCGCCCTGGGCGACGGAGTTGGGCTGGTGCCCAGGATCGTGCTGGACAACAGCCCCTTGCTGGACCGTGTCCACATCGTCCGTACGCGGTCGCGACTGCAGCCCCTTGAGCTGGGCCTGTTTACCCTGCGCAGACGCCTGGACAGCCCGCTGATCCGGGCTCTCTGGTCCAGCCTTGAAACTGCTTCCAGCTAACACCAGAACTGATTACGGAATTTCGGGCGACTCCTGATGTCCCATTAGGCCAAGCGTCACTTGCGCGGCCTCACGGCCGCAGGCAAGCTGCCCGCCAAATTTAAGAGGGAAACCCACAATGACCTTTCGACTTTTTGTTGCGCTGGCCGCGTTGCTGGTGGCAGCGCAAACCTGGGCCGAGGAAACCCGCATGCTGCGTTTTCCGGACCTGCACGGCGACCAGGTCGTCTTTGCTTACGCCGGCGACCTGTGGCTGGCACCCGTCGACGGCAGCGAGCAGGCCCGACGCCTGACCTCCCATCCCGGGCTGGAGCTGTATCCCAAGTTTTCACCGGACGGCCAGAGCATTGCTTTCGCCGGTCAGTACCGCGGGGACGAGCAGGTCTACGTGATCAGCGTGGACGGCGGCGAGCCGCGACAGCTCACCTTCTATCCCACCCAGGGTCCGCTGCCCTCACGCTGGGGCACGGATCACCACGTCTACGGATGGAGTCCGGACGGCCAGCATGTCCTGTTCCGCTCCATGCGCCAGGACTTCAACAACCGCCGCCTGTACCGGGTTTCGGTGGACGGTGGCCTGCCGGAGCTTCTGCCCATGCCCCGGGCAGGATCCGGTGACTATTCGCCGGACGGCAACAGCATTGTTTATTCCCCCCTGTTCCGGGATTTCCGCACCTGGAAACGCTACCAGGGCGGCTGGGCCCAGAATCTGTACATCTATGACCTGGCCAACGACCAGGCCCGCCAGATCACCGATCACCCGCGCACCGAGCGCGACCCCATCTGGCTGGAAACCGGCATCTTTTTTGTGTCCGACCAGGACGATACCCTGGAACTGTTCTCCTTCAACCAGGAAACCGGCGCCAAGACCCAACTCACCGACCATCCCGTTTGGGACATCAAGTGGGCCACTGGCGACGGCGTGTCCCGCATCGTATACGAGATTGAAGGCCGCATCGGCCTGTACGACACCCGCAGCGGTAACGAGCAGATGCTCAGCATCCGGGTGCCCGATGACCACGTGCGGCGCACCGCCCGGCGCATGGAAGCCAAAGACAACCTGCAAAGCTTCGAGCTGGCGCCGGACAGCAAGCGCGCTGTAGTTGTGGCCCGGGGCGACGTGTTCACCGTGCCGGTGGAGCATGGCGTGACCCGCAACCTGACCCAGCGTGGTGACGCCCACGACCGGGAGGCCAGCTGGTCTCCCGACGGCAAACACGTGGCTTTTGTGTCGGATCGCAGCGGCGAGGAGCAGATCTACGTGATGCCCCAGGACGGCGGTGAGGCCCGGGCGCTGACGCCGCCCCGGGAGACCCGGCTGAATGACCTGGCCTGGTCGCCGGACAGCCAGCTCATCGCCTACTACAACCACCTGGGGGAAATCCGCACGGTGGACCTGGAGGGTGAGGAAACCCTGGTTACCAGCAGCCGCTACGGTGTGATCACCGACTACACCTGGGCACCGGATTCCCGGTGGCTGGCCTACAGCCGGCAGTCCGACCTGGGCAATGACTTCCTGGAGATCTGGTCCCGGGACGACAACCGTACCCGGGCGGTCACCGACGGTTTTTTCAACGCCTATTCACCGGATTTCTCAGCGGACGGCAAACACCTGTTTTTCCTCTCCGACCGGCAGTTTGCTCCCCAGATCGGTTCCTTCGAGTGGAACTATGTCGCGGATCGGGAAACCGGCATATATGCCCTGGCATTGACTGGCGAATCGGGCAACCCCTTTGGACCCCGCAACGACGAAACCGCGGTGGATACCGATGACAAGGACGACAAGAAAGACAAGGAAAACGGAGAGGATGACAAGGACGTGGCTGTCGACATTGACTTTGACGGCCTGTCGGACCGCCTCATCCGGGTGCCCATCGAGG
Organism: Lysobacterales bacterium; assembly: GCA_030065125.1. GTDB lineage: Bacteria > Pseudomonadota > Gammaproteobacteria > Xanthomonadales > SZUA-38 > JASJDM01. The sequence continues at coordinate 27,046 of JASJDM010000078.1, read as the reverse complement.
ACAACAACATATTTGGCGTGCAGGCCGGGAAAGGCACCCTGCTGTACGTGACCGGCGGGCCCTTCTATTACGGACGCCAGTCCGACGTCCCCATTGCGGTGCACGCCTACGACGTGGAAAAGCGTGAAAGCGAGGAAGTGGCCAGCGGCATCCAGGGCCTCAATATCTCACCCGACGGCAAGTTCGTACTGGTGCGGAAGAACGGCGGACTTCAGCTCATCGAGGTCGCCAAGCCCAAGGAGCCCAAGAACCTCAAGCTGGACAACCTGATCGTATACCGCGCTCCCGCCACCGAATGGGCCGCCATGTTCGACGAAGTCTGGCGCCGCTTCCGGGACTATTTCTATGTTCCCAACATGCACGGCTATGACTGGGAAGCACTGCGCGAGCAGTACCGACCCCTGGTCAGCCACGTGTCGACCCGGGAGGACCTCAACACCCTGATCGGCGAAATGATCGCTGAGCTCAACGTCGGTCACGCCTATGTGTCTGGCGGCGACCTGCAGGCGCCCAAGCGCTCCTCGGCAGCGCTGTTGGGCGCCACTTTCGAAGCCGATTCGCGCAGCGGGCGTTACCGGTTCGGCCATATCTACCAGGGCCACAATGAGGAAGCCCGCTACCGCTCTCCCCTGACCGAAGTCGGGGTGGACGTCAAAGTCGGGGATTACCTGATCGCCATTGACGGCCGTGAGCTGACCACGGCTGACAATCCCTATGACCTGCTGACCGATCGCGGCCAGCAGCCGGTGGAACTCACCGTCAACAGCCGGCCGAGGACCGAGGGTGCGCGCCGGGTCCTGGTGGATCCCATCAGCGATGAGAGCAACCTGGTTTACCTGGAATGGGTGGAAAAAAACCGCCAGTACGTGGCGGAACAGACCGACGGCAAGGTCGGCTACCTGCATATTCCGGACATGGGTTCTTCCGGCATCTATGAGTTCGTGAAGTGGTACTACCCGCAACTGCGCAAGCACGGGCTGGTGGTGGACGTCCGTGGCAATGGCGGCGGCAACGTCTCCCAGATGCTGCTGCGGCGACTGATGCTGAAGCCCCTGGGCTTTGGCTACCGGGCCCACAGCGAGTGGACCGGCACCTACCCGGGGGTCGCGTTCGCCGGCCACATGGCGGCACTGATCAGTGAGGATTCCGCCTCGGACGGCGACATCTTCCCTTATTACTTCCGCGAGGCCGGGCTGGGACCGCTGATCGGCAAGAAAAGCTGGGGCGGCGTGGTCGGTATCACCAACCACGGCCCGCTGCTGGACGGCGGCACGGTCAACGTACCGGAGTTTGGCCTGGGTCAGCCTGACAAGGGATGGATCGTAGAAGGTGAAGGCGTGACGCCGGACATCGAAGTGGACAACGATCCGGCCAGTACCGTGGACGCCCAGCTTGACCGCGGGATTGCCGAGGTCATGCAGCGGATCGAGGAGGACCCGCCGGTGTGGCCGGCCAAGCCACCGTCTCCGGTAAAAACTCCCGATTCGTAACCATTGCTGACATTTGCCGGGTGTTCTCCGGCCACGGGATGAGGCTAATATGATGTGGGGCAGGCGCCACAAGGCGCCCTGTTTTCACAAGGATGACACACGGAAAAGTGGATTTCGGACCATCTCGCCGATTGGCAAGGAGTATCCAATATGGCCGACCCAAATGTTGACCCACATGCTGAAAAGGGGAAGAAGACCCGCACCAGGATCCTGATCAACCCGGGTTATCAGCTGAAATACCTGGCGATCATCGTGTTGATCGGCGCCGCATTTGTAGCGGCCAATTCCGCTGCGTTCTACGGCTACGCCAAGGTCAATTACGAAATGCTGATCAACGCCGCAGCAGTCACCGACGAGGCCCGGCTGCTGTATCTCAGCGAGTTGCGCAGCTTCGCCCGTTCCATGGTGGCCATTGGTGGTACCTTCCTGCTGCTGCTGGCTATCCTGGCGGTGATCATTACCCATCGGACCGCGGGCCCCATGTTCCGCTTCCGCGCCACCATCGACGCCATCAGGTCAGGCGATGACGACGCCAGGATCCAGTTGAGGCCCTCCGACGAGTTCCAGCAGGTGGCCAGGTCCTTCAACCAGTTGATGGACCGCATTCAAAAGCCGTCGGCTTAGAGGGCCCCGCGGCGGGTCCAGGAATCCTGGACCCTACCCAAACCTGGACAACAGTTCCCCCGCCGCTCGAGCGCTGGATTCCATGGCACCCTCCATGCCGGAGTGAACCAGGGCCGTGTGTTCCCCGGCAAAAAACACTCGGGAGGTTGGTCGCCTGAGCGCCTCGGCGTACCGTGCGGTGCGGCCGGCTGGCCAGGAAGCATAGGCGCCCCCGGCGTAGGGATCCCGGGACCAGCTGTAGCGGCGGCGATAGGCAACCCGGCCCGCGGCGGCCGGCCTCAAACGGCCGATTTCCCGCTCCAGCATCCGGCCAAACGCGTCTTCCGCCATGGCATCCGCCGCCAGCGCACCGGCGCCGTTGAGCCAGACCCGGTAACCCACGACCTGCCCGCTCGCGTCCACCCGGGGAAACAGCCGCTCGATGGCGCTGTCGGTCCACATGCTCAAGGGCAGCCCATCGATTTCCCAGAACGGTTCTTTGGCGTCCACATAGGCCTGGGTGATGGGCACGTAGGGGGTGTCATCCATGGCCTCGCGCACCACGGGGTCCAGGGGCAGCCTCAAGTCGATCCGCGAGAGCGCCGGCAGCGGCGCCGTGCATATGCAGGCCCGGCACTGAAGCCGGTGGCCGTCGGCCATGTCCACCAGCACATGGTCCGCGGTTTCCTCGATCCGGCCCACCGGGCTTCCGGTCCTCACCGGGTTTTGCAGGCTGCCGGCCAGGGCTTCAGGCACCAGGGCGCTTCCACCCAGGACCTGCTCCGAACGCTGGCCCCGCACCAGCAGCTGGGAGCGCCAGATCCGCATCACCGATGCCCGGTCATTGCCGTGGTTATCCGCGTTGACGTTCATCAGCCGCAGGGCCTCCGGTGATACGCCGGCTGCGGCCAGGGTCTGGCTGATGGACTGGTCATGGTTGGCGAACCGGGCACTGGACCAGTCATGCAAATTCTTAAGCGGGTTCAGCGGCGCCAGGGTGCGGGACAGCAGTGCAAAAGGGGGGGTAGCGCGTTCAGATTCGGACAGATTGTTGGCCGGTGACTCTTCCCACTCACGTGGCGTGACCAGGTTGCCGCCAATGTTCAGCAGCAGGCCTGCCCGGGGATCACCGGAGTCTGGTCTGAACGCCGCCATGGCTGGATTGCTGCCGATCTCCACACCATGCATGGCCGCCATTGCGCGGAAGTTGCCATAGCTGGTGCCGACCTGGATCCCCCCGATATCCGGTTGATCGGGCAGATCCCGGACCGTGTGGACCCGGCCGCCAACCCGGTCCCTGGCTTCCAGCACGGCTACCCGAGACCCCGAGGTCTCCAGGAGCCACGCCGCGTAGAGTCCGGAGAGACCCGCACCCAGGACCACGACGTCAAAGCGTTCCGGCTCCGGCCTGGCCGTTGTCAGCCGGGCACAGCCGGCGAGCTGACCGGCGCTACCGGCCACGGCGCCGGCCAATGCACCGAAAAGGAGTCGCCGGCGTCGATTACTTTTCGGTGAGCGCTTCAATGGGCACAACCTCCCCCTGGTTGATGTACATGGCCTTGTGCCGCAGGAATCGGAGCAGCCCGGTGGGTCCCATGCGTGAAGCGCCCAGCCCGGAACGGCGGAAGCTGTTTTTTTCTATCTCGTGCACCATGGCGGTCAGGGCGGCGTCGTTGATGCTGATACCGCCGGCGTCGATCTGCTCGGCGATACGCCTGGCCCGGTCCAGGTCCTGGGAAAACACGCAGCCCGAGAGGCCGAACTCGGTATCGTTGGCCAGCGCCACGGCCTGGTCGTCGTCGGCAAAAGCCATCACCGGCATCACCGGGCCGAAAGTTTCTTCGGTCATGACCAGCATGTCGTGATTCACGTCGGTAAGCACCGTGGGCTCGAGCCAGAGGCCACCGCCCAGGTCGAGGATCTCGCCGCCGCAGCGTATGCGGGCGCCCCGCTCGACGGCGTCGTCCAGATGGCGCCGGATGATGTCAGCCTGGCGGTCGAAGATCAGCGGCCCGAGGACGTTGCCGGCCAGTTCCGGGTGGGTCAGGCGAACCTGCCGGGCTTTCTCCACCAGCCGGTCCACGAACTGCGGGAAAATGGACTGGTGCACGTAAATGCGCTCGATGGACTGGCAGGCCTGGCCCGTGGCCTGGACGCTGCCCCGAAGCAGCGCGGTGCTTGCCCGCTCCAGGTCGGCGTCATCCAGCACCAGCGCCGGGTCTTTGCCGCCCAGCTCCAGGAATGCCGGAATGAACGCCGCGGCCGCCGCCTGTCCCACCTTACGGCCGGTGGCGACGCTGCCGGTAAAGGCAACTGCGTCCACCTGCTGGATCAGCGCCGCACCGGTTTCTCCGTCGCCGGTGGCAAAACGCAATACCCTGGCCAGTCCCGGGACCGCGGCCAGGCTGGCCGCTACCGGCTCAACGAACCGGGGCGTCACCTCGCTGGGTTTGATCAGCACCGAACAGCCTGCCAGCAGCGCCGGGATGGCATCGATAAATGACAGGGTCAGCGGGAAATTCCAGGGGCTGATGACCCCCACCAGGGGAAAGGGCACCAACTGGGTATCCAGGCGGATATGGGGAAACACGACGGAGTCCCTGGCCTCGGTCTTCAGCAGGTCCGGCGCCTGCAGCGTCCAGCGCTGAATCGCACCCAGCAGGCCCTTCACCTCGGCCTCGCTGATGGCCTGGCGGCCCGTGTCCCCCGCCAGTGCTTCGATGACGTCGGGGCTGGACTGTTCCAGCGCCTCGCTCCAGCGCTGCAGCACCTGGATGCGTTCCGCCAGTCCCCGGGAGCGCCAGTCGGGCTGGGCGGCCCGCAGCGCCATTGCCATGGTTTCCAGCTCAGCCGTACTGCAAACCTTGATCTGGTAGTCGGCCTGACCGGTCCTGGGGTTGCGCACCTGCAGAATCCGCGGTTCCGCCGGCGGGTTGCTGGCATGGGGAGGCTGGCTCATGGGTAGGTCCGTACCATCTTTGCTGAAGAAAATATAATGTCATATCATTATATCAATCTTTTCCAACGCATTTCCCAAGGAGAACAGTCGTGATCCGAACGATCATCCTGGCCCTGGCCTGTGTTTCCCAGCTGTCGATCGCCGCCGACCAGCTGGACCCCGAAAATCCGTCCGATGCCCTGACCATCAACCGGAAAATCCAGTGCTCGCTGGTCGATGGCGAGGCCGTCACCTGGTACTGGTTTGGAAACGCTTACTCCCGGCGCATGGGAGAGCGCGACAAGGTGCTGTTCAAGGTCGAGGGCATGAACACCCGGGCCTGTTCCACCGTGGACCACCCCGAGCGCGGCAAGGGCTACAAGCTGGTATCCCGGGAAATACTGCTCTACAAGGACCCCAAGACCGGCGAGGTCCTCTCTTCCTGGGAGAATCCCTGGACGGGTGAAACCGTTGAAGTCCTGCACGTGGCCAACGACCCGGTTAACTTCCAGGCTCACGAGATGGGCCGCGACGGCAATCCGGCCGGATTCCGCGGCACCATCGCCAACGACCACTGGTGGATGACCAGCACGGTTCCGCTGTTCTACCCCAACCCCCTGGCCGGCGAATTCCAGCCGGAGATCGGTGGCACCTACCACGCTACCGAAATGTTTAATTTTTTCGGCAACAAGGACAGCCTGCTGGACCCTGAACTCAATACCGCGCCGGCCAAGGTGGGGTGGGTGCGGATGTCAGACTGGCTTCCCTGGATGAAAATGGGCGGCCGCGAAGGCGTGATCTATATGCATACCGCGGGGCACAAGCTGGACTCCTGGGACGAGCTGTCCGACACCATGAAGGAGCAGATCCGACAGCACTACCCGGAATACACGTCGCCGCCGCCACTGGATGACCAGCGCCGCAACGTGACCAGCTGGTCCTACTTCCGGGACGTGCGGGAAGGCAAGGTCACGGCGCCCAAGCGCCAGTGACGCCAGGTTCGACCGGCGGCGTCTGCCGCCGGTCCACGGTCAAACCGGCGCGCCCGCCAGGAAGGCGTTGACCTGATCGGCGATTTCCTCCGCGTGGGCTTCGAACGCGGCCCCGCGAATCTCTGGAAGCTCCACCAGCTCCGCCGCCGGCATCAGATCCGCTGCCCGGCGGGTGCCCTCCAGCAGAGGCGAAGCTGTAGCGACCACGCGGGCCGGCGTGCCAACACCGGCCAGGCAGCTCTCGGCCGGAAATTCGAAGGCGGCAAGAAATCCCCAGTTCGAGCGGGAACCTGCTCGCAGCTGCTCCACGAAAAGCTGGTGGGCACGCTCCAGTGACGTGACCTTGCTCAAGCGGGTGACGTTGAATGCCCAGGCCCCTTCCAGGGATTCCAGATCGGGAGACAGTGCAACCCGGTCCGGCGTGGACTCCAGCCGTTCCCGGCGATCCGCCTCCTCGAACAGCGGCACGTCCACCAACACCAGCCGCGACACCCGCAGAGGGGCCAGCCGGGCGGTTTCCGCTGCCACCAGGCAGCCGGTGTGGAAGCCGAGGAGGTCAAATGGATAATCAGACTCCAGTGCGTCCAGGCAATCCTGAACGGTTTCGGCCAGCTGGGTGATATCCAGCCGGCTTTCCGGCAGCGGCGACCCGCCATATCCCGGGTAATCCAGGGCCACCAGGTTGCGTCCGGAACCCAGGTACGGCGCCACCGTTTCAAAGAAGGCACCGCTGTAGGGAATCGGGTGCAGGCAGACCAGGGTCGGCTCGGTCGTGCCCTGGTCGGCGGTCCACGAACGCGCATGGACCTGGCCATGACGGGTGTCCAGGTATTTCAGGCGCATGGGGTCAGGCCTCGACGCCGGCGAGGCGTTGCTGGTTCACGAAGCGGCCGCGGGAATGTGGTAAATCACAACCAGGTTGTCGTCATCGTCCACGATTCCCACTTCCCGGCCCACCCGGCCGTCGTGGGTGACCAGGCGCTCTTCCTCGTAAACGTGAAACCCGGCATCCCTGGCGCGCCGCAGCACGCCGTCAACATCCTGGATTTCCAGCACGATGGCCGACCGCCGGGGATGGGGTACCGGCGGCAGATCCATGCCCCTGATCTCGGTCAGGGCCATGGTCCGGACCTGGGTTTCGGTGCTGAGTACGGCGAAGCGCATGGTGGCCTGGCGGTCGATTTCAAATACCGGGTACGAGTAGGAATCGTCCGGTGAGTCCTTGACGAAGTCCAGCTTCATACCCAGCACATCGCGATACAGCACCAGCGCCCGTTCCAGGTCGCTGACGACAAAATTTCCCCGCTGAAAACGAACGCCACCTGTGTTGTCTGTCATTTGGTTTCTCCATGAAGCAGGTCGGCTCTGACCTGGCAGATCTGCACCCCGACGTTGACCCCGTCATACAAGCGGGCCAGGGCCTCGGGCATTCGATGGAATCCCTCGATGACCTGCTCCACCGGCCGCAGCTGGCCGGCGCGAATCCAGCCCGCCAGCTGCTCGACGCATTCATCGAAGCGGTCCCAGAAGTTGTATACAAAAAAGCCCCGCATGGTGCCGTTGACCGAACGCAGCCGGGTGTAGTTCATCAGCCCGTAGGGTTCGTCCAGCAGGTACTCGGATATGGACCCGCACAGCACGATGCGGGCACCCATTGCGAGGTTGTCCAGGCACGCCGACAGCGTATCCCCGCCTACGTTGTCGAAGTACACGTCAATGCCATCGGGAAACAGCTCGGGCAAGCGCCCGGCCAGGTCTTCACTCTTGTAGTCAATGGTCCGGTCACAGCCCAGCTCCTCCAGGAAGCGGCATTTTTCCGGACCGCCGGCCATGGCGGTCACGTGGCAGCCCTGGATACGGGCCATCTGCACCACCAGGGTACCGACGCCGCCGGCCGCGCCGGACACCAGTACACGGTCTCCCGGCCGGGCATCCGCGCATTGCATCCAGCCGCCCCAGGCGCTGAGCCCGGTCATACCCAGGGTGCCACCGGCATGGCCCAGGGGCATATCGTTGACCGGCATCTTGAAAAACCGCTCGCCCGGTGTGCCCCGGGATATCTTGTAGGTCTGCCAGCCCAGTTGGCCCTGGACCACGTCGCCGACCTGATAGTCCGGGTGCTTGGAGGCCACCACTTCAGCGACGCCGCGGCCGTGAATGATGTCCCCGATCTCCAGCGGCCGGGCCTGGGCCACGGCCTCACCCAGCATGTACATGCGCATCACCGGGGCCAACCCCAGGTATAGGGTTCGCAGCAGGAATTCGCCTTCGCCAGGTTCGGGGATTTCCGTTTCCCGGTACTCGAAATCTTCCCGCTTGACGTTGCCTACCGGCCGGGCGGCAATCCGCCACTGGCAGTTAACGCCCTCTGCCAATTCAGTCACGGCTTCACTCACAGGGACGACGACTCATTCATGGGTCGGTGATCTTCAGCACCTGGTTGATCTCGTAGAAATGGCCATCCGGATCGAACAGCGACACGCTGACGAAATGTTTGATGCGGCCATCGGCACCTTCAGTGGACCATTCATGGGGTTCCGCATGAATGCCGGTGCCGAGTTCCCTGGCCTGCCGCCAGCATTCGCGGGCATCGTCACTGGCCACCACGAAAGTGGGGTTACCGTAGCTCACCCCGGTGGGAATCTCCGGCGCCGGCAGCGGTGGATCCACCCACTGCAGCAGACCAATCATGCCGATCTCGTCATGTTCGGCCTGCAGGATCACCAGCCGGGTCACGTCACCGGCCTTGCCCGCCGCCAGGCCAACGCCGGACAGGGTAAACGGCTTGTCGAACCAGATGGACAGGCCCAGCACCGCCTGGTACCACTGGATGGAGCGTTCCATGTCACGCACAATCAGCGTGGTTCGTTTGATCACGTTACCCATGGCTTATCAGCTCCCCTTCCATCAGAACCACCTCAACCCGCGAAATGCCCTCCCGCAGTTTTTTGGCCTCTGCGTACTCATCAGAATTCCAGAACGCCAGGGCGCTGTCCGTGTCGGGCCACTCCGAGATGGCGACCGAAGGCGACTCCATGTCCAGGCCTTCGAGCACCATTCCGCCGGGTCCCAGCAGCAGGTAGCGCCCGCCGTACTGCTCCACCAGGGCCGATGCCGCCCGGCTGTAACCCTCCAGGAATTTCTGCCGGTCCGAGATTTCCGCAAAGATGATCATGTACGCCGACATTACGCGCCTCCAGCCCCGGCGACGGCCGCCGGTCAAATGTACTAACGATATATCATTATGCTAAATGCTGGCGGTAATTGACAGCGTGCCCGGCAGCGGGCCGTGGCCCTGTCTCAGGATTTGCGGATGCGGCCGGAGACGACCTGATTGCGGCCGTTTTTCTTGGCCTTGTACAGGTTCTTGTCAGCTTTCTCGATGACCGCGGCAGGGTCGGCATCCGCCTCGGTGGAATGGGCCAGGCCAATGCTGACGGTGACCTTGACGCTGGGTACTTTTTCCCTGAACGCCGATTTCTTGAGTGGTTTGTGGGCGGGACGCCTGGGGCTGCGCATGGCGATGGGGCGGGCCGCCACGGCCTCGCGGACAACGTTGCAGCGGAGCACGGCTTCGCGCAGGGAACGGCCTTTGAACAGCAGGCAGAACTCCTCTCCGCCGTAACGGTAGACCCGGGCACCCCGGGCGGAGCGGATTCTGGCAGCCACCATTCTCAGAACGTGGTCGCCAAAGTCGTGGCCGAACCGGTCGTTGATTCGCTTGAAGTGATCGATGTCCAGCATGCCAATGGCAAACTGCCGTTTGCGTGACAGGTGAGTCAGGGTGTAGTCCAGAGCCCGCCGGTTGTACTGGTGGGTCAGCGGGTCAATAAAAGCCATCCGGTGGGTGGTGATGAACACCCCCAGCATCAGCAGGGCCATCGCTCCCACGACGCACCAGAACAGCCAGTCCGGCCGCAGGACGCCCAACAGCATCAGGGAGCCCATCAGGCACAGCGCCAGCTCGGTCAGCTGGTCGGATTTCTGCCAGCGGAGGAAGAATACAAATGCAGCAGCCAGTACCACCAGCTGCGGCAACGGTGCCAGCCAGCGACTCAGGTTGCCGGGCGCCAGCGCGCCAATCCGTTCGGAAAAGGAAGGCATGGTGGCCAGGGTGGCCGGATCAATCATCAGCGGAATTCCGAGCTGCAGCAGCAGCACCACGATCACCGCGAAAAACGCCCGGCTGGCCACGGTGAACGATGGCAGCGAGGCCACCAGCAGCAGGTTCCAGGGCAGCCAGCCGGACACCGTGGGAGTAAGATCATGGGCCAGGGAAAGCTCGGACAGCTTTGCCAAGGGGGTGGCTCCGAGCCCCAGGGCCAGCCACAACAGCAGGACAAACCCCATGGCGGCACGGTGCTGCCGGAACCAGGCGGCGTAAGCAAATCCCACCAGGCCCAGCAGGCCGACACTGCTGGCCTGTTCGATGACGAACGACTGGAGGCTGGCTTCGGCCAACGTTCCCTTCCCGTGCGGACGAAAGGGCGTCATTGTACCCTTGGCCCATGGAAATTCGATGGCCGCCACGCCCTGCAAAATGACCTCGAACAACCCGCCGCCAGTCATCATCAGCCTGGACGCCGTCATTGTCGCCGTGACCGAAGAAACGCCCAGGATCCTGGCCGTGCAGCCCGGGTCGAAAAAGGCCCCTGCCCTGCCGTCGGGGCCGCTGGATCTGCAGCACCACGAGACCCTGGAGAGAGGGCTGCGCGGCTGGGTTGCAACCCAGACCGGCTTCGACCTGGGTTACGTTGAACAGCTGTATACCTTCGGGGACCGGGTGCGCGGACGCCGGGCCAGCGGGCCGCGGGTGGTATCCACCGCCTACCTGGCCCTGGTGCGGGAACAGTCGCCGCCGGACCGGTCGGCCCAGTGGCGCAACTGGTACCGGCATCTGCCCTGGGAAGACTGGCGCGGCGGTGAGCCACCCACCCTGCCCCGGATCCAGACTGACCTGGGCCGCTGGCTGCGGGATTTTCCCGAACAGAAAGACCGCGCTGACGTCTGCTTCGGCCGGGCCGGCGCGCCCTGGGATCCCGAGCGCACCCTGGAACGCTACGAGCTGCTGTACGAGGCCGGCCTGGTGGAGGAGTCCGGCGGCGAGACCTCCAAGGTCACCGGCGCCGCCATGGCGATGGACCATCGCCGCATCCTGGCGACGGCACTGGGCCGTTTGCGCGGCAAGATCAAATACCGCCCCGTGGTATTTGAACTGCTGCCCGAGCGGTTCACCCTGTCCGATCTGCAGCTGGTGGTGGAAGCCCTGGCCGGCAGCCGTCTGCACAAACAGAACTTCCGCCGCCTGGTTTCCCGGGGCGGGCTGGTGGAAGCCACCGGTGAGATGGACCAAAGCACCGGCGGGCGCCCGGCCGAACTCTTCTGTTTCCGCCGGGAGGTGCTCCGGGAGCGGCCCGCACCCGGCGTGCACTGGTCTCCCGCCCGCAGCGGTTGATCCTTCAATTCCCGAGCTGCAAGCGCCGCCCGCCGCAGCCCGGCCCTCGGTGCGCGGGTTGCTGCAATGGGCCATAATGGGGGCTTGAGTCATGGCACCCGGAGTAGGGCATGAGCGCAGTCATCGAATCCACGCTTCCGACGCAGGACCCCGCCGCCGGGATGCAGGCCATCCTCGCGCGTCAAAGCGAGTCGTTTCTTGCCGAGCTCCCGGTTTCGGCCAGGTCCAGGATCGAACGCCTGGACCGGGTGCTGAAACTGCTGACCACCCACGACGCCGACCTGTGCGAAGCGATGAATCGCGACTTTGGTCAGCGCCCGGCCATGCTCAGCCGATTCACCGATGTCGCCAGCTCGGTCGGCGCGGTCAAGCACGCCCGCAAACACCTGCGGCAGTGGATGAAGCCCAGGGCAAGCAGGGTACGGTTCCCGCTGGGCCTGCTGGGTGCCAGGGCCACGCTGCAGTTCCAGCCCAAGGGTGTGGTGGGCATCATCAGCCCATGGAATTTCCCGGTGAACCTGGCGTTCGTTCCCCTGGCCGATGCGCTGGCGGCGGGCAACCGGGTCATGATCAAACCCTCTGAGTACACCCCCCATACCTCGGAACTGATGGCCGAACTGGTCGCCCGCTACTTCAAGCCCGAGGAAGTGGCGGTATTTCCCGGCGGTTCGGAAACCGGCATCGCCTTCAGCCGCCTGCCCTTTGACCACCTGCTGTTTACCGGGTCCACGACGGTGGGCCATCACATCATGCGGGCGGCGGCTGAAAATCTCACACCGGTAACCCTGGAGCTTGGCGGCAAGTCTCCGGCTGTCATTGCACCCGACGCTGACCTGGAAAAATCCGCCGGCCGCATCGTCCTGGGCAAGCTGCTGAACGCCGGCCAGGTCTGCCTGGCCCCGGACTACGTGCTGGCGCCCCGTGCCAGGGTGCCGGCCCTGGTGGAACAGCTGAAACGGGCTTACTTTCAGATGTATCCCGACGGCCCGGCCAGCCCCGACTACACCAGCATCATCGATCAGCGTCAGCTCGATCGGCTGCAGGACTACCTGGCCCAGGCCCGGGACCATGGGGTGGAGATCATCACCCTGGGCGAAGCCGCCGGCGACCGCCGGCTGCCGCTGTCGCTGCTGATGGATCCGGACGACTCCCTGAAGGTGATGAAGGACGAGATTTTCGGCCCGCTGCTGCCCATCAAGGGCTACGACAGCCTGGACCAGGCCGTGGCCTACATCAATGCCCACCCGCGCCCCCTGGGCCTTTACCTGTTTGGTGGCGGTGCCGACCAGCGGCGGCAGGTTCTCGACCGCACCATCTCCGGCGGGGTCACCCTGGACGATGTCATCTTCCACGTCAGCGCCGAGGAGCTGCCGTTCGGCGGTATCGGGGCCAGCGGCATGGGCGCCTATCACGGAGAGATTGGATTCCAGACCTTCAGTCACGCCAAGGCCGTTTACCGCCAGAGCCCCCTGAACATGGGCAAACTGCTGGGCCTGGCGCCGCCCTACGGCAAACGCCTGAAGCAGGTGGTGGACTGGGACATGAAGTGACTGCCAGACCGGAAGCACCAGGGGCAGCAGCATGAACCAGAAGCCCACGGTAGCCGAACTGGCCAAGACGCTGGTTCATTACCACTACCACGGCGTCATCTCCACTCTCGCCACCGACGGTGGCTATCCCTACGGATCGGTTATCGACTACCTGCCCCTGTCCCAGGGGGACGTGGTGGTGCTGCTGCACGAGAAAGCCGAGCACTACCGGTACCTGAGTGCCAATCCCAAGGCCTCCCTGCTGGTCAATGCGCACCTGGCGGAACACGAGGCCCTGCACATTCCCAGGGTCACACTGCTGGGCGAAGCCCGGGCCATCGAAGACGGCCAGGAGCTGGTGCGTGATTATCTGGTGCGCCACCCCGACGCCGAACCCTATATCTCCCTGGATGGCCTGCATTTTTTTCAGCTGGATGTGAGTGGCGCGCGCTACATCGCCGGCTCAGGAAGGGCGGTCTGGCTGGACGCCACCGACTACCGTGCCGCCAGCCCGGATCCGCTGGGTGACGAGGCGCCGTGGCTGGTGCAGGACCTGAACGAGCATCGCCATAATGACCTGGTCCTGATCGCCCGCAACCTGCGGGAGCAGGAATGGGTGGAGGAGGCCCGGGTGGTCAGCGTGGACCGGCTGGGTTTTGACATGATCTGCCACGGCCAGGGCACCCGGCACGCGATCCGGGTTGGATTCGACTCGGCGGCCTCCGACCGAAAAGCGTTTGACCAGGCCTGTCGCAAGCTGGTGGCCCGGGCCATCCTGCTGCAGGAATAGCAGTCCACATGGGTATCGGAGAGGGCTTTGCGCTGGCCAGCGCGCTGGTTTGGGCCATGGCTGTCATCCTGCTCAAACGCAGTGGCGACACCATGGGCCCGTTCGCCCTGAACCTGTTCAAGCATTCCCTGGCGGTGCTGCTGTTGATCCCCACCATCTGGTTCTGCGCCGGGCCGTTTCCCCGGATGGAGACCACGGAGCTGTGGCTGACCATGATCAGCGGCTTCCTGGGCATTGCCCTGGCCGACTACTGCTACCTCACCGCCCTCAACCTGATTGGCGCCGGCCGCACCGGCATCGTCTCCAGCCTCTACAGCCCCTGCATGATCGTGCTGTCCTACCTGTTCCTGGACGAGCGACTGAGCCTGGTCCAGATGGGCGGTTTTGCAGCGGTCATGGGAGGCGTGCTGCTGGTCAGCCGCGGATCGGACACCGGCATGCCACCTGGCCAGCTGCGCCGGGGCGTGGCCCTGGCAGCACTGGCGGTGGTGCTGATGGCCCTGGGTATCGTCATGGTCAAGCGGATCCTGGAAACGCATGATTTTTTGTGGGTGGTGGAAATCCGGCTGGTGGCCGGTACCGCGGGATTGCTGTTGATGATGATACTGTCCGGCCGCACCCGGCGGGTCCTGGCCCAGTACCGTGAACCCCATCACTGGGGCCAGGTCATCACCGCCAGCGTTTTCAGCGCCTACTTCGCTACCATGCTGTGGCTGGCGGGCTACAAGTACGCCATGGCCTCGGTGGCCTCGGTGCTGAATGAAACCGCCGGTATTTTTATCCTGATCATGGCGACCCTGTTCCTGCGCGAGGTGATGACCCTGCGCAAGGCCGGCGGCGTCGCCCTGACATTTTTCGGTGTGGTCCTCATGGTGCTGTGACACACTCAGCCGCTACAATGCGGCGTTTTCTCAACCCACCATGGCTTCGGTGTCCAGCACAACAACATCCATCACCGCCCGGGCCCACCCCAATATTGCCCTGATCAAGTATTGGGGCAAGCGGGACCTGGATCTGAACCTGCCCGCGGCGGGCTCCCTGTCGATCACCCTGGATTCCTTCGAAACCCGCACCACCCTGTCGCTTTCCGAGGAAGACAGTTTCCAGCTGAACGGGCAGGACAACCCGGGCCAGGCCGGGCGGGTATTTCAGTGGCTGGACCGGTTCCGTGCCGGCCAGCGCCTGCTGATCCGTTCGACCAACAACTTTCCCACCGCAGCCGGGCTGGCGTCATCGGCGTCGGGTTTTGCCGCCCTGGCGCTGGCCGCCAACGAGATCCTGGGCCAGCAGTGGACCGACCGGGAGTTATCCATCGCGGCGCGCCAGGGATCGGGATCGGCGGCACGCTCGGTATTTGGCGGATTTGTCCGCATGCACTCAAGCGGGAACAGTGAGGAAGCCTATGCCGAACCCTTGCTGGCGGCGGACCAGTGGCCGTTTAAGGTTGTAGTCGCAGTCACTGACCCCGAGGCCAAACCCTGTTCCTCCACCGAGGGTATGGAACTGTCCCGGGAAACCTCGCCGTATTACCGCGACTGGGTCTCCAGCACCGAGCAGGATCTGCTGGCCGCGGAGCGTGCCCTCAACGACCGGGATTTCGAGAAGCTGGCAGACCTCAGTGAACACAGCTGCCTCAAGATGCATGCGGTGATCATGGCCAGCCGGCCCGGATTCACCTATTGGAACGGCGCCACGGTCGACGCCATGCGGCAGGTCAGTGAGCTGCGCCGGAAATCGGGCCTCGCGGTGTTCTTCACCATTGACGCCGGCCCCCAGGTCAAGGCCATCTGCCTGCCGGAAGATGCGCCCCGGGTGGCCACGGCCCTGGAGTCCATCCACGGCATCCGCCAGGTCCACACCGTCGGCCTGGGAGAGGGGGCCACCCTGGTGCCCGAATGAGCCTGACGGCCACCGCCCCCGGCAAGATTGTCATCTGCGGCGAGTATGCGGTAGTGGAAGGTGCCCCGGGCATCGTCGCCGCCAGTGACCGACGGGCCCGGGTGACCGTCGAGTTTTCCAGCAGACCCGGGCTGACGGTCAACGCGTTGCCCCTGCGCAGCCGCCCGCTGGAGCTGGCCTGGAAAGATGGCGGCCTGACAGGGTTCAGCGACGCAGACCGACCCGTAGTTTCCCTGCTGGACGCCGTACTGAAGCACCTGGGCCCCGCGCTTCCGGCGCCGCTGCCCGGCCTGGATCTGACCCTGGATACGCGCGATTTTTTTGACGGTGGCAAAAAGCTTGGCCTCGGCTCCAGCGCCGCACTTTGCATGGCCCTGCTGCTGGCCCTGGCACGGGCCTTCGGGGCTGAGAAGCCGAACCTGCAGCAGGCCATCCGCTGCCACCGGGCATTCCAGTCAGGTGCCGGCAGCGGCATAGACGTGGCGGCCAGCCTGCAGGGCGGGTTACTTGCCTTTAGCCGCGGCGCGTCGCCTGACCGGGCTACGGCCGTTCGCCAGGACTGGCCTTCCGGACTGGGCGCGAGGCTGGTCTGGGTCGGTCAGTCGGCCTCTACCACGGCCCGGCTGGCCAGGCTGTCCGAATATCAGCGGCAACATCCCGCCGCAGCGGCACAGGCCATGCAGCAGCTCAAGTCGCGGGCCGAGGCCGCGGCACGGGCTTTTGAGACTGGCGACGCTGCCGTGGTGATGGCGGCCATCAGTGGGTTTTACCGGACGTTGCTGCGGCTGGACGGCGCGGCGGGCCTTGACGTGCTGACCGCACCACACCACGCCTGCCAGCGCATCGTTCAGGGCCACGACGTGCTTTACAAGACCTGCGGCGCAGGCGGTGGAGACCTGGGCATCCTGCTGGGCACCAATGAAGACCAGCTGGATCAGCTGGCCGGGAATATCAACGGCAGCGGGTATCCCACCTGGCCCCTGGCCATTGGTTACCAGGGCGCAATCGTCGCTGATGCCTGACTTGGTGGCCTGTTTGGTGAGTTCGTTTACTTCCGGCTCGCCACACAGGGATGATTGTTTCAAGATGTCCCGTTCACAAGCAATAAACGGACATTCCGCTACCGTTTTGCCATAATATCGGGCACTGAGGGGCATTCCAGCTTTGCCCTGGAATGACAAAAATCACCGTAAGCGCCATGGAGCAACACGTATTACATACGCACGACCCGCTGCTGCTGCAGGACCAGCTGCTGCCCGGCGTGTCGCGCACTTTTGCGCTGACTATCCCCCAGCTGCCGCCGCCGCTGCGCATGGCCGTCACCAATGCTTACCTGCTGTGCCGCATTGCCGACACGGTGGAGGATGACCTGGCGCTGACCGGCGATCAGAAGCGCGAGTTTCACCAGCGTTTCGTGGAAGTAGTGGAGGGCCGACACAACGGTGGTGAGTTTGCCGCGGACCTGGCACCGCTGTTGTCCGATGCCACCCCCGAAGCAGAACAACTGCTGATCCAGCAGGTTCCAGGGGTCATCCAGGTCACTCACGACCTCAACCCCCGCCAGCGGGCCGCCCTGGAGCGCTGTGTCGCCATCATGTGTGCCGGCATGCCCAAGTTCCAGGAAAACAAATCCGTGTCAGGCCTGCCAACGGTGGCGGACATGGACCAATACTGCTACTACGTGGCCGGTGTTGTCGGGGAAATGCTGACCGAGCTGTTCTGCGACTACTGCGGAACCCCGTCGTCACGGCGCCAGCCCATGATGCGTCTGGCCGTGGCCTTCGGTCAGGGCCTGCAGATGACCAATATCCTCAAGGATTTCTGGGAAGACCGGGCATCCCAGGCCTGCTGGCTCCCCCGGGAGGTTTTTCAGCGCAACGGCCTGGACCTGGGGCAGCCGGACCTGGCCCAGCCGCCCTTCTTCCGCGGCATCCGCGAACTGATCGGCATGGCCCACGGGCACCTGCAGGAGGCGCTGAGCTACGTTCGCATGATTCCCTCCGGCGAAGTGGGCATACGGCGGTTCTGCCTCTGGGCCATCGGCCTGGCGGTGTTGACCCTGCAGGGCATCCGCAAGAACCCGCATTACACCTCAGCCGACCAGATCAAGGTGTCCCGGCGCGCGCTCAAAACCGTGGTGCTGATCAGCAACCTGCTGTCCAGCAGCGACCGCGCATTGCGCCTGGCTTTCAAGTTTTCCGCCATGGGTCTGCCGCTGCAGCGACACCTGATTGCAGCACGATCCGGCTGAGCCCCACAGGACTGATAACGATGTCTGAAAAAGAAAAGTCCAGGATTCCCAATTTTTACAAGCTGTCGGTTCCGGAGCGCGTCAAGGCGGTCCATGAAAAGGGCTGGCTGACTGCGGAGGACGTCGATGCTCTGACCAGCGGCAGCCATACCCTCAGCCTGCAGAACGCGGACCGCATGATCGAAAACGTCATCGGCGTGCTGGGCCTGCCGGTGGGGCTGGGCCTGAACTTTCTGATCAACGGCAAGGAGTACGTTGTGCCGCTGGCGGTGGAAGAGCCCTCCATTGTTGCGGCGCTGAGCTCCGCCGCCAAAGTCGCCCGCGACGGCGGCGGATTCACCGCCGAGTGCACCGATCCCATCCTGATCGGCCAGGTGCAGATCATGAATACGCCGCACCCGGCCCAGGCCCGGGCACGGCTGCTGCAGCGCCGGGACCAGATCCTGAACCTGGCCAACGCCCTGCACCCCAAGATGGTGGCCCGGGGCGGCGGTGCCCGGGACATCGAAGTGTTCATTCATCCAACCCGGGACATGGGTGACATGCTGGTGCTGCACCTGCTGGTGGACACTCGGGACGCCATGGGCGCCAACCTGGTCAACACCATGTGCGAGGGTATTGCGTCGCTGGTGGAAAAGATCACCGGCGGCAAAGTTTTCCTGCGGATTCTGTCCAACCTGACCGACCGGGCCATGGTCAAGGCTGAAACCACCATTCCGCTGGAGGACCTGCGCGGCCGGCGCGGCTTTGACGCCGAGCAGGTTCGCGACGGCATTATCATCGCCAGCGAATTCGCCGAGATCGACCCCTATCGGGCTGCCACCCACAACAAGGGTGTGATGAATGGCATCGACGCCGTGGCCATCGCCACCGGCAACGACTGGCGCGCCATTGAAGCCGGCGCCCACGCCTATGCCGCCCGGGGCGGCCGCTACACGGCCCTGACCCAGTGGCGCAAGAATGACAATGGCGACCTGGTGGGGCGCATCCAGATACCACTGAAAGTGGGCATCGTCGGCGGCCCCCTGCAGTCCAACCCCACGGTGGCATTGAACCTGCGCATCATGGGCGTGGACAGCGCGCCGGAGCTGGCGGCCGTGATGGGAGCCGTCGGCCTGGCACAAAACTTCTCAGCACTGCGGGCCCTGGCCACGGAAGGCATCCAGAAAGGTCACATGACCCTGCACGCCCGCAGCGTCGCAACCGCCGCCGGCGCCAGTCCGGAGATCTTCGACAGCGTGGTGGAACGACTGGTGGAGAGCGGCGAAATCAAGATCTGGAAGGCCAGGGAGATTGTGGCCACGGTAAAACAGCAATCTCACGCAGAGGAAGACAACGTGGACTCAGCAGCAGAGCAGTCGTCGCTGGCCGCCGGGCACGGCAAAGCCATTCTGATGGGCGAACACGCCGTGGTGTACGGGTCTCACGCCATCGCTGCTCCCATCCCGCTGGCAGTGGAAGCGAAGGTCGGGGACTGGGATGACGGCATCCGCCTGGCGATTCCGCGCTGGGGTGTCGACCACCGCCTGGAAACCGACCCGGAACACCGTCGCTCTTTCGAGAAGCCGGCGGCCCGAATACTGGAAAAGCTCGAGCTGATTGATCAGCCCATGAACATCGAGGTGTTCCCCAACCTGCCGAGGGCCCAGGGCCTGGGTGGCTCAGCCGCCGTTGCGGTAGCTATCGTACGGGCGCTGGACCGGCACTTCAGGCTTGGGCTGAGTGAAGCCGAAACCAACGACCTGGCGTTCGAAGGGGAACGCATTGCCCACGGCAACCCTTCCGGCATCGACAATGCCGTGGCCACCTACGGCCAGATGCTGCTGTTTCGCCGGGGCGATCCGCCACTGGTGGAACAACTGGAACTGCCCAAGCCCATCAGCATGGTTATTGGCATGACCGGTGTCGAAAGCCTGACCGCCAAGATGGTGGCTCGGGTACGCTCGGGTTGGGAGCAGAGCCGACGGATCTACGACCGCATCTTCAATGAAATTGACCAGCTGACCCTGCGCGCGCTGGAAGCGCTGCGGGCTTACGAGCTTGAGCGGGTCGGCCAGCTCATGAACGTGGGCCAGGGCCTGCTCAACGCCCTGCAGGTCTCCTCCTGGGAAATCGAGGAACTGGTGCAGATCGCCCGGGACAACGGCGCCCTGGGTGCCAAGCTGACCGGCGCGGGCGGCGGCGGATCGATCATCGCACTGTGCCCGGAGGATCCAGCAAAGGTGGCCAAGGCCATCGAGGAGGCAGGGTACCAGGCCATGGAGGTCAAAATTGGCTGACCTCGGAGCCCAGGCCATGGGATTCGCGGCAACCGCCACGGTGGTTTCCGACGAATCTGAATCACTGATCCTGGTTAACGCCAACGACGAGCCCACGGGATTCGCCAGCAAGGGCGAATGCCACGACGGCGACGGCATTCTTCACCGGGCCTTTTCGTTGTTCCTGTTCAACGATTCCGGCCAGCTGCTGCTGCAGCAGCGCAGCGAACACAAGCGGCTGTGGCCGCTGTTCTGGTCCAACAGCTGCTGCAGCCATCCGCGCCGCGGCGAAAGCATCGAGATCGCAACGGAACGTCGCCTGCAGCAGGAGCTGGGCATGGGTGGCCAGTTTCAGTTCCTGTACAAGTTTGAATACCAGGCCCGCTATGGTGAGCTGGGCTCAGAACACGAGCTCTGCTCGGTATTTGTCGGCCGCAGCACCGACCCGGTACAGGCCAACGCTACCGAAATTGCCGCCTGGCGCTATGTGGGTGCGTCGGAGCTGGATGCGGAAATGGCCGACCGGCCGGATCGCTTCACGCCCTGGTTCAAAATGGAGTGGCAGCGCCTGAAGTTGGAGTACAGCGATCAGCTTCGGCAGCTGGGCTGCGAGATTTAGTCCGCTGCCGAAACAGATGCCAGCACGTCCCTGTGCTGGACAGAGCCCGGGGTCGGGCTGACGGGCACCGAGGTGGCGCCCGCCGGGTTGAACCTCAGCGGTTCTGCAAAGCGTCCCGGATTTCCGTGAGCAGCTTCACTTCGTCACTGGGCTCGGGCGGCGCCTCAGGTTCGGCCGGCTCTTCTTCTTTTTCCCGCTTGAGCCTGTTCATCACCTTGACCGCGACAAAAATCGCCAGGGCAACGATGACAAAATCAATGATGGTCTGTATGAACTGGCCATACTTGATCACCACTGCCTCGGCTTCCTCGGTGGCTTCCTGGATGATAATGGCCAGGTTGGTGAAATCCACCCCGCCCACCAGCACCCCGATGGGCGGCATGATGACGTCCTTCACCAGTGAAGAAACGATTTTGCCAAAGGCGGCACCAATGATGATGCCCACCGCCATGTCCACCACGTTGCCGCGCAGCGCAAACTCTTTGAACTCCGTCATTAACGACATTTGAGATGTCTCCCTCGCTCTATCCGGCCTGGGGACCGGTTATGAATGCCGGCTGAGCCCACATTGCTGCTCCCATGCCCAGCAATGGGTTTTCCCGCTCAACCGCCGGCCATCATGCGCGTCGGCACGGTCCTGAGCAACTCCGATGCACAGTGGTTAACAATCCAGTTCGCCTCTACAACCTCACCCCAGCCTCGCCAAACGTATCACAAGCATCAAAATCTCCGGTTCGCAGCCCTCGCTTCAGCCACTCCACCCGCTGAGCCGAGGAACCGTGGGTGAAGGACTCCGGTCGCACCACTTTGCCGGAACCGGCCATCAGCCGGTCGTCGCCGATGGACGCGGCTGCCTGCAGGCCCTCTTCCACGTCGCCGGGCTCCAGGATCCGGTCGCGACGGTTGGCATGGTGGGCCCACACTCCGGCAAGGCAGTCGGCCTGGAGTTCCATCAGCACCGACAGCTGGTTACCCTGGGTAGTGCCGGCAGACCGCCGCAGTTGTCGTACCCGGGGCTCGATGCCGGTGATATTCTGGATGTGATGCCCCACCTCGTGGCCGATTACGTAGGCCTGGGCGAACTCTCCGGGCGCACCCATGCGCGCCAGCTGCTGGAAAAAGCCAAGCTCCAGGTACACCTTGTGGTCCCCCGGGCAGTAGAACGGCCCCACCGCCGCGCTGTTCAGGCCGCAGGCGGACTCCACGGCCTGGTCGAACAGCACCAGCCCGGGCTCTTTGTACTGCTGCCCAGCGCTGGCGAAAAGCTCTCCCCAGACGTCTTCGGTATAGCCCAGCACGGCGGCGACGAAGTCCGCCTTTTCCTGGTCTGCCGCCGAACGCTGGACCGGAGACCCTGATGGTGCCTGGGATACCTGCCCCACGCCGCCCATCTGCTGCAGCAGGGTCAGTGGGTTCTGCCCCGTGATAAACGACAGGATCAGCGCGATGATGATGACACCGCCGCTGATTTTGGCGCCTCCGGCCACCCGCCGACCGCGGCGATCCTCGATGTTGGTGCTGCGGCGCCCCTTTCTCCAGCGCATATCTCGATCCTCCGGCGAAAACCTCAAAATTAACCCAGCCGCGGTGTGTCACCAAGCCCTGGCCACAACCCGTGACAATTTTGCACGGTTTTCAAAGAAGATCGCCGCTTCTCGACGCGTTCAGCGTCGATTCAGCTGCCGGGGATTAATGTACATATTGAAACAGACCCAAAGGGCAGACTCATGAAATCGCTCGCACTGATCGTTCTGATCGCAGGACTGACCGCGGTACCGGCCGCAACCGCAGGCAGCTGGCACATCGGCTACCACGGTGGGCACGGCCATTATCGGCCCTATCACTACAGACCCTATCGTCACTACCGTCACCATGGGTATTACCACCGTCATCACCACCGGGACTACTACGGCGCCATAGCGGCCGGACTGGTATTCGGTGGAATTCTGCATGCCGCTACCCGTCCCGCCCCCGTGGTGGTGGAGCGACGAATCTACCGACGCCCGGTGACCACCCGGGAGGTCTACCAACCGGCACCCTCCGCAGAACCCATGGGCCAGCCGGCACCGGCGGAAAAACCGCCGTACTACTACCGCCGCGGGGCTGATGGATCCTGCGACCTGATTGAACGCCTGGACGACGGCAGCGAGATCATCACGCCGCAACCGCCTGAGGAATGTAACTAGAACAGTCCGAGGTCAAACAGTCCGGGGTCAGAGTAAAGGGACAGAGTAAATCCAGGATTTACTCTGTCCCTTTACTCTGACCCCACTAATCCCGGTCTTGCGGATTAACAGTCAACCGGCATAATCGTGAGCTTTGCTGCTCCGAGGCCCGGTAATGCCCTTTCGATCGCCGCTTTCATTCCTGCTGGCGCTGCTGGCAGCGTTCTTCATTTCAACTGCGGGCCATGCCGCCATCCCCGCCGCGCCGGATCGCGCAGAGGGTGAAGGCCCGTTTCAGCGGCTGATCATTCGAGGGGGCACCCTGATCGAAGGTGCCGGCGCGCCGCCCATCGGGCCGGTGGACATCATCATCGAGGGGAACCGCATTACCCGCATCGAAAGCGTCGGCTATCCCGGTTTGCCCATTGACCCGGACAATCGGCCGGCGGCCCGCGACGGTGACCGGGAGCTGGACGCTGCCGGCATGTATATTCTGCCGGGTTTCGTGGACATGCACGGTCATATTGGTGGCGCCGCCCAGGGCGTCAACGCTGAGTACGTGTTCAAGCTTTGGATGGGCCATGGCATCACTACCGTTCGGGATCCATCCTGTGGCAACGGCCTGGACTGGTGCCTGGAACACCGGCAGCGCAGCCAGGACAATGCCATAACCGCACCCCGTATCGAGGCTTATCCCTATTTCGGACAGGGCGAAGACGGACCGGTCAGCACGCCGCGTCAGGCCCGCGCGTGGGTCAAAAAGATCAAGCGCCAGGGTGCCCAGGGGGTCAAATTCTTCGGCGCGGCGCCCCAGGTGATGGCGGCTGCACTGGACGAGGCGCGCCAGCAGGGTCTGCGTACCACCATGCACCACGCCCAGCTGGCGGTCACCCGGGTCAACGTGCTGGACTCAGCGCGCATGGGCCTGACCAGCATGGAGCACTGGTATGGGCTGCCGGAAGCCCTGTTCACCGACCGCGTCATCCAGGACTACCCGGCCGACTACAACTACAACAACGAACAGCACCGTTTCGGCGAAGCCGGCCGTCTGTGGGCCCAGGCGGCAGAACCGGGGTCCGACAAATGGAACGAGGTCCGGGACGAACTGATTGCCCTGGACTTCACCCTGGACCCCACTTTGACCATCTACGAAGCCAGCCGGGACCTGATGCGGGAGCGCCGGGCCGAGTGGCACGATGAGTACACCCACCCCAGGCTATGGAAGTTTTTCCAGCCCAGCCGGGCCGCCCACGGGTCCTACTGGTTTGACTGGACCACCACGGACGAAATTGCCTGGCGCAACAATTTCATCAAGTGGATGACTTTCATCAACGATTACAAGAACCATGGTGGCCGCGTCACCGTGGGCTCGGATTCCGGTTTCATCTACAAAGTCTATGGCTTTGGCTATATCCGCGAATTGGAACTGCTGCAGGAGGCCGGATTCCACCCCCTGGAGGTGATCCGCTCGGCTACCCTGCTGGGCGCGGAAGCACTGGGTCTGGATGATGAGATCGGGTCGGTGGAAGTGGGCAAGCTGGCTGACCTGGTCATCGTGGGGGAAAACCCCCTGGCCAACCTGAAAGTGCTGTATGGCACCGGGCACTTCCGCCTGGACGACAATAATCAGGTGGTGCGCACCGGTGGCGTCCGCTACACCATCAAGGACGGCATCATCTTTGACGCCCCGGCGCTGCTGAAAGACGTGCGCGATATCGTCAGCGCAGCCTCGGCCAGCGAGTAGGCCGCGTGTCCGTGCCCGGGGGCCCCCGCTGATGATCGCCTTTCGCATTGCACTGGCAGCCCTGGGCGCCATCGTCATCACCGCGGTCATCATGTGGGGCTCCAAGGAGCTGATTGCCGACCGGCTCACCGAGGAGGGCCTGCGCGTGCTGCCGCTGGAGGAGACCCCGGACTCTTTCATGACGGTTCCGGTCCGCTCGGCGGAATGCCAGGACATGGAAAGCAGCGTCCGCCTGACCATTGCCCGTTCCCAGGTCTGCACCACTGACGCGGACTGCGAAGTCATCAGCCTGGGCTGCCCCTTCGGGTGTGCCACACCCATCCAGTCCACCGCTTATGTGGCCATCTCGACGCTGAACGAGGCCTTCCAGGATCGCTGTGCCTACTGCCTCTCCGGCTGCGCGTCCGACCCACCGCCAGCGGTGTGCCGGGCCGGCCAGTGCGCCCTGGAGCGCTTCCCCACCCGTCCGGCCGCACCCGTCTGGGAAGACAACCCGGGCTGAACCCCCGGGCTCCATTGGTGCCGTGAACAATACCCTGCTCTATGCCGCCACGGTGTTGATCTGGGGATCCACCTGGCTGGTCATAAACTACCAGCTGGGCCAGGTGGCGCCTGTGATATCCCTGGTTTATCGCTTTGCCCTGGCTGCGGGTCTGCTGATGGGGTTCTGCTGGTGGACCGGCCGCCAGCTGCGATTTGGCCCGGGTGCACATCTGTCTTTTTTCGGCATGGGCCTGTTCATGTTCGGGCTCAACTACCTGGGCGCGTACTGGGCCCAGTTTTACATTCCCTCGGCCCTGAATGCGCTGGTTTTTGCCACCATCGTCTGGCTCAACATCCTTTTCACCCGGCTGCTTTTCGGAGTTCGCTCCAGCGGACTGGTGTACCTGGGCGCACTGGCGGGCACAGCCGGCATCGTCATCGTTCTGTGGCCCCAGGTGGAATCATTGTCGCTGAGCGACGAGACGGTGATCGGCGCGATCATTTCGTTCTCCGGCGCGCTGTCGGCCTCGGTGGGCAACATGGTCTCCCAGCGGGCCCAGTCCCGGCAGCTGCCGGTCATCTCCTCCAACGCCTGGGGCATGTGTTACGGCACCGGCCTGTACCTGCTGTGGGCGCTGGTCAGCGGTAGCGAATGGCAGTTTGATCCGTCTTTTCAATACGTGACGTCGCTGATGTACCTGGCCCTCTTCGGAACGGTCATCGGATTTGGCTGCTACCTCACCCTGCTGGGACGCATCGGCGCCCACAAGGCCGGCTACGCCAACGTCATGTTCCCCGTGGTGGCCGTAGTGCTGTCGGTGCTGTTCGAGGGCCTGGAGGTCAACCTGAACCTGCTGCTGGGGATGGCGCTGGTGCTGGCCGGCAATTTTGCCATCCTGCGGAGGAGTTAGTTTATCCGCAAGATGGAACATCCGAAGAGAGCATTAGAGACGCAGGATTCCCTCACTGGCTGTGCCGATCGGGCAGCAGACTCGCGGGCGCTGCGCAAAAACGCGGTTTTGCTTCGCTTACGGCCTCCGGCCGTTGGCACATCCTTGTGCCAAGAGCTCCAGCGAAGGGTATAGAACCAACGAAGCGAGTCACCTCAGGACGCCCGACAGTGCCATTTCAATCTTTCTCAGGTTTTGAGAAACCGGCCTGTTTTAATGCCCTCCAAGTCGCAAGGAGACCAGCAATGACAGGCAAAGCACAGTCCATCATCGGCAAGACCATCACCGGCATCATTGCCCGGCCGGGCCCCGGCGGGCGGGAAGAAGTCGTGATGTTCCAGTTCAGTGATGGCAGCTTCTTCGAGGTGGTATCCCCGCGAACCCGGCGCCAGCTGCGTAACATGGCCCGACAACAGGCCAGCCAGCAGCGCCCGGAGGACGACAGTCCCCTCCAGCAGATGACGATTTTTCCAGTGGACGGAATGGCCAGTGGCGCCGCGACACTCCCCCGCGCGGCGGCTTAGTCCCGGCTGACGCCACATCAGCCGGGGCTGTCACACTCCCACACAGTCCTTACCGCTGTTCCGTCCCTTATGAGCCCACGCCCGTGGGCTCTTTTTTTGGCGCTTGCAGAGCAAGCGGGGGAACGCGCCCTCTGGGCGCTGGGGAACGCTCGCTAGGCGAGCTGGGAAACGGCCGCTTCGCGGCCTGGGGAACGCGCGCTTCGCGCGCTGGGATAACGCTCCGTCGCTTTTCGCCAAGGTTGAGCAATGTTTTCCCGTTAAAGACGTATCCCCGTTGGGGTTCGTTTGATTCCAACGAAGGGGCCCAGCGCGAAGCGCGTTCCCCAGGCCGCGCCAGCGGCCGTTTCCTAGCGGCC
>JASJDM010000020.1 GCA_030065125.1 Lysobacterales bacterium | reverse complement strand
CGTGTGGAACGAAGGGTCCATGTGGAACGAAGGGTCCACTTGGAATGAAAGCTCGATTTGGAACGAAAGCTCATTCTGGAATGAAAGCTCCATGTGGAACGAGAGTTCGGTCTGGAACGAAGGCTCCATCTGGAACGAGGCCTCATTCTGGAATGAAAGCTCCATCTGGAATGAGAGCTCCATGTGGAATGAAAGCTCCATCTGGAACGAAAGCTCGGTATGGAACGAAAACCTGACCGAACCGATGTCCGTCAACGTCTGGGTGGAACAGGAGTAATCCCCCGCGGCTGGTCCGGGTTTCTCCCCCGGTGCCCGGACCGGCCCACTTCTTCGGACGTGGACATCAAAAACAAGAACGAGAAGAGGCAGATCCAGTGAGTTCTATTATCACCAACGGCATCATCGCCATCACGGCCGGCCTGGCCATGTCCGCCGGCCTGATGACCGAGAATCGGCAAATCGAACCAGACCAGGAGAAATCCGACCACCGACACACCACAGAGTCGCAGTGGACGTCAGCGGCAGAACCTAAGCCGGACTCAATCGATCTGGTCAGCCCCACGGCCGTCGATTTGTCCGACAGCCAGGTAGACATGCTGATGGCGCTGCCGGGATTCACGGTTGACCAGGAGCGTTTGGGCGATCCTCGCTTCCAAGCCGGTTCAGTAGCTGTGTCCCCGCGGCCAGACGGCATGCAGAGCAACCAATAGGCCAAAACCACCACGACAGCTCAGGGGCGCTTTTGCAGTCGCCTGCAGGACTAACTCCCCGCGGCTGGTCCGGGTTCTCTCCCCCGGTGCCCGGACCGGCCCACTTCATCGCGCTGGGACAGGAGTCGATGAACACAACCAGGGTTAAGGCCCGCCGAAATTACCGCAAATCCGCCAACTCTTTTCATTTGACCCAAAGCACCGCCAGTTTTTTCATAGCGAAAGAAAAAGGCCCCTAAAAAACAATGAGTTAAGTTTTTGGCACACCTCTTGCTTCATTACAGGAGCACGGAAAATACTTTCCGGTTTGCAAAGAAATGACGGTTACACAGGGATACAAAAGTACACCGTCTGATATTCACAAGGCTTAAAACACAAGCGGCAGGGTATTCGATATAACGTCTTGCCTCTGCGTGAATGGGACAGGAACAGTGATGACAAGGAACGTTCAAATCGCGACTCCGATCACGACCGCACTCGATGCGCGGGTGGGTCAGGATCACGATTCCATGGGTGGTTCGGATCTTCCCCAGGATTGGGACCACATCATCTCTTCGCATCGGGGCGAATCACGATGAACAGAACAACAACCAAAGCTGCATCACGTGTTGTCTGGGTTGGCATCGCGACACTTGGACTGGTCCTGGCCACCACCTGGATTCAACGCGAGCAGAGCAACCACACCGCATCGCTTGGCAGCAATAGTGCCAGTTACCTGGTCCAGGGCACCGACCTGGAGAGCCTGGAGCACCTGGCCCAGGCCCAGGGCTGGGACGTCACCCACCGGCTCGGCATCATCAACACCATTGCAGTGACCGCGACGGTCGATCAGATGCGAGCGGCGGCCGCGAGTTACCCTGTCATCACACGAGTCACCGCGAACCATCGCGTCGGTACCGCCAAGAAACCCACCCGCCAGAGCGTATCCGACCCGGTGTCGGACGGCCCCACTGCTCCCGTCTCGGTCGAGTCCGAAGTGGTCCGAACCGAACCCCACCTCACCTTTTTCGAGAACACGGTTTCCCTGGGCCTGCGCAACACCGGCTGGGACACGTTGGAAATCGAACGGATCAACCTGGCCTGGCCCGCGGGGAATGCTGGACTCAACACCCTGGCATTGAATGGCGTCACCAGGAACGTCAACGCGGGAGGCGGCAACTCGATTGACCTCCAAGGTTCGACCTGGCGCCGCAAAGACCGCCGCCTGGTTTCCAATACCGACATGATTTTGGAGATGGCGTTCGCGGCACCGCCGAGTTCTGATCGCTATGCTTACAATATCGTATTCAGCTTCACCGACGGCACCATCAAGACCTTTGTGCCCGGCGACGGCATCGTGCTCCAGGGCCGTGACCGCGACACTTTCTTCCCCACCCTGGTGCGCGCTGACAATCTGCACCGTCAGGGCATCACAGGCAGCGGCGTCACGGTTGCTATCGTCGATTCAGGGCTGGCCTACAACGACCAGATGCACTATGGCCTGGATTGGGACGTACGCCAGGCCGCCTTCTACAACGCCATCACCGATACGCTGGACGAGCGCAACGTGTGGAATGTTGAAGACGGCTTCGGCCATGGATCCCACGTGACCTCGGCGGCGATCCTGTCGAAGCCAGCCCAGGAGTATCTGACCGGCGAAGCCACCGGCAGCTACAACGGCATGGCGCCGGATGTCGGCCTGGTGGCGGTCAAGGCCCTGGGAAGCAATGGTAGCGGCACCTATGCGGACGTCATCCGGGGCATTGACTTCGTGGTGACCAACAAGGACACCTACGGCATCCGCGTGCTCAACCTGTCCCTCAGCGGTGAAGTGCGCTCCCACTACTGGGACGACCCGCTCAACCAGGCCGTGATGGCGGCATGGCAGTCCGGCATTGTTGTGGTCGCCTCCGCCGGTAACCGTGGACCCGACCCCATGACCATCGGTGTCCCGGGCAACGTACCCTACGTCATTACCGTGGGCGCCATGACCGACACCTACTCGCCCACCGATCCCAGCGACGATCGGCTGGCCACCTTCTCCTCCACCGGACCGACCGTCGAGGGCTTCGTCAAGCCGGAGGTTCTGGCACCGGGTGGCCATATCCAGGGCTTCATGAGCGGAGGCTCACGGCTGGCCCTGGACCACCCGGAACTGCATGACAATCTGGCGTGGTTCACCATGTCCGGCACCTCCCAGTCAGCCGCCATCGTCTCCGGCGCCGTGGCGCTCATGCTGCAGGTGGATCCAACCCTGACGCCGGACGACGTGAAGTGTCGCCTGCTCAGCACCGCCCGCCCTGCAGTCAATGCTGACGGTACTCCGGCGCTGGCAGTGTTCCAGCAGGGAGCGGGCCTGATCGACGCTGAAGCAGCGGCTTACTCTACGGCTTCCGGCTGTGCCAATCGCGGCATGGACGTCAGCGCTGACCTGGCTGGTACCGTCCACTACGGCGGTCGCGCCAACCGGGACGAAGAAGGCCGCTATTACCTGATGGGGGTCGAGGACCAGAGCTACCTCTGGGGCGACTCGTACCTCTGGGGCGATTCCTACCTCTGGGGTGACAGCTACCTGTGGGGCGATTCCTACCTCTGGGGCGACAGCTATCTCTGGGGTGACGCCTATCTGAACCTGGACAGCTACCTCTGGGGTGACTCGTATCTCTGGGGAGACAGCTATCTCTGGGGCGACTCCTACCTGTGGGGCGACAGCTACCTGTGGGGTGACACCACCATCGAGACCAACGTCTGGGTCGACAACGAATAAATCAGGGTAGCCCGATCAGGACGACGGGCTCAATCGAACAAGAAACGCATAAGGACATCACCATGAACTCTCTCATCACTAACGGCGTCCTGGCCCTGGTGGCCGGCCTGGCCATGTCGGCCGGGCTATCTGACGGACAGCAGAGTGAGCCGGTCGAAAGAAAAGACCCGGCCACCCAGCGCTATATCGTCAAGGGCGAATCGGTCCAGGCGGTGGAGCAGCAGCTGCAGCAGGACAACATTCCAGTTGTCAGTCGCCTGCCCATCATCAACGCCGTCGGCGCTGATCTGTCGGACAGCGAAGTGGACATGCTCCGGGCCCTGCCCGGCTTCAAGGTCTACCAGGACCGTAAGCTGTCGGTGGAGGCGGCCTCCTCGCTGACCATTGCGCCGATTTCCCAGTCGGGCAGCTGCTCGGAATTCCTGGTGCTGGACGAGTTCGAGAATGACAGCTTCAGCAACAACGACGGCGACCGCTCCTGGTCAGGCGGCTGGGTTGCTACCGGCAATTCGGCCAGTGCCTCGGTCAGCGGCGGCAAGCTGCATCTGGACACGGCAAGCAACGCCACCCTGTCGGCCTCCCAACAGGAATTCAACATCGAGCGCAAGCTTTACATCAACACCAACGAGTACGGCTACCTGTCCTTTGATTACAGCACCAACCAGTTCGTGGACTGGCACGACGACATGGAGGTATTCGTGGTTGATGGGGGCACCCGTACCGTGCTGGATTCCGTTCAGCTGGAACCCAAGGTCAACCGCAGCCGCAGCTTCAACCTGGGCGATTTCAGCGGCAAAGAGGTCTGGCTGGGATTCTCCCTGGGCAACGGGCTGAAAGACTCCCGCGCCAAGATTTCCCTGGACAACGTCAAGATTGCGTTTTCCAAGGACAACCCCGGCGCCTACGCCGCCAGCGCCGTACACGCGGACCAGGCCCAGAGATCCGGCTATGACGGCAGCGGCGTCACCATCGCTTTTGTGGATTCCGGCGTGGACAGCAGCAGCCCGGCTCTGGTTAAAGCCAACGGCAAAAACCGGCTGAAGGCTGCCTATTCAGTGATTCCCGGCGGACCGGAAGACGCCAACGGCCACGGCACCCACGTGATCAGCGTGGCCACCCAGGCGTCAGCTGCGCCTTCCCTGTGCCAGCAGAACACCCAGCCCCTGGGCATTGCCCCGGGTGCCGACGTGGTTTCTTTCCGGGCCTTTGACGCCTACGGCGAAGGCACTTACCTGGGCGTGATCCAGGCGCTGGACGAGTTGCTCACGGTCAAGCACCAGCACAGCATCGACATCGTCAATCTGTCCTTCGGCGCACAACCGGTGTCCGGCTACTGGGACGATCCGGTGAACCAGGCGGTGATGCGTTTGTGGGAAGCCGGACTGGTGGTGGTGACCTCCAGCGGCAACGTCGGACCAGACCCCATGACAGTAACGGTGCCGGGCAACGTCCCCTACGTCATCACCGTGGGTGCGTACACCAATAACTATACCAATGACAACGCCAACGACGACCGGGTCGCCAGCTTCTCCGGCGCCGGCCCCACCCAGGAAGGTTTCGTCAAGCCCGAACTGGTCGCCCCCGGCGGCCACCTGCTGGGCCATATCGGTCAGAACAAGACCATGACCTACGACCTGAACGGCTTTCGTGACGTGGTGGATCCGGATTACTTCCTGGCCTCCGGCACCTCCCAGGCCGCAGCGGTCACCAGCGGCGCGGCGGCCCTGATCCTGCAGTTCGATCCGGGCGCCTCCAATGACCAGGTGAAGTGCCAGCTGATGCGCGGCGCGCAACCCGCGGCCCTGAGCAACGGCGACCTGGCCTACAGCCCCTTCCGCCAGGGCGCCGGCCTGCTGCACGCCTACTACGCCATCAAGTACCGCTTCGTCCGGGACTGCGCCAACCAGGGCCTGGATGTCGTTGCCGACCTGTACCAGGACATCCACTACACCGGCCCGGCCCGGGCCGATAGCAATGAAGGCTTTTACGTCCTGAAGAACAACGGCAGCGTCTGGAACGAAGGCTCATTCTGGAACGAGGGCTCGTTCTGGAACGAAGGTTCGGTCTGGAACGAAGGCTCCTTCTGGAATGAAGGTTCGGTCTGGAACGAGGGTTCGTTCTGGAACGAAGGATCCATCTGGAACGAGGGTTCGGTCTGGAATGAAAGTTCCGTTTGGAACGAAAGCTCGGTGTGGAATGAGGGCTCGTTCTGGCATGAAAGCTCCATCTGGAACGAGGCCGTGAAATCCATGAGCCTGTCAGTCAGCTGGTCCCAGGAATAAGTTCCCCCGCGTTGCTCTGTTTCTCCCCCGGGACTGAGCAACCTGGTCCAAGGCGCTGCATTCGCAGCGCCTTTTTTTTGGAGCGCGCTTTGCGCGCTGGGGAACGGCCTTCGGCCTGGGGAACGCGCCGGAACGGCCTTCGGCCTGGGAAACGGCCGCTGACGCGGCCTGGGGAACGCTCGCTTGCGCGAGCTGGGGAACGGCCGCTACGCGGCCTGGGGAACGCGCGCTATCACGCGATCGGGACTTGGACTGGCTTCGTATCACTTGCAAACCTTTTGGTTAGATGTATCCCTTTCTCCTTCACACTCTCCCGTCATCCTGAACTTGATCCGGGATCCATCAGCAATCGTGGTTACGCTCCCCATTTTGCGACCGAGTGCGCAAAGACGAGGACTCCGGTCCCCACCATCGTTAAGTCCAGAAAGCACAGGCTACGAGATTTCAGATGGATCCCGGATCAAGTCCAGGATGACGGGAGAGAGGTGGATGACGGATGAGAGGTAGATGACCGGATTGAATGAATAACGCCAAAGCACGCGGTTGAACTGTAGACCTAAATCCCCAGCGCGCAGCGAGCGTTCTCCAGCTCGCGCAAGCGAGCGTTCCCCAGGCCGCGTCAGCGGCCGTTTCCTAGCGCCCTTGGGCGCGTTCCCTAGGCCGAAGGCCGTTCCCCAGCGCGCAACGCGCGCGTTCCCCAGGCCGCGTAGCGGCCGTTCCCTGGACTCAAACCCCCTCCCCCTCCAACAACCGCATCCACTTCCGAAAGGTCGGCTCGGACACGCCCATGATGGCTGCGCTCTTGGATCGGCTGAGGCCGAAGTCCAGCACCACCCGGCCCAGTTCATCGCGTATCAGGGTGAGTACGCTTTCGCCGGAGTCGGTGCCGCTGACCAGGACCTCGTCCAGGCAGCGCCAGACGCGGCCGTCGGGGTCGAGTTCGTCCACCACCCGTCCGGATTCCTGGGCAGGACCCAGCTTGCGTCGGAAGGTGGACTCGGGAATGCACAGCAGCGCCGCGGCGCGACTGGAGACTTCACCGGCGCGCCTGTAGGCCACCCGGATGCAGGTATTCTCCAGCCACGAACCCAGATCCAGGTCAGCGCCACTGACGCAGGTCTGCACCAGCTCGTTCAATTTGACCTGCAGTGTTTCCAGCACATCGCTTTCAGACTCGAATACCGCCGGTTCGGGATTCGACGACACCTCCGCTGCCGGTTCCGGCTCGGCAGGCGCTACCAGGCCTTTGCCGTTATGGCTTTCGGTCAGGGACAGGTGTTCAGCGTCAATGCGGCCCGGCGGGCTCACAATGAATGCCCGCAAAATCGTGTTGCGAAGCTCCCTGACGTTACCGGGCCAGCCGTAGTTCAACAGCACCCGCTCAGCGCCGGAGGTGAGAGCCTTGGGCGGAGAACGGTACTCGGCGGCAAACTGGCCGAGAAAATAGCGGGCAATCTCAATGACGTCCTGACCGCGCTGGCGCAGGGGCGGAGACTCCAGCTTGAAGACGTTCAGGCGATAAAACAGGTCGCTGCGGAATCGGGCGGCGTGCACTTCGCTGGCCAGATCCCGGTTGGTGGCCACAATCAGCCGGACATTGATCTTTTCAGTCTTGGTGCTGCCAACCGGCGTAAAGGTACCCTCCTGTACAAACCGCAGGAGCTTGGTCTGCAGTTCCATGGGCAGTTCACCGATTTCGTCCAGGAACAGCGTACCGCCGTCAGCCTCGACTACCTTCCCTTTCGAATCGTGGGCCGCACCGGTAAAAGCGCCCTTGCGATAGCCAAACAGCTCGCTTTCCATCAGCTGGGG
The DNA here is from genome assembly GCA_030065125.1 of Lysobacterales bacterium. Lineage (GTDB taxonomy): Bacteria > Pseudomonadota > Gammaproteobacteria > Xanthomonadales > SZUA-38 > JASJDM01. The sequence continues at coordinate 148,864 of JASJDM010000020.1, read as the reverse complement.
CACGATGGTGCTGCAATCCACCACCACCAGTTTCTTGTCACGTCGACCGCTGATGCCGTGGATGGTCTGGGCCAGCAGTTCCTTGCCGGTTCCGGATTCGCCGGTGATCAGCACCGACGCCTCGGTCGGTGCCACCAGCCGCAATTCGTCCATCAGCTGACGCATGACGTTGGAGCTGTAAATCAGCTCACTTTGTTTGACGGCTTTCTGGAAGTTGCGCAGCTCACCGTCGATCTTGTCGCGTTCCCGGGACAGCAGCAGCGCCCTTTCCAGGCTCATGGCGACATAATCCGCCAGGGTTTCCAGAAAGCCGATCTGTTCGGCGGACAGCGCAGCCTGGTCCGGCCTGCACAGCATCAGGATCAGGCCGACCTTGCCCTCCGCGGAATTCAGGGGCACCGCGTAAACCTGCCCATTGCAGTCACTGTTCAGCGGTACCACTTTCATCTTCGAGGACGTATTGACCTCTTCTATGGACCGCCTCAGCTCGCGGGAGATGCGCAGGTCGCGATAGTCCTGGCACGGTGATCCGTTGACCGAAGCCGCGGAAAATTCCAGCGGCCGCTCCTCCGATCGAATAAACAGCGTGCACGCCTGCAGCCCGAAGGCCTTCTGTATCCTGCCGACGATTTCCGGAGACAGCGAATCCAGGTCATGGGTCTGGGACACACTGCGGACGATATGCCAGAGCAGTCCCATGTCGGCCACCCGTTCCGAGTCTTCCTGAATTTCGGGCATGGGTTCGGCCGCAATGGGATCCCAGGTCACAACCTGGTTGCCGCCATTTTTGCGGGCCAGGTTCAATGCCCAGGTTGCCCGCCGGAACAGCGCAACAGGCAGGTCCGGGGAATCGTTTTCCGCCGACGGTTCCGCCTCGGCCACGCCGATGCTGAACTGGATCTTGGGCCGGTCCCCCACGAACCCGTGGCTGGCCAGGTGTTCGTGGATCTTTTCGGCCATCAGCCGACCTTCTGCCAGGCCGGTGTCTGGCAGATTTGCCGCGAACACGCTGGCGCCGTAGTGGGTGACCAGGTCGGCTGGACGCAGTTCTCCGCTGATGATGTTGTACACCTCCTGCTGTACGCCGCCGTGCACACCGTATTCATCCACGTCGTCGGGCTGAATCAGGATCAGGGTGTATGGCTTCGCATTACCCGTGGCGCTGAGCCCGCCGTCACCCTGAATCGGCGCCTCGTCCAGGTTTGCGCTGGTGACCCGGCGAAGCATGAAAACCAGGCCCACCACCTCGCTGCCGGAGCGGATTGGTCCGATGATGCCGTCGATGACCTCACTGTCTCCGTTGGCGCCGATCTGCAGCGGGAACAGTCGGGCCACCGACTGAGTGTTGACCACCCGGGAGATCATGGCCGTCACCCGCTCCAGGTCCTTGCGCGGGCCCGTACGGATCACGGTGCTCCAGTGGGATCCTACGGCCGCGGAGTGGTCCGCCCGCAGCAGTTCACAGGCCCTGGCATTGAGGTTGATGACGGCACCGTCTTTGCCTACGAACAGGACCGAATCACCCACGCAGCCCAGGGCGGTATTCAAAAGGTGGCGGCTTTCCAGCAGTTCACTTTCCTTTTGGTGTTTGTGGATCGCCATCTCCACGGCAATTTCCAGGTCGCTGGAATTGATGGGTTTGAGGATGTAACCCTGGGGATCCACCTGCTGGGCGCGCTTCAGGGTTTCCATATCGGAGTGGGCGGTGACGAACACCACCGCGACCCGGTGACGCAGCTTGATCTGGCGGATGGCTTCGATGCCGTCGATACCGCGCATGCGGATATCGGACAGGATCAGGTCAGGTGCGAGGTCCTCCATTTCCTGGATGGCGGTCTTGCCGTCATAGGCCACCCCCACCACGTCGTACCCCAGCTTGATGAGGTTACGACGAATGTCTTCGGCTACCAGGGCCTCGTCCTCGATGATGTAGACCGACCGCTTCATTTCAATAGCCTCCGGCCGATATTGAATTGGTGATTCTTGAAACTTTTTTGGACGCCATTTTTTTCAGTGCACCATTTTTTTCATGATATTACCGCCAATCCGAAAAATATGGTTTAAAACCTTTGTAAACAGAATGTCCAATCCAAAATCCTGATGCGATAATACGCACTCGAGGGCAGAACCATTCGGGTAAAAAGAATGACAGCAGCACATCGCGTCCAGAGGCGAAACCTAGGGTGGATAGGTTTGTTGGCATGCCTGGCCGTTTCGGTCACGGGCGCCGTTGAGCTGCAGCAGAACATCCGGTTTGAGCACCTGGGCCTGGAGGACGGCCTGACCCAGGAGTCGGTCTACGACATCATCCAGGACAGCGACGGCATGATCTGGATGGCGACCCAGGAAGGCCTCAACCGCTACGACGGCTACGACATCACCGCTTTCCTGCACGACCCTGAAGACACGGGCAGCCTGTCCCATGACTGGGTGTGGACGGTCATGGAGGACAGCAAAGGCAACCTGTGGGTGGGCACCGATGGCGGCGGATTGAATCGCTACGATCCGATCTCCGGAGATTTTGAACACTTCCGGCATGACCCGGAAAACCCTCGGAGCCTGGCGGGCGACGAGGTCCGGGCCATCTTCGAGGACAGCGACGGCTGGATCTGGCTGGGCACTGACAGCGGGCTGAGTTCCTACAACCCGGAATCTGGTTTCTTCTCCAATTTCACCGAGGATCCGGAACGGGGGCTCACCAGCAACAAGGTCAGGGCCATCCTGCAGGACCGGCGGGGACTCATGTGGATCGCCACGGACGGCGGCGGCCTGAGTCAGCTTGACCCGGCGCGGCGCAGCTTCAGCCACTACCGGCACGATGCCGACAACCCCAATACCGTCAGCACCAACCGGCTGCGCAGCCTGTTTGAAGCCAATGACGGGATGATCTGGATCGGCACCTACGACGGCGGCGTCAACCGGTTCAATCCCCGCACCAGCCGTTTCACCCGATACAACACGCCCGGCAGCGGCCTGGTTGACGAGGTGAACATCGCTGCTGATACCGGCCTGATCGACGACGTGATCTACCGGGACATCCTGCAGGACCATCGCGGCGTGCTGTGGGTCGCCGCAGACAATGGCCTGCACGAGTATCGACCGGAGAGCGACACTTTCGTGCGATATGTCAACGACATCATCGATCCAAAGAGCCTCAGCAGCAACCGCGTTATCTCCATCATCCAGGACTCGGGCGACGTGCTGTGGGTCGGCACCTACGCCGGCGTCAACATCTGGAACTACCAGACGGTGGCGTTCAATCTGTACAAGAGCAGCGAGGACAACGGCCTGGTGGACGACACCATCGCTTCGTTCAGCGAGGCGGCCAATGGCGACTGGTGGGTGGGGACCTATGACGGTCTCTACTACTACGAGCGTGAGTCCGGCAACTTCAATCGATTCGGCCTGCGGGATTCGGACCTGCTGGAGGCCCACCCGGCAACTGCGGTGGCGGTGGGCGATGGCGGTGAGGTGTGGATCGGAACGCAGACCCGGGGACTCATCAGGGTCGATACAGGCACCGGCGAGTGGGTCCACTACGACGCCAACAAGGAGGACCCCAACGCGCTGCAGAATCCCGGCATCACCAATTTGCGATACGCCGCCGGCAATCTGTGGGTCGCAACCTGGGGCGGCGGCCTGCATCGCTATCAGCCCGAGTCAGATGATTTCAGGGTCTATCGCCACTCACCAGACGATGCCGGTTCTTTGCCGTCCGATCGTGTCGTGTCCGTTGCCGTCACCCAGAACGACGAGGTGTGGGTTGGGACTTTTGGCGCTGGCGTCGCCCGGCTGGATGCAGCTGGCGAGGGATTTGTCCGCTACGTGCAGGAGTCCGGCAATCGCAGTTCGATCAGCAGCAATGCCATTTGGGCCATTCACGAGGACGCAAGCGGCAACCTGTGGTTCGGCACCCAGGGTGGCGGCCTCAGTATGCTTCCCCAGAACGAAAGAGGCTCGGAGCTGCCGAAATTCAAACGCTTTGGCCGCAACCAGGGCATGCGCAGCCTGGTGGTCTATGGCGTGCTGTCCGATGAGCAGGGCAATATCTGGATGAGCTCAAACCGCGGCATCGCCCGCCTGAATCGCAGCAACAGCCGGATCTCCCACTACGATGTGCACCACGGGCTGCAGGGCTATGAGTTCAACGCCAATGCCTTCATGAAGACCCGCCGGGGTGAACTGGTGTTTGGCGGCTCCAACGGCTTCAACAGCTTTTTTCCGTCCGAGGTCCGCATCAAGGATTACTCGCCGCCGGTACTGCTGACCAACATCTATAAGGTCAACGAGCCGGTGACCGAGCCGGCCAGCATCCACGAGTTGTCCGAACTGGTGCTCTCGGCCCAGGACTACCTGGTCACCTTTGAGTTTGCCGGTCTGGATTACGCCACCCCCGAAGGCGTGACCTACGAGTACATGCTGCAGGGATACGACCAGTCGTGGATTCGATCGGCCACTATTCGTCGGGCCTCATACACCAACCTCCCGGCTGGCGACTATCAGTTCATGGTGCGGGCCGCCGGCGCGTCCGGCAACTGGAGCGACACCGGCGTGAATCTCCCGGTACAGGTGCTGCCGCCGTGGTATCTGACACGCATGGCCATGGCCGGTTACATCGCAATACTGGTGCTGCTGGCCTTCGCCTCATTCGGTTTGCACCGAAGACGATTGCGCATGGAGGCCCGGCGCGCACAGCTGCTGGAAAAGGAGGTCGACCAGCGCACCGAGCAACTGGCAGCAAGGTCTGATGAACTGGAACAGCGGAACATCGACCTGCGGGCGCTGAACGCGAAACTGGAAGAGTCGTCCATCACCGACACCCTGACGGGCCTGAATAACCGCGTGTTCGTCGGGGAATTCATGCAGCGCACCACCGGCACGCTGGATCGGCGCCTGGAGAAACTGCCGCTGTCCTCGATCCAGCAGAACGGGCCGCGCCTGTTCATGCTGCTGGTTGACCTGGACCGGTTCCGGGAAATCAACGAGGAATTCGGTTCTGATTTCGGGGATGAGGTACTGCGCGCCACGGGTCAGTGCCTGAAGGGTATCTGCCGAGGCGCGGACCTGGCGGCTCGCTGGGGAGGCGACCAGTTCCTGATGATCGGTGAGACCAGCCAGACCGGCGCCATCAGCAAGATCGCGGAACGTGCCCTGCGGCGAATCGCAGAGGTGGACCATCGCCCGGCCAACAGCCCGGTACAGCACGTCACGGCAAGCTGTGGATTGGCATTTTATCCGTTTTCGACCCTGCAACCTCACCTTTACACCTGGGAACAGGTACTGGCCATCGCCGAGCGCGCGGCGTCCCTCAGCAAGCAGGCCGGTGGTGGACACTGCGTCACTATCAGCTCCGGACGACAGGGTATCTCCCGAGGTGACCTGAAGCGCATCCTGGACGACCCGAAAGCGCTGGAGGCCACCGGCGCCATCCAGATCGATCAGAGCGATCGTGTTCCCGGCCCGGTCAGCCTGGAAGAAGTCCGGTCGGAACTGGAAAACATCAGGAGCCAGAGTTGAGTTCCATGGCCCGCGGAATCGTGACCTTGCTGGCAGCGCTCGTCGCTGCCCTGGCCTGTACCGGATCGGCGGTCGCCCGGGACAACCCGGTGTTCACGCGGCTGAGCGTTGAGCAGGGCCTGTCCCAGGAAACGGTGACCATCATCGCCCAGGATTCCGAGGGGTTCATCTGGATCGGCACCCAGGAGGGATTGAACCGGTATGACGGCCGCTCGTTCCAGGTATTCCTCAACGACCCCAATGATCCAGGCTCCCTGCCCCACGACTGGGTCAACGACGTGTTTGCCGATGACCAGGGCACCGTCTGGGTCGCCACCCAGGGCGGCATGGCGCGCTTCGACCCAGCCCGTGAGTCTTTCGTTCGATACTACGGCCCCAACCCGGCCCGCCCGGTGCTGGACAAGGGCGTATCGGTCAAGGCGCTGTTCCAGGACGACAAGCGCAATTTCTGGATCGGGACGGAGTCTGAGGGCATCGTCCTGGTCTCCGGTGAAGATCAGACGGTGCGCCGCCTGCGTCAGGACGGGTCGAACCCCGGTGCCCTGAGTTCCGACGCCATTCGCGACATCAAGGCGGACGTCGAAAACCGGGTCTGGATTGCCACCGACGGTGGTGGCCTGAGCCTCTGGGACGAGCAGTCCCAGACCTTCGAATCTTATCGCCACAACCCCAACGATCCCCAGACGCTCAGCCAGGACCGGGTTCGCGTACTGTTTCCAGCACCAGACGGCACCGTCTGGGCCGGCACTTATGACGCCGGGGTGTCCGTGGTCAACCCGTACAAGCGGGCAACCCTGCGGCTGAGACATGATCCAGAGGATTATTTCAGTCTGGCGTCCGACCGCGTGCTGGCCATCATCCAGGACGTGGATGGCCGTATCTGGGTCGGCACCAACAGCGGACTGGACGTTTGGGACCCTGACCGGCGCGGCTTCCTGCATTACCCGTCAGAAGCTGGCGTCAGCACCTCGCTGTCGGACGACCGGGTCACCGCTCTCATGCAGGACCGCGGCGGCGTTTTGTGGGTGGGCACCTACTCGGGGGCCAACACCTGGAATGCGCGCATTGGCTCAGTCGAACATTTCGTTCGCCAGGCCGATGCGCCCGGCTCACTCAGCGACAACGTGATCACGGCTTTCGCCGAATCCGGCAACGGTGACGTCTGGGTGGCAACCTGGGGCGGCGGCCTGAACCACCTGGCCCCGGGTCAGCAGGAGTTCAGCGTCTACCAGTCGGGTCCACAGGCAGACCAGCTGTCCGATAACCGCGTGACCTCGCTGGCCGTCGAAGACGCCAACACCCTTTGGCTGGGGACCGTGGCCGGTGGTCTGAACCGGTTCGATATTTCGAGCCAGTCGTTCCAGCGGTTCCAGCATGACCCTGACAATCCCGTATCCATCAGTGCAAACGCCATCACCGCGCTGCTGATGGACAGCCGGAGCAGACTTTGGGCGACCACCTTTGGCGGCGGCGTCAATCGCCTGAACGAAGATGGCTCATTCACGCGCTTCCGATCTGCTCCCGAAAACCCGCAGTCTCTCAGCAGCGATCGCGTGGTGGCCGTTGCGGAAAACCCGGACAACGGTCACATCTGGTTCGGTACCCACGACGGCGGCGTCAGCATTCTTGATCCGTCAGCCAGCACCTTCAGCAGAATCACCGCAGCACCGACCGAAACCGGCGGCCTTCCCAGTAACGCAGTGGTGACCATCGCCTTTTCCGAGGGTTTTGCCTGGCTGGGCACCCGGGACCGCGGACTGCAGCGGCTGTCACTGGCGGAGCTTCGTAATGGCCGCGTCCGGGTGGAGACCTTCGGTCGCCAGTCCGGACTGCCCAGCAACGCCATCATGGGCATTGTTCGCGACGACAGCGGCATGCTCTGGGTCTCTACCAACAAGGGGCTCAGCGCGGTGGATCCCACGGGCGCCCGCATTCGGAATTTTGGCGTCACCCACGGATTGCAGGGTAACGACTTCAACTCGGGCGCCTATTTCAAGGCCCCTGACGGGACCCTCTATTTTGGCGGTAATCGCGGCTTCAACCGGTTCGACCCCAGGGATCTGTTCTGGTCCTCCAATTCGTATAAGCCCAGCGTGGTGCTGACATCTTTCTGGAAATTCAATGAGCGAGTCCGGCTGGACACGGCGCCCAGCAAACTGCGCTCCATTACCCTGGATCATTCGGACTTTGTGGTCGGTTTCGAGTTTGCGGCCCTGGATTTCACCAATCCGGCGGCCAACCGCTACCGCTACCGCATGGAGGGCCTGGAGGACAACTGGAACGATGCCGGCACGTCCAATCGGGCCAACTACACCAACCTGGCACCGGGCAGCGACTATGTGTTGCGGGTGCAGGCCAGCAACAACGACGGCCTCTGGAGTGACCAGGAGCTGGCGCTGTCCATCGTGGTCAATCCGCCACCCTGGAGAACCTGGTGGGCCTACCTGCTGTACGGATTATTGGCAGTGATCATCGTAGTGATAGTCCACCGGCTGGTGGTCAGCCGGACCCGGGCCCAGTCCGAGCAGGAGGCCAACGAGCGGCTGCAGATGTACCTGCACTGCCTGGACGAAGCATCGGATTCGGTTGCCATCCTGGACCCGACCCTGGACGTGGTGTACCGCAACCGCACCTACGAAAGAATGCTTCACCACGAGGGTGAACCCAAGCTGTGGCTGTTCCAGTCCAACGACGAGTCCCGGCAGGCGCTCAGTGACGTCAGCGAGCAGGGCCAATGGCAGACCACGGTGGAACGAACCGGGCTGCCGGAACCTCAGTACATGGACGTCACCCTGACCGGCGTTGACCTGGAAGACGGCCAAAAGGCGGGTGCCATCATCGCGATCGCCCGGGACGTCACCGAACAGAAAAAATCCGAGCGGGAACTGAAACGCTACCGTGACCGCCTGGAAATGCAGGTCCACAAACGTACCCAGGAGCTGGAGCAGGAAATCACCGAGCACGAGCAGACCGAACACCAGCTTCGCGTATCCCTGCACGAAAAAGAACTGTTGCTCAAGGAAGTCCACCACCGGGTGAAAAACAATATGCAGGTCATTTCAAGCCTGCTGCACCTGCAGACGGAAAGTCTTGATCAGCCGGAGCTGACTGCCCTGCTGACAGAAAGCCAGAGCCGCATTCGCTCCATGGCGCTGATCCATGAAAGCCTGTACCAGTCCGAGAACCTCCTGGAAATCGATTTCAATGACTACCTGGAGCTGCTCACCAGTAAACTCAATCGGATTTACCACACCGATGGAGACCCGGTGCTGATAGATATCGATGCCGCCCAGATCGGGCTGGACATCGAAAGCGCCGTGCCCTGCGGTCTGATCGTCAATGAACTGGTGTCCAATGCCATGAAGCATGCCTTCGCGGACCACCAGGGCACGCCCCACGTCAAAGTCAGTGCTCTGCGTGATCGCGGCGACTGCGTTGTCGAAGTGGCGGACAACGGTTCAGGTTTTCCGGAAGGCAAAGACTTCCGCGACATGCAGTCCATGGGCATGGAGATCGTCTGCATCCTGACCCAGCAGCTTGGCGGGCATATCGACATGACCAGTAATGGCGGCACTCGCTTTACCATCCGCTTCCCCCTGATGGACCGCAACACGGCCCCCGCCAGGCGGGCACCAAAAAATACAGCGCAACAAGCCTGAAAAAATCAGCCATATTTTTTTGTTTTTCGCCATTTTCTTTTGGCGAAAAATTCCACCTCCATTTTTATTCTTATAAAACAATTAGATAACAAAATGGCACGGCCATTGCATGTCTATACATCGAAGGAAGCAATCACGGAAAAAATGGAGGGTCCGTGTCATGTTGCAAGCGGTCAAGGGACTGCCAACCATCCAATGCCAGACAATTCAGCCGGTGGGCCCAGCGGCCAATGACGGCCTTGTCCCCCGCCTCGACCCCAGAGCCGCTACCATACGACTGGTTTCGACCCGTCCGGGGCGAATCAAGCCCGTGCTGCGTGCTCAGGGTTACCGGGTAACAGAAACCTGCTGGAACGGCTGTTCGCCCTGGTTGGAGAAAGGTGATGAGGACCTCCTGTTGGTGGATCTCACCGATTGCCTTGACGGCCCCCGGCCGTGGGACCCGGCCGAAGTGGTACGAAGGTGTCTGCAGGCCCCGGTTCCCGCGTTGTTTCTGGTCAATTCGCTGGACAAGCCGTCAATCCAGGCGGTGCAAACGCTGGCGCCCTTCAATTACCTGCTGGACCCCCTCAAAACCACCGAACTGAGGGTGACGGTCAAGCTGACCTTGCTGTTCAGGACAGTGGAAAAAGCACGTCAGCAGGTCTCCACTGACTGCCAGTTCATACCGATTCCCGGATCGACCACTGCCTTGACTGCCGGCCCAACCGCCGAATCGACGGCAGGCCTGGCCGTGGTCAACTCAACCGGTAGAACCGCCTGAATGGCGGCCACATCCGTCCATCATGCCGACTTATTCAACGGTCAGCCCACAGAGCGCATGGAACCCGCACGCCTGGGAGACGGCATCTCCGGAACCAGCCTTCAATACTCCCAGGAATATCATGGCGCTTCCCAGTCCCGTTGTGGTGCATGAGCTGTTCGGTCCGGAATTCCGGACCGCCCTCGACCGAGTCGCACGATCACCGGTAACAGTGCTGATCACCGGCGAGACGGGAACGGGAAAGGAAGAGATCGCCCGGGCCATTCACCAGACTTCAGTCCGCCGCGACGGGCCCTTTTTGACCGTCAACTGCGCCGCGATACCTGCAGAGCTGCTGGAAGTTGAGCTGTTTGGGAACGACGACGAAGTGGAGCCTGAAAACCGGCGCGTGGGTCGTTTTCAACAGGCCGGCGGAGGCACGCTGTTTCTGGACCAGGTCGACGAAATTCCGCTTTCGCTGCAGGTCAAGCTGCTGCGTTCCCTGCAGCAACATGATGCGGCCACGAAGCCTTACCGGGCTGATGACGTGCGACTGATCGCGGCCACCCATTGCGATCTTCGTGGTGCTATCCACCGGGGCGAGTTTCGGCAGGACCTTTACTACCGCCTGAACGTTTTTCCGATCCAGGTTCCGCCCCTGCGGCAATGCATGGATCAGCTCGATCTGTTCATCCGGTACGAAAACAACCGGCTTCGGGCCGCCGGCAAGAGCTGCCCCAGGTTTACAGCCCAGGCATTGGATCGACTCAGACAGCACGCCTGGCCGGGCAACCTTCGGCAGTTGAGCAACCTGCTGGAGCAGATGGGCATCCTTTTTCCGGACGACGAGGTTGAGGCACGGGACCTGCCAGACGAATTCCAGCACAGGCGGCCGCCCCCCGACCCGCGCCATCGAATGCCCGACAAGCTGCTGCAGGCACCACTGGACCTGGACCAGGATCCGGTGCTGCCGGCAACGGGGTTCGACCTGCCGGAATACCTTCGCCAGCGCGAAATGATCCTGATCCGGCAGGCGCTACTGCTCAGCGACGGGCAGGTCGATCGCGCAGCGCGTTTATTGAACCTGCGCACCACGACGCTGCTCGAAAAAATGCGCGCCTACGACATCGAAGACGACGGCAACCGCCAGGCCGGCTGACCGGTTACCCGCCCCACGCGGGACGGGTCCGATAAATCAGGCCTGCAGCTGGCGACCGATGGGCAATTTCCGGATCCACTTGCCGCTGGCCTGGGCCAGTGCGTTGGCCAGGGCCGGCGCCAGCGGCGGCAGACCCGGTTCACCAACACCGGTCGGGTCCGCCTCGGACGGCACGATATGCACCTCGACCTCGGGCATCTGGCTGATGCGCAGGGGCAGGTAACGGTCGAAGTTACCTTCCTGCACCTCACCATCCACCAGGGTCACCGCCTCAGCGAGGGCCGCAGACAGACCGTAACCGATACCGCCCTCCATCTGTGCCGCCACCACGTCCGGGTTGACCGCAATGCCGCAGTCCACGGCACACACCACCCGGTCCACCGAGAACACCCCGTTATCACCTATGGAAACATCCACTACCTGGGCTACCACCGACCCGAAGGACTCGTGCAGCGCAAAGCCCCGGCCTTTGCCGTCGGCCACCGGCGCGCCCCACTCTGCTTTTTCCGCCGCCAGCTCAAGCACCGCCAGGTGCCTGGGCTGGCTTGCCAGCAGCGACCGGCGCAGTTCCACCGGGTCCTTGCCTGCCGCCTGGGCCAGCTCGTCGAAAAACACTTCGGTCACGTAGCCGTTATGGGTATGCCCCACGGAGCGCCACCACAGGCCGGGGACGCCGATTTCCGCCAGGGTCTGGTCCACTTTCAGGTTGGGGATGGCGTAAGGCAGTCCGCGGGCCCCCTCAACGGCCGTGGCGTCCACACCGTCCTGGAGCATCATGGCAAACGGCGTGCCGGCCAGGAACGACTGAATCGCCATGGAGTGATGCCATGCAACAATGTCGCCCTGCTCGTTCAGGCCTGCCCGCAGCCGGTGCTGGCTGATGGGCCGGTAGCGGCCGGCCCGCATGTCGTTTTCCCGGGTCCACTGCAGCTTCACCGGCGCCCGGCCGTTGATGGCCTGGGCAATCATGACCGCCTCGACTACGAAGCTGCTGTCCGGGTCTGCCCGACGGCCGAAGCTGCCGCCGGCATACACGGTGTTGATGTTGATCTGCTCCGGCGCCAGCCCGGTGAGGGCCGCCACCGCGCCCTGGTCAAGGGTCTGAATCTGGCTGCCGGTCCAGATTTCGCAACCCGTCTCGCTGAGTTCCACCACACAGTTCATGGGTTCCATGGTGGCGTGGGCCAGGAACGGAAATTCAAAGTCAGCTTCGATGACCCGCGCAGCAGATCCCAGCGCTACCTCCACGTCGCCATCGTTCCGGGCAATTCCGCCGGGCTCGCCCGCGACCAGCTCTTTCAGGTAGGAGCGCAACTCCTCAGATCCGCGGTTTTCCGAGGCGGAAAAATCCCAGTCGATGGTCAGCGCATCCCGGGCCTTAACGGCAGTCCAGAAGCTGTCCGCAACAACGGCCACACCCCGGGGGGTCTGCACCACGTCCTCGACACCCGCCATGGCCCGGGCCGCGGCGTCATCCACCGAGCGCACTGTGGCGCCGAAACGTGGTGGATGAGCGATGGCCGCCATCAGCATGCCCGGCCGGTCGATATCGATGGTGAACTGAGCGGTGCCGTCGGTCTTGGCGTTGGAATCCAGCCGCGGCAGGCGTGTCCCGATGAGCTTGAACTGGTCCGGTGATTTCAGCTCCGGTTGTTCCGGTGGTGTCAGCTCAGCCGCGGCAGCTGCCAGTTCGCCGAAGCTGGCGCTGTTCTGGCCGGACGTGACCATGCCGCCCGATACCTGGACTGCACTGGCGGCCACACCCCAGGTCTGGGCTGCTGCCTGGACCAGCATGGCCCTGGCCCCGGCTGCCGCCTGACGCAGCTGCATCCAGGAGTTGGACACCGAACTGGATCCGCCGGTGACCTGCACCGGGCCCATCAGGGTGTTGTTGTAAAGCGCGGCGTTGGCCGGCGCGAATTCAAACCGCATCTGATCCCAGGCCGCGTCCAGTTCCTCGGCCACGATGGTCGGCAGACCGGTGGTTACACCCTGGCCTTTGTCCAGGTGCTTGACGACCACGGTCACGGTGTTGTCGGAGGAAATTCGCAGAAACGCGTTAAATGCCGCGTCCACCGGCTCCGCCGGCATGGCCGGTGCGGCGGTCTCCGCCCCGGTTGGGGCCGCAGGCTCCTCGCTACAACCAATCAGGAAACCGGCGCCGGCCAGAGCCGACGTCTGGAGAAACCAGCGGCGCGAGGGATCGGGGCGCTGGTTGTCAGCGGATGTTATCAAGCTTTCCAGTTTTTTCATGTCAGGCCTCCAGCTCTTTGGCCGCCTCGTGGATGGCGTCCCTGATCCGAACATAAGTGGCGCAGCGACAGACGTTGCCGCGCATGGCCCGGTTGATTTCCTCGTCGCTGGGGCTGGGATTCGACGCCAGCAGGCTGGTAGCCGACATCATCTGCCCGGACTGGCAGTAGCCGCACTGCACCACGTCCAGCTTTCTCCACGCGTTACGGACCGCCATGGCGGCGTCGCCGGAGACACCCTCCACCGTGGTCACTTCCTGGCCCGCCGCAGCGGACACCGGCAGCACGCAGGCCCGGGTGGGCGAACCGTTCAGGTGGACCGTGCAGGATCCGCATTGCGCGATGCCGCAGCCAAACTTGGTGCCAGTCAGTCCCAGGTCTTCACGCAGTACCCAGAGCAGAGGCTTATCGGGCGGCACATCGACTGTTTGCGGCTGGCCGTTGACGGTGAGATCGATAGGCATGGGTGGTCCCCTCACATTGACGCAAAAGCGAGAGTATAGCCCGCCTGTTTGATGCCTGTGTGAATGACTCGGCCAGACCGCCGGTCCGGCACGCAAGCCTCTGTTTTCTATACGTAATTTTGCACAGATTTAAGTACATCTGCGTACTGCACAGAATGCTCAAAATGCTAGCATCGATGTTTTCTGCCCTGGTGAACTGGACATGACCGAACAATCCGAGCAGCAAGCTCCCCAAAACGCACCGGACGCGGCCCCTGCGGAAGAATCCAACAGCCCGGCAGAGGTGGCTCCGGAAGCTGCAACGGACAGCCCGGATGTGAAGTTTGTTGAGGGAGGGCCGGACAAGGCGGTTTCGAGTGCGGACCTCAAGCCAGAGGCAGAACAGCCGGCGAAACCCAGGACTCGGCGCCGTCGGCAGCCGAAGCGCTCGAGCCCCCGCTTTCTGCTGAGCGAGCTGCGGCACAATCCGGAAGAAATCAAGGACCTGTTCCGCACCGGCAAGTACCCCTATAAGACCAAGATCAAGCGGTCTTCCTACGAACTGCACAAGGAAGAACTGCAGGTGGAGCTGCTCAAGGTCCAGAACTGGGTCAAGCAGACCGGGCAGCGCATTGTCGCCCTGTTCGAAGGGCGTGATGCCGCCGGCAAGGGTGGCACCATCAAGCGGTTCATGGAACACCTCAATCCCCGTGCAGCCCGGGTGGTGGCCCTGGAGAAGCCCACCGACCACGAGCGCGGCCAATGGTATTTCCAGCGCTACATTGAACATCTGCCCACGGCCGGGGAAATGGTCCTGTTCGACCGTTCCTGGTACAACCGGGCCGGGGTGGAACGGGTCATGGGATTCTGCACCTCCCTGGAGTACCTGGAGTTCATGCGGACCGTGCCGGAACTGGAAAGAATGCTCGCCCGGTCGGGGATCCGCCTGTTCAAATACTGGTTCTCGGTGACCCAGCCTGAACAGGAACGACGGTTCGCCGCGCGCACCCACGATCCCCTCAAGCAGTGGAAGCTGAGCCCCATCGACAAGCTCTCCCAGGACAAGTGGCCGGAGTACACCCAGGCCAAGGAAGCCATGTTCTTCTACACCGACACGGCCGACGCGCCCTGGACGATCATCAAGTCGGACGACAAAAAGCGCGCCCGGCTGAACTGCCTGCAGCACTTCCTGAGCCAGCTGGACTATCCGGGCAAGGACCACCACGTGGTGCATGGCCCTGATCCGCTGATCGTGGGCACCCCCTCCCAGGTGATCGAGAAAGACTCACACCTCTGGGACTGACCAGGCACGCCCGCGTTTCAGTCCGGCCGAAGCGGCTAGAGATAAGGCGAAAACAGCCAGAAAAAGCCGTCGCGCAGGCGCACCGGTAGAGACCGGCCTTCCAGCTCTTCCAGGCTGACGCGGCGACTGGCTGCCACCAGGCCATCGATGTGGGCTTCGCAGCGGGCGGCGAACGCCTGGTCGAAGACCTCCACCGCGGACTCGAAATTCAAGCGCAGGCTGCGGGGGTCGATGTTGGCTGAACCCAGCTGAACATACTGGCCGTCCACCACCAGCAGTTTGGAGTGGTCAAACGAACCGGACTGGTAATAGACCGCCACGCCACGCTGGACGATTTCCCACAACATCTTTCGCGTGGCCCAGTCCATATATGGAAGGTTGGACCGCGACGGCAGCACGATCTGTACCTCGATGCCCCGCAGCGCCGCACCCTGCAGCGCCCCGATCAGCTCCCGGGAGGGCAGAAAGTACGGGGTGAGGATCTGTACCCGGCGCCGGGCGGCCGCCACCAGGCCCAGCAGAATCTGGGAAAGAATATCAATCTCGTCGTCCGGCCCGTCACTGAGCGCCCGGCACACCATCTCACCCGTCGGGTCCGGCAGCGGAATTTTCGGGTTCATGGCTTCCCCGGTGGCGAAATGCCAGCTGGCAGCAAAAATCTCATAAATCTGGGACACCACCGGCCCGGTGAAGCGAAACTGCAGATCACGGGTTGACCGCTCGCCCTGTTCGGCCAGATGGCGCTGGGCGATGTTCATGCCGCCGGTATAGGCCGTGTTCCAGTCCGTCACCAGCACCTTGCGGTGATTGCGCAGGTTGATATGCAGCGACGGCGGAATCAGCCGGGGCGGCAGAAAGATCTCGGCCCGCACGCCCCGCCGCCGCAGAACACGGCTCATGCGGCGACGGGAGTACCGTTCCCCCATACCGTCGATGAGCACCTTGACCTCCAGCCCGCGCTTTACCGCGTCAGCCAGCGCATCAACGAAGCGCTGCCCCACCGGATCCACGTTCATGATGTAGCTCATCAGGAATATCGAGCGTCGGGCGCTGCGGATGGAGTCCAGCATGTCGGGATAGGCCTCATTGCCATTGCACAGCATGACCGCGTGGTTGCCCGCCAGCAGCGGACGATGGGAAATGGAGTCGGAGACCCGGGCCATCTGCCCCAGGGGGCCGGTGACTGCCACGCGGGACAACGCACCAGGCGTCTCAGCCACCGCTGCGCGGCCGCGCACCTCGGTCAGCTGCCGGGCCCGGGTCTGCACCCGGTTGATCCCGAACAGGAAGTAGAGAACCGGCCCCACCAGCGGAAACACCAGTATCAGGCCCACCCACCCCAGGGCTGACCGCGGGTCTCTTTTCCGAACGATGGCGTGGCCGGCGGCCAGGGGGGCAATGATCACCTGCAGCCCGGCTACCAGCCATTGCCAGGAGATGTCCCCCAGCAGCTCAGCCATCACTGGGAACCGGACTCCGATGGCTCCACGTGCACCGTGACATCGTGGATGGCAAAGTCGCTCTTGAGCTTGAGTTCGATGGCGTCGGCGATGTCGTGGGATTCATCGGTGGTCAGTGAACCATCCACGGAAACCACCACGTCGGCCACCACGCCAGCCCCGGTGTGGCGGGAGCGCACCCGGTGGATGGCCTCCACCCCCGGCACGCCGTGGATGCCCTGGTGGAGCTCATCGGCGTTTTCCGCAGCCTGGTCTACCAGAATGGGTATCGCCCGACGGAACAGCCCGTAGGCCAGCCAGAACACCAGCCCGGCGATGCCCAGGGCAAACACCAGGTCCAGCCAGGGAAACCCGCGGGCTGACAGCTGCCAGCCAATGATCACGGCTACCGTGGTCAGCACGTCACCCAGGGTATGACGGGCGTCCGCGTGCAGCAGGTTCGAGTCCAGGCGCCGTGCCCAGTACTGCTCCCAGGTGGCCAGGGCGGCATTCACCGCCAGCACGCCAATCATCACCACCAGGCCCCAGTCGCTGACTTCCACCGCTTGCCCTCGCCGCTCGAAAGCGCGAATGGCGATTTCAACCGCAATCACGCTCAGCAGCGTCCCCAGCACAAATATCGCCAGGGCTTCGAATTTATGGTGGCCGTAGGGGTGGTCGCTGTCCGGCGGGGACTGGGTCAGGCGGACAATAAACAGGGCCAGGATGTTATTGGCCACGTCCGTCAGCGAGTGCAAGGCATCACCCAGGATGGCATTGGAACCGGTTTTCAGTCCGACAATGAGCTTGGCCAATGCGACCAGTGCGTTGGAGCATCCCTCGATCCAGAGAACGCGCCTGACCTGTTGATTGTGGTAGGAATCGCTCATGCCTCCATGGTAGCGGCTTCGTCCGTGTCTGGCAGCAGTGACGCCATAAGCACGAGATCAGCAGCCGGTGTGTCGGTGTTGACGCCGTGACGTTTGAAAATATTCAGGCGGCACAGCCCTTGTCCACCCGTGACCTTTACGGATGCCAATGGCCCGGCGTGAGCGTTAAAATTCCGTTAACGTTGGCGAAGTACGTCAGCAGCAATGACCATGCGCACGATAGGATGCCTCGTGCTTACCTGGATTTGGTGGGCGGGGACTGTTGCTGCTGCCCAGAACTGGTCATTCGATCATCTGCGCACCGGTTTCGAGTTGATGGGCGCCCATATGGAAGCGGCCTGCGACTCCTGCCACACGGGCGGCCTGTTCGCTGGAACCCCGCGACAGTGCCAGGACTGCCATCGCCAGGGCCGATTCGAGGGGGCGGAATTCAAGCCCGCAACGCACCCGAGTACCACCGACATCTGCGAGGAATGCCACCACACCACATCCTGGGTGCCGGCGCTGCGGTTGGATCACAATCATGTACTCGGAACCTGTGTGTCCTGCCACGACGGCACCACCGCCACGGCAAAACACGACGGCCATGTCCCGACCAAAGCAGGGTGCGACGATTGCCATGGCAGCAATGCCTGGTTCCCCGCCCGGTACGATCACCCCGGCATCACCGGCAACTGCCAGGACTGCCACGACACCCTCAAGGCAACCGGCAGGCACCCCGGCCATATCAATACAACGGCCCTGTGCGAGGATTGCCATCTGACCACGGCCTGGGTGCCCACCATGCGGGTGGATCACGGGCAGGTACGGGGGACCTGCGCGTCCTGCCACGACGGCGTAATTGCTGAAGGTCGATTCTCCGACCATATCCAGAGCTCCACCCAATGCGACAACTGTCATTCCAGCAACGCCTGGGTCCCGGCCCGGTTCGAGCACACCGCGGACAACAACAACTGCCAGGACTGCCACAACGACATCATCGCCACCGGCAAAGCCACCGCCCACACCACCACGACCAACCAGTGCGAAGACTGTCACCGCACCACCGCGTGGGCGCCGGCCCTGCGGGTCGATCACAGCCAGGTGCTGGGAACCTGTGAGTCCTGCCATGATGGCGTCACGGCCCCTGGAAAACGCCCCGAACATCTCCAGACCGGCGCCCAGTGCGACGATTGCCACAGCAGCAGCTCTTGGACGCCGGCCCGGTTCGACCACTCCAGCGTCGCCGCCAGCTGCCAGAACTGCCACGACGACATCATCGCCACCGGAAAACAAGCGGGCCACCTCAACGCCACCAATATGTGTGAGGACTGCCACCGCACCAGCACCTGGGCACCCTCACTGGCGGTCGACCACGGCCAGGTGCTGGGAACCTGTGTGTCCTGCCACGACGGCGTAACCGCCCCCGGTAAACACGCTTCCCACGTGGAAAGCTTCAACCAATGCGATAACTGTCATTCAACCAATGCCTGGGCGACCTCCCGGATCGACCATGCAGCCATTACCAGCAACTGCCAGCGCTGCCACGATGACATCACCGCCAGGGGCAAACATCCGACCCACCTCAACACGACGGAAATCTGCGAGGACTGCCACAACGATATCCGCTGGTCGCCGGCCGCCCGGATAGACCATGACCAGGCCGTGGGCAGCTGCGCCAGTTGCCACAATGGCGTCACCGCCCCGGGTAGGCCTCCCCAGCACCTTGCCACCAGTGCTCCCTGCGAGGATTGCCATATCGCCACGGTATGGACCAGCGGCGTGGTCGACCACTCAGGCGTCGACAGCAACTGCCAGGTCTGCCATGACGGCATCTCCGTCGCTGGCAGGGACGCCGGCCACATGAACACCACCGGGCTGTGCGAGGAGTGTCACGCCACACCGGCCTGGGCGCCGGCGCGCCAGATCGATCACGACCAGGTCATGGGCACCTGCGCGTCTTGCCACGACGGCGTCACCGCGCCCGGCAGGGATCCCACTCACATCAAAACGACTACGGTGTGCGAGGACTGCCATGGCACCACCGTGTGGGCACCGACACAGCGGGTTGATCACGGCCAGGTCATGGGCACCTGCGCGTCCTGCCATGACGACGTCACCGCCACCGGCAGGGATCCCGTCCACATCAATACCACCCTGGTGTGCGAGGACTGCCACGGCACCACCGCCTGGGCACCGGCGCAGCGGATCGACCACGGACAGGTCATGGGCACCTGCGCGTCCTGCCACGACGGCGTCACCGCCCCAGGAAGGGATCCCACCCACATTCATACCACCACGGTGTGCGAGGACTGCCACGGCACCACCGCCTGGGCACCGGCGCAGCGGATCGACCACGGACAGGTCATGGGCACCTGCGCGTCCTGCCACGACGGCGTCACCGCCATGGCCCGGGATCCCACCCATATCAACACCACGACTGTCTGTGAGGACTGCCATGGCACCACCACCTGGGCACCGGCTCAGCAGGTTGATCACGGCCAGGTCATGGGCGCCTGTGCGTCCTGCCACGACGGCGTCACCGCCCCAGGAAGGGGTCCCGCTCACATCAACACCACCACGGTCTGCGAGGACTGCCACGGCACCACCATCTGGGCACCCGCCCTGCGGGTTGATCACGTCCAGGTCATGGGGAACTGCGCGTTCTGCCACGACGGTGTCACCGCCACCGGCAGAGATCCCACCCATATCAACACCACCAGCCTGTGCGAAGACTGCCATGGCACATCGACCTGGACGCCCCCCCGGCGGGTCGATCACGCACAGATTCTGGGGGCCTGCACGTCCTGCCACGACGGCTTCACCGCCCCCGGCCAAAACGCCAGCCATGTCCAGAGTTCCGGCAACTGCGACGACTGCCATACCACCAATACCTGGACAGCAGCCCGGTTCGACCATTCCGGCGTCAGCGGCGACTGCCACCGCTGCCACAACGGTACCGTTGCCCGGGGTCGATACGCCAGCCACATGGCCACAACCCTGGTGTGCGCGGATTGCCATCGCACCACCCGCTGGGCGCCTGCTTCCCGGGTCGACCACAGCCAGGTCCTGGGGGGCTGTGTTTCCTGCCACAACGGCACCACCGCTGCCGGCAAACCCGTCAACCATATCCGGAGCTCCAGCCAATGTGACGACTGCCACTCCGCCACCGCCTGGGTCCCGGCCGTGTTTGACCACAACGCCGTTAACCCGGGTACCTGCACCAGCTGCCACGACGGCGCCACCGCAACAGGCCAACACCCGACGCACCTGCGAACCAGCGGACAGTGCGACGAATGTCATTCCACCATCTCCTGGATTCCGGCCAGCATGAACCACGACTTTGCGACCGGCACCTGCTCGAGCTGCCACAATGGCACGACCGCAATCGGAAAACCCGGAAACCATTTCGTCACCGGCGTGGAATGTGACACCTGCCACGAGACGGCGCGGTGGAATCTCATTCGCTTTGAACACGCCTCGCCGGCGTACCCCGGTGAACACCAGGCCCGCCCGGCGTGTACGGATTGCCACCTGTCCAACAACACGGTGGTGTCGTGGCCCTCGTCCGCCTACCGGCCGGATTGCGCCGGATGTCATGCCGACCGGTTCCGACCCGGTCCCCACAACAAGACCCGAACCGGACCGAGATACACAGTCAGTGAATTGCGGGACTGCAGCGGTGCCTGCCACGTGTACCAGGACGCCAGTATGACCACCATCGTGGAGCACCGGCCCGGCCCTCAACACACGGTGAATCAAAGTGATTTCTAGAGCGGCACTGCTGATACTGATCGCCGGGTTGCTGGGCACCACCGGCGGGATTGCCCAGGTGCTGGACCAGGCCCGGTTTGAGCGTGACGGCGACGTCACCGAATTGACCATCAGCTACCTGGCCAAGCTCCAGTATGTCTCGCACACGCCGGAATCAGGCGGGGATTTCCTGCAGATCCGCTATCTTCCGGGCATCGCCCGGGGGTTGTCCGATCAGGAGCGACGGGAATCTCTGGCCTGGCGGGGTCCCAACAACGTTGGCCTGGTCAGCATCCGGATGGAACAGCAGCCGCCCGACGGGCTGGTACTGCTGCTGGAGTTTGAGCGCCCCCAACGGTACGCGGTGATTCCCTCCCAGGACTTTCGCTCCATACTCATTCGGTTCGATACCGGCATAGATCAGACCCAGGCTCCGGAGCGCCTGAGCGGTGGGCCGCCTTACACCATCGACCTGGCGTCGGGCGCCGAGCCCATGGATCCCGCCGCGGCGATGGACAGGCTGCCGCTGGACGGGCTGCGGCTGTACCGCCGGCGCAGCTTCCAGCAGGGGCAGCTGACACACCTGCTGCGGGTCGGTTTTTTTGAGGACCGCACGGCTGCGGAGGAATTTCTGTCCACGGCCCGGGAGCATTTCCCCGGTGCAAGGATCGACAGTGCGCTGGACACTGAGATCGAGGGATCCCGGCAAACGGCGCTGGTCGATAACTACATGCCACCCAAACGACCCGGCAGACCTGCCCTGCCGCCGCTGACCGAAGAAAAAGTCGCGGCACTCATGGAGCAGGCGCGACAGTCTATGGTCGACGGGAACCTGGATCACGCCATCCGGCTCTATACCAAGCTGGTTGACGCACCTCCGCACTCTGCCAGCCAACAGGCCCTGGAATACCTCGGGATGGCCCGGGAACGAAACGGGCAACTGGCTCACGCCAAATCCCTGTACGAGCAATACCTTGCCCGCTACGGCGACGCGCCCGAGGCAACGGCGGTGCGTCAGCGGCTGCTGGCCCTGACCACCTCATACGACAGGCCCTACACGGCCCGGCTTGCCGACGCCGCCGGCACACCGGTGGCCCGGTCCGAGTGGGACTTTTTCGGTGGGTTGTCCCAGTACGCCCGACGGTACACCCTGGACGACGATCGGACCGACGGAACCATCGTTCTGCAGTCGGCAGTCATGTCGGACCTGGATTTCAGCATCCGGCGCCGCAGCGACACTTCAGACCTGCGGTTTCGCGCCACGGTCGGGCACTTGCTGGACCTTGAGTCGGGGGGTGACAACCAGACCCGGATATCGTCCCTTTACCTGGAAGCAGGCGGGGTAGAACGCGACTGGGTCGCCAGGGTCGGGCGTCAATCCAGGAACTCCGGTGGCGTCCTTGGACGGTTTGACGGCGCATGGCTGGGTTACCAGCTGGTTCCCGATGTGCGGCTGAACCTGGTGGCCGGCTTCCCCGTTGACCGGACCCGCGACGGGTTTGACAGCACCAGGGAGGTGCTTGCGGCCAGCCTGGAACTGACCGGCCTGTTGCCGTCCTGGGAATTCCTGCCCTTCGTGGCCTTACAGACCATCGACGGGATGGACGACCGCAGTGCCGTAGGCCTGGAGACCCGTTACTTCGACGGTCCTCGCTCGCTGCTTGGCCTGGTGGACTATGACTTTGACTACCAGTCCCTCAATAACTTCCTGCTGCTGGGATCATGGTCCTTTGGCGATGGCTGGAAAGCCAACCTGAACCTGGACTATCGCAACAGCCCGGTCCTGACCACGCGCAACGCGCTGCAGGGACAGGGGCTGTTTACCTTCGGGGAACTGCTGGACCGATACCCGGAATCCACCATCCGCCAACTGGCCGAAGACCGGACCCCCCGCAGTCGCTCCGCCACCCTGGGTATCTCCAGGCAGATCAACGATCAGCATCAGCTGGTCAGCGACCTGACCGTTTCCGAACTGAACGGCACCCCGGCATCCGGGGACGTCCAGGCCATGCCCGGCACCGGCACTGAGATTTACTATTCGCTGCAGTGGATTGCCAGCAGCCTCTTTCGCGAGGGTGACATCAACGTGTTTGGTCTGCGTTTCAACGACACGGCCCATTCCGATACGGTGACCCTGACCGGCAATGCATGGTTCCCCCTGCGCAACAAATGGAGACTGAATCCGCGGCTGCGCTTCGATTACCGGCAGTACGACAGGAATTCCGAGACCCAGCTCACGGCTTATCCTTCCATGCGGGTGCAATACCTGCTCAACCGGCGTGCCCGCCTCGAACTGGAGTTCGGCGGTGAATACCGGTCGCGTGACCGTCCGAATATCGACGAAAAATCCCGCAGCTACTTCCTCAGCCTGGGTTATCGCACGGATTTCTAGGCCCGGGGCGCCGCGTTGCGCTGGATCCGGCAGGTTATTCAGCGCCCGGGCCCTGCCCCATCCCAGAAACATGTAAAACAGTGTCAACAACCTTCGTCACTTCGGCGGATTATCAATAGGCTGGAAGCCGTTCCTGGCGCTTGACGGAGCTCAACCTGGGGACGACACCGGGCGGCTGGGCCGATCCTCCCCCGTTTCCCCCTGGCCCGGCCGTCCACCTTTTCGAAAAATGTGCGCCAGTGGGTTGTGCCGGCGCGGAAATGCGTTACCCTTCGGACTCTGTTGGACCCACCGAGGAACAGCTGATGAGCTACCAGGCCGCCATCAACGAACTGAACAAGAACCTTGAGCTCTACATCAAGGCAAAGTGCGACCCGGCCGTACAGAACCTGAGCAAAGCCATGTACCAGCTGGTGGTGGCACTGGAGCAGGACCTGAAGGACCAGAAAAAACAGATCGCCCAGCTGCAGGCCACCCTGGAGTCCCGGTCGCGTTGACACCGCCCCATGCTGCCGCCCCAGGCGGCAAACCCTGATCAGATCACCATGAATCCCGCCACCCGGGACCGCGTCATTGTCGCGGCCATTGCGCTGCTGTTCATCGCCACCGGCATAGGCCTGAAAGATCCCTGGCCATCGGACGAGCCGCGCTTTGCCCTGGTCGCCAAGGAGATGGTGGAGTCCGGCGACTGGTTTTTCCCCACCCGGGGCGGCGAGCTCTATCCTGACAAACCGCCCATGTTCATGTGGGCCCAGGCCGTGGTGCTGAAGCTCACCGGATCTGTCCGGGTCGCGCACCTGCTGCCCAGCCTGCTGTGCTCACTGCTGACCCTTGGGCTGGTGTACAGCATGGGCCGACGACTGTGGGACCGGCGTGTGGCGTTACTGGCCTGCCTGCTGCTCCTGGGATCCCCCCAGTTCGTGCTCGAATCCCGGGCCGGCCAGATCGACGCTATGGTTACCGCGTGGATCGCCCTGGGCGTTTATGGTTTCCTGCGCCACCTGCTGCTGGGGCCTGATACCCGATGGCTGCTGGTCGGATTTGCGGCTTCCGGTTTTGGCATCATCACCAAGGGTGTCGGTTTCCTGCCCGTGCTCATGTTCATTCCCGTGCTGCTGGTGATGAAGCACCTGGCGGCACCCGTGAGCCGGCACGCCTGGTGGCGCGGGCTGGCCGGCGTCGCGACCCTGCTGGGCGCCTGTGCCGTGTGGTTCGTACCCATGGTGATCATCGTGGCAGGTTCCAACGACCCGGCCCTGGAGGCGTACCGGGACAATATCCTGTTCAAGCAGACCGGCCAGCGCTACGCCGATCCCTGGCACCACTTCGAGCCGCCCTGGTACTTCCTGACCAACGTGATCCCGGCGTTGTGGATGCCAATTTTTTTCATGCTGCCCTGGCTGGTTCCCCAGTGGACCCGGGATTTTAAGCAGCGGGACCCCCGGATCGTGTTGCTGGTGGGCTGGGTTGTCCTGGTCATTACCTTCTTTTCCATCAGTTCGGGAAAGCGCGGCGTCTACATCCTGCCGGCCCTGCCCTGGATCTGCCTGGCTGCCGCGCCCACTCTGCAGGGGTTGCTGGAGCGCCGTTCGTTTCACCTGACCGCTCGAACCGTTGCTTTGCTGCTGACCACGGCCCTGGCCGCCGCCTTCGTCTACCTGCAGTTCTTCGACCCCGAACGCGCCGAGGAAATGCAGACCCTGTACGAACTGGATCCGCGCAGCACCGCGCTGGTGGCGACCCTGGCCACCGCCGCTGGCCTGGCGGCATTCTGGCGGAACGGCCCCCGGGCCTACATGGGGGTCATGGCAGCGCTGTGGCTGACCCACAGTTTCTGGGTTTACCCACGACTGGACAGCTTCAAGTCCGGGCGCAGCCTGATGCTGCGGGTGGAGCAGGCCCTGCCGGCAGAGGCGCCCCTGGCGCTGGTGAACTGGAAAGAACAGACCATTCTGCAGGCCCGTCGTGACACGGTGAATTTTGGCTTCCTGGTGCCGAGGGAAGAACAGGCCATCCAGGGCCTCGCCTGGCTGAAGCAGAACCGAGATGGTTATATTTTACTTCAGAAACCTGATTTAGAAGATTGTTTTTTAAAGAATAAAAGTATTGATCTGGGGATTGCGCATCGACGTCAATGGTTTTTGGTGAATCATGAGGCGGATGCGGGTCGTTGTGGGTAGTGGGGTCTAATGCCTCAAATGCTGCCGCCCCCCCTTGTACAGCAAAAACAGATTCCGACCGTAAAGCACCGGCAGAAACATGCTCCCCACGATCAGGGGCGCCTTGTCCAGGTGCATGGCATAGATGAAATTCAGTGTGCTTCCCCAGAAACTCAGGTGCCAGAAATACCAGGGCACCACCAGGGCCTTTTCCTTTTCCGAGTGCAGCCACTGAAACAGGAAACGGGAACCGAACACCGCGGCCCCGGCAAATCCCACCGCGGTCCACAGGTAGGAATCGGCGTACAGCCAGCTGCCGACAAGACTGTCAAGCAGCGGTCGCAGAAAGCCGCTGCCGGCTTCGATGCATTCATTCATGAGTCGTCACGCTCGGAGGGTTGGATGGAGTGGCGCTGAGACGCCGAGATCCTGAACTTGCGCCGGATCAGCCAGCGCACGCCGAACAGGTCGGCAATGCCCACCCACAGGCGATTGCCAACGCCGTACTTGGACTCACCGGCCGCCCGCGGGCGGTGATTGACCGGGACATTCTGGATACCGATGCCCTGGGCGGCAAACAGTGCCGGCAGGAATCGATGCATATGATCAAACTGGGGCAGCAGCAGGAAGTCCGCCCGCCGAAACAGCTTCAGCGAGCAGCCGGTGTCCGGGCACTGGTCCTTCAGCAGCCAGCTGCGGACCCCGTTGGCGATGCGGGAGGATACCCGCCGGACCCACGTGTCCCGGCGATTGACCCGGTTGCCTGCCACCAGCACGGGACGTGCGCTGTCCCGGTACACCGTCAGCAGCTTTGGAATATCGGCCGGGTCGTTCTGCAGATCGCCGTCCAGCGTTGCCATCAGCTCACCCCGGGCGGCGGCCGCACCGGTGCACAGGGCGGCGCTCTGCCCGGCGTTGGCCGGATGGAACAGCACTACCAGCCGGGGCTGCTCAGCCATGGCCTGCTGCAAAACCGCCGGGCTGCCGTCAGTGCTGCCGTCATCCACCAGCACCAGCTCGTATTGCACCACGCCGTCCAGGGCCTGGCCCACCTGGCGGCACAGAGAAAGGATATTGTCGGCCTCGTTGTAAACGGGCACCACAACGGAGAGTTCAATCATGGACGGTACGGGCTTTGGCTTCGGCTTCTATTTTGGGGCGCGAAATTACGCGCAAATCGCCGGCAAGTCCAGAATCCGGTCAATACGGGTATATCTCGCTGAATTTGTCACAGGGCCAGCATAAAATGTGCACAGCTGCAATCGACGGCAGACAGAGGACATCATGACCGAAATCCACACCCACCCCGTTCCACCCGCTATCGCTGAATCCGCACACATCGACCAGGCCCGCTATGACGACATGTATCGCCGCTCGGTGGAAGACAACGAAGCCTTCTGGGCCGAGCAGGGAAAGCGCATTGACTGGATCACGCCATTCACCCAGGTCAAGGACGTCTCGTTTGCCCGGGACGACCTGCATATCCGCTGGTACCACGACGGCACTCTCAACGTCTGCGCCAACTGCGTCGATCGGCACCTGCCGGAAAAGGCTGACCAGGTCGCCATCCTGTGGGAAGGAGACGAGCCCGACAAGGACGAAAAAATCACCTACGCCCAGCTGCACACGCGGGTCTGCCGTTTCGCCAACGTGCTGAAACAGCTGGGCATCGAAAAAGGCGACCGGGTCACCCTTTACCTGCCCATGATTCCCGACGCCGCCATCGCCATGCTGGCCTGCGCCCGGATTGGCGCTGTCCATTCCGTGGTGTTCGGCGGGTTTTCGCCGGACGCCCTGGCCGGACGCATCCTGGACTGTGAGTCCAAACTGGTGATTACCGCCGACGAAGGCGTGCGCGGTGGCAAGACCGTGCCCCTGAAGAAGAATGTCGATGCCGCCCGGGAACGCGACGGCGTCAACGACGTACTGCAGTCCGTGCTGGTGATCCAGAACACCGGCAACGACGTGGCCTCCCAGGACGGCGATCACTGGTTCCACGAGGTGCAAGCCGGCGTGTCGGACGACTGCCCACCCACCGAGATGGGCGCCGAAGACCCGCTGTTCATCCTTTACACCTCCGGCTCCACCGGCAAACCCAAGGGCGTACTGCACACCTCCGGCGGCTACCTGGTTTACGCCGCCATGACCCACGAATTCGTGTTCGACTATCACCCCGGGGACATCTACTGGTGCACCGCAGACGTGGGCTGGGTTACCGGCCACAGCTATATCGTTTACGGCCCCCTGGCCAACGGCGCCACCACGCTGATGTTCGAGGGGGTTCCCAACTACCCCGATTTCAGCCGCTTCTGGCAGATCTGCGACAAGCACCAGGTCAATATCTGCTACACGGCGCCTACCGCCATCCGGGCGCTGATGCGGGAAGGCAACGACCCGGTCACCAGCACCAGCCGCCAGAGCCTGCGGATTCTCGGCAGCGTCGGCGAACCCATCAATCCGGAAGCCTGGGAGTGGTACTACAACGTTGTCGGCGACGGCCGCTGCCCCATCGTGGATACCTGGTGGCAGACCGAGACCGGCGGCATCCTGATCACCCCGTTGCCCGGCGCCACGGACCTGAAACCCGGCTCCGCAACGCGGCCGTTTTTCGGGATCCAGCCGGCACTGCTGGACAACGACGGACAGACCCTGGAAGGCGCCGTTGACGGCAACCTGGTCATCACCGACAGCTGGCCCGGCCAGATGCGCACGGTCTACGGCGACCACAAGCGCTTCATCGAAACTTACTTCTCCACCTTCGACAGTGTTTACGTCACCGGTGACGGAGCGCGCCGCGACGAGGACGGCTACTACTGGATCACCGGCCGCGTGGACGACGTGCTGAATGTCTCCGGGCACCGCATGGGTACCGCCGAAATCGAGAGCTCACTGGTGGCCCATGCCGCCGTGGCCGAGGCTGCGGTGGTGGGCTATCCCCACGACATCAAGGGCCAGGGCATTTATGTTTATGTGACCCTCAACGCCGACCGGGAACCCACCGAGGAACTCCGCACGGAACTGCGCAACTGGGTCCGGCAGGATATCGGACCCATCGCAAGCCCCGACCTGATCCAGTGGGCGCCCGGCCTGCCCAAGACCCGTTCCGGCAAGATCATGCGTCGCATCCTGCGCAAAATCGCGGCCAACGATTATGGTGACCTGGGCGACACTTCAACCCTGGCTGAACCCGGCGTGGTCACCGACCTGGTAGATAACCGCATGAACCGCGGGTAAAAACAGGCCTCAGGTTCTTACCCCTGGGGTATTGAACCAGCATAGACAGCCGCTCTATAATGGGCGGCTGTTGTGCATGGAATTACTGGAGCGTCGCAATGAAAGTTCTATCATCGTTGAAGTCGGCCAAGCAGCGCCATCGGGACTGCAAAGTCGTCCGGCGGCGCGGCAAACTGTTTGTGATTTGCAAGAGCAACCCGCGTTTCAAAGCGCGGCAGCGTTAGGGCCGAACAGCAACAATAATGCCCAAAAAGCCCCGCCGATTGGCGGGGCTTTTTTTTGGCGAACGCTTGCTTCGCAGCGTGGGAACGGGCGCTTGCGCGCCCTGGGGAACGCCCGCTGACGCGGTCTAGGAAACGCGCTTCGCGCTGGGATCTATCTCCAAAGAAGACCAGATACTCTGACAGAGTGCCTTGGCTAGACCAGCTCCAAGGAATCATGCCGGGACCGTCGAGGAGTAGCGCGCAGAGCGCGCGTTCCCCAGGCCCCGCAGGGGCCGTTCCCCAGCTCACGAAGTGAGCGTTCCCCAGCCCGCGCAGCGGGCGTTCCCCAGCTTGCGCAGCAAGCGTTCACCTAAACACCCCCAGGTCCGTGGGTCCACTGAAGTCGGGAAAAACAGTTTCGATTGAGCTTTGTCCCAACCTCTTCACCAGCGCCTCACTCAGCACACTGCGGAAGTCGGTGGTCACTTCCAGGTCGCCGCGGTTGAGGTCAGCAGGCGCCAGCCCCGGCCAGTCCGCGTAGACCTGGCCGCCATTCACGCCGCCACCCATGGTCAACATGATGGAACCGTGGCCGTGGTCCGTGCCGCGGTTACCGTTTTCCGCCAGCCGCCGGCCAAACTCGGTCATGGTGATGACCGTGATGTTGTCCATCATACCGCCGAGGTCGGCGTGAAACGCCGCCAGGGAACCGGCGAAGTCTGCGGTCAGGTCAGGCAGTTCCTCGTTTTCCAGGTCATGATGGTCCCAGCCGCCGATGTCCACCGCCGCAATCTCCAGGCCCAGGTCTGCCTTGATCAGCTTGGCCAGACCCTGCATCTGATTGCCGAAGACGGTTTCCGGATACAGCGCCCCGTTGTCCACCGGGATACTGAGAGGATCCGCCGCCGCCATCAGGTCCACGGAATCCAGCACGCCGCCGGCCACCTGGTCGATGGCACCCTGGCTGCTGAACAGCTTGACCACCGCCTCGCGCAGCGCGGCTTCTTCGGCCACCGGAGCCACCAGGCCGTAATCCTCCAGCTGGGCCACGCCCACCGCTGGAATGCTGCCCCGCAGGGACACCGGCAGTGACTGACCGAAACCGACGGCCTGGAAAGGCGACTCGCCTTCGCCTCCACCAAGGGTCTGCAGATGACGGTTCAACCAGCCGTCGTATGCCGACCCCTTCTCCACCACCCCGGCCTCCATGAAGTCCTGGGCATCGAAGTGCGAACGGGAATCCGAAGGCGAGCCGGCCGCATGGACCACCGCCAGGTCCCCCGACTGGTACAGCGGCATCAGCGGCTGCATCTGGGGGTGAAATCCGAAAAATCCGTCCAGGTCGAGCGCCCCGCCGTTGCTGCCAGGGTCGGCAATGGCAACGGTGGGCCTGGCATCGTAGTAGTGCCCTTCGGTATACGGCACCACCAGGTTCAAGCCGTCTGCGGCGCCCCGCTGAAAAACGATGATCAGCAGGTCCCGGCCGGCGGCGCCTTTGCCACCGCCGAACACCAGACCCGGCATCAACAGCGGCAGGCTGGACAGGCCAGTGAGTTTAATGAAGTCTCTGCGATCCATAGTGGCTTTCCTTGTATTTCTCGCCTCGGGCAGCGCCTAGCGCATCTGGAAGTAACGGGAAGCAAGCAACGCCGCCAGCACCGCCCGGCAACGTTCCACGGCCTTTTCCAGGCCCAGCGGCGCTGACCCCGGCGCTCCGTCGGCAGCGTAATCCACCAGCGCACTGCGATCCTCGACCGCGACCTGCTGGTGAACGATTCGGTCCAGCAGGCGATCGACAATTTCCGCCGGCGTGCGCGCATCACCCAGCAGTTCAAACACCGGAATCTGGAAGAAGTCGGCCATGACCCGGCCGCCGTCGGCCTCCTCTTCCCCTACCCGGCTGCCGGCCGGCAACTCGCCAAAGGCGATGGAAAACCCCAGGTTCCAGCGGCTCAGCAGAGCATTCGTGTTCAGCCAGTCGTCCTGGGTATCGGGATATCCGGTGGGCGGCACCGAAAAAAACGGGACCTGGCCCAGCGTCTCCAACTGGCGGAATACCACTGAGAAATAGTTGCCGGACTGCACCGGATTCAGGGTCCTGACCACGGTGCCGACGTATTCCGAGGGCCGGCGAAACTTGCCGTCCCGGGAATCGGCAAACTCGTCGGATTCAAAAATCACCCGCAGCATTGACCTGATGTCACCGTCGGTCTGCTGGTAGCTTTCGGCGACCCGCTCCACCAGGGCCAGGGGCGGCTCGTCTGCAACGAACCGGCGCACCAGCTTGCTGGCCAGGAACTGGCCGGTGGACGGATGGGCCAGCAGGATGTCCAGCACCTGGTGGCCGTCCTCGATGCCGCCACCCGCCGGGATGACCTGGCCCAGCACGGTTTTCTCACCGTCATCGTGTTCCTCGGGAACAAAGACAAAGAGCTCGTCGGCACGGGGATCAATGGTCCAGCCGGTGAAACAGCGGGCCACCTCGGCCACGTCGGTCTCGGTATAGCCGCCGTCCACTCCCAGGGTGTGAAGCTCCATCAGCTCCCGGGCATAGTTTTCGTTGGGGCCAAACTTGGAGTTGGCGTAGTTGTCCAGGTACAGCAGCATGGCCGGGCTGGCTGCGTTGGCATACAGCAGGTCTCGGAAGCGGCCCATGGCGTGGGGACGGATGTTGTCCCGGTCGTCGCCGGTCTTCAGATACTGAACCGCCTCATCGAACAGGAACACGTTGAAGTGGTTGGTCCAGAACTCCACCATGACTTCAAACAGCTGACGCGGACTGAACAGCTGGCGGGCCAGGGTCACCACGATCAGGTCGATGGCGGGGTTGAAGTCTTCTTCCTCGTTGCGCAGCCGCTCCAGGATTTCCTGGTAGTCCATGTCCACGCTGGGAAAGGCCTCGACCAGGAAATCCTCCAGCGCCGAGTTGTCGATTTCGTCGGGGTTGAGCTGCAGATCCAGGTAACCCTCGGCCCCCAGGACCTCCATCTGCTGCAGCTCGATATCGGTAATCCCGAACGTGGTCCGGTTCAGCAGGTGGGTATCGAAGCTGGAGACCTTGTCGCCGACGGCCGACTTCTGCACCGGTCGCAGCAGTTCTCCCAGGTCGCGGCCCACGGTCCTGCGCCCGATGGCGGCAGCAATCTCGTCCGTGTTCACGGTCCGGTTCATTCTTTTGGCGCCCATCATTCCATGCATCCCTCGCATCATCCTGGCCCTCCTACTGGCAGAGACTGGTCAGATACAGCCGCTGCAGCGACACCCGACCGGACTGCTGGTCTTTCTGGCCGTCAAAATAGGCGGTGGCATCGTTGCAGCCCGAAAAAACCACGGTGACCGAGCCCCAGCTTTTCTTGCTCACCGCCTGGGGGTTGTTCAGGCGCCCGCCCACCGGCTCCAGCATTTCCAGTGAAACCTGGTTGCCGTCGGGCGTTCCGCTGCCGATCAGCCAAAGCTGCTGACCGTCCTGGGAGCCGCCCTGGAAGCCGTAGGTAAACCAGTACGCCACCACCACGTCGGTGGACGGCACGTATTCAAACAGGAAGCCCTGACCCGACGCGTCGGGGTTGAACCAGCCGGCGGATATGCGCTGGTCAATGACAAAATCGGCCGGTGGTGACTGCACCTGGACGGCCCCCTGCATACCTTCTACCGCCGAGCTGACATAGCTGTATTCACCGGGAGCCTGGTCGAACACGAACTGGAAACTCTGCCCGGGCCCCAGGCTCGGGCTTTCCAGGTCGCCTTCCCATTCGCCCAGGCCGGTAAGCTGATGCCGTCCGGCAACCACGGTCCAGGTCACTGTGTCGCCCGCGTCCACTGTCACCACCTCAGGCAGGAAACGGTTGTTCCGAATCTCGACCTGGTGGTCAGCCGCCAGCAGCGGCCCGGACACGCACAGGAACAGCGCCATAGCCAGAAACCGGTTCATTGTCCCGCTCCGTTGCTGCACTCGACCACCGGCGTCAGCCGTTCGATCTCGATGGTGCCGCTGGACTCGCCCTGGTAGCTGAAACTGCCGCGGGTGCAGCTGTCAAAGCGCAGCGTCGCGGTGCCCCAGGTGTTCAAGTCGGGTGCCGGCTGGCTCGCATTGAGGGCGCCGCCGCCGGGTTTCAGCAGGTCCAGCTGCACGGGTGACTGCTGCAGGTTGCCGCTGCCGGTAATCCACATCTGCTTCCCACCCGTTTCGCCGTAGGTAAACCAGGCGACAAAGGCCTGGTCCGTTTCGGGAATGATGTGGATGACAAATCCCTGCCCGTCCTGGCTGGCATTCCACCAGGTACCGTTCAGACCGGTCTGCAGCGCGACGTCAGCCTGGGCGGCGGTACTGGCTGCGGCGCAAGCCAGCAGCATGAGTGCATTGATTCTGATTGACCTGACCATCGATTGATTTCCTTGTCGGCACCGACGCTTTGGGACGCTTTGGCAGTTAAACGCACCTCGGCGCCGATCCGTTGACACGAACGTTCTTTCCAGTATCAGCGGCCCCGGCACGCCGGTCCAGGCTGCCGGTCTGCCCGCTGCTGCCGCCTGGCAGGTCACCCGTGGCCGACGGAAACCCTCACCGGCTGCTGCAGCCGCAGCTGCGCCGGTGACAAATGCCAGCGATAGGCCAGGATCCTTACACCCGCCTCCGACGCCTCAGCCAGGGTCCTGGCATAGCGGGGGTCGATGTCCGCCGCCGGGCGCACCTCCTCAACATCGCTGCGCTGCACGCAGAACAGCAAGACGCTGCCACTGCCAGACTCGCGCAGGCTGATCAGGCTCTCCAGGTGGCGGCTGGCTCGTTCGCTGGCAGCATCGGGAAACAGCGCTACACCCCGATCCACGGCGGCAGTGACATTTTTGACCTCGACGTAGCACTGTTCAGCGCCGAAGCTGAGCAGGAAGTCCAGCCGACCGTGTTCCACCCGCACCTCCCGCCTGAGATCTTCGAAGCCGGACAGCTCTGTGATCTGCTGTGCCCACAGTGCTTCTTCCACCAGTCGGTTGGTGCGGGAGGTATTGATTCCCACCAGCACGCCCGTGCCCGGTGGTTCAACCAGTTCCCAGGTCATGGAATACTTGCGCCGGGGGTTATCGCTGCGGCTCAACCAGACCCGGGAGCCCGGATAATCGCAGCCCAGCATGGCGCCGGTGTTGGGACAATGGACCGTGGTGCGGGAACCGTCGGCCATTTCCACGTCTGCCAGGAACCGCTTGTAGCGCCGGATTAACCTTGCCTCGGTCAGTGGCGGGTCAAATTCCATGGTCCTCTCTGATGCAGTTCTGGCTGGACACTTCCGTGAAACCTTTCAAAAATTTTCAATAGGATATCCGCTATTCTTCGAGTTTTGCTAAACTATCGGTTCGTATTGGGAGGCCGAGAATTATGAAGGCTTGGATTGTTTTTGCTGCCGCCCTGGGATTCTCCACCGCGGTGGCCGCACAGGAAACCGTAAGAAAAGACGTCCTGCTCATCGACCGCATGGCCAAAACGGCCAATCGGGCGGTGCCGGTCAACGGACTGAGCATGACCGACGTGGAAAGCCGATTCGGCGCACCGAGCAGCAAGCAGGCGCCCGTAGGCGATCCACCCATCGCGCGCTGGGAATACGCTGAATTTACGGTTTATTTCGAGTATGACAAAGTGATTCACTCGGTCGTGCGCCGGGCCACCGACACTGAATCTCTACCGAAAACCTCCTGACCCTGCATTGGCCGCCCGGCTCCAGGAGTCCGCCGGGGTGTCGATCCGGTTTCCCGCCGAATGGGAACCGCAGTCAGCGACGCTGCTGGCCTGGCCCTACGAGGGCTCGGATTGGGATCCGGTGCTGCGCTATGTGCAGAACACCTATCGGCAGATCATCGCTGCCGCCCGACAGTACCAGCCGGTGGTGCTGCTGGTCCCTGACGATGACCTGATCGAGGACGAATTCTGGCTGCCGGTGGAAGGGGTCCACCCGGTGCACATTCTCAATCTGCCCTACGACGACACTTTCGTGCGTCACTGCGGCCCCCTGACGGTGCACAGCGGCACTGCCCCC
The DNA here is from genome assembly GCA_030065125.1 of Lysobacterales bacterium. Classification (GTDB taxonomy): domain Bacteria; phylum Pseudomonadota; class Gammaproteobacteria; order Xanthomonadales; family SZUA-38; genus JASJDM01. The sequence continues at coordinate 113,714 of JASJDM010000020.1, read as the reverse complement.
ATGTGGGCCGATTTCCGGTTTGACGGCCTGGGCGGACGATACTTCCGTCCACGGGATGCAGAGATGGTTTCTGCGCTCACCGCCAGTGGACTGTTCCATCACCTCAACACCATCTGCCACCCCTGGGTGCTGGAAGGCGGCGCCGTGGAGTCCGACGGCGCCGGCACCCTGATGACCACCAGCCGCTGCCTGGGACGCCGGGTCTCACGTTTCACCCGCCGCGACTGGGAAGAACAGTTGAAGCGGGCTCTGGGAGCCGAACGGGTGCTGTGGCTGGACCACGGGGAACTGCTGGGTGAAGACAACGATGGACATGTCGACACGCTGGCGCGTTTCGCCGATCCCGACACCATCATTTACCAGGGTTGCCGCCGGCCCGAAGATCCTCACTACCCGTTTCTCTGCGCCATGGCGGATCAGTTGCGCGGGTTCCGCAACACCCGGCACCAGCGCTACGACCTGATCGAGCTGCCGCTGCCCGCGGCCCCGGCCACCGGCGAAACCCCGGTCCCGGCCAGCTACGCGAGTTTTGCCATCTTGAATGATGCTGTATTGATGCCCACCTTTAATGATCCCGAGAACGACCCGATTGCCGTCAGGATCATAGAGCGCGCCTTTCCGGGCCGCACCGTGGTGCCCATCGACAGTCGCGTCCTGGTCAGCCGGGGCAGCGGGATACACTCGGCCACTTTGCAACTGCCCCTGGGCGTCCTGACCTGACAACAACCAAGGCGCAGCAGCGCGCCAACCAATCTGAATTGGACGTGATGAGCGCTACAGCACATATCCCTGAGGGACTCAAAGACCAGCCCATCGAAGTGGTGGAGAAGAACGGGGTGACCTACACCCTGCTCGGCACCGCCCACGTTTCCCGGCGCTCTGTTGAGGCGGTTCGCGAACTGATAGCCGGTCATGCCTTTGACGCAGTGGCCGTGGAACTGTGCCGGAGCCGCTACGACGCCCTGACCGATCCCGATGCATGGCAGAAGATGGACCTGTTCCGCATCATCCGGGAACGCAAGGCCGGCCTGGTCGCAGCCAACCTGGCCCTGGGGGCCTACCAGCGCCGGCTGGCGGAGCAGTTCGGGATTGAGCCGGGCGCCGAAATGAAAGCAGCACTTGAGGCCGCAGAAGACGGGGACACTCCCCACCTGCTGGTCGACCGGGATATCGGCATTTCGCTCAAGCGGGTGTTCCGGGCCGTGGGGTTCTGGGAAAAGTTGACCATACTGGGTGGCCTGGGCGCCAGCCTGTTCAGCCGCGAGACCATCAGCGAAGAAGAAATCGAACGACTCAAAGAAGGCGATATGCTGGAGAGCACCTTCGCCGAGTTTGCCACCCAGTCCGAAGCCTTGTTCGATTCGCTGATCTCCGAGAGGGACCAGTTCATGGCTGCCCGCCTGCAGCAGGAATCCGAAGGGAAACACGAGCACGTGCTGGTGGTGATCGGGGCCGGTCACCTGGCCGGGACCGTGCGCCGACTGAAGGGCGAATCCGATACCGACGAAGAATCACCCGCAGCGGCCGTGGAACGGCTGAACCGCATCCCGCCGGGACGCCGGTGGACCCGCTGGATTCCGTGGATCATTACCGCGGTCATCCTGCTGGGTTTCAGCATCGGCTTCTACCGCAGTCCGGAATTGGGCTGGCAGCTGGTGACAACCTGGGTATTGATCAACGGCACCCTGGCCGCGGCGGGAGCCCTGGCCGCTGGCGGGCATCCCCTGACGATCCTGTCGGGATTCCTGGCGGCACCGCTCACGTCGCTCAACCCCACCATAGCCGCCGGCATGGTTACCGCCTCGGTGGAGACGGCCCTGAGAAAACCCACGGTATCCGACTTTTCTTCCCTGCGGGATGACGTCATCGAGATCTCCGGCTGGTGGAAAAACCGGGTCTCGCGCATTCTGCTGGTATTGATTCTCTCCAACCTGGGATCCATTCTGGGCACCTGGATTGCTGGTTTTCGAATTTTTGAACGGCTGACGTGAACACCGAACCCATCAGGATTGGCACGGTTGCCCTGGAAGGGCGGGTGCTGGCCGCGCCCATGGCCGGCATCACCGACCGCCCCTACCGCCAGCTGGTGCGGCGCTTTGGCGCTGCCCTGGCGGCGTCGGAAATGCTCACGTCCGATACCCGGCTTTGGCATACCAGCAAATCCCAGCGACGGCTGGACTTCTCCGGCGAAGCGGGACCCCGCTGCGTGCAGATTGCCGGCGCCGACCCGGTACAGATGGCGGCTGCAGCAGCGCGTTGTGTCAGTCTTGGCGCCGACATGATCGACATCAACATGGGTTGTCCGGTCAAAAAGGTCTGCAGTGCCATGGCCGGGTCTGCCCTGCTCCAGGACGAAGCCCTGGTGGCGCAGATCCTGGAGGCCGTGGTGGCTGCGGTGGAGGTACCCGTGACCCTGAAGTTTCGGACCGGACCCGAGCCCGCCAACCGCAATGGGCCCATCATTGCCCGCATGGCCGAGGACCTGGGCATTGCCGCCCTGGCGGTGCACGGGCGCACCCGCGCCGACCGCTTCCGCGGCAGCGCTGAATACGACACCATCGCCCGGATCTGCCAGGACATGACTATTCCGGTGTTCGCCAACGGCGATATCCACAGCTGGCAGAAAGCCATCCAGGTGATGGAGTACACCGGGGCCAGCGGCGTCATGATCGGCAGAGCGGCCCAGGGCAACCCCTGGATTTTTCGACAGGTCAACCACGCCCTGGACCATCGCCCGCAGCCCGCGGCACCGACGGCCGCCGAGGTATCAGAGGTCGTCACCGGGCACCTGCACGCCCTGCACCGGTTCTACGGTGAGTACATGGGCGTGCGTATCGCCCGCAAACACATCGGCTGGTACCTGCAGGACCGGCCCAACGGTAAGGCGTTGCGGCGCCTGCTGATGGCCGAGGAAAGTGCTTCCCGTCAGCTGCAGCTGCTGCAATCCTATTTCGAAAACCCCGACATTCCCCTGAAAGCCGCATGAGCAAACTCAAGGCCATCCTGTTCAAGCCCAAGTGGCAGCACAAGGATCCCAGAATCCGCGCCCGATCCGTCGCCCTGTCCGAGGATCCCCAGCTGGCCGAGGCTTTGCCCGGCATCGCCCGGACCGACCCGGATGCCACCGTGCGACTCAGCGCCCTGCGGCGGGTACACGACCTGGCGATCCTGATGGCGGCGGCCGAAGGAGACCGCGACGGTCAGATCCGCGAGTACGCCGGGCGCACCATCCGCACCATGGTGGTCGGTCTGCACGAGCACAGCCCGCCTATGGACCAGCGACTGGCCTGTTTCCGCAAACTGCAGGATCAGGAGCTGGCGGAGTATCTGGCGGTGGAGTGCCAGGACGCGGAGATCCGGGCGGAAGCCCTGAAGCAGGTCGAACGCCCGGCCCTGCTGGGCAATATCGCCATCAATGACCCGGATCCGGAGCTGCGCCGATATGCGGCTGAGCATGTCCACCAGCTGTCTACCCTGGAACGTATCGCCAGGGAGGTCCGGCGCAAGGACAAGAAACTGTACCGTGCCATCAACCAGCGCATCGAGCAGGCAAGGCTGGATGCCGGTGACCCGGATGCGGTCCGGCACAAAGCCGAGGAAATCAGTGCTGCCGCCGAAGAGCTGGCGCGCTCCGCCGCCCCGGGCACGGAAAAACAGCAGCAGGTCGAGGCATTGCGCACGGCCTGGGACCAGCTGGCGTCACCGCCGCCGGATCTGGCTGCCCGGTTCCTGGGGGCCTGCGGTATCGTCGAAACGGCGCTGCACGGCAAGGACCCCACCACGGCCAAGTCTTCCGAGCTGCAGCGGCTGCTGGCAGAAGTGACAGCACGCCTGGAGGCCCGGGACCTGGAGCTGACCCAGCACACCCTGGAATCGGCCCAGGGCCTGGCGGGAAACCCCGCTGGCCTGGACGCCGATCAGCGCCAGTCTCTGGACGCCGCCATCAGCCGCCTGGTTGCCCTCCGTGACGAGCTGCTGGAGGCCCAGGAGCCTTCGGCTGAGCTGACGGCGCTGTGTGAATCCGCCGAAAAAGTCCGACTGAAGAAAGCACGTCCATCGATGCCCGCAAGGATGCAGAAAGACTGGGACCGCACCTGGCGGGCCCTGTCGGAACACAAGCCCGCCGACCAGCTGCTGGCCAAGCGTTTCCAGGCGGCCCTGCAGCGCATCACCGATCACCTGGAACAACAGCTCCAGCAGCGCGAACAGGCCGCCGGGCAACTGGGACAGCGCCTGGAAACCCTGGAGGCCATGCTGGACAAAGGTGATCTCGCCCACGCCGTGGAAGCCAAGAAGGCCTTTCTCAACACGCGGGACCTGGCGGGCCATGCACCCATCACCGACGACGCCGACTTCAAGAGCCGCGTCAGTACCGCCCAGGGCCGCCTGCGGGAGCTGCGAGACTGGCAGCACTGGGCCAACGACAAGATCCGGACCGAGCTGTGTGAAGAAGCCGAGTCGGTGCTCGGATCAGGCATGCATCCCGACGCCATGGCGGAAAAGATCAAGGGATTGAACAAGCGCTGGCGGGAGCTGGAAAAGAGCGAACACCTGCCCGGCGACGATCCCCGGCGACCCGCCAACCCCGGCCTGTGGCGCCGGTTCCGGGCCGCCTGTGACAAAGCGTTTGAGCCAGCCAAGCCTTTTTTTGAGAAACGCGCCGAGATTCGTGATCGCAAACTGGCCGAGCTCAAGGAAATCTGCCGCGAAACCGAGGCGCTGGCCCAGGACCGGGAATGCGAGGACTGGCCGCTGCTGGAAAAAGCCATCGGCAAAGCCCGCCGCAGCCTGCGGGAACTGCCCAAGATCCCACCGAAAGAGCGCGGCCCTCTGTCGCGCCGCCTGCGGGAAGCGGCCAACGGAATCGAGGGACACCTGGGCGGCTATTACGAGATCGTGGAGAGACGCAAGGGCCGCCTGATCGAGGAAATGCAGGCGCTGGTGGAGGAGTCCGACCTGGACAAGGCCATCGCCGGGGCCAAGGACCTGCAGGTTCGCTGGAAACAGGCCGGCAGGCTCCGACGGCGGCGCGACCAGGCCCTGTGGAAAGCGTTCCGGGGCGCCGCTGACCAGGTATTTGCCCGGCTGGACGAGCAGCGCAGTGAAGAGCGGGCGGACCGCGACAGCAAGACGCAGCAGCTCGACGCAGTGCTGGACGATATGCGCAGCCTGCTCACGCTGGACACCGAGGCCATGGCCCAGGCCGAGGGGCGCCTGCACCAGCTCCAGGGGCGCTGGCGGGAGGTGGGCTGGAGCCCGCGCCGGGCCGAATCGGATTATGACAACCTCAGCCGCCGCATCCAGGACGCCGTGACCGCGGCACGCAAGAGTCTGGCGGCCGACCAGCGCAAGTCGCTGCGGAAACTGGCCCTGCTTTGCCGACAGCACGAAACGGCGCGACTTGCCGGACAGGAATCCGGCACCGGGTCTCTGGCCGAGGCCCTGTCACAGGCCGGAGAATCAGTCCCCGAGGCACTGCGGTCGCGCTGCCAGTGGGTGCTGGATGCAGACGTCAGCCCGAAGGACCCGGACCAGGCCGCCAGTGAACTGCAGGACCTGTGTATCCGCATGGAATTCCTGGCCGGGGTCAAGTCGCCGGAGGAATTCCACCAGCAGCGCATGGAGTACCAGGTGCAGCGTCTGTCCGAACATATGAGCAGCGGCGACCCCATGACCGCCGCTGAAGAGGCCGACCTGCTGGAAAACACCTGGCTGGGCATCGGCCCCCTGCCGGCGGAACAGGCCGAGGCGCTGGATCAGCGATTCATCAGGGCCCTGGAGGCATTTGACCGGGAGCGATGACCTGCTTGATGGCGTAGCCGGCTAGCCGCGCTGCAGCAGCCGGCGCGACAGGGTCCGGGCCTGGCGAATCCGATCCCGAGCCCACAGCCGCAGGTCGTCCAGGGTCACATAGATGGTGGGCAGCACGCACAGGCTGATCACGGTGGAAAACACCAGCCCGCCAACGATTGCCCGCGCCATGGGGAAGTAAGGCGGGCCGTCACCGCCGATCTGGGTGGTACTGATGCACAGGGGAATCAGCCCCAGCACGGTGGTGCCAACGGTCATCAGGATCGGTCTGATCCGGTCTCGTCCCGCCTGCACCACCGCTGCCCGCCGCATCATGCCCCGGCGGCGCAGCTGGTTGATGTGGTCCACCAGCACAATGCCGTTGTTCACCACCACCCCGATCAAAATCAGAATGCCGAAAAAGGCCATGATCGAAAAGGTCGTTCCCGTGAGCAGGAAAAACCAGTACACCCCGACGATGGAAAACACGATACCCGTCACGATGGACAACGGATGTGTCATGGACTCGAACAGCGCGGCCATGATCAGGTAGATGAACAGCACCGCCAGCAGGATATTCCGGATCATGGTTTCCTGGGCGTCTTCCTCGAAGCCGAAACCGCGCCCAAAGTCCCATCTGTGGCCGGGCGGCAGCTGATACTGGTCCAGCACCCGCTTGATCTCCTCACGCGCCTCTTCCATGGTCAGGTCATTCAGCGTGGCGGAGATTGTCAAAGCCGTTTCCCGATCGTTCCGTGAGATGCCCACGGGACCGCTGCGGACGTTGTAGGACACCACCGACGACAGGGGAATGCGCAGCCCGGCCGGCGTGGTGATCTGCAGGGTCTGCAGGGTTTCCACCGTCTGGGTGTCGGAGTCCCGGAATCTCAGCGTCACCGGCACCTCGCCCTCGGGTCCGCGATATTCAGTCAACTGGGTGCCGCGCAGCGCCACGGCCACCACCGTGGCCACCTGCTGAGCCGGCAGTCCGTATTGCGCGGCCTTTTCCCGGTCCACCGATACCTGGATTTCCTGGTCGCCGCTACCCTGGTCTGTCTTGATGTCTTCCAGGCCCTCGATCTGGGACAGGGTAAAAATAATGTCGTCTGCCATGGCTGCCAGCCGCTCGCTGGAATCTCCCACGATATACACCGTCACGCCCTCGGAGCCGCCTGACCGCTGCTGGTCGAAACTGGGGCTGCCGATGGCGATCTTGGGCAGCTCTTCCCGGATCATTTCCTTGATTTCGGTGGAAGACAGCTTCGAGTCCTTCTCGTCCTTCAACAGGATGGTGGACTCCGCCCTGCCCTCGTTGTGGTAGAACGAGTACACCTTGTTGATCTCCAGACGCTCCTTATTGTCGTAGAGATAGTTCTCGATCTTGTCCACCGCCACCTTGATGCGCTCCAGCGGATAGGGGCCGTCCAGGTTGTAGCGCAGGAACAGTTCCCGGCTGAGGGTTTCGGGGAACATATCCTGCTTGACCAGCGCCCCGGGGATGGCGGTACTGGCCAGGATCAGCACAATGCCGCCCCAGGCCGGCCAGCGGTGTTTCAGGGTCCAGTCGAGGAACACGGCGTAGCGTTCCTTCAGCCGATTGATAGCGTTGTCCTGGGAGGTGCTCGGCGGTTTGACCCGGCTGGAAATCAAGGGGATCAGGGTTTGGGCGATGACCAGGGATGCCGCCAGGGAAATACAGATGGCAATGGCCACGTGCTCCATGAAAATGGAAATCTGGTCGGGTTCGCCAAACAGGTTGGGCAGGAACACCGACATGGAAGTCGCCGTTCCCGCGAACACGGCCAGACCCACGCTGCGGACACCCGACACGGCCGCCTTCACCGGCTCGTTGGGCTGTTTCTCACGCTCGGTGAATATGGCCTCACTCACCACCACCGCATTGTCCACCAGCATGCCCACGGCCAGCAGCAAGCCCATCATGGAAAGAATATTGAGGCTCACGCCCAGCAGGTACATGGCCCCGAGGGCAATGGTCAGCGAGATGGGCACCGCCGTGGCCACCATCAGCGTGGTGGTCACGTTTCGCAGGAAGAAGTACAGCACCACTATGGACAGCAGTGCACCCACAAGGCCCGCCTTGAGCAACTCCGCGAGGGAACTCTTGACCCCCTCGGCCTGGTTCTGCAGGAAAAACAGCTGAATGCCCTGCATCTCCGGGTTGTCACCCGCTTTTTCCACTTCTACCAGGACCCGTTCCGCCACGGAAACCATGTTGACGCCGCGTTCCTTGAATACCTCGATGCCGATGGCGTACTTCTGGTCCAGGTGACGGGCCAGGTCCCGTTCCCGGGGCTCGTAGGTCACGTCAGCGATATCTGACAGGCGCACGCCGCGCTGGTTGATAACCAGGTTGCGGATTTCGTCCAGGTTCTGGAATTCGCCTACCGGGTTGACCCTTACCCGCTGGTTGTTGGCATTGATCAAACCGGCCGAGGCGGAAAAGTTCGCGCTGTTCAGGCGCATATTGAGCTCGTTCAGGTCAATATTCAGCGCCTCGACCCGGTCCGCCACAAGGTCGATGCGGATCTCCCGGGGCTCCACCCCTTCGAGGCTGACCCGGGCCACCCCCGGAAGCCGTTCGATGGGCCGCACCAGGTTACGCATCAGCATCTCGTAGGACTCCGACAGGTCCCGTTGACTGGATATGCGCAGGGTCAGAATACCTTCGTCGCTGGTGTCAAACTTGAACACGTTGATGCGGCGCAGGTCCGTGGGCAACTCGTTGCGTATGGCTTCGAGCAGTTCCCGTGCCTCCACCGCCTTGACCGTGATGTCTTCGGTCAGGCCGAACAGCATGAACACAGTGGTACCACTCGGCGTCGAGCGGCTGTTGAGAAACTCGATTCCCTTGAGGGTGGCCAGAGCCTCCTCGGCCGGCCGCGCCAGCAGCCGCTCCGTTTCCCGCGGCGTAGAGCCGGGATACGGCATCTGGATCATCAGAAAGGGCGCGTCGAACTCCGGGAAGAACTCCAGCGGCAGGAGCCGGCTTGAAATCCCGCCCAGCAGAAGGCAGGAGACGAATATCATCACCGTGGCGACCGGACGCTTGATGCAGAATTCGGCCGGGGTCACGGCATCACTCCGCGGGGACCGCCCCGTCCACCCGGCTGCCTTCCGGCGCGGCGGACTCGTCGGTTTCCCGTCGCCGGTCCAGCAGGTCGTACATCACCGGGATCACCACCAGGGTCAGCAGGGTGGACACCAGCAATCCACCGATCACCGTGATGGCCATGGGGGTCCGGATCTCGGCGCCCTCACCCAGCCCGATGGCCAGTGGCAGGAGTCCCAGGGTGGTGGTCAGCGTGGTCATGACGATGGGGCGCAGGCGCGCTACGCCAGCCTCCAGGATGGCGCTGCGCCTGGACTGGCCACGGGCGCGCAGCTGGTTGATCAGGTCGATGAACACGATGGCGTTGTTCACCACGATGCCGGCCAGCATGATCAGGCCGATAAACACAATGACTGAGACCGGTGTACCGGTGATGGCCAGTCCGAGTATCGCACCAATACCGGCCAGGGGGACCGACAGCAGAATGACCAAAGGATGAATCAATGACTCGAACTGTGAAGCCATCACCAGGTACACCAGGAAAATCGCAAGGCCCAGGGCAAACAGCAGGGACTGGAATGACGCATCCATCTCCTCGCTTTGCCCGGCCAGCTTGAGCTTGACACCATATGGCAGGGACAGGTCCGCCAGCAGCTGCTCCGCCTCCAGCACCGCTTCCTTAAGCGTGCCGTAGGTCAGGTTGGCGGACACCAGGGCTGCACGCTCCTGGTCCACCCGGTTGATTTCGGCCGGCCCCTCGGTGGGAATGACCTGGGCCACACTGGACAGGGTCAGCGGTCGCTCGCTGGCGGGGTTTACGATCAGGTTTTCCACGTCCTCCAGGGACGAACGATCCCGCTCGCGGGCTCGCACCAGCACGTCGATCTTGCGGTCACGCCAGCTGTAGCGGGTGGCCACCTCGCCGCGAAGTTTCTGCACCACCTGGTCCGAGATCTGTCGCACCGTCATACCCAGGGCGGCAACGCGTTCCTGGTCGAACAGGATCTGGATCTCCGGGTGACCCTGCTCCAGACTGGATTTGACGTCGGCGAAACGAGGCGACGAGGCCAGCATGCCGGCCACCGATTCGGACGCCTGTTTCAGCCGGCCCAGGTCGTAGCCCACCAGCTCGATTTCCAGGGGTGTGGAGAAGGTAAACAGTGCGGGCCGTTCAAACTCCGACTGCACGCCAGGCATGGCGCCGGCCGTGCCGCGCAGCTGGCTGATGGCCTCACGCTCGGTTTCCGTTGGCGTCCCCGGCTTCATGACGATCAGCAGCTCACCGATGTTTTCGCCGGATTCCGTCGGGTTGGCATCAATGCGGTTGCCGGTTCCGGACACGGCGTGAACCGCTTCAATGCTGTCCATGGTGGACGCCCTGCCCTGGATGCGGCTGACCACCCGATCGGTCTGCTCCAGCGGCGCCCCGGGCGCCAGCTTGACCTGCATTTCAAACCGCCCCTGGATCAGCTGGGGAATGAGCTCGGCGCCCAATCGGGGCGCCTGAAAAGCGGCAGCGGCCGCAGCCGCCGTGGCAATCAGCAGAACCACGGCCCGGTGATCCAGGGCCCAGGGCAGAATCCGGCCATACAGCCTCGAAATGGCGGCAAAAAGCTTCATCACCATGCGGGCGGGAAAGCCGAAGACCCAGCCACTCAGGCGGCTGATGCCGGCGGCTACCACCATCACTACGGCAGCGATGAAACTGGGAATGCCGTTGAAGACGGTCACTCGCCCCTTGCGGATCGCCCGGCCCGCGCGGGTTCGCGGCTCGCGATGGCGATGTTCTTCTTCGGGAAATGCGATGGGCGAGCGCACTTTCATGGTGGACAACATGGGAATGACCGTCATGGCCACGGCCAGGGACACCACCAGGGCGAAGGTCACCGTCAGTGCCTGGTCCCGAAACAGCTGGCCGCCGATGCCCTCGACGAAAATCAGGGGCAGGAATACCGCGATGGTGGTCAGGGTGGAAGCCATGACCGCGCTGCCCACTTCGCTGGCACCCTTGACCGACGCTTCCATCACGTCGGCACCTTTGGCCCGGTGCCTGGAGATGTTCTCCAGTACGACAATGGCGTTATCCACCAGCAGCCCGATAGCCAGGGCAATGCCACCCAGAGACATGATATTGAGAGAAAGCTCGGCCTGATCCATGAGGAAAAAAGTGGCGATGATGGACAGGGGAATGGAGACCGAGATCACCAGGGTGGGCCACGCGTCGCCCAGGAAAAAGAAGATCACCATCACGGCCAGGATTCCGCCGATGATGGCTGCGTTACGGACGTCATTAATGGCCTGTCGAATAAACTGGGACTGGTCATCCACCGTGGCGATGGTCAGGCCTGCCGGCAGTGCCTCCTTCAGTTGTTCCAATCGCTCGCTTACGGCGTCGGCCACCAGCACCGTGTTGGAATCGCCCTCCTTGTACACCGCGATCTCAACCGATTCCCGGCCGTTGGTACGGATCACCGCCTGGCGCTCCTTGAAGCCCTCCGCCACTTCCGCCACGTCACGCAGGTAAATGGGGCGCATCCCGGCCGGAGAGATGATCAGGTTGCGAAACTCTTCCACCGACTGGAACTGGTTGACCGTGCGCACCAGGTAGCGGCGCGTACCCTCCTCCAGGCGCCCGCCGGATACATTGACGTTTTCCTCGCGCAGACGGGAGATGATGGTGGAGGTGGGAATACCCAGCCGGGCCAGCCGCTGCTGGTCGATCTGGATCTGAATCTCGTCTTCCAGCCCGCCGCTGATCTTCACCGCCGCTACGCCGGTAATGGGTTCCAGCCGCTTTTTCAGTTCCTCGTCCGCGAACCGGCGCACCAGCTTCAGGGTTTCCTCGTCGAAACCCTCGATGTCCTCGGAGTAAAACGCCAGCCGCATGATTGGATCGGTGGACGGGTTGAAGCGCAGCAGTATCGGCCGGTCGGACTGCAGCGGCAGCTGCAGCAGCTCAAGCTTTTCCCGCACGTCCAGACTGGCCATGTCCATGTCGGTGCCCCAGGCAAACTGCAGCAGGACGTCGGACTGCCCGGCACGGGAAACCGACTTGACGGTCTGGACGCCTTTGACGATTCCCACCTGCTCTTCCACCGGCTGGGTGATCAGCTTTTCGATCTCCAGCGGTGCAGCCCCGGTGAACTCGGTGCGTACGGTCAGAGTGGGGTACGACAGATCGGGCAGCAGGTTGACCTTGAGCTCGCTCAGGGCAATCACGCCGAACACGGTGACCAGCACAGCCGCCATGGCCACGGTAACCCGTCGTCGGGTGCAGATTTGAATGATGTTCACGTGTCCGGCCTGGGGCAGCGGCTGTTAAGGGACAGCGTTGGACTGGGCTGCGGCGCCGGCTACGCTGACCTCCGAATCAGCGGCCACCTGGGCCTCCCGGTTGATCACGTCCAGCAGGGTCTCACCGGCGATACTGCCTTTACCCGCGGTGACCACTTCTTCGCCTTCATCCAGGCCTTGCAGGATTTCCACGCGACCTTCAGTGACGTATCCCGCCACCACGTCCACCCTTCGTGCCCGGTCGTTTTCAACCACGTAGACGTAACGCTCGCGGTCTTCGATGATCAGCGCATCCTGGGGAATAGTGACGACGTTTTCCTTGACGTCGTAGACGATATTGACCCGACCGAACATGCCCGGCTTCAGGCGCGGGTCTGGATCGCGGATTTCGATAGTGACCTTGAAGGTACCGGTGTCCGGGTCCACTACCGGACTGACCCGGGCCAGCTGGCCGCTGAATTCGTCCTGGGCCAGGGCATCCAGTTCCAGCAGGGCGGACTGCCCCGGTCGCAGCGCGGACAGCTCCCGCTCCGGCACGAAGATTTCGGCCAGCAGCGGATTAAAATCGTGAACGCGGAACAGTGCCTCGTACACATTGACCAGCTTGCCCACCTTGACCATGCGCTCCGACACCACGCCACCGATGGGGGTGCGCACCTCGGTGTAGCTCAGCTCCAGTCTGGCCATGTCGAACGACGCCTGCTGCTGGTCCAGATCCGAACGTGCCCGCTCGTAAGCGTCCGAGCTGATGAGCTTCTTGTTGAACAGCTCCTGGGACCGATCGTAGTCTTTCCGCAGCTGGTCCAGAGTGGCCTTGGCCCGCTCCAATTCCAGCTCCAGGCGGTCCCGCTCCAGCCGGGCGACTACCTGCCCCGCTTCCACGGTGTCGCCCTCTTCCACCAGGATATCCAGCACGATGCCGCTGGTTTTGGCCACCACGTCGGCTTCCCGTTCGGCCTCCAGGGTGGTGGTGCCCTTATAAGACGCGTATACCGTATTCAGGGTGGATCGCTGAGCCTCTACCGGAACCGCAATCTCCTCGTCAGATTCTTCCGCGTCACCCGATTCACCACTGCCGCCGGGTCCGTTGCAGGCAGCTATCACCAGGACAGACGCGAGAATCGCACCCGTTTGCATGATTCGATGAAACATGGCGAGTTTTTCCTTGGGCATACTGGTGTTGTAGTTAACTATAACGCTAGCACTCTACTGGGCGATATAGATCATTAGTCATGGTCAAAGTTCCAGAAACTGCAATGCATATTTCCTGCCAACCCTGGCAACGGCCCGGCCGCGCTCATTTTAGCGGCAACAGGGGCAACGCAGGGCCTGAAATAAGGCGCCACAAGGTGGCGAAAGTGGCGTAATTCTGGCGTGAACCACCATACCCGGCAGGTACAAAAGCATTGCCCGAAACGCTTTTGCCCAACCCGGGCCAACGTTATACTTACACCCCGATGGCCGTTCCCTGCGCCGAACTCTAACAAGGACAAGATGAACAAAAGCATGCTCAACTGGGCCGCTGCCGGTCTACTCGTGTCGGGCCTGGCCCTTTCCACCGGATCCCTGGCAGACGGCGGTGATGCCGAACAGGGCCGCATCAAGGCCTATACCTGCACGGGCTGCCACGGTATCCCCGGCTACGTCAACGCCTACCCGAACTACCATGTACCCAAGATTGGTGGTCAGAATTACGAATACATTGTGCTGGCTCTGAAAGCCTACAAGAACGGTGAGCGCCAGCACCCCACCATGGTGGCCCAGGCGGGCAGCATGACCGAAACCGACATGGAGGACATCGCCGCCTACTTTGTCAGCCTGGAAGGTGGAGAACCGGAAGCGGAGCTCTACCAGAAAGGGGATGTGGCCGCCGGCGAGACCAAATCCGTGGTCTGCCAGGCCTGTCACGGCGCTGACGGGAACGGAATCGACCCGCAATATCCGCGTCTGGCCGGCCAGTACGGTGACTACCTGGCCCACTCGCTCAAAGCGTACCGCTCAGGCGAACGCAATAACGTGGTCATGGCTGGCTTCGCCACCACCCTCAGCGATCAGGACATTCACGACCTGGCGGCGTTCTACGCTGCCAAGGAAGGCCTGGTCGACCTGAAGATCAAGTAAACCACGGATACGACGGCCCGGCATTCCCGGGTCGTCTTCAGCTGTAGTAGGGGTTTTCGCCCGTACTGTGATCGGTCACGTCGCGAACCGCCTGGATCTCGGGCAAGCGTGCTTTCAGGGTCTTCTCCACCCCCTCTTTAAGGGTGACGTTGACCATGCCGCAGCCGTGGCAGCCTCCGCCGAACTGCAGCACCACGGTACCCTCTTCGATGGACACCAGGGATACCATGCCGCCGTGGGACGCCAGTGAGGGATTGATTTCCGAATCCAGTATGTAGCGAACCCGGTCCGCCAGGGGCGAGTCGTCATCGGGTTCCGAACCGCGGATATTGGGTGCCCGCACCACCAGCTGGCCGCCGGTGCGATTCTCTTCAAAGTCGATTTCCGCGTCCTCCAGGAACGGCACGCTGTCCGCGTCGATGCGCAACTGGAACGCATCCAGGTCCACGATCAGATCACTGTCGGCACAGTCTTCGGGCAGACAGAAACTCAGCTCGCATTCAGCGCCCGGGGTTCCGGGATTGGATACCAGCATGCGCAGTCCCAGGTCATCTGCGTCCTGCTGTGAAAGCAGCTCGGAGAAATATTGTTTGGCGCTTGGGTAGACTTCGATCATGTCAATCAGCTTTCAGGCTTAGGGCCTGGTAAAGGAACGGCAGGGATTGGTCGAACCGGTGGTCGATATTGGAGTGCGTTCCGTCAAACTCCAGGTACTGGTGCTCCACCTCGTGCTGCGCCATCAGACGGCTCAGCCGGCGGCTTCCGTAATGTATGTGATACTGATCACGACTTCCACAATCGATATAGATGCCGCGCATGGATTTCAAGGCCTCTATCCGGCCAGGCAGTTTTGCCACCGGGTCAAATGCCATCCATTGACCCCACCGTTCCTCATCGATTTCCAGGGTGTGCCGATTAAACGGCAGCCTGATGCTGCAGGGGTCATTCGGATCCGGGTCATAGGTGGCCGCCAGGCAGAGGTGCATCAGGGTCAGAAAGTCGGACCCGCCCGGGGTCTTGGCCCGCCAGAAATAGCGGATGAATGCCGCCACGTCCCCCTTGTACCGATCCAGGGTAGCTGCCACCTTGGGAAAATCATTGCGGTAGACCCATTCAAAGGCCGCGTCGCCGGACTGGCTGGCCAGGGCGCCCCACAGATCCGGGCGGTCCATGACCAGGTTCAGCGCACCGAACCCGCCGGAGGATTTGCCGAAGACACCGCGGTGATTACGGTCCGCCACGGTCCGGTAGTGCTGGTCGACCCACGGCACCAGTTCCTCCTGCAGGTAATCGGCGTAAGCGCCTGTGCCGGGCGAATTGATGTACTGGTTGCCCCCCAGGGTGGTGAAACAGTCAGGCGCTGCCACGATCACCGGCCCCATTTTTTCCGCCAGGATCAGCCGCTCCACCCGCTGAAACAGGTTGTCGGAAAATCCCCGCCAGTTGCCCGCAGCGGCGCCGCTGTTGGTGAATGCCGCCAGGTACCAGAGCACCGGATAGCGCTGATCACTCTTGTGATAGCCCGGCGGCAGATAGACCCACAGCCGGCGACGGGTCGGATCACCCCAGGGGTTGCTGTTGAGCGCCCGGGATTCAATCTCAACCTGTTCCAGGCGCGCCCCTGGATCCACGGGTCGGGGGCGCAGTGTGAGGTTTTCCATGTGTAATCGACTCGCTCCGGGCAACACAATGACTGTACCATTCCGGATTCATCATCGCGCCATGTCTCATCAACCCGACAAGGACCCTTACAGCCATCATGTCTGACCTAACCAGGAAAACCTGCACACCCTGCGAAGGGGGCACCGAGCCTTTGCGACAGGACCAGATCGAACTCCTGCTGCCACAGATTCCCCAGTGGAAGCTGGAGGGCATTCGGATCGTGCGAGAATTTCGCTTCGACAACTTCCACGAGACCATGGCTTTCATCAACGCCATGGCCTGGATCGCACACCAGGAAGACCACCATCCGGATTTCGACGCCGGCTATCACCATTGCCGATTGACCTTCACGACCCATGCCATCGGCGGCCTGTCAGAAAATGACTTCATATGCGCCGCAAAGATTGACCGGCTGATCTCGGCCTGATCTTGAACCGGCTGCTCCAGTGGGGCATCACCCTGGCCCTGGCTGGTCTGGCAGTTCTGCTGTTTTACAGTCTCAGCCTGAACGCCCTGTCCAGCTGGCTGCAGCAGGAAGCCCGGCACACATCGCAGCAGAATGCCCAGGGATTTCGCTGGGAATTCGAGCAGACCGAGGACCTGGTCGGCTCCCAACCGGTTGGTTTTGACGACAGCCGGATCCATGGCGGCACCCTGAAGGTCCCTGCCGCCAGCGGCAGCGGCTACCTGTCACTCAATCTCAATGGCGATCGCATTGATGCCACTCTGTTTTCACGCTGGTGGATGCGCATCCGTCTGGACAGCAGGACTCCCACCCAGGCCATCATCTATTTCCGGGAAGACCACGGCGGCACCATCTACCAGTCCGAACCCCTGCCCGTGCGGCCTGGATGGCAGGTTCTGAAAACTGACCTGTCGGCTGTCCGGTGGACCAGCGACCCGAAGACAGACGGCCAGGCCGTCTGGGGTGGCCTCTCCGGCACCGTCGCCTCCATCCGAGTGCACCCGGTCGCCCAGGGCGTTGCCGGCATGGAGCTGGACTGGATACGCCTGGAGCCCAGCGGACCTCCGCTGCCCGAACGTCCCGAATTACGCATCCGGTCGGCTTCGAAACTCACCGCAGATCTGCCGCGCAACGCACTGGTCACCCTGGATATTCCCTGGCCGACCACCGCCCGGGTACTGGCAGCCGTGGACCAGCTGGAGGCCGCGCGCCCCGCCGCTGCCCTGGTCCTGGATCAGTCCGTGGCGCGCGCTCCGGCCTCATCCTGGTCCTGGACCATACTGGTGGCCGCCAGCGTCATGCTGCTGCTTGCAGTGTCGCTGAACGGCCCCGTGCAGGCCGGGCTGAAGCTGGTGGGAGTTACTGGACTGGTCAGCTTGTTGCTGACACACCTCGGCGCCCCCCTGCCCTGGGGACTGGCCGGCGTGCTGCTGGCAGCAGCATTAATCTGGCTGGTGCTGGAATCGGTACTGGAGGATCGTCCCGAGCTGGTCGGCTCACGCCCGGCCTGGAACCTGGCCTTATCCATCACCATCGTCCTGGCAGTTCCAGCGGTTTTTATGGACGGACCGCCGGAAGAATTGCCGCTTCGATGGGTCGGCTACCTGGTCTGGGCCGGCTTTCAGCAACTGGTGCTCTGCCTGGTCCTCCTGCGCCTGTGCCTGCAGCTGACCGGCTCCTGGCGAGTCCTGGGCGCCGGGCTGGCGGCGATCCTGTTTGGACTGGCCCACTACCCCAACTTCGAGCTGATGCTGGGCACCCTGCTGCTGGGCGGTCTGCTGGTCGCTCATTTCCTGAAGTTCCGGGCCCTTCTTCCACTGGCCTTCAGCCACGCCACCCTGGGCGCCATATACCTGACCATGGCCCCCTCTTGGGTGATTCACTCGGGAGCGGTTGGGTCCAGGCTATTTCATTGAAGGAACCCAAAATCGGGGGTGGGCGACCGGAGCCTTTGGGCGGAGACACCTGGCACAGGAATGTGCCATCCGCCGCCTGCCCGTCAGGGCCTCACCCCAGCCTGTCCAGTACCCGGGTCAGTTCACCCGGCAGCGGGGCCGAGGCGATGGTGCCGTCGGGGAGTTCCAGGGAGGTGCAGTGCAGGAACAGACGGGTCAGGCCGATCTTCTTGAAGGCCTGACTGGCGGAACGACTGCCGTAAAGATCGTCACCCGCCACCGGGTGGCCCAGGAAAGCCGCATGGGCACGGATCTGGTGGGTGCGCCCGGTGTGGATTCGCGCCTCGGCAAAACTGTGGTGTTTTCCCCGTTCCAGCACTTTGAATTGGGTCAGCGCGTACTTGCCGTCCGGATCAACCACGCTCCGGGACTGCCCGCCTGGCCCCCGAATCCGGCTCAGGGGCTGCTCCACCCGGGTCCGTTCATCACCCAGACGGCCTTCCAGCAGGCACAGGTAGCGCTTGATGACCTGGTCCTGCTTCAGCCAGCCCTGGGCCTCGCGCAGTGCCTCAACATTGCGGGCCAACATCAGACAGCCGCTGGTTTCACGATCCAGCCGGTGCACCAGTTCCAGGTACTCACCGCGACGGGATTCGCGCAGGGCATCGATTACCCCCCAGCTCAAGCCACTGCCGGCATGCACCGCCAGGCCGCTGGGCTTGTCCAGGATCAGCAGGCGATCGTTCTGAAACACCACGCGGTCTTCCAACTGGCGCTGGACCGCCTCGGGAACCGACACCTCGCGACTGGCGGTCCTGACCGGCGGAACCCGTACCAGGTCCCCCGAGGCCAGCCGCGAATCGGCTTTGCGACGGCCGCCGTTGACCCGAACCTGGCCCTTGCGGATCAGCCGATAGACCAGGGATTTGGGCACACCTTTGAGCTTCTTTCGAAGAAAGTTGTCCAGGCGCTGGCCATGATCCTGGTCGGACACGGTAAGTTGTTGTACCGATTGGGATTCTGACACGGCGGATTTGATTGCTGGACCCACGTAAGGTTGTTATATTAGGCGGCTGACGCGCCGCTGAATGGCTGGCCGTCATGGCGACACTTGGCGCTCGGAGTGAGCGTATCACCATAGCGGTATTCCGCAAACAACAAGCTGGCGCCACCGCGGTGACTCCGCGGATTCGGGAGCGGGCTGTCTGTCCCCAGGACACGGTCCGCAGGTTGAAAAAAAACGAATTGCGCGCGCTCCCGCAGAGCCATCCGGCCCGGGGGTGCTGGAATCCAGACCTCCTCCCCGCGACTCCGTCGAGACGATGGATCGCTCGGTATGAGCGCGCCGCAGGAACAATTAGATGAAAAGAATGCTCATTAACGCCACGCAGCCGGAAGAGCTGCGCGTGGCGATCGTCGATGGTCAGACCCTCTACGACCTCGATATCGAAGTCCCCGCTAGAGAACAGCGTAAGGCCAATATCTATAAGGGACGCATCACCCGCGTCGAACCCAGCCTGGAGGCCTGTTTTGTCGACTACGGCTCCGATCGGCACGGTTTTCTGCCGCTGAAGGAAATTTCATCCGAATACTTCGGCAATTCCGCCAGTGACAGCGATGGCAAGGTCAGCATCAAGGATGCGGTACGCGAGGGCCAGGAAGTTGTGGTCCAGGTGGAAAAGGAGGAGCGCGGCAACAAGGGTGCGGCCCTGACCACCTTTATCAGCCTGGCCGGCCGTTACCTGGTGCTGATGCCGAACAACCCCCGGGCGGGTGGCGTTTCCCGCCGCATCGAGGGTGAAGAACGCCAGGCGCTGAAGGATGCCCTGCGACAGCTTGACGTTCCGCGGGACATGGGACTCATTGTCCGCACCGCCGGCGTCGGGCGCGAGGCTGAAGAGCTGAAATGGGACTTCGACTACCTGCAGCATCTGTGGGACGCCATTCAGACTGCCGCCTCGGAACGCAAGGCCCCGTTCCTGATCTACCAGGAGGGCAAACTGATCATTCGCGCCCTGCGGGATTACCTGCGGGCGGAAATTGGTGAAATTCTCATCGACAGCGAGCCGGTTTTCGAAGACGCCAAGGAGTTCATGCAGCAGGTCATGCCCCATAACCTGCGCAAGCTCAAGTACTACGACAACGCCACGCCGCTGTTCTCCCGCTACCAGATCGAAAGCCAGATCGAGTCTGCCTTTGCACGGGATGTCAACCTGGCCTCCGGCGGGTCTATCGTGGTCGATCAGACAGAAGCAATGCTGTCCATCGACATCAACTCGGCCCGGGCTACCAAGGGCAGCGACATCGAGGAAACCGCCCTCAACACAAACCTTGAGGCGGCTGACGAAATTGCCCGGCAGCTGAGGATCCGTGACCTGGGCGGCCTGGTGGTGATCGACTTCATCGATATGATGGACAACCGCAATCAGCGCAAGGTGGAAGACCGCCTGCGCCAGGCCCTGCGACTGGACCGCGCCCGCACCCAGATTGGGCGGATTTCGCGTTTTGGCCTGCTGGAGATGTCCCGTCAGCGGCTGCGCCCGTCCCTGGACGAATCCAGCCAGAACGTCTGTCCACGCTGCCACGGGCACGGCTTCATCCGCAGTATCGAGTCGCTGGCACTGTCGGTGCTGCGACTGGTGGAAGAAGAAGCCATGAAGGACTTTACCGGCGAGGTGATTGCCGTGGTGCCCAACGATGTGGGCAACTTCCTGCTGAACGAAAAGCGTCACTCCGTTTCCCAGATCGAGCAGCGCCACCGGGTGCCGGTCATGGTGATTAACTCACCCCACGTGGAAACACCGAACTTCGAGATTCGCCGGATTCGCCGACAGGACCTGCGCCTGGACGGTGACGCCAGTTACGAAATGGTGGACGCCCCCGAAACCGAGGTGGTGGCGTCCAACACCGCGGACGGCCTCAAGTCCAGCGAGGAACCGGCCGTGAGTGGCGTGACTCCCGTGGCGCCGGCTCCGGTGCCCACCGCTGCCGCCCCTGCCGAAAAAAGCAACGGCACCGGCGGATTGCTGGCCTGGTTCAAGGGCCTGTTCAGCACCGACGAGGAACCTGAGCCGGAACCCGCGCGCAAGCCCCGGAGAAAGCCCCAGCGCAAGAAAACCCAAAGCAAGGGGCCACGCAAGGACGCCGGCGCCCAGCGCAAGAGCCGCTCCAAGCATCCCTCCCAGCGCCGGTCCACCAAGAAAACCACCGGCAAGGGGAAACCCGACCAGTCCGCCGATGCGGGCCAGGGCGGCGGCAAAGGGCCCAGGGATGCGTCAGCCGGTGACGGCCAGACCGCCAAGAGCGGCCCCAAGCGCCGCCGCCGCGGGCGTCGCGGCGGCCGCAAGCGCCAGAAGAATGCAGCTGGTGAAGGCAACAACCAGACCGCCCAGAATCAGGCCAAGCCCGAACAGAAGCAGGCTGATGGCACCAGGGGCAATGCTGCCAAAGAGCCGGCAGGTGGAAAGTCGGCCCCCAGGTCAGCCGAGACGGGCCGGGGACGCTCCCGCAAGCCTTCGGGCGACAAGCCGGCGGATTCATCCAGACCCGCCGAGGCATCGGCGCCCAAAGGCCAGCCGGCTCCAGAGTCAGCCCCACAGTCGGCCCCACAGCAACCCCGGCCAAAACCCGAAGCTCGGGCCGCAGCGCCCAGGTCGACCGAGGCACGCAGCGATTCGCCACGTCCCGATCAAAGACCTGCCGATTCCGCGGCTTCGACCCAGCCTGGTCAGCAGTCCGCGCCGAAGCCGGAGCCATCAACGTCCGGATCTGCGTCGCCGAAAACCGACAAGCCGGCAAGCGCCCAGGCCCCATCAACGCCCTCATCCAGTGGTGGTGAGGCCGCCAGCGCCAAGCCAGCGAAAAGTCCTGACGCGGCACCTCGCCAGGCCCCGGCCCAGCCTGCCCCGCAGCAGTCTGCCCCACCGCGGCCGGCCCCTGTTCAACAGCCAGCACAGCAGCCTGTCCAGCAGCCCGCACCGCCACCTGCACAGCAGTCGGCGCCCCGCCCGGTCGACAAGCCTGCTGCCGCTCCCGCACAGCCCGCGACTCCGGCCCCATCTCCGGCGAAACCCGCGGCCCAGACGGACGGCAAACCGGCAGAATCTTCTGACAACAAGTCGCCGTCGGCGGGGCCAAACCCCTGACGGGTGTCACCTGACGCTTGAAGGCAAAAAAGGCCCGTTTTGGGGCCTTTTTTATGTCTGGCGGAGGAGGAGGGGTTATTCGTCGAAAGATCTGAGGTATAGCCACGGGGAGCGCGGAGGAGGAGGGATTATTCGTCGCTTCGCTCCTCACCCCTCAAGGGGGCCCCTCACTCGCTTCGCTCGCTGCGGGTTTGTCGGCATTAGTTTGGAAATCTCAGCTGATCAATGCAGCGGTTCGTTAGAGTCGGGATTGCTGGGTCCATCCCTGGACCCAGCCCCTGCGGGGTGTGCTTCGCTTCGCTGCGCACACCAAAATTGCTCCCGGCAATTTTGTCGAACCGCGTTGCGGTTCGATCCCTCTTTCTCCAGACAGACATAAAAAAAGGCCCGTTTCAGGGCCTTTTTTTATGTCTGGCGGAGGAGGAGGGATTCGAACCCCCGAGGGGCTTTCACCCCTGCTGGTTTTCAAGACCAGTGCATTCAACCACTCTGCCACTCCTCCGGGCTGCGGCGAACTATAGCTAAATTGGACTGGCGGGGCTACCCGTCGGATGATCGACAAATTCAACGCTTTGCGCGGTCATAAATTAGAGCAGCCCGATTAGAGAGACCTGGAGTTCTGGGCTAAGATGCTTGCGGCTACCAAGGAGTTTGAATTGATCAGGGTATTGCTGGTCGATGACCATGACATCGTGCGTACCGGAGTCGCGCACATCATCGGCAAAGAGCCGGACCTGGAGATTGTCGGTGAGGCCGGCAACGGGGAGCAGGCGCTGCGGCTGGTGCGTGAGCTGAAGCCCAACGTGGTGATGATGGACGTGAACATGCCAGGGCTCGGTGGTCTGGAGGCGACGCGCAGGATTGCCCGGTCCATGCCGGAAGCCAAGGTCATCATCCTGACGGTCCACTCCGAAGCCCCGTTTCCCACCCATCTGCTGGACGCCGGTGCATCGGGCTACCTGACCAAGGGCTGCGCGGCCGAGGAACTGGTGGACGCGATCCGCTCGGTTCACCGGCATACCCGCTACATTGGCAAGGACATTGCCCAGCGGTTGGCCCTGTCGCTGCTTCCAGGTGCTGACAAATCACCCTTTGATGATCTGTCGGCCCGGGAAATGGAAGTGATGATGATGCTGATACAGGGTATCGAGGTGGGCCGGATCGCCGAGAGCCTGGCCCTGAGCCCAAAGACCGTCAGCACGTATAAGTACCGCATCTACGAAAAGCTCGACGTCAAAAACGATGTCGAACTGACTCACCTCGCCATTCGCCACGGCATCCTGGAGAACAGCGGCATATAGGTGGCCGGCCAAAAGGCCTCCCACCCTACCCCGGCTGACGAAACGGACTGCCCTGACGATAGAGCTGGGCACGCCCCTCCAACCTGGCACGCAACGGATGTCCCGACGGAATACGCGTCAGGACCCGGGCCAGAGTGCTCACGGCTTCGTCGAAACGCCCATTCTCCGCAAGCGCCGCAGCCAGCAGGTCACCGCGCTCGGGGTTGGCTGGATCGGCCTGGTACAGCACCTGCGCAATGCTGAGTGCCTCCGCGCCATCCCGATGTTGACCCTCAGGCGCTGTCGCCAGCTGCCACGCCAGCAGGGAAAGGAATTTCGAGCTGCGGGGGGCGAGACGGACTCCCTCGCGCAGGTGTGAAAGCGCCTCGCCGTGACGTCCAAGCTGAACCAGTGCGACCGCGCTGTTGTAGCGCGCTTCCAGGCTTCGGGGATCAATCTCCAGGGCCGTCTGCCAGGCTTCGACCCCGGCCTCCAACTGCCCCAGCCTGGCCAGGCTGGTGCCCAGATTGGTATGGACTCCCGGGTCCGCCGGGTTGAGCCCAATGGCGTCTCGATAATGCCCGATGGCCAGCTCCGACTGCCCTGATTGATCTCGAGCCAGGCCCAGGTTCTGGTGCGCCTGCCAGTATCCCGAATCAAGTGCTACCGCCCGCTCCAGCAATTCAATGCCGCGCCGGGGGTCACCGGCGTCGGCCAAGGCACTGCCGAAATTGCTCAGCAGCTCGACGTCATCCGGGGCCAGTGCCATGCCTTTCTCATACACGGATATGGATTCATCGGTTCGGCCCTGACGAACGAGGACGCCACCGAGATTGGAATAGTCGGTAGCCGTTCCGGGCCGAATGTCCAGAACACGGCGGAATGCCCGCTCTGCAGCGGCGTAATCACCCTGCCGGGCCAAGGTGGCTCCCCGGCGTGCATAGGCGGTCGAGCTGACCGCCTTCGCCTCCATGGCTGCGACCACGGGGTCATTTGGACGGGTGCTCGTGAGGCTGGCGCGGGCCAAAACTTCGGAGCGCTGCGCGGAGTCGACGTCACCGAGGCGTCGGAGCACCTGGGATTGAAGCGTATGGACTTCCCCATGGCGGGGCGACAGGGCACTGGCCTGCTCAAGCAGCGTACGAGCGTTTTGAAGGTCCCCTTGCTGGACGGCGATGCGCGCAAGGCCATAGTGGGCGTGGCTGAGCTCCTGACGCAACTCGAGCGCCCTCCGGTAACTCTGCTTGGCATCCAGGGGTTCATTAAGCTGCAGCAGCAGGTCGCCGAAGTTGACATAGAAGGCGGGGTTCTGCGGATTCAGGGCAGCCGCGGCGGCGTAGCGGCCGCGGGCGGCTGTGAGGTCCAATTTCTGCTGCGCCAGCGCGGCCAGGTATATCCAACGGTAGTCAGTCGGCGCATGCCGGATCGCATTCTCATAGGCGGTCAGCGCACCATCGAACATTTCGTGGGCATGCAGCACCTGGGCCAGGCCGGCCCACGCCTGGGCGGACTCGCCCCTGCGCCGTAGCGATGCAACCGCGGCCTTGATGCTCGCGCCGACCTGGGCTTCACTGCTCGCTACGTCAATATGCGGCAGCCGGGAATCCAGCTTTCTTTCCGGAATCACCACCATGGCCACGTAGGCGGCACCGCCTGCCAGCATCAGTGCCGCTGTCACGCCCGGCAGCCACAGTCTGCGCGCGCGGCCGCTCATGGGCCCGCCGTGGGCTCAGGCGCGGACGCGCCCGTGCCCCTCTCGACTCTCAAGACCTGCCCGCCGCTGGCGCCGGGAAAAGCCTCGACCAAGCCATCGTCCCAGCGGACCAAGATTTTGTCCACGCGGGCGGCCTCGCCGAGTCCAAAATGTGCCGTAGCGTCGCTGCTCGACAGATAGCCGTAAGCGTGAGTAACCGGGCGCACGGACCAGCGCCCTCCCACGGAAACATAAATCAACGAACCAATGGCATCGCGACTGTAACGACTATCGATGGCACGTATCGCCAGCCACTGGCCCGCACCAGGAGTCTCATTGCGATACAAACGGGCCGGGCCGTGGCAGTTGGTGATCAGCACATCCAGGCCACCGTCGCGATCCACGTCGCCCAGCATCAATCCGCGCCCCACCTCCAGGGCGGAGCAGAACCCACCGGCGGACTCACAGCCGTCAGCAAAACGACCGTCTCCAAGGTTGAGGCTCAAGGCGTTGGGCTCGGCATATGCGGCCAGCTCGCCGCCCGCTCCGGCATCCACACCCCGAGGCCGGCGAACGCGCCCATTGACGACCAGCAGATCCAGATCCCCGTCGTTCTCGAGATCCCCGAAAGCCGCCCCAAATCCCGTCCACGGCAGACTGGCAGGCCCCAGGCCCGATGGAGGCGTCGCGTCGGTGAACCCGTCCATACCCAGTGCCGTGTAAAGCGTATTGGTCTCGCGGTCCAGGTGAGTCATGTAAACATCCAGGCGCAGATCGCCGTCTGCATCACCCAGGGCAATACCCATACTCGCCTCCGGTTTGCCGAATCCGTTGACCGCGACCCCCATTGCCACGCCCTGTTCTTCAAAAGTCCCCGCTCCAGTGTTCATCCAGAGCTGGTTGTTCACGCCGTCATTTGCCACCAGCACATCCTGCCAACCGTCCCGGTCGAAATCCGCCACAACTACCCCCAGGCCTTTGCCCTCGGTGCTCGACGTACCCGCCTCGCTGGCAACGTCGACAAAGCTGCTGCCACCATTGTTACGGTAAAGAAAATCCGCAGTTCCGGGGAATGCCTGTGGCCCGCAGAACTCCGCCCGACCCGACTGGTCGACGCACCGTTTCTGCGGGTCATATTCGAGGTAGTTCGCCACATAGAGATCCAGGTAGCCATCGCGATCAAAGTCGAAGAATGCGGCCGAGGTAGACCAGGCGTCGTCAGATATGCCAGCGGCCTCGGTGATGTCGCTGAAGCCGCCATTGCCATCGTTCCTATACAGGCGATTGGCGCCAAAATTGCTCACAAAAAGATCCAGGTCTCCGTCATTGTCGACGTCCCCGATCGCCGCGCCCATGCCATAACCATTGTCAGCGACGCCAACTTCTGCGGCCACCTCGGCAAAGGTACCATCTGCCTCCTGGCGGAACAGCGCGTTCGGGCCGTAGGTGACGAGGTAGACGTCGAGATCTCCGTCGTTGTCGTAGTCGAAAAGCGCGCCGCCGGATCCCATGATCCGTGGCATGAAAAACGTGCCCTCGGGGTCTGCTTTCTGCTGGAGGCTGATGCCGACTCCGGCGGTGACGTCGTTGAGCCAGTCAACGGCCGGTTTGGCGGGTTCGGTGGTTTCTGGCTGTTCTGTCGCATCGCCGCAACCGGTGAGGCCAGCACCCCCGAGTACGGGCAGCACGACGGTCAGGTAGCGAAGCATATTCCGGACGATGGAAATGGACTGGAACCCCCGTATTAACCTGGCTGGTGCGCCGGCCCCAACGTCAAACCGCGGGAGTCGCAATTCCGACACTCCGCCCTTTTTTAACCATCTAAGGCACAATTCGTTGGAAAAAAGTTTACATAATTTGCGCGACCTGTCCGCAGGCATTATAGTCTTTCGACGAAAGCACTTTTCGCACAATCGTAGGGGCGATTGCGCTACAAGGTACTTTCACATCCCGGGGGGGGGTAAACCGATTCAACTTTCAGCGCGAAATAGTTACGTCGACTCTGCCATTGAGAGTCGCCATCTGACTCGTCTGTCGCTGCGCCTCCCCACTTCTTGTCAAACCTGCTCGCAACGAGCCCATCCATTCAAGGGGAAACCATGCGACTTAAACTGTCTTTACTGATACTGGCGCTATTGGGCGCTCTATCCATACCACCTGCGCTGTGGGCAACCACGGTCATGGAGATGAATCTCGCCACCCTGGCCGAAAGGTCGGACAAGGTCTTTCGGGGAACCGTACTCAGCGTGTCGGAGACCAGCGTCCAGGCCGGTGGCGGTACCATTCCCGCCATCATCTACACCCTCCGCGTCGATGACGCCCTCAAAGGATCCTTTGACGAGGTCAAAGGCGAAACCCTGGTTGAGATCAAGATGGTGGGAACCCTCAAGCAATATCACGCTGGCAAAGGGCCCATCGCTGGTTTTCCTCTGCTGAAGACCGGCGCAGACTAC
Source organism: Lysobacterales bacterium (assembly GCA_030065125.1). Taxonomy (GTDB): domain Bacteria; phylum Pseudomonadota; class Gammaproteobacteria; order Xanthomonadales; family SZUA-38; genus JASJDM01. The sequence continues at coordinate 86,346 of JASJDM010000020.1, read as the reverse complement.
CTGCTGATGGTTGCACATCCCGGACCGGTCGGACTGACCAGCCCCATGGGTCTTGGCCAGGGCACCTTCAACATTTTCACCGACCCGAGCACGCGCCAGGAAATGGCACTCAACGGTTTCAACAACGTCGCGCTGTTCAAGGGCCTGGCCAAGTCCACCCGGGATCTGGCGAAATCTGCACCCACAGAGGGGCCGGTGCCTTACAGCATGCTCGCGGACATGATCCGTGCCACGATTGACTGACAAGGAGAGGTAATCATGAGCAAATCGAACATTGCCCTCCTTGCAGGGCTACTTGTACTCGCGGTGACGCCGGCCATGGCCAGCGGTCCGCTGAATCTCAATCCGAACGACCCGTTGGGCGTGGAGCGCTGGCCCAATGGTGGGGCAAACATCCCCTTTAATCCGGACCAGAACGGCATTCCCGGGGTCATGGACGCGGCAACGGTCGCCAGCGCATTTGCCGAATGGCAAAGCGTCCCGACGTCAACAGCGACCTACAGCAACAACGGCGAATTGCCCGCGGACATTACCGTCAGCAATTTCTGCAGTCCTCCGCCGTTCGACCCCTCCCCTGTGATCATCGGTCCCAGTTGTCACCTTATCGGCAACCTGTTCTTCGGTGAGAATGTCTCCGACGGCTTCAGCCCCATCGTTTTCGACGATGACGGGTCAATTTTCCTGACGTTGTTTGGTGCAAGCGGCGTGCTCGGTTTTGCCAGCACGGACACGCGCGACGCCAACGGCACCCCGATCGAAGCGCTCTCGTTCCTGAACGGCGGCGCCACGGTCTCCGGCGGCGGTGGATTCCCTGACTTGGACTTTTTCGGCGTCCAGGTCCACGAATTCGGGCACTACAGCGGCATGGCCCACACCGTCGTCAATGGCGAAAACATCGCCCTGGGTGACGAAACCGGACCTACGCCCCTGAACACTTACGGCAATGCGCCCGGGAACCAGACCGAAACCATGTATCCGTTTGCGCTGGTTGGAGGCGGGCAGGCAACGTTGCATGCCGACGACATCGCCTTCTACTCCACGCTGTACCCAACCGCGGATTTCTTCTCCTCCACCGGCACCATCAGCGGGACAATCGTTGCATCCAACGGTACGACGCCGCTGACCGGGGTCAACGTTATTGTCCGAAACATCGCCAATCCCTTCGAGGACGCGGTGTCGGCGATTTCCGGCGATCGCGGCACACCCGGCATCTACACCATCAACGGCCTGACGCCGGGCGCCTCCTATACGCTGCACATTGACCAGATCCTGCAGGGTGGCTTCAGCACTCAGCCATTGGCGCTGCCTGCCGCGGAGGAGTTCTACAACGGTGCCGGCGAGTCGAACAACGTGGACGTTGCTGACGACCCCGCCGACTCGGTCAACATCGTGGTTGCAGCCGGCTCGCCGGCTACCGGTATCGACGTGATCCTGAACTCCTTCGGGCCAGGGGACCCACTCCCGGTCGGTGAAGACGGATTCGTCGAGCTGTCCCTGCCGTTCCCGTTCTGCATCGCCGGTGATCCCTACGAATCGCTGTTCGTTAACGCCAACGGGAGCCTCACCTTCGGCGCAGGCGACACCGACTTCACGGAGTCCAGCGCCGAGATGCTCAACGGCACACCCAGGATCGCCGGACTGTGGGACGACATCAGTCCATTCAACCTGTTCACCGGGGCGCCCCAGGGCTCGGTGTTTTACACCAGCGCGGGCGATACCTTCACCGTCAGCTATGAAAACATCCCGGAATTTCCGGACGTGGGTTCCAACAGCTTTGACATCATCCTGCGTGACAACAGCGAGGTTTGCGTTGCAAGCAGCGACGATGACGACAGCGACAGCGACAGCGACAGTGATGACGACAGTGATAGCGACGATGGCAGTAACGCCGACGTCAGCATCGTCTACGGCGGCCTGACGGCTCTGGATGGACTCGCCGGCATCAGCGCTGGCAACGCGTTCACTTCCACCCTGGAAGTCGAAATTGATCTCACCGAGGCAAGAAGGCGGGATCTATCTCTGAAGCGTGAAGCGGCCATCTATGAGCAGTTCACCGATCTCGACAATGACCTTGCGGGCTTTGAAGTGGGCTTCGACGACGTCGGCAAAGGCTACAGCGACAAGTTCGAGAACAATGACAGCCTCCGCCGGGCCAAGAAGGTCAACCTGCCCTTCAACACGGCAGACACCGACAAGGACTACACGGAAATCTCGCCGGCCGGCGGTGACGTGGACTTCTTCCGGTTCAAGGTCGAGGAAGGTCAGACCCTGGTCGCCGAAGTCATCAGCGGGCGCATCGACACCGTTCTGGGCCTGTACCAGTGTGCCCGAAACAGCTGCCGTGACAGTGACCTGCTGCTGGTGGCCGATGACGACGGCGGCGCCGGCGTCCTGTCAAGAATCGTGTTCTCGGGCACCGAAAAGGCCACCTACGCGCTGGCCGTGTCGACGTTCCCGGACTTCGATTTCAGCGGCGACGGCAACACCGATCCGTTCTTTGGCCAGGGCCGCTACGTGGTGGACGTGTTCACCATCGATGGCGTACTGCTGTCGCTGGGCGACGACTCGAGCCAGGAAGTCGCTCTGGACTTTGACTTCCCCTTCAACGGCGCCACCTACAACAGCGTGTTCGTTAACTCCAACGGCAACCTGACCTTCGGCAGCGGGGATACCGATTTCTCCGAATCCGTCGGCGAGCTGTTGAGCGACCAACCACGAATCGCGCCGCTGTGGGACGACCTGTCCCCCAACCAGGGTGGGCTGGTCATCGTGGACGGCGATGCGAGTTCGTTCTCCGTCACGTTCCAGGACGTGCCCGAGTTCTTTGCCAGCACAGGCAATACCTTCTCGGTGATCCTGGGTGCCGATGGCAGCATCAGCGTCCTCTACGGTGATATCGCGGCCAACGACGGCCTATCGGGCACCAGCGAAGGCGGTGGCGCGGTAGATCCTGGTCCCACCGATCTTTCGGTCGATGGTTGCGTCAGCGCCGCCGGGACCACGTACGAGTTGTTCGGCTTTGCCAATCCGAACGATCTGGCCAACGGCGGATTCAGTTGTCCGCCCTGAGACGGGCCTGATTCACTCTGACCCAAGGGCGGTGGGCTTCGGCTCACCGCCCTTTTTCTTCGCATCGAAGCGATTCCGGTTATCCCCAATTCCCCCGCACGGAAAAATCTGGGTTAATAATTGATACCAGCTGAACAAAAAATATCTGGGAGTCAATGAGTAATGAACTGGATGATCGTGGCCATCGGCGCTCTGCTCCTGGTGCTGCTGATCGTGGCGATTTCCCGTGGCCGCTAGCGCAAAACGCATGCACAACGTGAAGGACACACTCCAATGAAATTCCGCACCATTCACTTTCTGAAGTGGATCGTCCTGATCCTTGCCGCTGCCGGCATTATTCGACTCATGACCCTGTGAAGCACGGGCGCTGAGCGCTTTTCCCCGTCCCGCTACTCAACCAGCAATTCCACGGTCACCGGGTCTCCTACCGATACCCCCGTAATGGCCAGTGCAGCCACACCGTCCTGGTAAGTGACCGCTTCTGACACACCATTGACCAGAGCCCGGGCCACAGGCGGTACGCCAAAAAACCGGAACTCAACGTTCCGAACATCAGACGACCCGTCGTACTCCCCCTCCGCCCCCGACAGCTTTAAGGTCATGTTGCGATTATCCCACGACATCCGGGTAGTCAGCAGCCTGCCCTGTCGGTACGCCTCGGAGCGGTCATCATCTTCTGTCAATTCATAGGACCCATCGGCGCCCGCATATACGTCGAGTTTCAGCAGCTGCTTGTCGATAAACGCCGTACTCAGGGCAAACTCGCGACGAGGAATCAAGGCGCCGGCCTGGACAAACAGCGATATGTGCCCGGGGTCCCTGGCAACATCCTGGGCTCCAGATAATGGCTCGCTGCTGCCGTAGCGATACCAGCTGCCCGGCGGCAACCATGGGACCGTGTCTGTATCGATATGGGGTACGACCAGAATCGAGTCCCCCCAGAAATACTGCAGATCCTGCCGCCAGGCCCGGGGCAAAGACGGATACTTCAGCAGCATGGCCCGAACCATGGGCAGACCCGTGGCGGCCGCCTGATGCGCCGCCGTATAGGTATAGGGCATCAACTCGTAGCGCAGACGCCCATAACGATGTGCCGCCTGTTGAGCCGCTGGCGACCGATCCAGCGGCCAGCGGGACTGGCCCATTCCGTGGGGTTTCCAGATAGGAGAAAAGGCGCCCATGGCCATGGCCCAACTGGCATACAAGGTGTCATCGGGTCCGGTTTTGCGGTCCCAGTCAAAAAAACCGCCGGCGTCGTGCCCCCAGTAGGGAAATCCCGACAGGCCCGCCAGCTGCATGGCCCGCACCTGGGCACGCATGTCGGCGAGATCCGGCCTGATATCACCGCTCCACAGGGTGGCGTATCGTTGCGCACCGGCGGTCATGCCGCGCACCCAGACGTAGGGCCTGGAAACGAGCCCCGACCGGTCCCAACCCTGCTGGACCAGGGCCTTGGCGATCAGGAAGAACCAGTAGTTGCGCATCTCGGCCGAACTGCGCCCGTTGGCCAGGCGCATGGTCAGCGGCGCATTTCCCTGCTCATCGAATTCGTCGATCCACAGGGCATCTCCGGGGAAACCCAGCTCAGGGTCCAGGGCCTGGCGGAACATCAGACCCCAGAACCAATCACGGAACTCTGCGTTGGTCAGGTCCGGGGCACTGTTTTCAAAATCGATCTTTCCCGTCGCTGGGAGGTTGAACGTGCTGTCCCAGCCATCGCTGAATTGTGCAATGCAGCGATTGAAATCCAGCGTCATTACCAGCCCTTTGGACTCCAGCCAGCGTCCGTAGGCCGCCGGGTCCGGGAATCGCTCCCGGTCCCAGGCAAACCGTGACTGGCAGCGGCGCCCGCCTCCAGCCCGCCAGCGATTGTCGTTGACCAGGTGATCCAGCGGCAATCCCGCGCCACGATGCTTTTCCACCTGGTTTTTCCACCACCTCTCGTCCGATGGCGTGGCCGTCGTGTGATCGTGGGCCTTATCAGACAGCTGCAGGCCGAACATGGATTTGGCAGGCAGCCGGGGGCGACCGGTGAGCTGGGTATAACGGTCCAGCACGTCCTTCAGGGCAGGCCCGGCAATGAAAAAGTAATCCATGCGTGCACCAAAACCGTGGTGATCAATGGAAAACCCGTAGCGGCCCTCAGCACCCAGGATGAACTGGTTGGGAAAGGTGCTGTTGAGAAACACCCCGTACCCCTTGCTGGACAGGTAGAACGGAACCAGCAGGGGCGCCTGCTCAATCTGCCGTGATCCATAGTTGCGTTCCACCACCTTGCCCCGAAGGTCAACGCTGGATTCGCGTCCGAAGTATCCATGCCCAAGGCCGGTGAAACGTTCCTCTGGATCGAACGAAAACTGCACCGAGATCCTGTTGCCCCGCCACTGGACCGGCGCGGCTTCCCGCAGCACGGAGTGATTATTGCTGCCCTGGAAGAACGAGGCCGCCAGGCTTTCCCGGTCGATCCGGACCAGGACTGCGTTGCTGTTCAGCTGGATATACTGGCCCGCGTCCTGCCGCTGAAGCTGCCCTGGCCACTGGTGGGACGCCACGATTTCATAGTGGTCGTCCGGGAAATGCTGCTCGTTGGGTCCAATGGTCTGGACCCGGATGATGTGGTCGCCGTAAGGCGTAATCCTGATGCCTCTGCCGTCGCTGGATGCCAGATCCACATGGCGATCCGCGGCACCGGCACTCCCAGAAAGCAGAACACCAGTGAGGACGATGGAAATCAGTAATAAGAGGTGACGCACGAGGGACTCCGCAAACCTGATCGCGACCATACCGCCATCAGAATCGTCCAGGCAAATCACGCCCAGTCATGGTGCTCCCCCACCCTGCAGGGCTTGAACCACGGCGCAGCCTGGACCAGAATGATAATCATTAGCAAAAAGTCCTGTCCGCTCCCTTTCGTTCGAGAACTAACTCCCACAACAGTGCCGTCGAAATCGTTGCCGATAGACTCCAGTTCCAGCGCCACGCGGCGCCGTCTTCGAAATACCTTGGTGGTGGGTATTCGGGCATGTCGTCATACACCACAAGCATTGAGACCCCTATGAACATCTACATCGGCAACCTCCCCTACAGCGTCACTGAAGAAGACCTCAGATCCGCATTCGAGCAATACGGGTCCGTGGACCGGGCCAACGTCATCATGGATCGTGATACCGGGCGGTCCAAGGGATTTGGATTCGTGGAAATGGCGGATCAGTCTGCCGCCCAGAACGCCATCAACGCCCTGAACGACACCGACTTCCAGGGCCGCAACATCCGCGTCAACGAAGCACGCCCAAGAAACGACCGACCACCCCGTCGGCCTTACTGAGCGCCTGAACCCGGGGTCAGGCCGGGCCCTCAATCGCTTCCCTGACTGCCTGTCACCGCACGATTCGTGGGATAATGGCGGGATGCCCGATTCGGACGCGCGCCAGGTCAGCATCGTAGAGGTCAGCCCCAGGGACGGCCTGCAGAACGAGGCTGGACTGGTCTCAACCCAAGACAAACTGGAACTCATCAACCGCGCCATTACTGCCGGCGTCCGGCGCATTGAAGTGGTGAGTTTCGTCCACCCCAAGATTGTTCCCCAGATGGCCGATGCCGAGATGGTGTGTGCGGGCCTGCCCGAGCGTGACGACGTGGAGTATATCGGCCTGGTGCTGAACTCCCGCGGACTGGATCGCGCCGTGCAATCCGGAGTCATCGACGAAGTGGGCTGCGTTGCCGTGGCCTCGGACGCCTTTGGCCTGCGCAATCAGCGACAAACCCGGGAGCAGAGCATCGAGGTCTGCAACCGTCTGATCCGCCGGGCCAGGGAAAACGGGCTGTCCGCCCAGGTCACCCTGTCGGTTGCCTTTGGCTGCCCCTTCGAGGGTGAGGTGGAGCGCAACACGGTGATCGACGCAGCTCAGCGGCTGGCGGAGAGTGGCCCCCGGGAAATTGCCCTGGCCGACACCATCGGTGTGGCTTCACCGATCCAGGTTGAGGAGACCTTCGCCGCCGTCCGTGCGGCGCTGGGGCCGGACGTTCCCCTGCGGGCCCATTTCCATAACACCCGCAATTTGGGCTTCGCCAACGCCTATGGCGCCATTCGCGCCGGCGTGACAACCATCGATGCCAGTATCGGCGGGATCGGCGGCTGTCCGTTCGCGCCCCGGGCCACGGGCAACATCGCCACCGAAGACCTCCAGTTCATGCTGGAACGCATGGGTGTCCAATCGGGACTGAACCTGGACCAGGTCATCAATGCCGCCGGCTGGCTTGGCAGTGTTCTGAACCGGCCGGTGCCCGGATTCCTCAGCCGGGCGGGGACTTTTCCCGAGTGAGTGCCTGTTGAAAAAGCCGTCCGTGGCCTTTCCAACCAGACGGGAGCCGGCAGATCTGCCGGCGTCGAGCCTTGAGCCCTGACTCCCTGCGGAGCCGGCTGAACCAGTACTCCATCTGGCGGCCGGCCGCTTCGCGTCCGCCCAGGCATCCAGTCAGTATTAGCTTTTATTTTTCAGTTAGTTAAAAGAACTATCTAAGACAGAACGTCAGCTCGCACGACCGCGGGAGATGTGGGTGACATTGCCGCCGCCCGTGGCCGATTCGGGCTTGTCCTGGGGCCGGCCGATGAAGAATCCCTGGAGCTGATCCACGCCACTGTCCTTCAGCGCACGCACCACCTTGGCCGAATCCACGCACTCCGCGATGGTTTCCTTCCCAAGGGCATGGGCAATCTTGGCGATGGCGCCCAGCACCGCGGCATTGATGGGGTCACGACTCATGGTACGCAGGTAGGTGCCGTCGATCTTGAGGTAATCCACCTCAAGCTGGCGCAGGTGGGTGAAGGACGCAAAGCCGGTGCCGAAATCGTCCAGCCCCATACGGAATCCCAGGGCCTTGAGTTCACTGACGATGCGCTTGATGGATTCAATGTTGCTGACCGCCCGGGCCTCGGCCAGCTCGAAGGCGATCCGGGAGGGATCTACCATGTGGTAGTCCAACCGGTCGCGGATGAATTCTACCGTCCCGGGTTCCATCAGGAACTGCTCCGACACATTGATGGCGAAACTGACGGAACGGCCGTCCCGCACCAGCTGGCTCAGGGTGGTAAACGCCCGGTTGATGACCCAGCGATCGATGTCCACCATCATGTTGAAACGTTCGGCGGTCGGCAGGAAAGCGTCCGGCGCGATCAGGTTGCCTTCGGAGTCCTGCAGCCTCAGCAGTACTTCGTATTCGGAGTTCTCGCCGTAGAGATCCGGGCTGTGCTTCTGCCACAGGGCGCCCTCTTCCACCGGCACCTGCTCGAAGTCGATCCGGTCCATGGACAGGATAGGCTGAAAACGCAGTACGAACAGGTCTCGGGCCAGGGCGTCCCGCAGGCGTGCGTTCCAGCCCAGCTCCAGGTCCATGGCGGCCTTCTGGTCGCTCTCGGTGGAGAACACGTGGACCCGGTTGCGGCCCCGGTTTTTCGCCAGGTGACAGGCGATGTCCGCATTGGCCATGGCCTCACCCGGCGAGATGGAATTGGTGTCCATGATGGCCACGCCGATGGTGGCGCTGATCACGTATTGCTTGCCACCATAGTGGAACGGCATCTCCTCCAGCGCCTGCCGGAATTGATCCGATGCGGCATTGACAGCGTCGCGCCGGATGTTCCGCAGGATCACCGCGTATTCGTCGCCGCCGATCCTGGCCAGGGAATCGGATATTCTCAGTCGCCCGGACAGGCGTTCGGCGACTTCAACCAGCAGCCGGTCGCCGGCGGTATGACCGGCGGTATCGTTGATGTACTTGAAGCGATCCAGGTCGACGAACAGCAGCGCGCTCACCTGGTCGCTGCGCTTCAGCCGGTGGATCTCCTGCTCCAGTTCGGTTTCGAAATGGGAGCGGTTGTGCAGCTTGGTCAGTGAATCGTGTGTCGCCTGCCAGCGCAGCTCCTCTTCCAGCTGCTTGCGGGCGGAAACGTCCCGAAAAGCCACCACCGAGCCACGCCGCTGACCGTCGATCTCCAGCGGGAACACGGTGCACTCCACCGGAATCGCCCGGCCCGAAAGCGACCAGAATGTGGTCTGCCAGCCGGTAATCTGGTTGCCGGTCTGGTAGCACTGGGACAGGAAGCAGGATTCCGGCGGCATGTGCTGGCCATCTTCGAACCGGTTGTGGAACAGGTCGTAGGCCTGACTGCCGTTCATCTCGTTGTCGGAACGATACCCCAGGATCTCCTGAGCCGCCGGGTTGACGAACTGGATCACGCCTTTGTTGTCCACGCCGTAGACGCCATCACCCACGGAACGGAGGATGCCTTCCAGCCGCCGCCGTTCCCGATCAATGGACTTGCGGTCGATAATACCCTTGGCCAGGGAGGCAATCCGCGCCAGGAACAGCTCCCTGCCCTCGGATTTGAAGATGCACTCGCTGGCGCCTGCGGCCAGGGCGTCGTTGATGACCGTGTCCGAGTAGGTACCGGTGATCACTGCCGCCACGATGTTCTTGGTGCTGGGGTCGGATCGCAGTTTTCGCACCAGGGCAACGCCGTTCTGGTCCGGCATGAAATAGTCTACGATGGCCAGGTCAAACGGCTGCTGCAGGGCCTTGCGATACCCCTCGATGGCGCTGGACGCCGTGTCCACCAGGAAGCCGTACTTCATCAGCATGCGCCGGAAGGCGATTCGCACGGTGGGCGAATCGTCCACGAACAGGACCCGCAGATGGTGATCCGCCAGCTCCTCGAGGTAGTTCTGGCGGCGGGGTTTGTGGGGATCCAGCAGCTTGGCCAGCGCGGCCGGCGTCTCGCTGTAGTCACTCCACAGCAGCAGTGCCGAGCGCTTGCGGTGCTTCAACCAGGCGATGGCCGAGGACGACATGTCGTCGGAAAGCAACAGCACCGCAAGGTGGGCAAAGCGATGGTCGGACAGGGCGTTGATGAAGGCATGACCGCCCGCGCCCGGCCCTTCGGGCCAGCCGACCAAAACTCCCACCAGGTCAGTTATCGGGCTGCTTCCAGTCAATATGGCGGAGGCTTCTTTGAAAGAAGCGACCGTCGTTATGTCAAAGCCCCGGGCTTTGAATAACTTCTCGACCCCGTTCTTGTGCTGCGCCGATGGGTTTACAAGCAGTACACGCTTCAAAATCCCTTTTCCCCCATCGCATCAAGCGATATTAGCTACCCAGAATAGCAAATCAGGCGCCCGACCGCATCCAGTCCCCGCCGCTGCGGAGGTACGTGGACAACATCCGGGTGATGACGTCGCGGGCCTGGGCCGCCCGCTCACCGTTCCAATGTTGAGGGTCCGCCGGGTCCAGGTAGGTCGACTGGGACAGCTCCAGCTGCACCGCCAGCACGCGCTTGGCCGGACGGCCGTAATGCCGTGTGATGTGCCCACCCTTGAACCGTCCGTTGATCACCACCGAGCGGGAAGCGGGTACCACGGCGGCCAGCGCCTCGGTCACCGGCGCCGGGCAACTGGCACCATCGGCAGTCCCCAGGTTGTAATCCGGCAGCTCTCCCTGGAAAAAACGCGGCACCCGGCTGCGAATGGAATGAGCGTCCCACAACAGGGCGTAGCCGTGCCGGTTCCGCAATCGCTGCAGCTCCCTTTCCAGGGCGTCATGGTACGGCTGCCAGTAGCTCTGAACCCGCTCCTCGATCTGGTCGGACCCGGGTTCCCTACCGTCCTGGTAAATCGGCGCCCGGGCGAAGGTACTGGTGGGACAGACCCCGGTCTCGCTGGCTCCGGGATATAGCGCGCTGCCGTCCGGGTTGCGATTGAGATCCACCACGTAGCGGGACCAGCGAGCGACCAGCATTCCGGCACCCAGCCCCAGGGCGGGCCGGTAAAGCCGGGCGACGTCCCAGTCGGTATCCGGAATCGATCGCCCCGCGGGTGTCATGCTGTCGCGTATGTTGTCGGGAATCTGGCGCCCGTCATGAGGCACACTGATGAGCAGCGGCGCGCTGCCCCGGGTCAGTTCAAACCCCGTATCTGTCCCTCCGGGCAGCATGACGGCTCAAAGCGCGGCAGAGGACGGCATCAGGTGCTGCAGCAACGCATAGGGTTCACCACGACGAACCCAGCGACAGACCTGTTCGATATCGGGGCTCAGCGCCCGATCGTCCTCTAGTGCGGGCACCAGGCGCCGGATGGAGGTGAGCAGGCTTTCGAGCTTGTCGGAACTGCGATTGGGACGGTGAAACTCGATGCCCTGGCAGGCTGCCAACAGTTCGATGGCGGCGACTCCGGTGGTGTTTTCCGCCATGGCCAGCAGGCGCCTGGCGCCGTGGGTGGCCATGCTGACGTGGTCTTCCTGGTTCGCCGACGTCGGAATGGTGTCGGCCGATGCGGGGTGAACTTTCTGGCGGTTCTCAGAAGCCAGCGCCGCCGCGGTGACCTGGCCGATCATGAATCCGGAGTTGAGGCCGCTGTGTTCCACCAGGAAAGCCGGCAGGCCGCTCATCGCCGGATCCACCAGCATGGCGACCCGGCGTTCGGACATGTTGGCGATCTCGGTCAATGCCAGGGCAATGGTGTCCGCCGCCAGGGCCACCGGCTCCGCGTGGAAATTGCCTCCGGACAACACCTCGCCATCGTCCACAAAAATCAGCGGGTTGTCGGTGACCGCGTTGGCCTCGGCCTCGAGCCGGCGCGAGGCATCCCACAATACGTCCAGGCAGGCGCCCATGACCTGGGGCTGGCAGCGCAGGCAATACGGATCCTGCACCCGGTCACACTCGCGGTGGGAATCGCGGATCACGCTGCCCCGCAGCAGGTCACGCAGCGCCGCGGCAACGCGGATCTGGCCCGGCTGGCGCCGCACCAGGTGTATGCGGGCATCAAACGGCCCGTCCGAGCCTTTGACGGCGTCCACCGTCAGGCCGCCGGCGCACAGGGCGGCGGCAAAAGCATCCTCGGCGGCGAACAGCCCGGCCAGTGCCAGGGCGCAGGACACCTGGGTGCCGTTGATCAGGGCCAGTCCTTCTTTGGGTTTCAATTCAAGCCTGTCTCGTCCCAGGTGCTGCAAGGCCGCAGCGGCATCGATCCACTCGCCCTGGTGCCGGACCTGCCCCTCCCCGATCAGCACCCCCGCCAGGTGCGCCAGCGGCGCCAGGTCGCCGGATGCACCCACCGAGCCCTGGGACGGAATGCGCGGCAGCATACCGGCATTCAGCAGGGCCAGCAGCAGGTCCACGGTTTCCGGCATTACTCCGGAATAGCCCTGGGCCAGGCTGGCGACCTTGAGCATCAGGGTGAGCCGCACCACCTCGTCAGGCAGGGGTTCTCCCACCCCCGCGCTGTGGGACAGCACCAGGTTGCGCTGCAGGTGGCGCAGTTCGCCGGACTCGATGGATGTGTTGGCCAGCAACCCGAACCCGGTATTGATGCCGTAGACGGTGCCACCACCCTGGACAATGTCCTGCAGCACCTCCACGGCACTGGCCATGCGGGACCGGGCATCCTCATCCAGCACATACTCGCCGCTGGCCCCAACCCATGCGTCCCGGGCCTGGGCCAGGCTCAGTTGGCCGGGTTTGATGACCGTGGCCATGGCGTCAATCCAGCATGGGCAGGTGCAGTTGAAAGCGCCGGGCGCAGTCCTGGGCCGATTCGTAACCCGCATCGGCGTGGCGCATGACCCCGGTGGCCGGATCGTTCCACAGCACGCGCTCGATCCGTCGGTCCGCTGCCTCGGTGCCATCGCAGCAGATCACTACGCCGGCATGCTGGGAGTAGCCCATGCCAACGCCACCGCCGTGATGGAACGACACCCAGGTGGCGCCGCTGGCGCAGTTCAGCAGCGCGTTCAGTATCGGCCAGTCGGACACCGCGTCGGAGCCGTCCAGCATGGCCTCGGTTTCCCGGTTGGGGCTGGCCACGGAACCGGAATCCAGGTGGTCCCGGCCGATCACCACCGGCGCCGACAGCTCACCATTGGATACCATCTGATTGAACGCCAGGCCCAGCTGGTGCCGCTGGCCCAGCCCAACCCAGCAGATCCGCGCCGGCAGGCCCTGGAACTGGATTCTTTCCCGCGCCATGTCCAGCCAGTTGTGCAGGTGCGGATCATCCGGAATCAGCTCCTTGACCTTCTGGTCGGTGCGGTAGATGTCCTCTGGATCGCCGGACAGCGCGACCCAGCGAAACGGGCCCACGCCGCGGCAGAACAGCGGCCGGATATAGGCCGGCACAAAGCCAGGGAAATCAAACGCATCACTCACCCCCTGGTCCAGGGCGACCTGGCGGATGTTGTTGCCGTAATCGAAGGTCGGGATCCCCATTCGGTGAAATGCCAGCATGGCTTCCACGTGCACCTTGATGCTGCGACTGGCCGCCTCGGCGACCCGGGCCGGATCCCGCGCCCTCTCGCTTTCCCACTGGGCAATACTCCACCCCAGGGGCAGGTAGCCGTTGGCCGGATCGTGGGCTGAGGTCTGGTCGGTCACCGCGTCCGGGCGCACGTTGCGCCTGACCAGCTCCGGCAGCACTTCGGCGGCGTTTCCCAGCAGCCCCACCGACAGCGCCTGGCGTTCACGGCAGGCCTGGTCAATCAAGGACAGGGCCTCATCCAGGTTTTGCGCCTGGCGGTCCAGGTAACCGGTTTCCAGTCGCTTGTCGATACGGCTCTGCTGGCATTCCACGGCCAGCATGCAGGCACCGGCCATGGTGGCCGCCAGGGGCTGTGCACCGCCCATACCGCCGAGGCCGGCGGTGAGAATCCAGCGGCCCTTGAGGTCGCCCTGGAAGTGCTGCCGCCCCATCTCGGCAAAGGTTTCATAGGTACCCTGGACGATGCCCTGGGAGCCGATGTAGATCCAGGAACCGGCGGTCATCTGCCCGTACATCATCAACCCGCGACGGTCCAGCTCGTTGAAATGCTCCCAGTTGGCCCAGGCCGGCACCAGGTTGGAATTGGCAATCAGGACCCGGGGCGCGTCCGGATGGGTCTTGAACACCCCAACCGGCTTGCCCGACTGCACCAGCAGGGTTTCGTAATCTCGCAGTTGCTTGAGGGCCTCCACGATCCGGTCAAAGCACTGCCAGTTCCTGGCCGCGCGCCCGATACCGCCGTAGACCACCAGTTCCTCCGGACGCTCAGCCACCTCGGGGTCCAGGTTGTTCATCAGCATGCGCATGGGCGCCTCGGTCAGCCAGCTGCGGGCGGACAACTCGGCGCCGGTGGGCGCCTGCATTTTTCGGGCTGGGTCGCTTCTTTGCTGCATGACGCTACCTGGGGCCTTTTAGCAATTCAGATTGAAAGGATCGAAACGCGCCGGGCAAATCGCCATCCAGCAGATGACGACCCGCCTGGACCGTCCAGTGGCCGCCTGCCATTACGTCCACCACGGCCGAATTATTGCCGGAGAACACCAGTCTTTCCAGCACCTGGTCCGGACCGTCGGCCGGGTCGAATCGCTGGGGATCCAGCACCAGCAGGTCCGCCCGGCCCCCGGGACCCAGCATTCCAACAGCCCGTCCGCAGGCCCGGGCACCACCCGCCAGGCTGCGCCGCCAGAGCTGCCGGCCGGTACCCTGCCCGGCGCCGTCGGCCAGGTTGCGCTGGCCGGTGTGCAGCCGCTGGCCATACTCCAGCCAGCGCAGCTCCTCCACCGGGCAGCGGGAAACGTTGCTGTCCGAGCCCACGCCGAAGCCACCGCCCAGCTGCAGCCAGGCGCCCAGCGGAAACAATCCGTCACCCAGGTTGGCTTCCGTGGACGGACACAACCCCACCGTGGCGCCGGCCTCCGCCACCATCCCGAGCTCATCCTGGGTGACGTGGGTTGCGTGAACCAGAACCCACCGCTGATCCAGCGGCAGCCGGGACGCCAGCCACTCCACCGGGCGTTGACCGGTGAAATCGAGGCACTCCTGCACTTCCCTGGGCTGCTCGGCCACGTGGATGTGAATCGGACCCTGCCAGCCATCGATCACCATCTCCATGGCAGGCTGGGCCACGGCGCGAAGGCTGTGAATGGCCGTGCCGACCGTCAGCTGCGGACCGCAGCGCTGCGCCAGGTCCGACCGCAGCTCCAGGTACTCAGGCGTGTCCAGGTGAAACTGCTGCTGGGTCGGGTCCAGCGGCCGGGTGCCAAAACCGCCGTGCTGGTACAGCACCGGCAGCAGCGTCAGGCCGATGCCCGCCGAATCCGCGGCCCTGACCAGCGCCTCGCTCATGGCTCCGGGCGTCCCGCCGGACCCGTCGCGGTGGAGATAGTGGAATTCGCACACCGAGGTATAACCCGCCTTGAGCAATTCGACGTAGAGGTGAGTTGCGACCACTTCCATGGCTTCCAGCGAGATTTGCGAGGCGACGCGGTACATCACCTGGCGCCACCCCCAGAAACTGCCGCCGCCGGCCTCGCGGATTTCAGCGAATCCCGCCATGGCCCGTTGAAAAGCATGGCTGTGGAGGTTGGGCATGCCGGGTATCACCACCCTCCTCACCCGCTGGTCGCCCGGCTGGGCGTCAGTGTCCGCCTCGAAGGTGGTGATCTCGCCGTTCCGACTGATGCCAATCCTGACCCCTCGGTGCCAGTTGTCACCGTCGAACAGCAGCGGAACAGACAGGACCTTGTCGGGCCCCGGTGGCTCGGGTGGCATGGGTTTCTCTTGCAAATCCATGGTAACTGGCATGATGATGCGCCAAGTCACCCAGCGACGAAAGGGGCTGGGTGATTTCCATCAATTCGACAGGTGGCAGCACATGGACCACCAAGGCAAGACAGCTTGAGCTCAGGGAACCCACGACGGTGGCAGCATCTGGTCATCAATGCCAACCTGGCCACCATGACCGACACCGGCCAACCCTTCGGCGCTATCCGCGGCGGCGGGTTGGCCATCAATGACGGGGCGATAGCCTGGCTGGGTCCGCTGAGCGATCTTCCCGATGCGCCGGAACACCTGGCTGACGAGGTCTTCCAGGCTGCCGGCGGCTGGCTGACCCCCGGACTGATTGACTGCCACACCCACCTGGTGTTCGGCGGTGACCGCGTCAACGAATTCGAATTGCGCAATGCCGGCGCCGACTATCGCAGCATCGCCGAGGCCGGCGGCGGCATCCACAACACGGTGACGGCCACCCGGGCGACCAGCCAGGATCAGCTGATCAGCAATGCCATGGGGCGCCTGCGCCACCTGCTGGCCGAGGGTGTCACCACAGTGGAGGTCAAGTCAGGGTACGGCCTCAGCGTGGACGACGAACTGACGCTGATGACGGCCATCCGTCGCCTGGGTGAGCGCCACCCCATCGAAGTCAAAGCCACGCTGATGGCGGCCCACGCGGTACCCGCCGAATTTGAAGGTCGTTCTGATGACTATGTTGATCTGATCTGCCAGGAGATCATTCCTGAGACCGCCCGCCGGGGCCTGGCTGACGCGGTGGACGCATTCTGCGAACCCATTGCCTTTTCACCCGAGCAGGTCAGACGGGTTTTCACCGCGGCGGCGGATGCGAACCTGCCGGTGAAGCTGCACGCCGACCAGCTGTCTGACTCGGGTGGCGCTGCCCTTGCCGCCGAGTTCGGCGCCCTGTCCGCCGACCACCTGGAGTTCGCCAGCGAAGCCGGCATCACAGCTTTGGCCGAGGCTGGCGTGGTGGCCGGATTGCTGCCGGGCGCATTCTACTTCCTGGGAGAAACGCGCAGGCCGCCGGTAGCCAGCCTGCGTGAGCACGGCGTAGCCATGGCGGTGGCCACGGACTGCAATCCCGGCAGTTCCCCCATGTCGTCCATCATCATGGCCATGAACCTGGCCGCGACCCAGTTCGGGCTGTCGGCTGAGGAATGCCTGCGCGGCACCACCCTGAATGCCGCCAGGGCCCTGTCCATGGACCGCCAGGTCGGTACTCTGGAAGTGGGCAAACAGGCCGACCTGGCCCTGTGGAGTATCGACGATCCCGCCGAGCTGCCCTACTGGATCGGCGGGCGGCGCTGCCGGCGGGTATACAAGGCGGGACAGGTGGTGTTTTGACGGCCTCCACTCTGATCCTGCTGCGCCATGCCAAGTCGTCCTGGGAGACGCCCTGGCCCGATGCCAATCGACCCCTGTCCCGGCGAGGCACCCGCCAGGCACCGCTTGTTGCCCGCTGGCTGGCGCGGCACGACCTGCGGCCGGACCGGATCCTGTGCTCGCCGGCAGTACGCTGCCGGGAAACCCTGGCCATATTCAGCGACATCCTGCAACTGCCCGGGGACCTGGTGCAGTTTGACTCCCGCATCTACGAGGCCCACCTGAGAACCCTCAAAACCGTGATACGTCCAGCCCTGCCGGATTGCCGGTGCCTGATGGTGGTCGGTCATAATCCGGGCATGGACAGCCTGCTGCTGGACCTGAGTGAGCAGTCGCCGCCCCGGACCCGGAAAGGCAAGCTGATGACCACCAGTGCGGTGGCGGTACTTCGCCTCGGTGAGTCACCCATGCTGCCGGGAACCGCGCAACTGGAGGCCCTGGTGCGGCCCAAGGAACTGCTCAGGACGAGTCGGAAGCAATAAACAGGCCGCTGTTTTTCTCGTTCTCCCGGCACTCCACCGAGTACACTGAAACCCGGCCGTTGGTGCGTTCGCCGACCCACTGGTTGAGGTATTCATAAACAAACCGCGCTGTGCCTTCCATCCCCACGTCGTCCAGCACGGTCAGCTTGCAGGCACCGTCGCGCTCCAGTTCACGAAACCGGTCCAGCATGGGGTCGTCGGTATCCAGCAGCAGGGTGTGGTCGAAACGGTCCTCCAGCCAGCGGCGGACCTCGCCCAACGCGCCGAAGTCCATGACAAAGCCGTTTTCGTCCCGCTCGGTGGACTGAAACCAGACGATGAATTCGCGGCTGTATCCATGCACCCAGGCGCAGTGGCCGTCGTGACGCCACTTGCGGTGCGCGCAGGGAAACCCTCGAAAGGTCTTGGATGAGCGATATAAGGCCATAACGGTTACTCGGGGCAGCTCAGGCGCCGGCAGCTGCGGTAGTTGAGAACATGGCTGATGGCCAGTACGACGCCGCCGATGGACGTAAATATCCGTTCGCGCACCGGTTCCATCTGCTCGCCGATTGCGGCCACGCCGACAATGAGCCCAAGCCCCAGCACCCCCAGGCCGACAATGACAAGGTCGCGATGCTGTCGGCAGCCCATGAAAAGGGCCAGCGTAGACGTGGGCAGGATCAGCCACAGCAACCACAGGTGAAAGTGGTTGTGGGACAGGGTCGCAGCGCCGAGAATCGGCAGCAGCGTCACCAGCGCCGGAGCCATCAGGCAGTGCAACAGGCACACACCCGACAGCAGAATGGCGATGCGGTCCAGCAATCCAGGATTCCGTTTCAAAACCGAATGATCCCTGGCAGTCAATCCGGTCGCGCTTCAATGAAGGCCAGTGCGCGGTCCAGCCGGCCCAGGGTCACATCACGACCCAGGGCAGCCATGACCTGGTCGTTACCCGGACCCCAGCCACGCCCGGTCAGGGATACCCGCAATGGCTGACCCACCTTGCCAAACCCGACGCCCAGCGCGTCCACCACCCCCTGGATGGTTTGCTGCAGCGACTCTGGCTCCCAGTCCTCCAGGGTTTCCAACTGCTCACGCAGCCGTTGCAGGGGCTCACGGGCCGCCGGCTTGAGCTGCTTGCCGGCAGCTTTTTCCTCATATTGCTCGAACTCCCGGTACAGAAAGTCCGCCTGGCCAGCCATTTCCTGCAGGGTTTCCGCCCGCTCCCGGAGCAGCCTCACCACGGTGACCGGCGGCGGACCGTTGGTCAGGTCGCCGTACATGTGCTGAAGGTGCCAATCCAGCTCCTGGGCCACTTCCTCGGCCGGCTGGTTCTGAATGTAGTGGTGGTTGATCCAGTTCAGCTTCTCGGTGTTGAAACTGGAAGGCGCCCGATTGACGTCCTCCAGCCGGAACATTGAGACCATTTCCTCCCGGCTGAAAACCTCCTGGTCGCCGTGGGACCAGCCAAGGCGGACCAGGTAGTTGAGCAGCGCATCCGGCAGGTAACCGTTGTCGCGGTACTGCATCACGCTGATGGCACCGTGGCGCTTTGACAGCCTGGCACCGTCATCTCCCAGGATCATGGGCAGGTGCGCAAACACCGGAACCTGTGCTTCCAGGGCACGGTAGATGTTGATCTGACGGGGTGTATTGCTCACGTGGTCATCCCCGCGAATCACGTGGGTGATTCCCATCTGGATGTCATCCACCACCACTGTCAGGTTGTAGGTCGGGCTGCCGTCGGACCGGGCGATGACCAGATCGTCCAGTTCCTCGTTGGCGACTTCTACCGGCCCCTTGACCGCATCATCCCAGGCGACAGCGCCGGACTGGGGATTCCGGAACCGGATCACCGGGTCGACGCCAGCCGGCGGCTCCCCGTGAAAATCCCGGTAGCGGCCGTCGTAGCGGGGCTTCACGCCCCTGGCCATCTGCAGTTCCCGCATGGACTCCAGCTCTTCGGGACTGCAGTAGCAGCGATAAGCCAGGCCACGATCCAGCAGCTGCTGCACCGCCGCCTTGTAGTGGTCCGTCCGCTCGCTCTGGAAATACGGGCCTTCGTCAGGCGTCAGTCCCAGCCAGGCCATGCCGTTCAGGATGGCATCGGTGGATTCCTGGGTTGAGCGTTCGCGGTCGGTGTCTTCCACTCGCAGGATGAACTCTCCACCCATTCGCCGGGTGAACAGGTAGCAGAAAAGCGCCGTCCTGGCGCCGCCCACGTGCAGGTAGCCGGTTGGGCTGGGGGCAAATCGGGTTCTGACTTTCATCGGTATGTCCGTAAGGTACAGTCCCGGGCTGAGCGGTCGGCCACAGCCCGAAGGGCGCGCAATGATACCAGAACCGGGCAGTCTTTCGGCATAATTCGGCCCTGTACAGCAGGACAGCCAATCCGGGCTGCGAACGCGGCCGGGAAATACCGTCTACAGAGGCCAAGACCATGAGCGCAGACAGCTTTTACTGGCACGATTACGAAACCTTCGGCGCCAATCCCCGGGCCGATCGACCCTGCCAGTTCGCCGGCCTGCGGACCGATCTCGAACTGCGGGAAACCGGCGATCCGCTGGTCATCTACTGTCGGCCCACCAACGACTACCTGCCCCACCCCGAGGCCTGCCTGATTACCGGCATCACGCCCCAGGATGCCAGGCGCCATGGCGTCCCGGAGCCTGAATTCTGCGCCGCTATCAGCGAGGTGTTTTCCGTACCCGGCACCTGTGGCATCGGCTACAACAGCATTCGCTTCGACGACGAGGTGACCCGCCATCTGCTCTATCGCAATTTTTTCGACCCCTACGCCAGGGAGTACGCCAACGGCAACTCCCGGTGGGACCTGATCGACGTGGTCCGGCTGTGCTACGCGCTACGGCCCGAAGGCATCCAGTGGCCCACCCGGGAGGACGGCTCCCCCAGCTTCAAGCTGGAGCACCTGGCCGACGCCAATGGTCTGGCCAGCGGCCAGGCCCATGACGCGCTCAACGACGTCAGGGCCACAATCGCGCTGGCCCGACTGATTCGCTCACGCCAGCCGCGCCTGTTCAACTACTGCTTTGAGCATCGCCGGCGGCAGCAGGCCGCCACCCTGCTGGACGTGATACGGCGCAACCCGGTGCTGCACGTATCCGCCCGCTACCCCGCCCGGCGCGGTTGCCTGGCCATGGTGATGCCGGTCTGCGTGAACCCGACCAACAGCCGCGCAATCATCGTGTACGACCTCAGCGTTGACCCAACTCCCATGCTCACCCTGAACGCGTCGGACATTGCGGACCGGGTGTTTACTCCCAGCGCCGACCTGCCCGACGGCGTGGACCGGATACCCCTCAAGTCGGTCAACACCTCCCACGCGCCGGTGCTGGTGCCGGTGTCCGTGCTGAAAAACTCTGACACTGCACGCATCCACATGGAGCCGGAGCGGTGTCTGGCCCATCGGGAGCAGATAGCCGCGGCGGGACCGGAACTGTCTACCCGGGTGCAGCAGGTGTTTGACCGGCGCGGCTGGGAAGAACCGACCGACCCGGAGCAGGCTCTGTACAGCGGTGGTTTCGCCTCGGCCGGTGACAAACGGCTGATCGAGCAGGTCCGGCGCACCAGTCCCGGCGACCTTGCGGCGCTGCAGGACCAGTTTGAAAACGCCAGGTACCGCCACCTGTTGTTTCGCTATCGCGCGCGGCACCATCCTGAAGCCCTGGGACCCGATGAAGCAGAACGGTGGCTGACCCTGCGGAGGGAAAAGTTGACCGCCGGTGAACCGTCACCCCTGGACCAGGCAAGGGCGAATCTTCAGCAGTTGCGGCAGGATGCGGGCGGGGACCGCATGGCGGTACTGGACCAGCTGGAGTCCTACTACCTTGAGCTGGAACAGGAGCTATTGCCGGTCTGACACCCGGATCGAGGTCAATACGCCGCCGGTGACCGTCAGGATTTTTGCCAGCCGGCCGCGCCCCTGCCGGTAAACCCATTCCTCGGTGACCAGGGTCGCCCGGTCTTCCGCACGAAACTGGCGTTTGCCCGCGCGCGTTCGGGTTGCATCGCTGTAAGTGCCGATGGCGACAACCTGGCGAAAATCCGGATCTCCGCACTTGTCCAGCAGCACAAATGCCTCGTCACCCACTTCAACCAGAGACCTGCCGCAGCGCATGCTGCCCGCCTCGGGATCGAGGGACGGTGCGCCGACCGCCGCCAACGGCAGCAGCATACCCAGGGCCAGTAAGTATCTATTCATGCCTTTAACGCTAGCACAGGAGGGCGGAATGCAGGTTTACTTGAGCAGTTTCTGAATATCTGCCTTTTCCAGCTCGGGCTGGCCCACAGCCTCGGCGGCCGCTTCCTCGGTCATGCCCTTTTCCCTGACCAGGTAAGCTGCCAGCAGCAGGCTGGAGCGGCGCCCGCTGCGACAGTGGAGCAGCACCGGGCCGTCCGACCCGGCAGCCTTGATGGCTGAGCTGAATCGATCCAGCGTCGCGGGAGACATGGGGTATTCCTTGCCGCCCAGGGGTGCCGTCAGGTAAGTCATTCCCGCCTGCTCCAGCGACCGGGCCTGGTCAAATTTCAGTTCTTTCATTTCATCCGGGTGCCTGGAGTTGATCACAGCCGAAACGCCCAGTTCGGTCAGTTCCGCGATATCCTCGGCGGCAAACTGCGGGCCGATCAGGAAATTGTCCACACGCCGGGTCTGTTCCAGGTAGCTGCTGCGGTATTCGGCAAGGTTGCAGCCGGCGGTAGACAGCAGCAGCAGCAGAGTGATGATTCGAGACACGATTCAGGATCCTCTGGTCAATTTCCGGCCCCGCAAATATCAGTCAGGGCCTTCACAATTGTTTTCATCATTGGTTTGTGCCACGCACCCACTAGTATAGAATTCCGCCTGGAGAGATCGACAACAAAAAAGCGCCCAAAACACAAGTTGCGGCTGGATGCCACCGACCAACGAAACATCGTCAAAAGAAAGACGCCGTCATGCCCGTCTTTCAGTGCGCCATGCGGCCGTACTGGAGTCGCCCGCCGCTGGCTCTCTGCAGGTGGTTATCGAGAACTATTGCCCCGGTGGACTGTTCGCTTCTCTCATGGACGAGTCCCCCATTGCCGAGCACCCATCCGGCCGTCGGGTCGGACGCGGCGAACAGGTCACGGTCCGGATCAGCTATGAAGATGGCGGACAGCATGACGAAATTGTCGCCCGGGTAGCCCGGGTCGGGGAAATGGGCTTCGGCCTGGCTTTCCTGCAACTGAACCAGACTGTCGCTGACAGGCTGTCCGCCGTGGCGGAACGCCAGGGATTCAGCAGCGACCCCGAGGCGCCCCAGCCCGGCAAGGAAAAGCGTGGCCACGTGGTCCGGCAACTGGCCTCGCTGGCTCATCGATATCTGGAGCGGCACACCAAAGACACCTTCGAAGCCTGCAAGGATGCGCTGCTGACTGCAGCTGGTGATGCCAGTGGCGACCTGGGCCAGACCCCCTACTTCGAGGCCATGAGCCTGCTGCGCAAGAACGGCGACCATATCGTTTCCGGTTTCGTCAACCGGCTGGACCAGCACCTGAACACCTTTGAAACGCTGCGACCCATATCCAACATCGGCGCCGACACCCAGGAAGGCGAAGAGCTGTCACTGGTCGACGACCAGGAATTCGAAACCTGGCTGTCGGTGTCGGAAATTATTGCCAGCGCAGAAAACCGCAATAACGAGCAACTGCACGCCCTGGACGCCCGCCTGTCGGAGGTCACGGGCAAACAGATCAACAACCGCAACAACCCGCTGGGGCCGGCCGCGCTCTGCCACCATTTTTTTGAGGCCCTGGAAACCCTGGAGTTGGCCCACAACCCCGCCCAGGTGCTGTGGCGGACCTTCGGCAAGGTTTTCGGTGGCAATCTCAAGTCGCTGTACCAGGACGCCAACAAGCTGTTGGTCGAGGCCGGCATCCTGCCCAACCTGGTATTCACCCCCTTGCGTCCGCGACGCGCACCCGGGCCACGACCTCCAGCAGCGCAGGCACCGCTGCCGGACGCCGCAGCACCCTCCGAGGGCGATGCGCCCGCCGGATACGCCGAGGACGCCGGTTACGCCCAGCAGCCCGGGTATGCCGGCGACTACCTGTCGACACCGCCGGCCACGGCCGCCAACACCGCCAAGATCATCGACCTGCAGCAGCTGCTGCGGCGCCGGGGCCAGGGCCAACCGGGGGCTGCCCCAGCCGGCGGCCCACCGGCCGGCGGCGCTCCTGCTGCCGGCCCGGCGCCTGCCGCATTCGGTATGGAAGAACTGCACCAGGCCCTGCGCGATCTGCAGGCCGCCAAGCAACGCGATCGCCAGCAGAACCTGAGTCAGCGCCTCGGTGCGGCACTGCGCAAGCGCTTCGGCCAGGATGACGACCGGGTAGTCCTTGGCAACCCGGCGGAAGCGGTTGATCTGACTGAGCAGATGATGGACACCATCGGCAACGATTCGGTGGTCGGCCCCCGGGCCAAGGGCTGGATCCAGCAACTCGAGGTCCAGCTGCTGCGCATGCTGATGCAGGAACAGGACGTCATCAACGATCCCCAGCATCCCGCCCGCCAGGTCCTGAACCACCTGGGACAGGCGGTGGTCAGCCGCGCGAAGGAAATGACTTCCCGCGAGGAAAAGCTGATCAATCAGATTGACCACATCGTCAATGATCTCAGCGGCCTGACAGATCCAGACCGCGAGGCCTTTGAGGATGCGGCAAAGCAGCTGGAAAAACTGCTCAAGCGACAGCATCGGCTGCGGGCCACCCAGCTCAAGCGGGTACTGGAGGCGGCCGAAGGCCAGCAGCGGCTGGAGCAGGCCCGCGAGAAGGTACAGACTGCGCTGAACCAGCGCTTCGCCGGTCGCCAGGTCCCCAAGCCGGTGGTTGACCTGCTGAAGCTCGGATACCGCAACCTGCTGGACGTCGAGGCGGTCCGAACCGGCGTCGAGGGACCCGACTGGGACAAGGCTTTCAGCCTGGTCAGCTCACTGGACGAAAAGCTGGCCGACGATTACCAACCCCAGGACACTGACCCACAGACCAGCGCCGAACTGCTGGAAAACATCAGCGACCGTTTGTCCCACGTTCAGGCTGACGCAGCCGAACAGAAAGACCTGCTGGCGGATCTGAAAAAAGTCCTGCCCGGCATCAGTGAAGAGCGCGCCGAGGCCGAGCGGGTCGAGTTCAAGGCCGACGCGCCCCGCGAAACCGTTCCTGAGCCCGACGATAGCGATCCGGACACAGCCCATTGGCTGGGCATGGCCAAAATGATGGACAAAGGCAGCTGGATGCTGTTCCCCGGCGCCGACAGCCAGCCCCAGCCCATCAAGCTGGCCTGGATCAGCGACGAACGGGACCGCTACGTGTTCGTCAATCGCAATGGCCAGAAGGAACTGGAAATCAGCCCGGCCGAGCTGGCGGACCATTTCCGCGACAAGAAGGCGGAGATGATCGACCAGCCCGATCAGCCGCTGATGGACCGCACCTACCACGGCATGGTCCAGCACATGCACGACCAGATGGCGCACCAGGCCACCCACGATCTGCTGACCGAAGCGCTGAACCGCAAGGAGTTCGAGCGGCAGATCCGGCTGAAGCTGGGCGAGAGCAAGCTCATGCACACCCAGCACATCGCGTTGCAGGTTGAGATCGACCAGTTCAAGGTGGTGAACACCACAGCCGGCCACGACGCCGGCGACCGGCTGCTGCAGGACCTGTCCCGGGCCATGCGCAAGCAACTGTCCGATGACGCGTCACTGGCCCGACTGGGCGGTGACACTTTTGCCGTTCTGCTGGCGCGCTGTGAACCGGCCCCGGGCCACGAGGCCGCAGAAAAACTGCGCAGGGCCATCAACGAGCACCGAACCCGCTGGAAACGCCGCAAGCTCAAGGCCACCGCGAGTATCGGCCTGGTGGCCATCGACCGGTCCAGCGAATCGGTTTCCCAGATCCTCAACCAGATGGAAAGCGCCTGCAGTGCGGCCAAGGACGCCGGGCGGGACCGCATCAAAAGCTACCAGATCGACGACCAGGAGCTGTCCCAGCGGGACCTGGCCATGCGCTGGGTCACGGAACTGGAAAGCGCCCTGGACAATGACCGCATCGAGCTGTTTGCCCAGCGCATACTGCCCCTGTCTTCGGACAGCGGCGGCCGGGAACACTTCGAGATTCTCAGCCGCATGCGCACCGAGGACGGGGAGCTGGTCCAGCCGAACCAGTTCATACCGGCCGCCGAGGCTTACGGGCGCATTCATTACCTGGACGAATGGGTCTTCCGCAGCGCGTTCGCCATGCTCAACCGCAGCCCGCGCAAAGACAAAATTGCCCGCCTGTCCATCAACCTGTCGGGCAAGACCTTCGGGCGGCCCCGGTTTCTGACGTTTATCCAGCAGCTGTTCGAGGATACCGGCGTTGAGCCGTCCAAGATCTGCTTTGAGATCACCGAGACCGCAGCCATCAGCAACCTGTCCCGCTGCACGGACTTCCTGCGGGAGCTGCGCTACCTGGGATGCCGTTTCTCCCTGGACGATTTTGGCACCGGCCTGTCGTCGTTCAGCTACCTGAAGCACCTGCCGGTGGACTATCTGAAGATCGACGGCTCCTTCATCAAGGACCTGGTCAACAGCACCGCGGACTACGGGCTGGTCAAGACCATCAATGAAATTGGCCATTTCCTGGGCAAGGAAACCGTGGCCGAATTCGTGGAAAGTGAAGAGATTCTGGAACACCTGCGGGAAATCGGGCTGGATTTTGCCCAGGGATACGGCATCGAGAAACCCCGACCGCTGGAAGATGTCCTGGGACTGATGCCCGACTCCATCAACTGAACCCACAATGGGCTACACCCTGCACCTAAAGGGCATCGGATCGGGCCAGACCTATTCCGCTGATCAGCTGATGAACCTGGATCCCGTGGACGGGCGCCCGGTGCGGATGATCCTGGATCTGGAACGCCTGCAGCAGGACTATCCGGACCACAGCTGGTACCAGCCCCAGCGCAGAGACATGTGGCGCTTTGGCCCGCTGCTGCCACTGGACCCCAATCAGCCCGAAGATGCCCGGCACATCGTTTCCCTGGGTGAAGGGCACACGCCGCTGCTGAATGCCTCTGACCTGGTGCCCAACGAAGTGCGGCTGTGGATCAAGGACGAGGGCCATCCCCACCCGGGCTACGGCGAAAATCCCACCCACAGCTTCAAGGACCGCGGCATGTCGGTGGTGGCGTCCATGGCCCGACGTTTCGGTCTGGACGCACTGGCGGTACCCACCCAGGGCAACGCCGGTGATTCCCTCTGCCATTACGCCCGGGCCGCAGGCATGAAAGTGGTGGTGGCCATGCCCGATGACACACCCATGCCCATCCTGGGCAGCGTGGCGGCAGCGGCGGCGATGGATTCGGACGTCACCCTGGAAACAGTGAAAGGCACTATCCGGGAGGCCGGTGAACTGCTGAAAGCCGAGTACATTCCCAACGGCTATTTCAACTGCGCCACCTTTCAGGAGCCGGGCTGGCGCATCGAGGGCAAGAAAACCCTGGGCCTGGAAATCGCCGAAGCCGTAGCCGGGTACCAGGGCTGGAAACTGCCTGACGCCATTATCTATCCCACCGGTGGTGGCACCGGCATCCTGGGCATGTGGAAGGCCTTTTCAGAGCTGGAGTGCCTGGGCCTGCTGGGCCCGGAACGTCCCCGCATTTACAGCGTGCAGAGTGACGTCACGCCGCCCCTGGTCAATGCTTTTGCCCGTGGCGACGCTGATACCACGCCGGTGGAGGCCGGCCAGAGTCTGTGCGTCGGGCTGAACGTCCCCGGCGGCGTGGGCCACTTCGAGGTCCTGCGTATCATCAGGGACAGCGGGGGTAAAGCGCTGGCCATCGATGAGCAGACCACCGCCAACACCTTGACCGACATCTGGCGTCGCAAGCGCTGGTGGATCTGTCCGGAGGGAGCCGCCACCGTGGCTGCGGCCAACCAGCTGATAGAAGCCGGCGACCTTCAGGCGGGCGAAACGGTGGTAGCGGTCAACACCGGCTCTTTCGAGAAGTATCTACCCGACCTCCGGCATCTGCTGGTAGAGCGCGATCAAGCCTGACCTGCACCAGTCTCAGAACTCAAGATCCAGCGCCGCGCACAGGTAATCCATGAAGTCGGATGCCGCCGCGCACCGTCGCACGTACAGGTTGAGAAAGCGGCTGGACAGCGCCTGGGCGTCGGTAAACTCGCTGATCACAATGAAGTCCTTGCGCCGGATGTCATCCGCCAGCGGGTGATCCGGGTCGAATCCGCGCGGAGTCCGCTTCAGTGAATCCCCGGCCAGCCGGAACTTGCGTTTGAAGCCCGGGTCGCTCACCGCCCGGGTCCAGGCCCTGGGGTTGTTTTGCAGGAAGGACCGCACCTGCTGGGTGATCGGGGTCGGCGGATGCCACATCCCGGCGCCCAGAAAAACGTTGCCCGGCTGCAGGTGCAGGTAATAGACCGGCCCTCCCCGCTTGCCCACGTCGGCGTGAAAAAACCGCGCCCCCGCCCAGGTTTTGTAAGGCGTCTTGTCTTTGGAAAACCTTGTGTCGCGGTAGATCCGGAACAGCGATCCGCCGTTGGCCTTGTCGCTGGCCCGGTAGTGGCTGGAAATCTCCCTCAGCTTGGGGTCCAGGTCCCGGATAAAAGCTAGAAAGGGATCCCGCACATGATCCAGGTAGCGCTGCTTATTCTCATTGAACCAGTCCCGGTTGTTATTGCGGGCCAGGGCCCGGAAAAACTTGAATGTGTCTTCAGTGAAGTAACTCATGGAATCCCCGCCTTGGTGAGCGGTCATTGTGTCACTGACCGCGGCCGGGATCACCTGCTCACGCCACCGCCTCCTTTTGGCCATTTTTTCGCCCCCAGTGGCTGTGCTATGGTTCGGCCACTCCAATGGACGGAACCACGATGCGCCGAATCCTTCTTGTTGCAATGTCAGGGTTGATCGCCTCCTGTGCGAGCCTGATGCCGGGCCAGCAGAATCCCGACGCCGACAGCGCACCAGCCGAGACCGTTGCAATGACATCAGAATCTCCTGCGACGCCCAGCGTGGTGGATGAGCTGTATGCCGACATAGACGGGGCTGTGCTGGCCTACCGGGAAGCCATGGGTTTACTGGAATCCGGCAGCACCGAGGCAGCGGAAAGGCTGCTCAGCGATTCCCTGGTGGCCCTGGACGACCTGTCTGCGCGCTGCCGCGAGATCGCCGGCTGTGATCTCAGCCCTGCCCTGCAGGCCTACCAGGATATTGCCAGCCTGCAGGCGGGCGTGTTCCTGACTGAACCGGACGAACTGGTGGCGGACCCCGATGAGCTGGTCCCGGACGCCAACGCCGATCGCTCCGGTCCGCCGGCCCAGATCAATGGGAAAAACCTGGCCGACCTGATCGTGCTGAACCGCCAGGTCAAGAACGCCATCAACGGGTGGCTGACCTGGAACCGGCCGCTGCTGATGAGCACCTACGAGAATTACCAGTACCTGCGCGCTGACATGGTGCCGGCCTTCGAGGCCGCGGCCATGCCCGAGGCTCTGCTGTTCGGCATCCTGGCAGTGGAGTCAGGCGGCAAGGTCCATGCCTTCTCCCGGGTCGGCGCTGCCGGGCCCCTGCAGTTCATGCGCGCCACGGGTCGGCGCTACGGCCTGGATACCGGCGGCGAATTCGACCAGCGACTGGACCCGGCCAGGGCAGCGGAGGCCAGCGTGAAGTACCTGAGCGATCAGTTCCGGCTGCTGGATAACAGCCTGGAAAAGGTGCTGGCCGCCTACAACTCCGGCGAAAACCGGGTGCGTCGCCTCAATCGCCGGCTGAAAGGCAAAGACTTCTGGTCGTCCGAGTTCTACTACGCCCTGCCCCGGGATACCCGGGACTACGTGCCCAAGGTGCTGGGCGCGGCCTGGCTGTACCTGCACCCCGAGGAATACCAGCTGGAATTTCCCGAGTATCTGACCCACCTGGAAGACATTACCCTGGTCCAGGAAGCCTCCCTGGGCGAACTGGCCATCTGCCTGGGCAACGCCGACCAGGACAACGGCTGGTTCCGCACCCTGCGCAACCTCAATCCCCAGGTAAAGCCCGGAGACCGGATACCGGCCGGGGTGCCCGTGCGGGCACCGGCCCAGCTTGCGGAGGCCTATGCAAGCAACTGCCCGGAGTCGCCAGTGGCAGAACTGGCGGCAGATCTGCACGAGGCCAGCTATGCCGAGGGTGAAGACCTGCTGCCCTACGTGATCCAGTCCGGCGACACCCTGAGCCGCATTGCCAAGCGCCATCGCTGCATGTCCATGCGGGAAATTGCGGCCATGAACAACATTCCGCCGCCGCGGTATCCGTTGCGGGCGGGTAAGACCATAAAAGTGCCGAATTGTTGATCCTCAAGATCGCACTTCCATGTGCGACTTGAGGTCGGGAATCGAAAACGCTCCTGAACTCGATTCAGGATCCATCTGAGATTGTTGTTTTCAAAACTCTCGATTCCGGCAATGGGTTCATCGGAGACTTCGGTCAGGCACCGCGGCAGCGGATGGTGTCACGGACGATGGCTGCGTTATCCGTGCATTGCAGCCTTCAACGGAGGCGCCTTCGAAACTTCAGATGGATCCTGAATCGAGTTCAGGATGACGGCATTGATTGTTTTTTTTGGTTAATGAATGCCGTCAGTTCACCCTCGCCCCTCTGACCGCGAACTGCAGCGAGTCCAGCGCTGACGCGTAGGGATTGCCACCCAGCGCAATCAAGCCAGTTTTTCCGGGCGCAATGGTCCCGCGGTGAACGCGCTGTTCCTGGCGCGTACGACCCGAGCTGTCACGATACGCCAGAACAACGACGACGTCGGAGACCGGCACGGAGGTGCGGTTGCCGAGTTCGATATACACCCTGCCCTGGTTGTCGATCTGGCGCCGGATGGAAATGTATCGATCCGGCCTGCGGGGCAGGTCCAGCTTGACCAGTCGCTCGGAACTGGTCCGTCCGGCTGGGCTTCTGGATGAGGCGGCGGATTCATAGTAGGCAATGGCCTGGTCCAGGTTGCCCTGGGATTCCGAGATCTGGCCCAGTGCGGCCATGGCATCTGCCGTGGGCAGTAGTTCCACGCTGGCCTTCAGATCCGCCTCGGCCAGGTTCATGCGGTTCAGCTTGCGGTAGGACTCACCGCGGCCCAGGTAGTACTTGAAATAGGCATCGTGGCGGCGCAGTGCTTCCGAATAGTGGCTCACTGCCTGCTGGTAGCGCTTGCGGGCGTATTCCACGTCTCCCATGAGGCCGTAGAACAGCGCCTCCTCGGGCTCCACAGCGATGGCCTCCCGGGCCAGACGCAGCGCCTCGTCCGGTTTTCCCTCGGACAGGGCCTTGCGCCCTTTATCGTGGGCATCGTAGGCGGGCTTGGTGGCCCGCAACCGGGCCATGGCCCGCTGGTACGCGTCTCGACCGATGGTCCCGCCTGCGGGGAGCTGCTGGGCCGTTTCGGCGTTTTGGGCAACCCGCTCTGCCGACGGCGGATGGCTGGCGAACAGACCGCTGAGCCAGTCCTGGCGTCTTCCCTCGGACAAGCGCACAAATGTCTTTTGCAGTTCCACGGCGCCCTGGACGTCATAGCCGGCCCGGGACATGTAAATCATCCCGTACTCGTCCGATTCCAGCTCAGCCCCGCGTCCGTACTTCTGGTTGATCAATTGCGCGGCCACCGAAGCCGCCCCCACGGCGTACTGGCTGTAGTCGCTGTTGCGGCTGGCCACCGCTGAAGCCAGCACAGCACCTTGCAGCAGCAGACCCCGCTCCAGGCCCTTGGCTCCATGCCGGGCCGCGGCGTGCACGATTTCGTGGCCCAGGACCGCGGCCAGCTCGGCCTCGGTATTCATTTCCAGCAGCAGTCCCCGATTGATGGCGATCTTCCCGCCGGGCAGTGCCCAGGCGTTGGGTACTGAACTGTTCAGCACGGAAAACTCGTACGGCAACGGCCGGTCAGATTTTTCGGCCAGCTTCTGGCCCACATCCTGAACATAACGGGCGACGTTGGGATCCACGATGTAGTCTCCGCCCTGCATCTGGCGGCTGGGGGAGTACTGCTGGGCCCCGATCTTCAGCTCCTGGGCTTCAGAAACCAGCGCCAGTTCGTTCTTGCCGGTGACCGGGTTGGTGGCGCAGCCCGTCATGGCCAGCAAGACTGTCAATGCGCTGGCCAGCAACCGCCAGGTGCGTCGTCTGGACCTGAGATTCAACATGATGAGGTGGCCTCCCGTGTGCCTTTCAGCCGCAATTCTAGCCCCATGACAGGGTCGAAGTTGTGCAAACCTGTTAACTCCGGCGTCTGCGTTTTGACATGCTGCAAAGCTTCACTCATATTCAGAATCACGGTTGGCAGGCGCCATTCAATCAGCTTTGCCGACGGTCACATCATAGCCCAATTCGGGTGCTAACCTGCGGGGATCAAAGTCGCCGCCGAACGGAGAGGAAAGGAAGACATGAGCGGAATTCTCGATATGATCATGGGCCAGCTTGACCAGGGGAAAGTTGGCCAGATCGGGCAGCGTATCGGCGCCAGCCAGGACCAGACCAGCCAGGCCATTCAGGCTGCATTGCCGGTCATTCTGGGCCAGCTGACCCGCAACTCCCAGTCCTCCGGTGCCGCCGAAGGTCTGGCCAAGGCCATTACCAAAGATCATGACGGTTCGATCCTGGACAACCTGGGCGGCTTTCTCGGCCAGGCCGTATCCGACCGGGACGACCGGATGATGGGCCATATTTTCGGCAATCGGCGGCAGAACGTGGAACGCCAGCTGGGCAAAGCGTCCGGGCTGGACTCAGGCACCATGGCCAAACTGATGGCGACCCTGGGCCCCATGGTCATGGGGGCTATCGGCAAGTCCCAGCAACAGGGCGGCGGCGGCCTGGCCGACCTGCTGGGCCAGGAACGCCAGCGCGCCGAGAGCAAGGGCACCGGGTTCGGCGTAGTGGACAAGCTGCTGGACGCCGACGGCGACGGCGACGTGGACATGTCGGACCTGTTGAGCCGCGGATCAGGTATCCTTGGAGGCCTGTTCAAGCGATAAAGTCTCGACCATGAATCAAGAACCGCTGGTTCACTTCGGCGGCGGGGAGCGGCCGGCCACAATCCTGGGCCGGTACGCCAACCGCCACGGCCTGATTGCCGGCGCCACCGGCACCGGCAAAACGGTCACGCTGCAGGTTCTGGCGGAGGGATTCTCACGCCTGGGCGTTCCGGTCTTTCTGGCCGACGTCAAGGGAGACTTGTCCGGACTGGGCGTTCCCGGCAAAGGCCTGTCCAGCAAGGGCATCGCCAAGCGGGTGGATAAGATCGGCCTGGCCGATTACGAGGCCGAAGGCGCACCCATCGTATTCTGGGATCTGTACCAGGAATCAGGACATCCGCTCCGCACCACCGTGAGCGAGATCGGACCGATCCTGCTGTCCCGGCTGCTGGAGCTCAATGACACCCAGGAAGGAGTGCTCAACGTCGCCTTCAGCGTCGCCGATGACGAGGGCCTGCTGCTGCTGGACCTCAAGGACCTGCGTTCCCTGCTGAATTTCGTAGGTCAGAACGCAAAGGAAATCTCTTTACGCTACGGCCACGTTACCAGCGCATCCATCGGTGCCATCCAGCGACGCCTGCTGACCCTGGAACGCTCCGGCGGGGAACTGTTCTTTGGTGAACCGGCGCTGCAGCTGAGCGACCTGATGCGCCAGGACCTGGGCGGACGCGGTGTCATCAACGTACTGGATGCCCGTAAGCTGATCCAGAACCCGCGACTCTACTGCACCTTCCTGCTGTGGCTGCTGGCCGAGCTGTTTGAAGAACTGCCGGAAAAGGGCGACCTGGACAAGCCGGAACTGGTGTTTTTTTTCGACGAGGCCCACCTGCTGTTCGACGACCCGCCCAAAGCGCTGCTGGACCAGATTGAACAGGTGGTCCGGCTGATCCGCTCCAAGGGCGTGGGCATTTACTTCGTCACCCAGAATCCCCAGGACATCCCTGATGACGTACTGGGCCAACTGGGAAACCGGGTGCAGCATGCCCTGCGCGCCTTCACGCCCAGGGACCAGAAGGTGATCCGGGCGGCCGCTGAAACCTTTGTGCAGAACCCCAACCTGGACGTGGAAACGACCCTCACCCAGCTCGGCGTCGGGGAAGCCGTGGTCTCCACCCTGCAGGACAAGGGCACACCCAGCATGGTGGACCGCTGCCTGATCTGCCCGCCGCGCTCCCGCATGGGCCCGCTGACCGCAGCGGAGCGCAAGGAAATTCGCAAGCGCAGCCCGGTTGGGGCCATGTACGACCAGACCCTGGACCGCGAATCCGCCTTCGAAATCCTGACCCAGCGGGCCGAAAAGGCGGCCCGGGAACTGGCCGAAGCTGAGAAAGCCGAAGCCGAACGAAAGGCCCGGGAGAAAGCCGAGAAAGCAGCCAAGAAATCGGGAACGCGACGGCGATCATCCCGTCAGACGCCCTGGGAGGCAGCCGTCAAATCAGCCGCCAGGTCCATGGGCACCCAGCTGGGCCGGTCGCTGCTGCGGGGCATTCTGGGGGCGCTGACCCGGCGCTGACCCAAAGCTGACCCGGCCCAGCTGGCGCCTGCCGGCCCATCATCAGCAACCTGTCGATGGACCCGGTTTGTACAGCCGACCGGGTTCTCTGCTAAATTACGACGCTCAGCGTAGATGCAAACCGTCAACTGAACGAACGTAAGTCTCTGACGCAGCGACAAATTGTGAGCTTTTGGGAAAAAATCAAGGCCGCACTGGAACCCCGGACAGCGGTACCCGAAGAGGTGGAACACCAGCTCAGGCTGGCCACGGGTGCCCTGCTTCTGGAGATGTGTCGCGCTGACTTCAAGGTCATGCAGGAAGAGCGCCAGTCCATTGCCGAGGCCATCCGCGGGACCTTCGACCTGACCACCGAGGAAACCCTGGAGCTGATGCGGGCAGCGGAAACCGAGTCGGAGTGCGCGGTGTCCCTGCAGATCTACACCAGCCTCATCAGCGAATACAGCACCCTGGGGCAGAAACACAGCCTGATCAAGGACCTGTGGCGGGTCGCCTATGCCGACGGGGAAATCCACTCCCTGGAAGAAAACCTGATTGCCCGTATCTCCGCACTGATCGAAGTGCCACCCAAGACCGTTGAAAAGCTGCGGCTGGAGATTGACGGCCAGCAGGGCCCGTCCCCGGCCGGATTGCCTGCCTGAGAATTCTTTTCCCGCGGTGTGACCTTTTGCCAACTGCTGGCGTCTTAATGAGCGTAGACACCAGGAACCGTGGCGCATGCCCCCTGATCCCGATCAGAAACTGGACATCGATGAAAAGCTGCTGGCGCGGCTCAAATCCGCCGATCACGAGGCTTATGCCGAGGTGTACCGGCGGTTCAACCGGCCGCTGTATACCGTGGCATTCCGAATCTGCCAGTCCGAGCAGGAGGCGCTGGATGTGCTGCAGGAGACTTTCGTGCAGGCATTTGTCCGCATCGAGCAGTTCCGCGGCGATTCTTTCTGGGGCTGGATACGGCGAATCACCGTCAACCAGTGCCTGAGCCGGCTGCGCCAGATCAAGCGCAAGTCGCTGACCCTGGTGGATCCCGACGACTGGGCCGGTCACACCAGTGACGGCGGCGCCCAGATCGACCTGAATGAGGCTTTTGCCCGCTTGCCCGCGGAAACCCGGGCAGTGGTCTGGCTGTACGACGTGGAAGGCTATAGCCACCAGGAGATCGCCGACGCCTTCGGCAAGAGCCTCAGTTTCTCCAAGACCCAGTTGAGCCGTGCACATCAAAAGCTGCGCGACTGGCTGGACAAGCCGGAGGATGACGGACCATGTCCTCAAATGATCACAGCCAGCTGAGCAAACAGCTGAAAACACTGCCGGAACTGGCACCCGGGCGAGACCTGCTGCCAGACATCATCGCGGAAACCGAGCGCCGCCGGGCACCTTCACCTTTCCGGCGATGGCTGCCCATGGGCCTGGCCGCAGCAGCACTGTTGTCCCTGGGCGTCATCCTGATGCTGTCCACCACCGTGGATCAGCAGCGCCAGGAAATCGATTCCTGGATCGCCTATTCCCAGGAGCTGGAAACGCAGCTGCGGCAGGTGGAAAAGCCGTCGGCCATCGTCCGCGGCCACCAGGCCCTGGCCATCGGCGAGTTGGAAGACCGCGTAGCCTGGGTTGACTCGGCCCTGGCTGCTCGTCCTGCTCCCGAGCAGCAGATCATGCTGTGGCAGGTCCGGGCCGGTTTGCTCAACGACCTGGTGAACGTCCACGCAGCCAATGAATTGTTGCCCCGTGAACTGAAAAGGAGACCGGTCATGACCATGAATCAGCCGGTCCCCCGTGCCCGACTGGCGGGCTACGAACTCTGAGGAGAATTACAATGAAGGCACTCAATTATCTGACTCTGGCGGCCCTGCTGGCCCTGGCTGGACCCATGTACGCCCAGGATAGCTGGGAAAGCGCTGAGGCCGAGGAAGAAATGCGCGCGCTGCAGAAAGAACTGCGCGAAGCCCAGGAACAGCTGCAACAGCTCAATCGCCGCATGAACCGCCTGAACCCCGACGGCAACCGCTTCCCCAACCGGACCGTCAACCGGTACTTCTCCGGCGAACCGCGCCCCATGATCGGCATCGTCATGAGCCAGGAAAACAGTGGCAGAGGCGTGCGCCTGTCGGGGGTTACGCCTGAGGCCCCCGCGGCCCGGGCCGGAATGAAGAGCGGCGACTGGATCGTCGAAATCAACGGTGAGTCGGTCAAAGGCAAGCGTGGGCTGGACAAGGCCTATAAGCTGCTGGGCAAGATCGAAGAGGGAAACCAGTACGATTTCGTGGTGGACCGGGACGGAGAGCGTATCGAGTTCACCGTAACCGCTGAGGTTCACGAGCCCACGGTCAACTGGAATTTCACCTACAGTGGCGACTGGCCGGAATTCAACTTCGAAGAGGGTCAGTTCAGCATGAACCTGGGCCGGGAAGGCCTGGTCATGGACCTGGACGAGTTCAAGGACTTCGGCCAGAAGTTCCGCAACTGGCAGTTCGAGCTGGACGAAGACACCTTGAAGAACCTGAAGCGCTTCCAGGGCACCGGAATGGGCGGACCCTACCTGTGGGGCGCCGGCCTGGCCTGGTCCGACCTGGAACTGACCGCCCTGAATCCAAAGCTGGCCCGGTACTTCGGCACCGATGAGGGCGTACTGGTGATTGACTCCGAGCTGGAGGACAGCAGCCTGGAAGGCGGCGATGTCATCATCGCCATCGACGGAGAGCGCGTGACCCGCCCCCGCGAGGCCATGCGCGCCCTGGCCGAGTTTCAACCCGGCGACACCGTCGACCTCACCGTGGTCCGTGACGGTCGCGAAATGGCCCTGACCCAGGTGGTACCGGAGTTTGAGGGCAACGCGTTCTTTTATCGGACCTATACGGATTCCAGAGACGACCAATAACACTTCGTCCACGCCCCGGCTTCGGCCGGGGCGTCCTTTTAAGCATCCCAGGATGCATGAAGGCGTTTAAAAGCCATCCCGCCGACACACCAACTCCACCGCCAGCCCCCGATCCATGGGGACCCCATCCCAGCGGCAGGCACAGGTTTTCGCATCGATGTGGGCGTCCTCCAACTGATCCTCCAGCCGCCGGGCCAGCTCCGGCAGCAAAGGTTTGAGTTCTTCCGGCGGGTGCCAGCCGGATTGCGGGATTTCGGTTCCACCCGGCGTGGTAAACACCAGCCGTCCATCGCTGTCTGTCCGGCAGCCAAACCCCTGCTCATGCACCATCCGGTGATGCAGGCGACACAGCAGCACCAGGTTGTCCAGGGACGTCTCTCCCCCCTCCGACCAGTGCTGTATGTGGTGTCCATCGACAAAATGACGGTGGGTACAGCCCGGAAACCGACAACCCCCGTCCCGGGCATTTAATGCCCGCCGCATGGGCGGCGGTATCACCCGGCTTTTGCGGCCAATGCTGATGGGTTCCCCGTTTTTGCCCTCGATCACCGCGCTGAGCGAGGCATCACAGCACAGTCGTCTGGACGTTTCCGCGGAAACATGGGGGCCGTGTTCGATGAATGATGTTTCTTGAGCTGAAGTTACCGCGGTAACGTCCGATTCATCCCCACCATCCAGCGTTTCCGCGGAAACATGCAGCATGACCTGGTAGCGATCGGCGGATGAAGATGCCTGCGGCCCGTGTGCGAGATAAGACTCACACATCCCCGCCAGGGCATCCGCGCGTTTCTGAACGATCGGCTGGCGCTCCCCCGTTTCTGAAGTCGGTTCCTGCGGCATATCCCGAATGGCCTTATCCAACGCCTTGACCACCATGGCCCCCACCTCCGCCGGCAAGCGACCGCGAATCACCAGGGACCCGTCATCGTCCCACAGGTAAGAAATACCCCGCCCCTCGTGCTGGGCAGTGGCAGTGTCCGTCTCATTCAAAGCCTTAGCCCGCCGATACCCCCGAACCACGGTCTCAAGGTGATGAGCCGTGCCGTTGCGGGCAATATGAAGCAACACCTCTTCGTTGGCTGGCGTCCCCACCCGGGTAATGGCCCGGACCTTGGAATAGCTGATCTCTCCCTTGGCAAAAGAAGCAGACGTCAACGGCAGATCCCCCAGCGCCCGGGCCACCCGCACCTTCTCCCGGGCCGCATTCATCCCGATGCCCACCTTCCAGTTCAGCCACTGGGCACAGGACGCAATCCCCGGCAGCCCCCACAGCTCCTGCTCATCGAACTCCCGGATCAGCACCAGCAGCCGGTAGGTGGCGGCATACAGGTAGGCACACAGTTCGGTGATTTCATCCCCCAGTTCCTGGGAGCGCTGGTACTTGGGATGCAGGCGGGGTTCGAACTCGGCAGTCATGGGCTGCCCTCCGTGGCAGAAGCTATACAAACATACAGTATTATACCCTTAACACACTGAAATACCTATCAATATTGACCAGAAAGTTACCGCGGTAACGTGAGAAAGATGTATGTCTGGGTTGATTGGGGGATCGGCAGCGTGTGTCCCGAAGCGGACATTCAGACGTGACGGCAATTGCTTGATCGCCCGAGCCAGGGATTCAAATCCTTAGTCCCTTTAGCTATCTCGAGACATAGCTCTGCGCAGGGAAGCAGAGCTAACCCCCCGGCCTCCCCTGACCAAACGGAAACCTCCCCCGCCAGTACTGGATCAGCAGGATGCCAAACAGCATTCCCCCCAGGTGGGCAAAATGCGCGACGCCGGACTGGGCGCCACTGACGCCCAGGGTCAGTTCCAGCACGCCGTAGCCGATGACCAGGTACTTGGCTTTCATGGGGATCGGCGGAAACAGCAGCATGATCCGCTGATTGGGAAACATCATGCCGAAGGCCAGAAGGATGCCGAATACGCCGCCGGACGCACCGATGGTGGGGTAGTAGCCGCCCTGGAGGCTCAGTACCACCAGCTGGGTCACCGCGGCGCCGGCCACGCATACCAGGAAGTAGAACAGGAAGGAGCGGGAGCCCCAGATATTCTCGATCTGGATGCCAAACATCCACAGGGCAAACAGGTTGAAGAACAGGTGGGCCGGTCCGCCGTGCAGAAAGCCGTAAGTCAGCAGCTGCCATAGCTCAAACCCGACCCGGGTGCCGTACACCATCGCCTCGCCCGGCGGCCACAATGCAAAGGCCAGTTCCAGCCGGCCCGGCAGGCGGCTCTGCAGCAGGTAGGTGAACAGGTTGATGCCGATCAGGGTCATCACCACCGGAGGCGTGGTGCTGTAACCCCGTGGTCTGGGGCGCATAAAGGTCATCTTTTGCTGAACAAAGACACTAAGCTTCCGGCAGCATCTTTCCTGGATTGAGTATCCAGTTGGGGTCAAACACACGCTTGATGCCGCTCAGGTAGTGGATTTCATGGGGATCGCGACTGCGATCCAGGTACGGCTGCTTGAGCAGCCCTACCCCATGCTCGGCCGATACACTGCCCCGGAACCGGGCCACCACGCCAAAGATTTCCTCGTTGACCGACTCGCATGCTTTTTTGAACTCCGCCAGGCTCAGGTCATCCGGCTTGAGGATATTCAGGTGCAGATTGCCATCGCCGATGTGGCCATACCAGACCACTTCGAAATCCGGGTACCGGCTGAGCACGACGTCTTCCAGCGCGTGAAGGAAGGCCGGAACCTGGGAGATCCGGGTGGAGAGGTCGTTTTTGTAAGGCGTCTTGGCGGATATCCGCTCGCTGATGAATTCCCGCAATGACCACAGCTCGGCCGCCTGGGCCTCACTCTGGCTGAGCACGCCGTCACCAATCCAGCCTTCCTCCAGGCAGCGCTCGAAAAACGCCAGGGCAGCCGCCTCGCCGTCTTCCCCGACGCAGTCAAATTCGAGCAGCGCGTAGTAAGGCATGCGGGATTCGAAGGGCGCCCGGGGGGAGCCTTCGGCGATGACGTAACTCAGCGCCAGGTCGGAAAAGAACTCAAAGGCCGACAGGGTGAGCGACTCCCGGGCCAGGTCGAATACCTGCATCAGGGGGTCCATGCCTTCCAGGCCCACCACCATGACCGATTGGCTGGGTGGCGGCTCCGCCAGCCTCAGGGTGACCGAAACGATAATCCCCAGGGTGCCCTCGCTGCCGATAAACAGGTGGCGCAGGTCATAGCCGGTAGCGTTCTTGATCAGGCCGCGATTGACATCCAGCAGTTCGCCGGCGCCGGTGACCACCCGCATTCCGACCACCCAGTCCCGGGTCAGGCCGTAGCGCAGCACCTTGACCCCACCGGCGTTGGTGGCCAGGTTTCCGCCAATCTGGCTGGATCCCTTGGCGGCAAAATCCACCGGGAACATCAGGCCGTTTTCCGCGGCCAGCTGCTGGATCTTCTCGGTGATCATGCCGGCCTCGACGGTGAGTGTCCGATCCACCGGATCAAACTCCAGCAGGCGGTCCATGCGAGCCATGGACACCACCAGTTCACCCTTGGCCGCAACCGCACCGCCGCTCAATCCCGTTCTGCCTCCGGACGGTACCAACGCCACGCCGGCGCTGTTGGCCCAGCGCACCAGCCGCAGAATCTGCTCCTCGCTGCGGGGAAAGGCAATGCCGCAGGGCTCGGGCGGATACAGCCGGGTCCAGTCCCTGCCGTACTCGGTCAGATCTTCTGGCTGGCGGGAAATCTCCAGATCCGGAATTTCGCTGCTGAGGCCACCCAGGACCTCGTTGGAGATGTTGTTTTTCGGGCTCTGCATGATTCCGTTCTTGCGCCGCTCTTGCACCACCGGTGCGGGGCGTCCAAAATGCCGCGATTCTAATGATCCACAGGACCAAGGCGGTTGGTTTCGAGGCCTGGCTCCCAGGCCGCGACAGCCAGTCGCATGCTAGCAGAAAACCCATGAGCTCGTTGTCACTGGCCAAAGACAAAATCCGTATCCTGCTGCTGGAGGGACTGCACCCCCGTGCGGCCGAAGTATTCTCCAGGGCGGGCTACGAAAACATCCGGACCGAAGACAAATCCCTGACCGGAGAAGAACTGAAGCAGGCCATTGCTGAAGCCCATTTCATTGGCATCCGCTCCCGCACCCAGCTGGACCGGGAGGTCCTGGAATCCGCCCGGCGATTGACGGCCATCGGCTGTTTCTGCATCGGCACCAACCAGGTGGACCTGGACGCGGCCCAGGGCCGCGGGATTCCCGTGTTCAACGCGCCGTTCTCCAACACCCGCAGCGTGGCGGAACTGGTGCTGGCGGAAATCATCATGCTGATGCGGGGTATCCCCCAGCGCAACGCCGCGGCCCACCGTGGGGAATGGATGAAGTCGGCCCAGGGGTCCTATGAAATCCGCGGCAAGAAACTGGGCATCGTGGGTTACGGCCACATCGGCACCCAGATCGGCATCCTGGCCGAAAGCCTGGGCATGGAGGTGCTGTTTTACGACGTCGTGGACAAACTGCCCCTGGGGAACGCCAAACCCATGGATTCCCTGAAAGAGCTGCTGGGCGCCGCCGACGTGGTCACCCTGCATGTCCCCCAGACCGCTGAAACCCGGGACCTGATCGATGCCGCAGCCATCGGCGCCATGCGCGAGGGGACCTGGCTGATCAACGCCTCCCGAGGTCAGGTAGTGGTCATCGACGCCCTGGTGGACGGCCTCAAGAGCGGCCGTCTGCGCGGCGCCGCCATCGACGTGTTCCCGGAGGAACCCAAGTCTAACCAGCATGTATTCAATTCCCCGTTGGTGGACCTGGACAACGTGCTCTTGACGCCCCACATCGGCGGCAGCACCCAGGAAGCTCAGAAGAACATCGCCCAGGAGGTGGCCAGCAAGCTGGTCCGCTACAGCGACAACGGCTCCACCGTGTCCGCCGTGAACTTCCCGGAGGTGGCCATGCCGGATCACGCGGGATGCCACCGGATTCTGCATATCCACCGCAACGAGCCGGGCGTCCTGCAGCAGATCAACAAGGTGTTCTCCCACGAACACATCAACATCGCTGCCCAGTATCTGCAGACCCTGGGCGAGGTGGGTTACGTGGTAATGGACATCGACTGCCCCGATACAGGCGGCATCATCAAACAGCTGAGGGAAATTGCCGGGACAATCCGCAGCCGCGTGCTGTACTGAATCCAGCATGTCCAGGGTTTCGGCCAACGGCATCGAACTGGCCTACGAGCAGTTCGGCAGGGATGAAGATCCCGCGGTCATCCTGATAATGGGTTTCAACATGGCCCTGACAGCCTGGCCCGAGGGCTTCTGCCGGCGCCTGGTCGAGGGCGGCTACCGGGTCATCCGGTTCGACAACCGCGACGTGGGTCAAAGCAGCCGTCTGACCCAGCTGGGCGAACCCGCTTTTGCCACCTCCATCCGCCGTCGGGTCCTGGGCTTGCGGGTTGCCCCACCCTATACACTGGACGATATGGCAGCGGACACCATTGGCCTGATGGATGCCCTGGACATTCAGCAAGCCCATCTGGTGGGCATTTCCATGGGCGGCATGATCGCCCAGATCATGGCGTTGGAGCACGCTGACCGGGTTGCCAGCATGGCCCTGCTGATGACCCACTCGGGCAGCATGAAGTACCTGTTTCCCACGCCGGAGCTGGCCCGGGTCATGCTGCACCAGCCCGGACCTGACCTGGAATCCCAGATCGCCTACGGCCTGCGATTCTGGGCAGTACTGGCTGGACCGGACTACCCGCCGGACCCGGCTCAGCTGACCCAGGCCATTACCGAGGCTTTCCACCGGGCCGGCGCGCCCCACGGCCGCAAGCGACAGTTTGCCGCCATCATGGCGGCCAGGGACCGCCGGCACCGGCTGGCCGGACTCGACCTGCCGGTCAGCGTGATTCACGGCAGCCGCGACCCCATGATCCGCCCCCAGGCCGGAGAACGGCTGGCGGCAGCCATCCCCGGTGCCAGTTTTCACCTGGTCCAGGGGCTGGGACACGATCTGCCCCCCGCACTGTGGTCAACGCTCTGCGGGCACGTACTGGGCAATCTGCAGCGCTGATGGAGCCGGAAAGGACCCTGCATATCTGCCGTGTGGTTCGCGCGATTCCCCGAGGCTGCGTGTGTTCCTACGGGGAAATCGCCAGCCGCGCCGGCTATCCCGGTCGCGCCCGACTGGTGGGCAGGATTCTTCGCGAAACCGACGAACAGCCGCCGCTGCCGTGGCACCGGGTGCTCCGGGCCGACGGGTCCCTGGCCTTTCCCGCCGAATCGGAACAGGCCGGAAGGCAGGCGGAACTGCTGGCCGCGGAAGGCGTGCCGGTGATCCGAAACCGCGTCGACCTCAAGCGGTTCGGCTGGCAGCAGGACCTGGACCGGGAGTTGTGGGGTCCAGGCTGAGCGGTTCCGGTAGTGCCAGATGGCGCAAGCGGTGAGCCGGCCGGTCAGCCGCAGATCAATGGCCTGATTTTAGCCTGACCACCGACTATCTTGCGGTATTGAAACGCTGCCGAACATAGCGCCCCGCCGCAAGCTCCTCGTAAACGGCGAAAGCGAAATCTTCCCGCGAAATCTGGGCCGGAGCACCATCGGGGTCGCGAAGCAATTCGTCGCCACCAAACCTGACGTTCCCCGTAAAGCCCTGAAGTCGCAGACCGTTGGGTGGCGTCGCCACGGTCCAGTTGACGCCTTTGCTTGCCCGGAACAGATCCAGTGCGATCTGATGGCCGTAAAACATCGCGTAGTTCTGGTGGGATTCATCCACCCGTCCCATATCAAGCAGCGTCTCACCCTCCTGGTAAATCAGCGTGAACAGATTGCCAACAAATATCAGTCGCGGACCGTCTTCGCCCATTTCCTGCAGCACGTCGATCAGGCTTGCCGCCGCGAGCGCTGCGATATAAGTTTCCGGGTTTTTGTTCTGCGGCGCCCCGCCGATGGAAACGATGATCGCATCGTGGGCCACGATCAGTTCCCGCACCCGGTCACGGTCAAGAACATCTCCAGTCTCAATGTTGATTCGACCGGCGAAGTCCGACAGTCGCTCGGCGAATCGGCTTACGCCGGTTATGGCGTAGCCACGTCTCAGACCCTCCTCCACGATGTGCTGGCCGATACGGCCGCTGGCGCCGAATACCAGCACCCGCTCAACACTCTCGGCCTTTTCAGCGATCGCCTCGCCAGCGACGAGAATCCAGACCCAGGAAAAGATCAACAGAAGGCGGCGTTTCATGTTTGTGCCCCTCATTGGCGTTTGCTGCCCTTTGCCCTATGACCCTGGCGCTGAGCAAAAGTTTGACCACAGGCGCCCCGGGCCAGGCCCCTGTATTCCGACTCCGGCGCACGACGAAGGACCCGTGGTCCCCGTTGCCCGCCGGAAGTAGTCATTTTCCTACAAGCCCCGTAGCAAATTGCCCTAACGCCCTCCCATTCATAGGGCTGATACTGGCTGCGTACCACGGAGGATTGGCAGTCAAATGAAACAATGGATTAACACGCGACTGACGGCAGGGATTCTGGCAGGACTGGTGGTTACCGGTCATGCCGCCGAGATACAGGCGGCCGAACTCAAGGAAGGCTCGGTCGCCTGCCGCAATGAACGGGCGCTGTCAGAACTGCTGAAAGCCGATAAGGCCGGGGATTCGGAAACCCGCAAATGGCTGTTCGACGGTTACGCCTGCATCAGGCTGACTGAAACCACGCCGGTTGAAGTGCTGAGCCGCGATGACCAGGGCATTCAGCACCTGCGAACCGTCAAGCTCCGGCGCAATATCGACCTTTGGATTCAGACCCAGCCCGAGAACAGCTGACGGGAGACAGCGGAAAACCAGTTTGTGCCTGCGGTGCCAGCACACCCACCACCCTCACTTGAGCACCAGTGATCCACGCCAGTGGATCCGGCGCCGCAGGCCTTTTGTCTACCGGGGGCGGGTCACGGATCGACC
Source organism: Lysobacterales bacterium (assembly GCA_030065125.1). Lineage (GTDB taxonomy): Bacteria > Pseudomonadota > Gammaproteobacteria > Xanthomonadales > SZUA-38 > JASJDM01. The sequence continues at coordinate 41,485 of JASJDM010000020.1, read as the reverse complement.
TGCCTTCTTTTATTTCCCAGCGTCCGTCTCTTGCGTCCGGTCAGCGATCTGGACCCACCACTTCTCCGGCAGGCGTTGTATCGGACTTTTGGGTGGACTTTTGGGCGGCCTTTTCGGCCGCCGACAACAGGCCGCGGAGGATATTGATCTCCACGTCGCTGGGCTCGGCCCGGCTCATCAGGCGCTGGATCCGCGCCATCAGCGTAGCGGACTGCTTCGGGTTGAGAATCTTCAACACCGTCATGGCCTGCTCAAAATGTCCCATCAGACCCTGAAACTGATTCTGGGTGGCCGGTACATGGTCGGGCATCCGATTGGGCTCCAGCCCTGCCTGGTTCAGCATGGCCATCTGGAATTCGTAGGCCAGCACCTGGACGGCTGAACCCAGGTTGAGCGAGGAGTAGTCCGGGTTGCTGGGGATGTGAACCAGCGCATGGCAGCGGTTGATCTCGTCATTGCTCAGACCAGAGCGTTCGGTCCCGAACAACACCGCCACCTGCTGACCGGCGGCAGCCCGCGCCACCGACACCTCGGCGGCTTCCCGGGCGTTGTACTGGGCCAATGCCACCTTACGCAGCCGCGCGCTGGATCCCAGCACCAGGTGGCAGTCAGCGACGGCCGCTTCCAGGTCGTCGGTTACTGTGGCGTTCTGCAGCAGGTCATCGGCGCCGGAAGCCCGCGCCGTGGCCTCAGCGTCGGGAAAGTGCCGGGGGCTTACCAGAGTCAGCCGCGATACGGCCATGGTCTTCATGGCCCTGGCGGCAGCCCCGATATTGCCGGGATGGGTTGTGTTGCAGAGCACGAATCGGATGTGATCCAGCATCAAGGCTTCCTGTTGGCTGGGTTGCGGAAAATAAACCGGAAAATCTGGACTCAAGCCCCTATAATCTCACGCCGCTGAACAGGAATCCCTTCGAATGCTCCAACCCGCTGTCAACATCGGCGTACGCGCCGCCAGATCTGCCGCACGTCAGCTGATACGCATGCTCAACCGCATCGAGAACCTGACGGTCATCGAAAAGCAGCGCAATGATTTTGTCACCGAGGCGGACACGGCGGCTGAGCGCGCCATCATCGAAGAGATTCACAAGGTCTACCCGGACCACGCCATTTTATCCGAAGAAGCCGGTCAGATCGGCGAGTCCTCCAGCCGCTGGATCGTGGATCCCCTGGACGGTACCAAGAATTTCATTCACGGCATCCCGCACTTCGCCATTTCCATCGCCCTGGAAGAAAACGGCGTGATTCAGCACGCCATCGTCTATGACCCCCTGAGGGAAGAGCTGTTCACCGCCAGTCGCGGCAACGGCGCCTTCCTCAACGACACCCGCATCCGCGCCAGCGGCCGTAAATCCCTGGACGGCGCCATGCTGGCCACCGGCTTCCCGTTTCGCGACAAAGACGTGCTGCCGAACTACCTGAAAATGTTCAGCGCCCTGTTCGAGCGGGCTACAGACGTCCGCCGGGCGGGATCGGCGGCACTGGACCTGGCCTACGTCGCCGCCGGCCGCATCGACGCTTTCTGGGAAATGGACCTGCAACCCTGGGATATGGCTGCAGGCGCCCTGCTGATCCGCGAAGCCGGAGGCATGTGCACCGACTTTGACGGCGCTGACGGTTACCTGACGAGCGGCAACATCATCGCCGGCAATCTCAAGCTGGCGGGTCAGATCAAAAAGACCATTGCGCCCTTCAAGCCCGGCTGACCACTCGTGAAACAAACCCTCGCCACCGGGCTGCTGATAGTGGTCGGATTGATCAACGGGATTCCGGTGATCGGTATCTGGTCGGCTTCCGTTCTCGAAAGTCTCTATGCCGTCGGCCGCCTGGATGGCGACCTGCTGATTCTCATGCGCCACCGGGCCCTGCTGTTTGGCATCCTGGGTGCGTGGATCGTAACGGCCGCGTTCCGGCCGACGCTGCGTCCGGCAGCCATGCTGGCTGCCGCGGTCTCCATGGCTGGATTCGTGGTGCTGGCGCTGATGCAGGGATCGTTCGGTGAGAAGATCCAGGGCGTGGTGTGGGCTGATCTGGTCGGCCTGGCCCTGCTGGTGTTCGCCTTTTTCCTGGGGCGCGATTCAGTATCACGCCCCTGATCGCGGACTGCCCCTTCAGGGCATGTCGTCGACTTTCACCCCTTCTTTGACCGGCGGCAGCAGGTCCTGCTTGGTCACGCCGAACAGCATCAGGGCCGCGGCAGCGACGAAGATGGAAGAGTAGGTTCCCACGATCACGCCGATGATCAGGGCTTCGGCAAAGCTGTGGATGATTTCGCCGCCCAGGAAAAACAGGGCAAACAGCACCAGCAGCGTGGTCAGCGAGGTCATCAGCGTTCGGGACAGCATCTGGTTGATGGACAGATTGAAGATGTCCCTGGGCTCACCTTTGCGAACCGATCTGAAATTCTCCCGGATCCGGTCATACACCACGATGGTGTCGTTCAGCGAGTAACCGATCACGGCCAGCAGCGCCGCCAGCACCGTCAGGTCGAAGTCCACCTGGAAGGCGGAGAAAAACCCCACGACGATGACCACATCGTGCACCAGGGCCATCACCGCGCCCACCGAGAATTTCCACTGGAAGCGGAAGATGATGTAGATCAGGATGCCGATCAGGGCATAGACCATGGCCAGCCCACCCTTTTCGGCCAGTTCGTCGCCGATCTGGGGGCCAACAAACTCGACCCGCCGCATCTCCAGGTTCTGGCCGCTGGCGTCCTGCAGTACGTTCAGGACCTCGTTGCTGAGCTCCGGACGGTTTTCCTCCTCGTCCGTTGCCAGGCGCACCACCACGTCCGTGGGACGCCCGAAAGTCTGGACCACAAAGTCCTCGTAACCGGCGCCGTTCAGGGCCGTACGGATGTCTCCGAGGTTCGGCGCTTCGGTGTAGCCCACCTCCAGCAGCGTGCCGCCGGTGAAGTCCAGGCCGTAACTCAAGCCGCGGGTTGCCAGGGAAACAATGGAGGCGGCGATCAGCACCAGCGACAGTATCACCGCGTACTTGCGCATCCCCATGAAATCTATTTTGGTTTGTTTCTTGATCAGTTCCATGTCGGCATTCCGTCAGATGGCCAGGGATTTGACCCGGGCTTTGCGCCCGTAAATCAGGTTCACCACGGCGCGGGTTCCCATGATGGCCGTGAACATCGAGGTGATGATGCCCAGGGACAGGGTGACCGCGAAGCCCTTGATCGGGCCCGTGCCGAAGGTGAACAGCACGATCGCCGCGATCAGGGTGGTGACGTTGGCGTCCGCGATGGTGGAAAACGCCTTGTCGTAGCCTGCCCTGATACTGGCCTGGGGTGTATTGCCGTTTTTCAGCTCCTCGCGTATTCGCTCGAAGATCAGAACGTTGGCGTCCACCGCCATACCCACCGTTAACACGATTCCGGCGATACCCGGTAAGGTGAGCGTAGCCCCCAGCATCGACAGCAAGGCCACAATAAGCACGAGGTTGGCGAACAGCGCCATGTCTGCCACCAGCCCGAACAGCCGGTAGTAGATGGCCATGAAGATCAGCACCAGTACAAAACCGATCTGCACCGATTTGAAACCCTTCTCGATGTTGTCGGCACCCAGGCTGGGGCCGACGGTGCGTTCCTCGATGATTTCAACGGGTGCCGCCAGTGCACCGGCGCGCAGCAGCAGCGCCAGCTCCGAGGCTTCCTGGGGGCTGTCCAGTCCGGTGGTACGGAATCGCCGCCCAAACGGCTCCTGTACCGTGGCCACCGAGATCACGCGCTCCTGGGTCACGGTCTCCTTGATGATCTCGCCATTCACCTCACGGGTGACCGGCTTGCGCTCCACGAACACCACCGCCATCTGGTTGTTGACGTTTTCCTGGGTGAAGTTGAGCATCCGGTTGCCGCCGGAGTTGTTCAGGGTGACGTTGACCTGGGGCGTTCCGGACTGCTGATCAAAGCCGGCAGCGGCGTCAATAAGCTGCTCGCCCGAGACGATCAGGCGCTTATTCAGCAGCACCGGCGAACCGATCTTGTCCTGGTACAGCCGGCAGCCCGGCGGGATCATGCCCGTGGACTGGACCTGGAAGGCGTCGTGGCCCATGCAGACCGCCCGGTATTCCAGGGTCGCCGTGGCGCCCAGAATCCGCTTGGCCGTGGCCGTGTCCTGCACGCCGGGCAGCTGCACCACGATGCGGTTGGAGCCCTGCTGCTGGACCAGCGGTTCGGCCACGCCCAGTTCGTTGACCCGGTTGCGCAGGGTGGTGATGTTCTGCTGCAGCGCGGTGTCGGCAATCTCGGCCTGCTTGGCGTCGGAAATGCGGAATCGAACGTTGAAGGTTTCGCCGCCCTCGAATTCCTCGGTCGTCAGTTCCGGCAGGTCGCGGAATACCTGGTCCATGGCCGCTTCACGGTCTTCGTCGCTGCGCAGCCGCGCTATGACGCCATCCGGCGCGATCTCCACCGAGCGGTAGCGGATATCGTTCTGACGCAGGGTGTCGCGAATATCCACCACGTAGCGTTCCCGGGCCTGCTTGTCGGCAGCGTCCATGTCCACTTCCATCAGGAAGTGCACGCCACCCTGCAGATCCAGCCCCATCACCATGGGTTTGCCGCCCAGGGCCTCCAGCCAGTCCGGCGTGGAGGGTGCCAGGTTCAGTGCCACCACGTAGGAATCGCCCAGCTGGGTTCGCAGTACCTCTGCCGCGCGGCCCTGGGTATCCACGTCCTCGAAGCGCGCCATGATGTGGGAATCGGTCAGTTCGATGCTTTGGGCTGAAATGCCCTCCAGACGCAGAACGTTGGAAACGTCATCCCGCACTGCGGCGCTGATTTCAATGCCGGAGGGTGCAGATACCTGTACCGCGTAGTCGTCGCCGTAAAGGTTTGGGATGGCGTACAGAGCGCCACCCAGCAGCACCACCAGGATCAGCGCGTATTTCCAGGCTGGATATTGGTTCATAAGGATATGTCCCCGGGGGCGGCCCGGCCGGGCGCCCGCTTTCAGATTCCAGGGTCCGTCAGGACTCTTTGATGGTGCCCTTGGGCATCACCGCTCCCACGGCGTGCTTCTGCACCTTGATTTGAATGTTGTTGGCGATCTCTACCGTCAGGAAAGCATCACCCACGTCGACAATCTTGCCGAGCACGCCACCGTTGGTGACTACCTCGTCCCCCTTGGACAGGGCCTCCACCATGCTGCGGTGCTCTTTCTGCCGCTTCATCTGGGGGCGGATCAACAGGAAGTAAAAAATGGCCACGAAGACCAGCAGCATGATGATGTTGGCCATGCCGCTTGGGCCCTGGGCAGTGCCGCCCGCCTGGGCGATGGCGTCGGAAATGAAAAAATCCACGGTCCGCGTCCTTTATGTCAATGATTTACTGGGATTTCAGCTTCGTTGTATATGGGGTCGAACTTGTCCGCCACAATGGTTCTTTCGTCCCATTACGGCACCCGCCCCGGCAAAGCTTCTTATTATGACACAGACCTTTGCCGGTAGAACTGATCCTTGAAAGCCTGGAAGCGGCCGCCGGCGATGGCGTCGCGCATGCCCGCCATCAGCTCCTGGTAATAGTGCAGGTTGTGAATGGTGGCCAGCCGCGACGCCAGGATTTCATTGCAGCGATCCAGGTGCCTGAGATAGGCCCGGCTGTAGTTGCGGCAGGTGTAGCAGGCACAGTCCGGATCCACCGGGCCGGTGTCTTTTTCGTGGCGGGCATTGCGGATCTTGACCGTGCCAAATCGGGTAAACAGGTAACCATTGCGGGCATTGCGCGTGGGCAGGACGCAGTCAAACATGTCGATACCCCGCGCCACGGCCTCCACCAGGTCTTCCGGCTTGCCCACCCCCATGAGGTAGCGAGGCCGGTCCGCCGGCAGCAGCGGCACGGTGAAATCCAGCACCCTTTCACGCGCTTCCCGGGGCTCACCTACCGCCAGCCCGCCAACGGCATAACCGTCAAACCCCATGTCCACCAGTTCCGCCGCCGAGCGTTGCCGCAGTTCCTCGAACACCCCACCCTGCACAATACCGAACAAGGCATTGGGATTGCCCGTGAAAGCGTCCTTGCAGCGCCGCGCCCAGCGCAGGGACAGCTGCATGGACTCATCAGCGGTTGCCTGGTCCACCGGGTACGGGGTGCACTCGTCGAAAATCATGACGATGTCGGAGTTCAACGAGCGCTGAATGGCCATGGACTCCTCGGGCCCCAGGAACACCCGGGAACCGTCCACCGGCGACTGGAACTCGACCCCTTGCTCAGTGATCTTGCGCTTGCGGGCCAGGCTGAACACCTGGAATCCTCCGGAATCCGTCAGGATCGGGCCGTTCCAGTTCATAAAGCCATGCAGCCCGCCGTGGGCCTCCATCACCTCCATTCCCGGCCGTAGCATCAGGTGAAAGGTATTGCCCAGGATGATCTCAGCACCGGACTGCCGAACTTCTTCCGGCGTCATGGCCTTGACTGAACCATAGGTACCCACCGGCATGAAGGCCGGCGTCTGGACGGTACCGCGGTCAAATATCATCTGTCCGCGGCGCGTGGCTCCATCGGTGGCAATCAGCTCAAACTGCACCGCGAAAATCCCCAATCAGCATGGCGTCACCATAGCTGAAGAAGCGGTACCGCTGTTCCACAGCATGGCGGTAGGCGCCCATGACCGAATCCTTACCTGCAAACGCCGACACCAGCATGAGCAGGGTCGATTCCGGCAGGTGAAAATTGGTGATCATCAGGTCGATGCTGTTTACCGGCTTACCCGGATACAGGAACAGATCGGTTTCGCCGGCAAAGGGCTGTACCTGTTCTCCGTCGAACGCGGCTTCCAGGCTGCGCACCGTGGTGGTCCCCACCGCTACCACCCGTTGACCGCTGCGGCGGGTGTCCTGAACGGCCTGGCAGGTTTCCGGCGACACCGTGACCCGCTCGCTGTGCATCTTGTGGTCGGTGACCTGCTCTGCCCGCATGGGCTGGAAAGTCCCGGCACCTACATGCAGGGTGACGTAATTGAACCTGACCCCTTTGTTTTTCAGGCGCTCCAGCAGGGCCTGGTCGAAATGAAGGCCGGCGGTGGGTGCCGCCACAGCGCCGGGGTTGCTGGCATAGACCGTCTGATAGCGCTCCAGGTCGTCGGGCCGGTCCTCGCGGCGAATGTACGGGGGCAACGGCACGTGCCCGTGCTGCTCCATCAACCGGTCGAACCCCTGGCCCTGGCTTTCCAGACGAAAGAACTCACCGGCCCGTTCCAGCACCTTCACCGGTGTTCCCTCGATGAGCAGGGTCGAGCCCGGTTTGGGCGACTTGCTGGCCCGCACCTGGGCCAGGGCCAGACACTCGTATTCCACACGCTCGACCAGGATTTCGATTTTGCCGCCAGTTGCCTTGGTACCGAACAGGCGGGCATTGACCACCCGGGTATCGTTGAACACCAGCAGGTCGCCCGGCTCCAGATACTGGTCCAGTTCTGCGAACCTGCGGTCAGCCAGCTGGCCTGATGCGCGGTCCAGCACCAGCAGCCGGCTGGCCGATCGCGGCTCCACCGGATGCTGGGCAATCAGCTCCTCGGGCAGGTCGAATGTGAAGTCAGTTCGGCGCATGGGGGCGCGATGGTAGCAAAAATCGCTCCACGCGACGGTTCTTTGGGTCGCTCCACCAGCTGCCAGGCACGCATTCCATGGGGTATGGTTTGCTGGAACGAGCCGCCGCTGATTATTGGGAGCGTCAAATGATTCGAGTCCTTGCCCTGCTCTTGGCCTTGCTTTACGTGAGCGCCCCGGTGCTTGCCCAGACGGAAAAAGACAGGGAGGACGTTCTCCGGATATTCGATTCCTGGAATCAGGGGTGGGCCAACCGGGATGTTGAGCTGGCGGTACAGGATTATGCCGACGACGCCGATTGGACCAACGCCTTTGGGGACCGGTTTCAAGGGAAACCCGCGCTGACCGAAGGACTGCGGCTCATTTTCGGACTGGATTTCGTGATGGCTGGCGATTCCGCTCAGAACGAATACCAGGACGTCAGGTTTCTTGGCCCCGACACAGCCGTCGTGCGCAGCAAGCTGGTGCGGTCAGGCCAGCAACGCTCTACCGGCGAACTCATGGCCGACCGGCACATCAATCACTTGCGGGTACTGGAAAAGCGAGCCGGCCGGTGGCTCATCGTCAGCCACCTGATCTCCCAGGCCCATGAAAAGCGCTAGGAGTCTGCGCGCTACAGCCAACCCTTCTGCCGCGCAAAGCGCGCCGCCTCGACGCGGTTGGACGCGCCCAGCTTGCCGATGGCCTCGGACAGGTAATTGCGCACCGTTCCCCGGGAAAGGTGCAGGGTATCGGCAATTTCGTTGCTGGAGCGTCCTTCGCCGGCCAGTCTGAGTACCTGGCGCTCCCGGTCGGTCAGTGGATCCTTTTCGGTCCAGGCCTGGGCCGCCAGCTCCGGGTCGATTACCCGGCCGCCGCGATGAACTGTGCGGATAGCGTCAGCCAGTTTTTCCGCAGGTGAGTCCTTCAGCAGGTAGCCCATGACGCCGGCCTCCAGCGCCCGGCGCAGGTAACCCGGCCGCCCGAAGGTGGTCAATATCATGACTTTGCAGCCGGATTCCGAACCGGCCACCGCCTGGGCCAGCTCCAGACCTGTCATCTCCGGCATCTCGATGTCGGTCAGGACAATGTCCGCGAGGTCATCCCGGGAAAGCAGATCCAGGGCCGCCCGGCCGTTCTCAGCACGCCCGACCACCTCCACATCCGGCTCCATGTCCAGCAGCGCCGCCAGTGCCCCCAGCACCATGGACTGGTCTTCGGCAATCAGCACACGGATGCTCATATCAGCTCGGGTTCGCCCAGCGGCAGCGTATCCGGTCGGCGCGGAATTCGGATGTCCACCAACACCCCCCGGGGCACGTTGGACTCGATGCTGATCTCGCCACCCAGTTCCTCTACCCGTTCACGCATACCGGACAGGCCGGAACCCGGCTTGAGGCTGCCGCCGCGACCGTCGTCCTGGATATTGACGTGGGTTTCCTGCTCAGTCTGAGTCAATACCACGTCACAGCGGCTGGCGTTGGAGTGGCGGGCCACGTTGGTCAGCGCCTCCCGCATCACCAGCGCCACCACGTTCTCTACCTGCTGGTCCAGGTCAAACTCCGACACTTCGTATTCCAGCCAGATACCGCTGCTCTCCAGCAGGTGTCGCGCACTGGCCAGCTCGGAGCGGATTCGACCGGAACGATAGCCCGTCACGGCTGCCCGCACCTCGGCCAGTCCCTGGCGTGAAATGCGCTCGATCTCAGCGATTTCCAGCCTGGCCTTATCCATATCCCGGTCAATCAGCCGGCCGGCCAGCTCGGATTTCAGCGTGATCGTGGACAGGGTGTGTCCAAGCAGGTCGTGCAGGTCCCGCGCTATGCGCTCGCGCTCGGCGGCCTGAGCCAGTTTGCGCACTTCCTCCCGCGACTGCTGCAAAGCGTGGGTGCGCAGTTGCATCTTGCGCCAATAGATATTGGACAGCCCAACCAGGGGTCCGAATATCAGGGTCATCAGCGCGTAGCTGGGGTGCAGGCCCAGCAGCAGAGCCTCCAGACTGGCTGCCAACACGATGACCAGGATGACGCGAATGGCGTCCCGGGGCTGCCCCAGGAACGGCGCGTAGGCGCAGGCGTGAATGAAATAGACCATTGCGGCGCCGTTAAACGGCATGACAAAAACGCCCAGTGCCGTCAGCATGCCCAGGTAAGGTGCCAGGCGTCGGCCGTTGGTGCGCAGCGCCATGAAGTAGGTGGGCAGAAATACAACCATGCTGGCGATGGTGACTGCCGCCGCCAGCGGACCGGGATCGCCAAAGATAAACGGAAAGGCAAGGAACCCGTTGTAAACGATCCACAAATACGGTGTCAGCCCGAGTTCCAGGTGCGCTGGAACCAGGAAATGATGAAGCCGCCTGATCTGGTGCCTGATCGATTTCAAGAGAGAAATTGCCTGCTGTCAGCCCTCATTGTGCGCCAACCACGCTCATTTGTAAGGGGACGTCATCACCGGAAGTACCTGACAACTGTCAGAACAGGTCACCCTGCACCGGATCACCCGACCAGGCGGGCGAACCAGCCGGCGCCAGACGGTCGGCCAGCCCGGCGCCCCGCTGGGCCGGGGACGTCACCGCCTTGATCAGCGCGGACTCGGCGCCCCACAGGGTGACGCGCCGCCTGGCCCGGGTCACCGCCGTATACAGCAGTTCCCGGCTGAGCAGCGGGGAATCAGCGTCGGGCAGAACCACCAGCACCTCGTCGAACTCCGATCCCTGGCTGCGGTGAATGGTCATGGCAAAGGCCAGCTCCATGGCTGGCAGGCGCGCCGGTGAAATAGCCCGAACACCACCATCGGAAGTCTCCACGTAACCCATCAGCTGGTCATTCTCGCGCCGGATAATGCCCTGGTCTCCATTGAACAGACCCGCGGCGTAGTGGTTGCCCGACACTACGAACAGCTCATTGTGGTAGTGACTGTCCGCGCCAGCACGCCCCAGTAATCCCCGCAGGCGCAGCGCTTCGGCCACCCTGCGGTTCAAGGTACTCACCCCCGCTGGCCCGTGGCGATGGGCGCAAAGGACCTTGAACCCCTGGGCACCAGCCAGCGCCGCCCCAGGGTCAGCGTTTCGAAAGCCCTCTATATATGGAGTAGGCAATTCCAGGGCTGCAGGGACTTCCCGGCACCAGGCCCGGTCCGACACATCCTGTCGCAACAGGTCCAGCACCGCGTCAGGATCACCCCGGCGAATGGCGTCGGCCAGGCTGCCAATCCCCGAGTCCTGCCCAAATCGATGGCTTTGGGTCAATTCCACCAGGCACTCCGCCAGCACCGAGCCTGGTTTTTCAGCCGCGGCACAGATTTCACCCATCACGTTGCCGGGCTGAACCGAGGACAACTGGTCCTTGTCCCCCAGCAGCACCAGAGTCGCCTCCGTCCGCAGGGCGCTGACCAGGGCATGCATGGTGTCCAGGTCCACCATGGACACCTCGTCGACAATGACCAGGCGATACGGCAGGGGCCGCTCGTTGTGATAGCGAAACGAGGCCCGATCCCGGCTCCAGCCCAGCAAACGGTGCAGGGTCTGCGCTTTCCAATTGGATTCCGCGGATTCAGCAGCGGCGTTGGACAGCGCCGCGCTCAGCCTGGCAGCAGCCTTGCCCGTCGGGGCAGCCATGGCCACATCGTCGGGATTGCCCAGGCCTGCGGCCAGCCAGGAGCGCAACAGCCGCCCCACGATAGTGGTTTTTCCAGTGCCGGGACCGCCGGAAATGATGGTGATCTGCCCGGTCAGCGCCCGGGAAACCGCATCGTATTGATCCCGATTCAGCGTGAGTTTGCCTTCCTGAACTTCCGCTCCCCTGGCTGGCCTTTCCGTAGCCCGTGCCTGCAGCTGCTCGGCCAGCTCTATCTCCTGTCGCCAGCTTTTGCGGAAATAGTAACGCCCACCATCCAGAACCACGGGTGTGCCAGGGGAATCTTTCCCGCCGATGATTCGGTGGTCGGAGAGAGCCCGGAGATCGTCCGCCGCCAGGGTGTGATCCAGCAGTCCCATACGGGCCAGGGCAGCCTGCAGCGAGGCCAGATCCACCCCAACAAACCCGGCCGTCCGGAGGTGACTCATGGCAGCGCCAATCGCGGCCCCCAGACGGGCGATTTCGGGGGCTGAGTCGGCCAGGGTAAGCGCCACCAAATGGTCCGCAGGCGCCAATATACCGTCTGAAATTCGCCCTTTTAGCCAAGAATTAATGGCGCTTTTCTTCTCAAAGTCTCTTAGGAAAATTTCGTAAATACCTGTTTTTTATAAGAAAGCGGAATTAAACAAAATTCTAGAAAAAGCTTGACTTTGTGATAACGGCTTATCAATACTTGATAACACGTTATCAGAAAGTGATAACACGTTATCGGGAAGGGATAATCTGTTATCGGAATTGGTGCAAAGCGTTATCCAAAACTGAAACACAATTATCGTGAACAACATAAAACACATCAAAGATTTTTTGTCCTCGATAGACTCGGTGACCGACACCATCCACATGGGTGAGTTCCACTACGCAGTCCAGCCCATCAAGACGCTGGACCGCAAAACTGCCGGATCAAACTGGTTCGAGTGGCTGGTCAGACCCAGATTCCTGGATCGCCAGGTCAACACCGCAGATTTTATCGACGCAGTCCATGCCCTGGGGCTCATGGTCGAGCTGGACATGCGCATCGTCACCGATGCGCTGTCCTGGCTCCAGCGTCAGCCGAGAAGTACACGACTGGGGATCAACGTCTCGGCGGCGTCCATTTCCAACAACGCATTCACCTCCTACGTGCTCGGTGCGATTCGGAGATTCGAGGTGACTCCGGAACAAATCTGTATCGAGATAACCGAACACCAGGCGATTACCGACCTGAGTACCGCCACCCGCTTCGCCAAGGCCTTACGAAGCATGGGGGCAAAAATCGCTCTTGACGATGTCGGTGCAGGAACCATGCACCTGGGGCTGTTCGCCCCACTCCACCTGGTGGACTACATCAAGATCGATCGCAACTGGATCATTCCAGCGCTGGAAAGCCCAGCACATGCACGAACCGCAGAAGGCCTGATCGAATTCGGCAAGCGTCTTGGAGTGGAGATCATTGCTGAGGGAATAGAGACGGAAGCACATCTGCACCTGGTGGAGGGCCTGGATGTGGATTACTACCAGGGATTTATCGACGGCGAACCCACGATTGTTGTCGGAGACCGGTACAAAGAGAGAGAGATCGAGGAGGAACACTATCGTGGCTACAGCCGTACTGCATAACACCGCCGCGCAGTCGGATTCGTGGCTACTGGCCTGCCTGGAGCAGGTCCTTAGGCCCATTATCCGGCTGTTTCTTTCACGAAGGATTGCCTATCCCGCGTTTGCCGAAGTTGCGAAGCGCATTTACATCGAGCTCGCGCAAGAAGACGCGGCCAAGCACAACCCAAGGCAACCAGTAACAGTTTCCGAGCTCGCGATTGCGACCGGCATTGATGCCAAGACCATCAGTCATCGACTGCGCGATCGAGAACATGACACCACATTGCCCTCCCTCAGCCCGGAGTCTGCAATTCTTGAGCAATGGGCAACGAGCCCAACGTTCCAGGACATCAATACTGGAAAACCGTTGAAGCTGCCAATTAGAGGTCAGGGCCTGAGTTTCGCGACGTTGGTGCGCAGGACTTTTAGGAACGTCAGCTATGGCCATGTTTTGGACACTCTCCTCGAAGTAGGAAATGTTCGGATTTCGGAAGACGGCAAGTCAGTTGAACTGGTTAACCGTTGGTACAAATCGAGTTCCAAACGACTGCGAGAGCTCATGGAAGCGGCATGCAGGTGTCTTGAACACTTTATCTCAACAATGAATTGGAACTTCTCTTGCGCTGACAAGGGCTTAGACGCCACTTTCTATCAGCAAGAGATCTACACGCTGAAATTAAACCCGGAAAAGCAAAAAGAATTTCACCAAGCCTGTCTCTCTCTTCTTAGGGAGCAGACATCGAATGCAATCGAGGTGATGGAACCACTCGAGGACTCAGTACGGACAGACGAGCACCTTTTGGCTGGAGTTGGTTACTACTACTTCGAAGCCTGATTTAACTCACCACAGACGACTAGGGGTCTTATATGAAACATCAAAACAACAGGAATTGCGTCGAACAAACTGGTACCGGACAGATTGAGCAATCTGGTACTGGAAGGATTGAGCGCTCGGGAACGGGCGAGATCGAGCAAAGCGGCACCGGACGGTAGCCCATCAATATTAGAAAGCACCAAGCAGGTTTATAAACCGAGGGACAAACCATGAATCAGCAAAAAATAGAACAAGCTGGAACGGGCTCAATTGAGAGAACTGGAACCGGCTACATTGAGCAATCCGGAACTGGCAACATCGAGCAAGCAGGTACGGGGTCGATTGAACGCTCCGGTACAGGCGGCATTGAACGCACTGGTACAGGCCGAGTATCGCGGGCTTTAGTTGCGTTTGCAGCCTTCGCTATCAGCTTCAGCGCCTTCGCAACTGAAATGTACTTCACGGACCTGGGCGGTCTCAGCATTGCGAAAAGCAAAGGCGCGGTTAATGTCAGCTGGCACTATTCCGACGGCGATGTGCAGAAGCTGATTGTTGGACAGGGCAAGCTCTCCAAGAATTTTGGGCAAGTTGACCTTCACGAGGTCGACTTCAGGGCCGTCGACAAGGTCGTAAACGACGGGACCAGTAACGACAAAGTCGTTAATGATGGCACAGGCAGCGACAAGGTCGTAAACGACGGAACTAGCAACTCCAAGCCTGGCCGGGGCACCGTGATCGTTGCTGATGAAGGTTTCGTAGAGTCAGACGTGGGAGCTAATCGAGACGCCTTGAACGTCGTAAACGATGGCACCAGCAACAACGCACCTAATCGTACTGACGAACATTGCGACCGTCGCAACACCAACTTTCGTTGTCTCAAGGTGGTGAACGATGGCACGTCCAATGACAAGGCAATGCGTCACTGGGGCAAGATGGAGCTCATCTTTACCGAATACGGAGTAGAAGTGGTAGCCGTCCGTGAGAGCGAGAAAGGCGAATGGGAAACCATTGTCTTCGATCTCCAGGACAACACGAATTTCAACGAGTCAATTGTTTTCGTAGATTCCGAATAACAGTTGACTACCTGCTGATTCATGAATTTTTGGTTGACCCCACTCCCGCACGATCGGCTCACCCCAGCTTGTGAGCCGGTCCTGCGGGTCCTTTATACAAAGTAAGTTTAAACGAACACAAGGTTGACCCCACGATCCCGCAGCAATGGCTCTTCCCTCGGAGCCGCTGCGGGGCTTTTTTTTGTAGCTCGCTCCATGTCTATTTGCGAATTGCGCAAATCGCAAGTATCGTCTGCAGACTACCCGACCTTGCCAACGAGAGGGAATTGTGAAGAAGAACCAGTCGAGTCCTGTCTTGGACTTGGAAGCGATGATTCGCCCAATCGTTAGGCTACTCCTCCACTTCCGAATATCAATGAACGCGGTAGTTGGAGTGATCAAAAAGGTTTATCTCGAAGAATCCAAAAAAAAAATTGAACAAGACGGTCGTAAACCTACCGTGCCTGAACTCGCCTTCGAGGCGGGTTGCTCTGACATCAGCTTAGTTTCCGACTTCCTTAAAGGTCACAGAAAGTCTGTCTCTCAAATCGTCAACCTGGGGGACAGCGAGCAAAGTACTGAGAATCCCACCCCGCCCTTGTCTCTAGAGGCAGCGGTGCTGGAAAGATGGCAAAGTGATCCGGCCTACCTGGACGACAAAAACCTGCCGGTAGCCCTTCCAGTTCGCGGAAGAAAAGGTTTGAGCTTTGACGCCTTGGTGAGAAGGTGTGTAAGTGGAAAAATGAGCTACGGTCCCGTACTCAAAAACCTGAAGGATTCCGGAGTCATCACACACGATACATCTGCTGACACCGTCAAAATAAATAGAATCAGAAAGAAAACTGCACGGGACGCGGTCTTTGGGCGCGGACTCACGTTCAGTAGGCCAGATTCGTTACTTGATGCCACTATTGAAGGAGCACCAATCAAGCTACTGAACGCTCATGACCGAGATCCGCAAGTGCTCTTTTCAACATTCTGTCGGTCATTAAGCCATCACGCATCAACTATCGCAGACAATTACGAAGTGAGTATCGATACTGACGCTAGCTCTAGGCCATACACCAGAATGCAGGTCGAATATTACTCGACTCTTGTTCCCAAAAAGAGGTTCTGGGAGTTTCAATCTTTCACGTTGGAAAAGATGATTGATGCGATCGGTGAGTGGGCAACCGAAACTGAACAAAAATTCGAGGAATCACCACCGGTTGATGCTATCCCGGCCGGGTTTGGAATCTACCTGTGGGACCTGCGCAAGAACATTTTCGATACGGAATCAATTGGCACCCCGGAAATCCGACGATGAACAAAGGACAGTTCATGATTCGCGTTATCTGCTTTTTTGTTGGGGCTTCAATTTTTCCAAGCCTCGGGCACACCCGAGACCAAAACTGCGTTTCACCAAGTCTCAACGGCCCCATTCAGCGATCCGAAACCCTGATCTCGCAAACAATCCACGCAACCGAACAACGCATGGGCGTTTCCGGTCAGTACGGCCTGGCGGTTGCCGTGAGCGTTTGCGGCGAAATTGTGTGGACCGGGGAGTACGGGTATGCGGACTTGGAAAATCAGGTCCCGGTCACTGCTGAGACCCGTTTTCGGGTCGGCAGTGTATCCAAGACCCTGACAGCGGCCGCGCTGGGCCAGTTGGTGGAAGCTGGCAAACTGGACTGGGATGGAGAGATTCAGACCTACGTACCGGCGTTTCCGCGGAAACGCTACCTGGTGACGGTTCGGCAGGTGGCGGGGCATGTTGGCGGCATCCGTCACTACGCTGGCAATGAATTCATGAGTGACGTTCGGTACGAAACCATCAACGATGCGCTGGCCGTCTTCAAGAATGACCCACTGCTGAGCGAGCCAGGCACCGAGTACAACTATTCCTCTTATGGTTGGAACCTGTTGAGCGCCGTGGTTGAAGGCGCATCGGGTCAGTCCTTTCTCGACTATATGAAAGTCCGGGTCTTCGAACCCGCGGGAATGTCCAGCACCCTGGCCGACGACAATCTAACCCTGATTCCCAACCGCACGCAGTTTTACCACTTTGATGAAGCCGAGGAGACCAACGGCAACGCGCCCTATGTCGACAACAGCATCAAGTGGGCCGGCGGAGGCTTTCTATCCACCCCCAGCGATATCCTGCGGTTTGGACGGGCCATATATGACGGCACGCTGGTGAACGAAGACACCCAAAACCTGCTGGTGACCGGCATGACGACCCGGGACGGCGCAGACACGGGTTATGGCATTGGATGGTCTACCGACATGCTGAATCGGGAGCTGGACCGGGCTGAGGATCATTTCCCCCAGGAGGTCCTGGACCGTACGCGAGCGCTGATCGGCGACCACCGCATTGCCGGCCATAGCGGCGGATCTGTGGGTGGCCTGACGCTCTTTCTCACTACACCAGATCTGGACGGCCGGGTCATGATTGCGGCCACTTCCAACAACAGCAGCATCTTTCCGGTATTTACCCTGCCTGTTTTTGCTGAGTTTGTGGGTATATCAACGCAGATGGGTCAATAAGTTACTGGTTACAATTTCGAACCTAAACGACGGGTATTCCGGCGTAATTGGGGAGATTTTCCGGAAGCGCTCTGCCATAATCCAAACCAGAGTGTACATAGGTATTTTCCACGGTCTTAACGGAGACACGAGATGACCTTGAGGTCTGCGGATGTCACCATCCTGTTGGATTCTGCACCCGACGCGATGGTCGTGGCCAATGGAGATGGCCACATTGTGTTTGCCAATTCTCAAACCAATACCCTGTTCGGCTACTCTGCCGATCAACTCATAGGGCAGCCCGTCGAGATTCTGCTGCCGGAACGCTACCGAAACACCCACGAGCAACATCGGGGGCGCTACGCCCGGCAACCGCACCGCCGGCCCATGGGCGACGGCCTGGAGTTATTCGGGCTGCGCCAGAATGGTGAAGAGTTTCCCGTTGAAATCAGCCTGAGCCCGGTAGAAACCGAGGATGGTCAACTGGTCATCAGCGCCATTCGCGACGTCAGCGAGCGGGCAGCGATACAGAAGGACCTGGAACATGCCAGGGACGAGGCCGAAAAGGCCAATCGGGCCAAGAGCGCCTTCCTGGCAGCGGCCAGCCACGACCTGCGTCAGCCGCTGCAGGCGCTGAAGCTGCTGAACTCAGTGCTGGAAAAAACCACGGAGAACAGTCGCCAGGCTGACGCCATTTCGCGCCAGCACGAAGCACTGGGTTCCATGACGGATCTCCTCAATTCGCTGCTGGACGTCAGCAAGCTGGAGTCCGGGGCCATCACCCCCGACATTGGGGACTGCGAAGTGGCCGCCATCTTCCATCGGCTGCGCAGTGAATTCGAGGTACAGGCCCAGGCAAAAGGCCTGCGGCTCGAAGTGGACGAGTGCGACGACGTCATCCGCACCGATGCCAATCTCCTGGAACAGATCATCCAGAACCTGGTGGCCAACGCCATTCGCTACACCCGGCAGGGACAGGTCCAACTGCGCACGACCCAGCTGAATGACACCCTCCGCATCGAGGTTGTCGACACCGGCATTGGCATTCCGGGAAGCGAAATCGAGACCATATTCGAGGAGTTCCACCAGCTGGACCGGATTCCGGGACAACCCCGGGAGGGATTGGGATTGGGCCTGTCCATCGTGCAGCGCCTGGCGGATCTCCTGAAACACCCCATCGGCGTGGAGTCCACCCCGGGCGAAGGCACCTGCTTCTCCGTGACTGTTCCGCGGGCTAAACGGCCGCAGTTGGTCAGCAAACCAATCCTGGTCCAGCCCGCGCCGTCTACAAGTAGGCATGTGCTCATCATCGACGATGACCCGGCAGTGTCCGAGGCGACCCGCATGCTGCTGGAAGTCGAAGGACACGAGGTCACGCCCGCATCCACCCTCGAGCAGGCCCAGGCCGGCTTGGATCGTGACGGGCGCCCCGACATCATCGTCACCGACTATCACCTGGGCGTCCAACAGACTGGCGTTGATGCGATCCTGAAGCTGAGGAACCAGTTGGGACTTGACGTTCCTGCCGTGCTTGTCACCGGCGACACTTCCGCCGCAATCATGGGTGAAGTGGAAGAGGTCCCGAACTGCCAACTGCTGAGCAAACCGGTGGATACCGAAAAGTTGCTGACGCTGATCCAGGAAAGTGCCGGCGACCTTTCGCCAATGAATCGAGCGTCCTGAGCGGGTCGCCCGTCAGGACTATCGCGCTCTGCCGCTGCGGCGCCGTAACACCTGCTCCCGTCGTTTACTACGTCGTTTTCAAATGCATTCTGTGATCGCGCGCCGGGGGAGGGCCGTCTTGAAGAGGCCGTTGTGCAGTTCCTGGATATTGCCCAATGCGACAATATCGGTCAGCGCCGGTCGCAGGATCTGAACCGAAACCTTTCCTCTGCCTACCTGGCAGTAAGCGCTGCAGCCAGCGCGCCTGCTCTCAACGGGCCCGGCTATTCGAACCCGTTGTCGAAGATCTTGAATCCCACCTCCACGGTCACGGTGTCACAAACGAACTCGTCCACCGGGCTGCCGCCCTTCAAACCAAAAGTGGTGGTGGGCGGCAGGATGCAGACCGTCATATCAACTTCGCGCACAGCACCGGTGTACTCGTGGAAGGCGAACACAAAACCGGTCACCTGGTTGGTCTGTGACAGGATGGGACCGGTGGTGCTGCCGTCTTCGTTGACCACGCCTTCTCTTTCAACGGTGCCGTCACCCCAGTCAATCTCCACCGTGTGCTCGGTGTTGGGATCACCGTCGGCGAAGGTAAAGCTGAAGTAACCTGGCTCACCCAGTGGCGCCTCAAATTTTTCCGGCAGATTCAGCGTGGGCGTGTCGCCCACCGGATCGATGGTCAGGTTGACGGTGGCGATGCCGGACTGGAACTCCCCGTCGTCTGCCCGGTAGGTGAAGCTGTCGGTGCCGGAGAAGTTTTCCGCCGGGGTGTAGGTGCGTGCGGCACCGGTGCCGCTACTGAGGGTACCGTTCAGCGGCGGTGACACGATTTCGTAGGTCAGGTTGCCGGGACCGAAGTCCAGGTCGCTGCCCGCCAGCACCAGGTCCAGGGGCTGATCTTCCGACAGCGTCAGGTCCAGGTTTCCGGCGAAAGGCGGATTGCGGTTGGTCACCGTCACGTCAATTTCCACCGTGGCCGGCGCACTCACTTCCAGGCCGTCACTGACGACGAATTCAAAGCTGTCCACGCCGTCGAAGCCGCTGTTGGACTGGTAGGTAATAGTGGCCTCGCTGTCGCTGATGGTGGTCAGCACGCTGGTCTGGAACACGTGCACCAGCTCCAGGTTGGGATCGGGGTCCAGCACGTACAGGTGCTTGGAGTTGACGCTGATGGTGTCCGGGCGGCCGAAGTTAGCCAGCACGAAGCCTTCCTGCAGGCAGCGGTCAAAGTCATTGGTGTCGCAGCTGGACTTGGCTTCGCCGGCATAAAAGCCTTCGCTGGTGAAACGCTGGACCCGGCTGTTGTTACGATCGGCTACGTAAATGGCGTCGTTGGGGTCCAGGGCGATGCTGGCGGCGGTTCTGAGTTGACCGGGACCATCCGAGTTGAACGGCGGCGTGCCAAACGGGTTCGGATACAAGGCGGTGCAGGTGTCATGGGTACAGCTGAAGCCCCGGGTGGTCTGGGTGGACAGGTCGCATCCCGCTCCGTCGGAACAGGCACCAAGGAAGCCCACCAGGTCGCCGGGCACGGCGTCACCGGCGGCATCGATGGTGGCCGGCTGGTACTTGTAGATGTGGTTGAAGGTGCCAATGATCAGGCTGTCGTCGGAGGTCAACGCCAGGTCCACCGGCACGCCGGTGCCACCGCCGGCCAGCTCGGGCGGCAGGTACTCGAATGCCGCGATCATGGTGCCGGCCAGGTCACACTCCTCGAAGCTGCCGTTGTCGGTACAGGCGGCCAGCCGGGTATCCCAGACGTTGACCTGGGCGACCCCGGTGCTGGTATAGAGAATGCCGTTACCGTCCAGCACCGCCGTGCGGAATCCCGACATGGGCGTACTGAAATTGAACTGCCGGGTGGTTTCCAGTGTGTTGGCGTCCAGCACCAGCACCTGTGGGCCACTGCCAAAATAGGTGTACATGATGCGGTTTCGCCGTTCATCCAGGTAGAACCCGAACAGGTTATTGGCGCGAGGCAGATCGCGTCCCGTCAGGTACTCCTCGGTATCGTCATTGGTCTGGAACAGGCTGATCCGGTTATTGGGCACCAGCACGAATGGATCGTTGACGTCACAGCCTGGATCCACCGCCAGGGGCGCACCCAGCACGTACATCAGCCCGGACTCCGCCACCCGCAGGTTCTGGGGCTCCACGATCACCTCGGGAGGCCGATTGGGCGTGCAGCGGTCGATGTTGTCCTGGAACGGAATGCGGTAGTCCTCGATGAAGTACGGCAGCAGCGGCGCCACGAAAAAGCCGTTGGCCGGCGCCTGGGAGATGGAAAAGCCCAGCGGGTCGAAGCGGCCGCTGCGGTTGTCAAAATCCGGGTCGCTGCCGGACACGGTGATTTCCACCGGTTCAAAACCACCCGCCGCGACCGCGTTGGCGCCAGCCTGGGCAATGGCGGTAGGTGCGTTGTTGGTGCCCTCGGGCTTCACGTTGACCACCTGGGTGGCCAGGGTGCTGACGCCGTTTTCGCAGCTGTCATTGCCCAGGAAATCCTCGGCACACCACTGGATCTCGGTGACTCCGGGCGGAAACTCGTAGCCGCCGTCCACCTGGACCACGCCGGCCGAAGGGATGAAGGTGGCGGTAATGGTTGGGTCCAGGTCGACAAAGTCAAAGGTGCGTGGCGCGCCGATCTGCACGTACTGGGTGGCCTGCCCTCCGGGAATTTCGGTGACCTGGCTGGGCGGCGCCAGTACTTCCGGGGGCAGCGTATCCACTACCCGCACCCGCTGGGTCACCGACGCCGAGTTGCGCTCCCCCTGCATGTTGGGACCGGGATCCAGTACCGTCCATACCGCATCGCTGACCTCTCCGGCCGGCCAGAAATTCGTGGGCCGGCGCAGTTCCAGCTCGAACTCCGTGCGGCACTTGTCCGAGATGGTGATCAGGGGACGCAATCGGTCGAACTGGGTCTTGATGCTGGCGCCACCGGGCTCGAGCCCTTCGAATTCGATGATGGTGTCGCCGGATGAACTGGTGATCACCGGATCGATCAGATCCCAGACCGTGACCTCCGTGGTGGCGTGGGTGGGCGCCGAGTTGGGCTCGCCGGTTTGAATCCGGGCCAGAAACGCGTTTTTTGACTCGCCGGCGCTCAACTCAAACAGCGCGATCTCGATGGCAATATCAATGAGTGCCTCCAGGATGTCCGGCCCGTTGGCGCCCAGGTATTTCTTGGCACTCTCCGGCAGCCCGGGGATGTAGAGAAACACCAGGTCCAGGGGCGAAATGGTGGTCACCGCCTCCCAAAGCAGGGTATGGCGGCCGTAGCGCAGGACCACCTCACCGTCTTCCGGCGTACTGTCATTCAGCAGCCGCACGTCCACATCGCTGTTGACGTGGATGGTGGTGGGCGTCCCCAGCGGGCCCCAGTCGGTCAGCCGGGGCTGCAGCAGCCCGCCGCCCCGAGGGAAGGTGAGAAAGGTGGTATTGGTCTGTTCGCTGACCTGGGCAATTTCCAGGGTGCACTCGTCCACGCCGCCGTCGGCCTCGGGGTCGTATGCCGGCTCTTCGGGGTCAGTCACTGTCATGAACGGCCGACAGAACTTGAGCGCGATGTCCGCGCCATAGTTGAGGATGTCGATGGCCAGGTCAGCCCCCGGCGGCGCCGCCAGCGATGCCCCAAAAAGGAACATGAAGGCCCCGCCCAGGGGCGCGATGCAGACAAAAGGCTCGTTCTCGGGGTTTTGCGCCACGTCCGCCGCGCGATCGACCATGTCCTCGACCACCGGAATGGCCTCATCGAGGGCGGTTTGTACGTCACCGGCAATGTCCAGAAACGCCGACACCACCGGCCCGACATCGATGCCGCCAAGATCGGGTTCTTCCGGTGGGTCATCGGCGCCGGCAGCGAAGGTGATCGATCCTGCGAGCAGGATCAAGGCAATTGAAAATCTGTGGCTTTTTCTTGTCACGGTGACCCCCGAGATTGTTGACCGACATAGGTATAACGCATCGAGAGCCGAATTGTGTGCACTCATGATGCGGTGTCTTGCACTCAGGATGCAGAGACCGGGCCTATGACTCTAAGTGTTTGATTTTGCGATAAAGCAACGGGCCTGGCATTGGTGCCGGGCCCGTTGGACAATCAATCCCAACAGATTCCGCCCTATTCAAACCCGCTGGCGAACACCACCTGGGGCAGTACGGGGATCTCGATCACCGTCAGATTGTCGCCGGTGGCGTCCTGCTCCGTACTGGTGACGTCAATCTGGTAGCCCTCGGCTTCAGGGTCGAAGTTCACGTCAGGCAACAGCGTGACTGATATCGCCACCGTCTCATCCGGCGCCAGGGTGCCGAGATCACAGGTGGTGGTGACCATGTCATGGGTGCAGCTGCCCTTGCCGGTGCTGACCGACATCAGCTCCACGCCTTCCGGCAACACGCCGGTGAACACCACGTTGGTGGCTTCCAGCGGTGTCACCGGCTCCTGGGGCAGTTCGTTGGTCACATTGATATTCAAGGTGGTGGGCTGAGCGGGCAGCGCCGGATCTTCACTCTCCGGCGTAGCGGTCAGGGAGACATCCACCATGGGCAGCACCGTGATATCCGCCAGCAGGGCGTCGTCCCCACTGCTCCCTGCACCGGAGCTGTCGATCACCAGGATGCCCACCTCGTAGGTGCCGGGAACCGTATAGACGTGGTCGGCCAACACCTGCCCGGTGCCACCGGCGGTCCCCGTGATGATCGGGTCTTCCCGCGGCGCTTCGGGGTCAGCGGGTGGATTCTGGTTGGCGAAATCGAGGGTGCCATCGCTCCACTGGATCTGGGTGAAGTGGTTTTGTCCCTTGTCCGGATCGTCGAACTCCACCATCAGGCCCACGGGAAAGCCCAGACCCGCTTCGAAGCCCTGGTTGACCACCTTGCCTTTCAGCAGCTGGGAGATGGCTTTGGGCAGGAACTTGGACTCGTCATCCATGAAGCGCAGCACCGGCTTGTCGTTGACCGGGTCAATCGTCAGGCTCACCGTGGCCTCGTTGGAAAACGCCAGGCCATCACTGACCACAAAAACGATCTCGTCCGTGCCATTAAAGTCCGGGGCGGGCGTGTAGGTACGCATCTCGCCGGTGCCGCTCAGTGACCCGTTGGCCGGCTCCTGCAGGATGGTGTAGGTCAGCGTGTCCAGGCCGTTGAAGTCCACACCGGCAATACCGTCGGGGTCGCTGGCCAGCAGGTTGACGTCAGCCGACGTGTCCTCGTCCAGTGTGATGCTGTCGTCAAACGCTTCAGGCGCACGGAAGTTGCGGCTCACGCTGATGGTGGCCGTTCCCAGGTTGCTGTCCACCAGTCCGTCGTCAGCCCGGAAGGTGAAGCTGTCCTCGCCCTGGAAACCGTTATCGGAGCTGTAGGACACCACCACCGAGCTTTCCGTGATGTCCTTGAAGGGCGCCGTTTCGAACACGTGCATCAGGTCGCGATCGCGATCCAGCACGTAAAATTGGGTGGAGTTGACGCTGATGTCCAGCGGCCGGCCCATGTCGCCCAGTACAAAGCAAGTGCCGTCGCAGGTGGATGCAGCCTCACCGGCAAAATCGCCCAGTGCGGTGAATCGCTGGACCCGGCTGTTCTGGTAGTCCGTGACATACAGTGTGTCTTCCGGATCCAGGGCAATGCCCGTTGGCTCGTCAAACTGGCCCGGCAGATCGCCCCGGGTTTGGGACACGTTGCAGGGCGTGGCGTCGCTGCAGCTGAAACCGAAGCTGCGGCCGTTGGGGTCGTCACAACCCGGACCGCTGTCGCACTTGCCCATCCAGCCAATGTAGGCACCCGTGGTCAGGGTATTGCCAGAGACAGTGGTGGGGGCAAACTTGTGAATCCGATCATCCCCGGAATCCACCACGTAGAGGTTGCCGGCCGAGTCGATTTCGATATTGAATCCGCGACTGCTGCTGCCGGCCACCGAGGGCTCACCCGACAAGAAGGTCTCGCCGTTTTTCATAGAACCCAACAGCGGTGGGCGGAAGTCGTTGCCCCGACCGTCGTAGACAAAAACTTTGTTCTTGTTGGTTGAAAAAATCAGCCCGGTATTGCTGTCGGTCTTGGCATCCAGCAGTTTGCCGCTGGGCGCTTCGATGTTGCGATTGATCACTGGATTGAGATCGCCATCCAGCTTGCGGTAGATCAGGGGCAGATCGTTTTGCTCGGGCTGGGCGTAGTAAACAAAGCCATCGGCGTCCAGGGTCAGGCGCTTCACCTGCTCCAGTTCACCGCCGCCGCCGGTGAATTCCTCCATCAATTCACCGGTGGGGCTCCACTTGCTGACCCGCGCTTCGGTGTCAGCACCACCGCCGCCGCTGCAGAAAAACCGCCGGTCAAGTACGTAGGAGATCCCGTCGTCGGTCACGTGGACAAATTCGGGCGTGTAAACGAAATCCACCGGAATCACACCGGGGCCGCCGCTGCCGCAATAGCGGTCGGCGATCTCATTGATTGCGGGGTCGAAATTGTTCAGGATCTCTCCCACCTCGTTGTCCGGGCGCACCCGGTAGTCCTCGATGAAGTAAGGCACCAGCGGCGCCACGAAAAAGCCGTTGCCGGGCAGGCTGACGATGTCGAACTTGAGCGGATCAAACAGGCCCGAAATGACGTCCGGATCGCTTCCGCTCAGCGTCAGGTCAATCACCTCCGAGGTCATGGCGGTCGCATTGACGTCCTGCACGCTGGGCGCCTGGTTGGTCCCGGGGGCTTTCACGGTGATCCACTGGGACTTGGTGTCCACGTTGCCGGAACTGTCGGTTGCGGTCCAAACCACCTCGGTACGGCTGTTTACCGGAAAGGCGGTGGGTGAGGTGTTTTCGATCAGCGGGTTGGGGTCAGCCACGTCAAACACCACGCCGGTGCCGATGTCTACATCGTCCTCGGTGGCCGGGTCATTGGACTCGATCACCCGTGACGGCGGCACCAGCAGGATGGGCGCACGAGTGTCCTGCACAACAATTTTCTGCACCAGGCGGTCTTCGCCGGGGTTGCCGGGACCCGTGGGGTGCACGTCCCGCGCCACCCACTCGACGAAGTTGTCACCGATGCCTAAACGAAACGGGGCATCGTTGCTGACACTGACAGGCGCATCACAGGGGTCGGATGTCACGATCCAGCTGCGAAAACGGTCCCGGTGGTCCGACCAGCGCTCGCCACCGAAGCTGTTGGCCTCCAGCGTCACAGGATTCTGATCGTTGTCGATGCCAGGGTCCGGTTGATAGCTGATGGTGGGCGGATTGAGATCCCGTACAGTAAAAATTCGGCGCTGTTCATGGACGGCGGTGTCAAAACTGGTGTCCAGGATAATCCGGGCGGCTTCGCTTTCGTCGCTGAACTCATCCCCGGCAATGTCAGCCGTAATGATGCCCGCCTCGATGCCGGCGTTGATCAGGAACAGGCCGCCGATCTCCAGCGCCCGGGCGGCAGTTTTCGGGTCGGTCTGGAAACTGAAGAACGATTCGAAGTACTTCACCTCGTTGGTGATGTAAAACAACGCCAGCGGCAGCGCCACATCGATCACCGGGTTGATCTGGGTGGCCGCCTCCCAGAAGATCGAGTGCCGTCCCGAGGGATAGACCACGGTGCGGTCGGTTTCGGTCCAGTCGTTCAGGTAGAAGTTATCCACCCGCAGTTTGACCTCGGCATTGGCGTGGCCCACGATCGGCGGCTGTGGATCACTGAAAGCGCCCCAGTTGGATGGCACATCACGAAGATCTACCAGCCCGAACAGGTTGTCATACTCAGCCTCTTTCTGGGGCAGTACAAAATTATAGTGGCAGCCGTCCAGGCTCTGGGGATCCACCGGGTTGGTGTCCGCGGTGATCAGTTTTGGCGGCAGGGTCTTGATGACGATGTCGATGCCAATGGTGGCCAGGTCCGCGATGTTGCCGAGAAAGCCCGGCACGAAGGATGCCGGCAGCAGCGCGAAATGGGTGGCGGCCCAGGCCGTGTAGGCGTCCTCGTAGCCCGCGTTATCCTCAATCTCCGCCCTTGCTGAATCCATACCGGCAGCACCAACCGCCAGCGCTATTCCCAGCGCCAAGGGTGCGCGTTCATTTAAAAGTCCCTGAAGCATATTTCACGATCTCCGTTTCCAAACCAGATGAAGGAAAAGCACGCACCGAACCGGCGGTCTGACCCCTCCTGGCCCCCATTGGCGGAATTCATCGCTGAATCGGGTCATGGGTTGCGGCTAAAATGTCGAATCTCAGAAATGAAGGACCATTGCGGCAACCCATGAGCGCCGGATCCAACCCCTCCAACGACGCCTCTGACCCCCTCTGGTCAGCGCTCTACCAACAGCTCAAGGCCATTGCCATCGCCCAGGTTGCTGCCGAGTTTGGCCCCCGCAGCCTCCAGCCCACGGCGCTGGTCAACGAGGCCTGGCTGCGGATGGCGGATCTGAAGATGCAGTGGCAGAGCCACGCCCACTTCCTGGCCATGGCATCCCGGGTGATGCGGCGGGTGCTGGTGGATCAGGCCCGGGCCAACCGGGCGGCCAAACGGGACGACCGGCTGCGAGTGACCCTTTCTTCCCAACTGGGCAGAGAGATGGGCAAGGAGCCTGAAGTGGATCTGCTGGACGTCCACGAGGCCCTGACCGCCCTGGCCAGCGAGGACCCCCGCAAAGCCGAGGTGATCGAAATGCACTACTTCGGTGGCATGAGCTATCCGGAAATCGCGCCGGTGCTGGAGGTTTCCGAAGCCACCGTGAAGCGGGACCTGCGCACCGCCCGGGCCTGGCTGACAGCAGAACTGGCAACCCGCGCCTGAGCCCTCCATGGATTTCAAAGCCCTCGACGCCCTGTTCAACGAGGCTCTGGCGCTGCCTCCGGAGCAGTGGGCCGCTTTTGCCGCCCGGCGCTGTGGTGACGACACAGACGCAGCAAAGCGCCTGCTGGCCATGCTGCGGGCCGATCAAAACATGGACACCCAGTCAGATCCCCTGGGCGGCGCCATCTCCGACCAGCGCCAGCAGCTGGCGGGCGCGTCCATGCCAGAACGTATCGGACCCTACAAGGTCGACGAGGAGCTCGGCCGTGGCGGCATGGGAACGGTCTACAGGGCCAGCCGCGAACGCGAAGGCTACGTCCAGCAAGTGGCCATCAAGCTCCTGAACCCCCACGTCGCGTCCGGTGTCATGCGCGAGCGCTTCCAGACCGAACAGGCTGTACTGGCCCGGCTGCGCCACAGCGCTATTGCCGGCATGATCGACGCCGGCGAGACCCGGGACGGGCGGCCCTACGTGGTCATGGAATACGTGGACGGGGAGAATCTTACCGACTACGCCGTCCGCAACGAGCTCAGCGCCAGGGACCGGGTCGGGCTGTTCATCCAGCTCTGCGGCGCCGTGAGTTATGCCCACCGCAACCTGATCGTGCACCGGGACATCAAGCCCGACAACGTGCTGGTGGATCCCCAGGGCATGATCAAGCTGCTGGACTTTGGCATCGCCAAGCTGCTGCCCACCGACGGCGGCGTGGACCTGTCCGGCACCCTGACCCGCGCCGGTGCCATGACGCCGCTGTATGCGTCACCGGAACAGGTGCGCGGACAGCCCATCACTATCCAGTCGGACATCTACGCCCTGGGCGTCCTGCTGTATGAACTGCTGACCGGACAGCTGCCATACGCCGTGGACGCCAGCGCCAGCACCCTGGAACTGGAGCGGCAGATCTGCGAGACCGATCCCCTGCCCCCCAGCCGCAGGCTGTCCGACAGCCAGGCCGAAGCCGTCAACCCCCGCCGGCTGCGGGGCGATCTCGATCGCATCGTACTCAAGGCCATGCGCAAGGAGCCGGAACGTCGCTACGATTCGGCCGAGCGACTGGCAGACGACCTGCAGCGCTACCTGGATGGCCGCACCGTATCCGCACGGCCCGATTCCCTGGGCTACCGGCTGCAGAAGCTCATTGCCCGCAACCCCCTTGGCGCCGCGGCCTCGGCGTTGCTGGTACTGAGCCTGGTGGCCTTTTCAGTCACCACCCGCTGGCAGTCGCTGCAGATCGAGCGCGAGCGCGACACCGCCCAGCAGGAAGCCGAGGCGGCACGCCAGGTGGCGGACTTTATGGTGGGACTGTTCGAGGTCTCCGATCCCCGCACCAGCGACATGCGCGAAGTCACCGCCCGGGACCTGCTGGACCAGGCGGCGAGCACCATCGACCAGGAAATGGAGGCCGCTCCCGTCAACCGGGCCCGACTGATGCACATCATCGGCATGGCTTACGTCAACCTGGGCGACTATGACAACGGGCAGGTCCTGATGAACCGGGCGCTGGAGGTCCGCCGGGAGGTGTTTGGCCCAGACAGTCTGGAGGTAGCGGACTCACTGAACCGGCTCGGTAACTTCCACCGGGAGTTCGGCCGCATCGGGCCCGCGGAGGCGGCCCTGCGCGAAGCCCTCGAAATCCGCGAGCGCCTGGCCGACGGACCGGACACTGACCTGGCGGACTCCTATAACAACTTCGGCCTGTTTCAGCGCAGCATCGGCAATTACCAACAGGCCATTGAGATGTTGAACCGCGCTTTGGCCATGCATGAAGCCGTCACCGGGCCTGATGCCATCAACCAGGGCGCCCCCCTGCACAACCTGGCCCAGGCGCACCATGCATTGGGACACTATCGCGAGGCGCGCCGCCTGCTGCAGCGCTCGCTGGAAGTGAAACGCGGGGTCGGCCTGGACAACCGGGCCACCTACGCCAACTCCCTGGCCGCCCTGGCCTCGGTGGAAACCGACATGGGTCTGCTGGACGAAGCCCTGGAGCATCGTTCCAGGGCGCTGGAGATCAGGCGCATTGCCTATACCGAAGCACACCCAAGCCTTGTGGCCGGATTGACGGGCATGGCCGCTACGCTGATCGCGGCCGATCGATTGGACGAAGCGCAAGCACTGATTGATGAGGCCTTGCCGCTGGCGGCGGAAATTGCCGGCGCAGAGGGTACCCAGGTCGCGAGGGTACTCATCCAGCGCGGCAAACTCGCCCTGCGGCGGGGCGATATTGAAGCTGCCGTCCATGACCTTTCCCGTGCAACCAACATCCGGCTGGATAACCTGGGCGATCAACACCCGGCAGTCTGGCGTAGCCGGCAGGCCCTGGGGAACGCCCTGCTCGCCCACGGCCAGCCCGCCGTTGCCCTGTCGGTACTCGAGGCCGCCCAGGAGGCCATGATCAGCCGGTTGGCAGAAAATCACCCCGAAGTCATGGCCGCGCGCGTCGCCATGGCCGAAGCCTGGGAAGCCCAGGGAGACTTGTCGAAGGCAACGACCCTGGCCCAGGCCGTCATGGACCAGACTCCAACGGAACCATCCCGCGTTGCCGATCTGGAAATCGCCAGAGCCAGCGCAGTGCTGACCAGGCTGACGCAGCCCGGACTTTAACGCCCGCGCAGCGCAGCCAGGGGCTGCGCGTACTCGGTAAATCCTTATCGAATTCTGCAGCAATCGCCTCCAGGTAGCTCTCAGTCGCTCTATTCATCCGCAACAGCCAAGGCAATCAGGGGTGAGGTGATTGCCGGAGGCCCGTGTTCCGCACTGCGAGGCTGTTCCGGACTTCATACTCAGGCCGAACGGGACGAGAGCAATGACCCAGATCACGCCCAGGGCCCATAGTCGCCCTAAACCATTATTCCTATTTTTCCTGGGCCTGGCCCTGACCACACTGGCTGCAGGATACGCCCATGCCCTGCCCGACGACGCCTGCGAAGTCCCGGACGACGGCACCGGAACCGCGGAGTTCCCGCCGCCGAACTGTGCCTACCTGAGCCCGCAAGAGGTCTACATGATCATCGACGGGTTGCCGCCGGGCACCACCATTGAACTGGAGCCCAGCCACCAGGATTTCATCTGTCGCGGCGGTATCCCCTGCGGGGCCCCAGGCGGGGGCCTGGGCGGCGAGGTGGAAGACTTTGACCAGACCATCCTGTGGAAGGCGCGTGGCACGGGCGACCTGGACGGTTACAGCCGCCTGCTGGCGCTTCCGGTCACCGTCCAGACCAATACGGGTCCCCGCAATCCCGGTGACCCGGTGCAGAGCTTTGCCACCGACCTGTTTTCAATGCAGGGGTTGCTGCCCCCCGGCGACCCGGATTTTGCGGTGCTGCAGGTCGTAGCCGGCACTGGTTTCGGATTGCCCAGTCCCGGCCAGACCACGTTAACCCGCCTCGGTCCGCCCGGCAGTGACTTCCAGGTGGACAGCTTTTTCGACGTTTCCTACCAGATCGATTTTGTCGGTGCACCCGGCGGCGCCCTGGCCGGACTGGCCGGCACCACCCTCGGCACCCTGCGTATCGAGGCCGCCGGCGAAAGGGATCCCTGTATCGTCCCGGACGATGGCACCGGCACCGCGGAAATACCGCCCTTGAGCTGCGACTACCTTGGCCCCGCGGGAACCCTGCAGATCCTCGATGGTTTGCCACCGGGTACCGAGATCAACGTCGAACCCCGCCACACGGATTTCCTGTGCCAGGATCCTACCGGCTGTGGCCAGCCCGGCGGCGGCCTGGGTGGCGAGCGTGAGAGGTTCGACTCA
Organism: Lysobacterales bacterium; assembly: GCA_030065125.1. Lineage (GTDB taxonomy): Bacteria > Pseudomonadota > Gammaproteobacteria > Xanthomonadales > SZUA-38 > JASJDM01. Next base: position 10,179 of record JASJDM010000020.1, on the reverse strand, counting down.
GTGCTGGTAATGCAGCTGTCAGGTACCAGCAGCCTGGACGGCTTCCGCCGCACCCTGAGGCTGCCTGTCACCAATATCACCGATTCGGGACCCCGTACTCCCGGCACCTCCCCCCAGGGGTTTCTCACCGACATCGCCTCGTTGAGCGGTGCCCTGCCCCCAGGCGACCCCGATTTCAGCACTCTGACCATCACCGCAGGCACCGTCAACGGCCTGCCCAGCCCCGGCTACACCTCGCTGACCTCCCTGGGCAGCGCCGGATTCAGGGTCGACAGCTTTTTCGACATCAGCTACCAGATCAGCTTTGTCGGTGCTCCCGGCGGAGCCCTGGATGGGCTGTCAGGTACCACCACCGGCACCGGCCGGCTGAGTGCCCGATCCGGCAGGTCCGACTCCATCGAGGACGACAACGGCCTCAGTACCGCCACCCTGCCCCCCGAGGGTGGCGAGTACGTCAGCCCAGACGAGGTTTTCACCATCGTCGATGGACTGCCACCCGGCACCACCATCGATCTGGATCCCAGCAACCGGCTGTTCTTCTGTAACAACGTGCCCTGTGCCCAGCCCGGCGGCGGCGGGGACACCATCGCAGCCGAGTCAACACTGGCTTTCGAACTGCGGGGCACCGGCGCCCTGGCCGGATACCGGCGGACGCTGCAATTGCCGGTCACTTCGGAGATCGACAGCACCACGGGCAATCCCGGGGCCGTCGTCCAGCTCCTGGGCACTGACCTGGGCAATTTCCTGGCCACCCTGCCACCGGGCGACCCTGACTTCGATCAACTGGTCATCACCGCCGGAACCATGGCGCTGCCCAGCCCCGGACACACCACCCTCATCGACCAGAGTGATGGGACGTATCTGATCGACAGTTTTTTTGACATCAGCTACCAGATCGACTTTGTCGGCGCGCCCGGTGGACAACTGGATGGACTATCCGGTTCAACCACCGGCCAGATCCGCCTGACCGCCGGCGACCGCAGTGGCGCCCCGGATCACAACATCACCGTGTCCCTCAACGTCATCCCGGACGCCGCGCGTAACTTCCCCTTTACCGGCCTGACCAGCTTCATGCTGGATGACGATGCCGACCCGGCCCTGCCGTCCAGCCGCACCTTCAATAACCTGTTCCCGGGCACCCACACCGTGACCCAGACCTTGCCCATAGGCTGGGCGCTGGACTCCATCTCCTGCAATGACCCGGACGGCGGCACGGTGACCAACCTGGGTGCCCGCGAGGTCAATATCGATCTGGATCTCGGCGAGGCCATTACCTGCCTGTTCACCAACTCGGCAGCTAACGCGGATCTGTCCGTCACCAAGACCGATGGCGTGACCACGGCAGTTCCCGGGGAATTCCTGATCTACACCATTGTTGCGGCCAATGCCGGCCCCGTGACGGATCCCGCGGTCAGCCTGACCGATGCTTTTCCGGCGCCACTGAGCTGCAGCTATACCAGCGTGGCCGCCGGTGGCGCTACCGGCAACACGGCAGCCGGCTCCGGCGACCTGGCGGAAACCCTGTCCATGCCTGCGGCGAGCTCGGTGACCTACACCGCCACCTGCACCATCGACTCGGGAGCCACCGGAACGCTCAGCAACACGGCTTCGATATCCGGATCACTGGTGGACTTCGACCCGACCAACAATGACGCTACAGACGACGACACCGTGCTGGTACCCGAGGCCGACCTGGCCGCGTCAAAAACCGACGGCGTCGACAAGGCCATCCGGGGCGGCACACTGGTATATGACATTGTCGTCTCCAACGCCGGCCCCAGCGATGACCCGTCAGTCAGCGTCAGCGATACCCTGCACCAGGATCTGACCTGCACCTACACCAGCGTGGCCGCCGGCGGCGCTACCGGCAATACCGCGGCAGGATCGGGTGACCTGGCAGAGACCCTGGCCATGCCCGCCGGGAGTTCCGTGACCTACACCCTGACCTGCGATGTCGATCCAGCCGCCACCGGCAGCCTGTCCAACACCGTGATGGTCGGCGGATCCGTTGCCGATCCCACGCCTGGCAACAACAATGCCACCGATGTTGATGCCGTGTTTGGAGATGAGGTATTCGCCAACAGTTTCGAGGGACCCTGAGGGTTTCGTGCCAGCATCGCTGAGGATCTGGATAAATCTGATAAGAACTTGATTTGAAGTAAAAAGAGGCGCACTATTCGCCACCTTCCGCAGGTCTTCACAAAGGGAACTTTTCAACCCCGAGACGGCCTAAGGATTGACTGAAACTTGTATGGGGGCGTACTGGCTTCGACGTCGGTCGCGAAACCTGCAGGTGCATGCCGAGGACGCAAGGACCCTCGTAAATCCCTTTGCAAACTTATAGTTGCCAACGACGACAACTACGCTCTCGCCGCTTAATAACCGGTAGAAGCCGTCTCACTGACACCGTGCCTGTGCGATCAGATTCGAGACGTCACCTTACACGGGATCGCGTTGAAGCTCGCCTGAAGTGGATGCGTTAAAACCTAATCAGGATCGCTGACGGTTTTCCCCGCCGATCGGGTAGCCGCCAGCTAAATTGAAGATTCGGCTAAGCATGTAGACCCTGAGGCAGAGGACGGACGGACGCGGGTTCGACTCCCGCCGCCTCCACCAGTCTTCGCTTTGCGCGCAGCGGAAAGCGTTGTACGGGAAAGTCAGGCGAACCTCTCACAAAAAATCCGGATCTCCCCTTCCCAGTCATCCGCCTTATCCGCGCACGCTGGGGCTATCACTTTCCGGGTTGCACTAATGCACGCCGCAGGAGAAATGAGTGGCCCATTTCCCAGGCTATTGACTGTCCATGGTGATCGGGACCAGCGACAAGTCACTGCCGCTGTCGTTCAGTTTCGTGTGCAGAATCCAAGTTCCATCAGGATCAACCGATAGACCAGCGGTCACGCTGTTTTCGTAATGTTGCGCGGGCCCAATCTGGGTAAGGTTTCGGGTCTCCAGATTTAACATTTCAATCGTATTCTCGATTGTCAAAAATACGAGATTGTCTTCCCAGAAAGACCAGCTGTGCCAAACGGCGTTTTTGATTTCCGATCGCAGATCGTCACCGTCGATATTTATGCTGCTAAGTTCCTTGTTCGAGAAATCCCAAAAATAAACCCTGCCATCTGGGCCCTCTCGTGGCCTAAGCACACAGGAAGCAATCTGCTTTCCTACGCCATCATCGAGTCGCTTAATCCACAATTGCCGTCCTCCGCACTCCTCTGATGTGGCTTGCGTCAGTATCGAGTTTCCATCCCCAGTCCAACTCGGAATCGAATCCTCCATCTCATCGTCGGTGACATTAGTAACCAGGCCACCGGAAACCGAAACAGAGTATGCATCGCACAAGCCTGCCCGTTCGCATCCATTGAACAAAATCAAGCTTCCATCGGGAGACCACTCCGGGTGTGTCGAAAACCCCAAGTCAGTTATCTGTCTCGGCTTTGATCCGTCGGCTTCCGCAATCCAGACTTCTGGGGACCCAAGCCGCGTAGACATAAACGCAATCTTGCTTCCATCTGGAGAAAATGTGCCCATTGTGTCGATTTTTGTTGACCTGACAATTGGACTGGCCTCAGAACCAATGGCCGCTTTTGGGCCGGGCAATCTCCAAAGGTCATAGTCCTCATAATCAGCAGAGTAGATCAATTGGCTCGCGCTTCTTGACACCGTGACCTGAAATGAGCTGACAACAGAGGGCACATCAAAACGGTCTCCGCTGGCAATATCAACAAGAGCAAGCGGGGCGTTCGGCAACGGGCTGGAGACAAGAATCGATTTGGAGTCTGGAGTCCAATCAACATCGGTGTACAGTCCCTGATCCGTAAGGCAACGGACTTGAGGACGCTTAATGTTCTTGATGCAGGCTCGGGCCATGTAACCTCCTGCATTCTGCCTGCGCAAAAACGTCAAGGTGGTCCCATCGGGTGAGAAACGGGGATTGGTGTCGTACCAGTTAGACTCAGGAAATGTGAATCGAGTGCTTTCTCCTGTCACCAAATCCAGAAAATAGATCCCAGTGATTCTGTTTGATTCATCAGAATCGGGAACTGCCAAAACCTCTCCATCCGGCGAAAAATCGATTCCGTACTGCCCCTTGTATGCATCTGGCGGATTTTCAAAGTGTTGCCGAATCGGTTTGGGGATTATTGAGCCCTCTGAGCCGCCAACGAGCGGTTTTTTGACCAAGTCAAAAAACTGATCATCTCTTCTTCGAATAAAAACGACTTCGGTGCCATCTGGAGACCAGGCAGGAGCAGTTTCAAATGCATCATCACGATCGGAGAAAGGAATTGGTTCTCTGCTTTCCAGGTCCATCACATAGATTCTTGATGCAGAATCGTCTTTTCCTTTTTGGAGAGAGAAAGCCACGTGACCGCCATCGGGAGACAGCGATGGGTACCTCTCAAATCCCTCCAAGCTGGTAATCGGCGTGGGGAAGCCGAATTCGGGCACGTGATCTTTACTGTCAAAATTTGCAAGAAGCCAGTACAAACCCACGGTTACCGCTGATACTACTGTCAATCCCGCCAGGAGCCTCAGGGTTCGCAATCTCCGCCCCCTTCCAGCGGGCTGAGATCGAACAACACGAAGGTCATACAGCCAAGCTAAAAGGACGGCAATTGGAAAACCGGCCACGAACGCCGAAACCAAGGCCTTCGTAATCCACTGAGGAGCTTCGTAGGTATCTGCCACGGTCGTAGCAATCTCAGTGAATCCCCATGCCAGCGCCACATATATGGCTGCCGTTCGGAACACCCGGCGTTTTTTGAGGTCCTGAAACCATTGGGTGGCGGTGGAGTGATTTGCACATTCTGCAGTGCTCTCTGAGATCCTCTCAGCTACAAACCCGTTTCCAACCTCCAGAACAGACAATGCTTCCACCAATGCGTCAGCGTTTTCGAAGCGTTTGTGAGGCAATTTGGCCAGGAGACGATCGACAATCGGTTGAAACTCTTCGTGTCCGGGCAGCATTTCCGGAACGTCGTTTAAGTGGGCTTGCTTGATTTCGTGGGAGGTGCTTCCACGAAACGGCGGAGCGCCTGTTAGAGCTTCGAACAGCACAATACCCAGACTATAGAGGTCAGACCTTCCATCGAGCGTATCCCCTGAAACCTGCTCAGGACTCATGTAGATAGGGGTGCCAATCGAGATGCCCGCCTTGGTAAGCGCACCAACGGAATCAGCCTGCTTTGCCACACCGAAATCCGCCAGAACCGGCTTTCCCTTGGCCGTGAATAAAATATTGGCAGGCTTCACGTCACGGTGAATGTATCCTTCCGCGTGTATCGAACCCAACGCCCCGGCAATTTTGACCCCAATGTCTCTGATTTCGCCAACTGACACTCCGCCTTTGGCCAAGCGCTCTTCGAGAGTCCCTCCCGGGAGATATTGCATGACAAGAAAGTAATGGCCATCCACGATGCCGGCCTCGATAACCTGCACAAGGTTATCGTGCTCAAATTGAGCGGCAGTATCGCCTTCCTCAGCTAGTTTCTTGAGCACTATCGGAGGAATTTTTTCGTCGGGCTCGATTACTTTGATTGCAACCTTTCGACGTGGGCTTCGTTGCTCAGCGAGCCAAACCTTACCCATTCCGCCTTCGCCGAGGAGTGACAGTAGGCGGTAGTTTTGAAGTGTGATTTTCGGGAATTTAGACATTCCATGAACTAAAATATTTGTGCAACGCCGTCAAGGCAAGTGAGTTTAGTGCTAGTCTTGTGTCAGCAGCCGGGGGGAGTAAGGGGCGTGCTTACTGAAATCGCTATCGCAGCAGTTTTGGGCATCAGTCTGGATGCGACTTCTGGCTCAGAGGCGCTCGAAGAAATCATCGTCACGGCTACCAAAAGGGCCGCGCCCCTACAGAAAGTTGCGCTTAGCGTCGGCGTGCTCGATGGAGACGAGTTGGAAGCCGCTGGCTACGAGCGACTTGAAGATTTTTGGCGCACCGTGGCGTCTTTGAGCTCTACCCCGGGATTTTCAGGGGGCGAGAGAGTCTCAATTCGCGGGCTTACGGACTCAGACAATCCCCAGGCCCCGGAGTCCCTGATCGCCTTTTACCACGACGATTCACCCATCACTCATATTCCAGGCCTTACGCAGACTCCCAGCGAACCAACTCTGATTGACGTTGCACGTGTTGAGGTATTGCGAGGCCCGCAAGGAACTCACGTTGGCGCAAACGCAATGGGAGGCGCAGTTCGCGTCATAACCCGTGAACCTGAGCTGTTGCGCTTTGAATCGTTAGTTCGGACTGAAGCAAGTTCAACTACACATGGCGGCACGGGGTACCGGATTGACGCCGTTTTGAATCAGCCAGTCGCGACTGGGACATCGGCGTTCAGGCTAGCAGCCTTTTATCACGACACCCCAGGCTACATTGACGACATCGGGCAGGAAAGACCTAATGGCAACTGGGAGGATGCCTACGGCGCTCGATTGTCTTTCAAAAGCAACGCGACGGATTCCCTAGAGGTACTCGCGCGCGTTCAGGGTGAAAAACGCGACATTGGTGGACTGGATTTTCAAGATCCCACTGGTGTGCCGGAGTTTGGATTTATCACGAATCCTCCTTACCAGGTTGCGAATCTGGTGGATGATTTCCGAAAAGAAGACATTGCACTGGCATCACTAAGGCTCACCAAAACTTTTGAGAACGGTGAGTTGGTCTCATTAAGTTCTTGGTTTGAACGAGACGTTGATGTTGTCGGTGATGCGCACAGGGAGCTATCTGGAGCGTTCGGCTTCATTTTTCCAGCTGGATTTGGCGTTAGGTCAAACCAAGTGGACTGGGTCCAGGAAATTCGGTTCAGTCAATCCAGTGAGGCCCTTGAGTGGCTTCTGGGACTCTACTACCTGCATCAAGATGGTGACCGACGGGAACGGGCATTCCCGCCTGAACCAGACGAGTCCTTCTCCGACGTTCTCAACTTAACGAACCGTGAAGACATTGCCATATTCGGTGACATTCACTACCCGCTTTCAGAGGAATGGACAGCCACGGCGGGTGCGCGTTGGTATGACATAGAACAGTCACTTCAAACAAGTGGCAGAGGCTTTTTTGGGCCAGTCGACGGCGCCGTCGCCGGCCAGTCCAATGGGGCAACCGGTAAGCTATCGCTTTCCTGGTCCCCTTCAGAGGACCTGATGGTTTATGGACTTGTTTCAATGGGGTTCAGACCAGGCCAGCTGAACCCCGCCGACAGGGTTCAAGACTGTCGGGTTCCTGCGATCATTGACGAGGACAGCTTGGTCAATTACGAGCTAGGCAGCAAACTGACATTCGCTGCGGGTCGCGTCAACGTAAACGCCACACTGTTTCATATTGATTGGTCTGATATTCAAATAAACCTCCAAACCCAAGAATGCTTTTTGGGATTCTTTGAAAACGCTGGCGACGCGCGCAGCCGAGGTCTAGAGATTGATCTTCGCGCTTCACTCAATAGTTTTCTGACTATACAAGGCAGCCTCGGCTACAACGATTCCGAACTAACAGAGGATAACCCCGAGCTCAATGCAATAGCCGGCCGACAACTTCCCAACGTTCCAAAATTAACAGCCTCTGGTTCAGTGACCTTTGATTATTCTTTGACTGAGGGAATCCAGGGGTTCAGCCGCATCGACCTACAATATGTGGACTCGCGAATATCCTATTTCGACGTCAATGAACCTGTGGCTAGGCCGCTCTCGGACTATTCCCTGCTAAACCTCAGAACCGGAATCGCCTGGCAAAACTGGCGGGTTGAGGTGTTTTTGGATAACGCATTGGACGAATATGTTGAGACCCTTTGCTGTAGAGACGCCGGATTCAACGAAGAGACTTTTTTGGGTCGGCCAAGAACTGGTGGAATTCGAGCAACGTTGCGCTTCCAGTAGCGGAATTCGCAAGTACCAGCTTAGTCACGGTCGAGGTTCGGGCGACACCCTCGACACAAATGTGAGGTAGGACAAATGTGGCAATGCAAGGCTTAACCCCGAATCGCAAATTCGTAGAGCCTCCAGTTACTGGCGGAGATGCCAGGTCGGGAAGAGTCGACCTAGCGCCTCCCGAAAACTAAGGGGTCATTTGGTACCAAACCGATGGAACGTCACGAAGCACTTCTCAAAGAATACGACGGGATTTGCGGCAATTTCCGGCTATTGACGGAGATACGCTTTAAACTTTTGGCGTTCCTACCCATCGCAACTGCCGCAGCGACTTTGATTACTGGGGGTAGCCTAACAGTACAGAACTTAGTCTTTTCGGCTTTTGGCCTAGTTGTAACTGTTGGACTTGCAACCTACAACTATCGAAATGACCAACTGTATGGTGAGCTTGTGAGTCGCGCAGCGTTAATTGAGAGAATGGTCGACCTTCCAGATGGTACTTTTTGCCACCGCCCGCGACCTTGGTTAACAATTCGAATGCTAGGCATGAAATTCAAAGTCGACCACGGCACCGGAATTGGGCTGCTTTATGCTTCGTCTGCCGTCCTTTGGCTGTTCGGCTTTCTCGCTCCGACTTTGGAATTCTTGCGCCGGGCATATTTAAACTTTGGGCTTCCCTATCTCATGGTAAAGGACCCATTGAGTTGGGTGCGGATAGCTGCGTTCGCGCTTTCAGTCCTGCTAGTTGCTCTGGCAATCAGATCAATCAAGAGCCAGCGCGAGATAAGAAAAGGCCAAATGAGAAAACAAGCCCACCTCGCGGTGCAGAGCTACTTATCCGATGAACGCAACGACGAGGATCTACTTCGCGCCTGCAGACTTTTGGTGGATGCATCGACGCAAGACGATGTCGATGACATCAAGGCGCGAATTAAATTCTACAGTGCACGAGACAAAGAGACGAATGATTTCATTCAACCTGGATCTAAAGAGCATGTCGCATCTCAGGTTATCGCGCTCATCACCGATTTGTCGCCCGCTTGGATTTTTGATTGCGCAACAGAAAGAAGAAAGAGCATCGGAAAGGCGTCCCGATAACTAATTGAGATTGCAATGCGTGCACGACTGAAATTCGCATTGAGTGAAGCGACGTACTGCACGCAACTCGGAATTTGAGTAATTCTTGTCCGTTCGGCCCCCAGAGGCGCTGATTTTTTAGGGGCAATTAGATTATTGGTCTTTTTGATTTGAATATATCTTTCAATATTTTATAACCCGTTTTTGACTCCCGCCGCCCCAACCACTTTCCCTGAAGCCTCGCTTCAGACTTCGCCATTACAAGCGCTATTGGCACAAATAGCCTGCCGATTCCGTTCAAAACGTTCCCCTATACTTCTTTTTTGCGTACCCCTTCTCTAAGAATCCGGAAAACGGGAAAGGAGCCCTTCGATGACAAGGACATCCAGTTTTTGCTCTGCCTTGCTGGCCATGGCGCTGTTGACCGCGGCGTGGGGCGCTGGGGCGGCGGTGTTTACGGTGAATTCCCTTGGGGATTTCAGTGACGACGATGTCGGTGATGGACTCTGTGAGACGGTTCGCGGCAACATTATCGACGGGTTTCGGCTGGAATGCTCGTTGCGTGGCGCTGTCGAGCAGGCCAACGCCCTGGCTGGGGCTGATGTTATCGAGTTTTCGGTGGCTGGCCGCATTATCCTCAGTGCGGGCCTCGGGCCGCTGGATCGAATCGTTGAGACGCTGACCATTGATGGTTCGACGGCCCCCGGAGCGCCGGGTCGGGACAGCTTCACCAGCCTGGCGCCGGTGGTGATCCTGGACGGGCGCAATCTGTCGGACGTGGATGAAGACTCGGGTCTGGTGGTGGATCGTGGCGCCAGCGGCAGTGAAATCATCAACCTGGCCGTCGTCGATTTCCCGCGGGACGGCATTTTTGTTTTTTCTGAAAACGCCTCCTGGATTACCGGCAACTGGCTGGGCGTGGATCCGGACACGGGCCTGGCCAACGGCAACCGCAATGGCCTCGGTATTGGCAGTGGCACCAATGGAATCATTGTGGGGCGCACGCTGCCCGGCGATGGTCGTGGCAACGTTTTGTCGGGCAACAGCAATCTCGGCCTGCGCAGCGAAACGTCCTTCGGGTTGATACGTGGCAATCGTGTTGGGGTTGATGCGGAGGGGCAAAACAGCATCCCCAACCTCATCGGCGGCGCCAGCTTTCCATTTGGCAGCAGCAACGATATTGGCGAGCTGACGACCGTGGAAAGCCACCGTAATGTGTTCACGGGTAATCTGGGGACC
>JASJDM010000019.1 GCA_030065125.1 Lysobacterales bacterium | reverse complement strand
GGATGACGTGTTTAAGGAGTGCGCCGCCGTTTCGCTATGCGAAACCGGCGGCGCACGGTTTCAATAGACTTGAGGCTCTGGCTCAAGTCTTACGCCGAATTTTTCGAAGACCGAGGCCTCGATTCGCAGCGCCAGATCCCAGATCTGCTGTCCGGTTGCGGTGCCGCGGTTGACCAGGACCAGGGCATGGCGGCTTGAGACGGCGGCGTCGCCTTCAGCGAAGTCTTTCCAGCCACATTGTTCGATCATCCAGCCGGCACTGAGTTTTGCCTGTGAGCCGGTATCGAAGACCGGCAGCCTGGGGTGGCTGGTCTGCAGGCGCTCTGCCTGATCCCGGTCCACAATGGGGTTTTTGAAAAAGCTGCCAACGTTCGGAACGACCAGGGGGTCAGGCAGTTTGGCTTTGCGCAAGCGGGTAATGCACTCCGCCATTTCCACCGGCCCAGGATCAGTGACGTCCATGTCAGCGAGGGTCTGGCTGATGCCCGGGTAGTCAGTGCGCGGCAGTCCCCGCCTGCTCAGTCGAAGGACTATCTCGGCAATGAGAAACCGGTCCGGTTCGTCGTCCCTGAAGCGGCTGGACCGGTAGGCCAGCCGGCACTGCTCTCGACTCAGGGTGCGCCAGCGCGCCTGCTGTCGGTCAAACGCCTGCACGGACTCCAGGCATTCGGACAACTCAGTACCATAAGCGCCGATGTTCTGGATCGGTGCCGCCCCGGTCAGCCCGGGAATGAACGCGAGGTTCTCAATCCCCCAGAAGCCGCGGCGCACGCTCCACTGCACCAGGTCATGCCAGCTCTCGCCGGCGGCGACGCGAACGAAGAGGTGATCTTCTTCCTCTTCGAGAATTTGAATGCCCTGGTTTTCGATGCGCAGGATCAGGCCGGGAAAATCTCGCCGAAACAGCACGTTGCTGCCGCCTCCCAGCGCCAGCAGTGGGCGATTCTGAACCTCCGGGTGCTGCAAAACGGACTCCAGGTGGTACCAGTGCTCCACCCGGGCCATGCCCCAGGCCCGGGCCGGGACCCGCAGGGTATTCAGCGGTCGAAGGTCAACGTCCCAGCTCAGCTGCATGGATCGCCCTTCCGATTTCGCCCACCAGTTCCGGTCCCCGATAAATCAGGCCCGTGTAAATCTGCACCAGGTCCGCCCCGGCCTGCAGTTTGGATACGGCATTGGCGCCGTTGACTATGCCACCGACGCCTATCAGGGACAGTTCGGGTCGCAGGGCCGCACGCATGGATCGAAGCACCTCGGTAGCACGCTCGAACAGCGGTGCGCCGCTCAGGCCGCCGGCCTCTTCACCGTGGGGCAGGCCGGCCACGGCCTGGCGATCCAGGGTCGTGTTGGTGGCAATGACCGCTTCCACGCCGGATTGATTGATCACCTGGGCCACGGATTGCAGCTCGGCCGGCGTCAGGTCAGGTGCAATTTTCAGCGCCAGTGGAACCTGTCGGTCGCTTTCCCTGGCCAGTGCGTTGCGCTTTTCGACCAGGGCCGCCAGCAGGTCGGTCAGCGGATCCGCCTGCTGCAGATCCCGCAGGCCCTCGGTGTTGGGGGAAGAGATGTTGACGGTGATGTAGCTGGCATGGGGGAACACGGCCTCCAGTCCGGTCAGATAGTCCTTGACCGCGTCCCGGTTCGGTGTGTCTTTGTTTTTGCCGATATTGACGCCCAGCACGCCGTCGAAGCGGGTGGCTTCCAGCCGCTGCAGTACGTGGTCCAGCCCCTTGTTGTTGAATCCCAGTCGGTTGATCAGGGCCTGGCGGGACACCAGCCGAAACATCCGGGGCTTGGGGTTGCCTGGCTGGGGCCGGGGAGTCACGGTGCCGATTTCCAGGAAGCCGAAGCCAAGGGCGGCCAGGGCTTCAATGTAATCGCCGTTCTTGTCCAGCCCGGCCGCCAGCCCAACCCGGTTGGGGAAGCGGATTCCCATCACATCAACCGGATCGTCCGGCGGATGCGACGCCAGCAGGCCGCTGAGTCCCAGGGCGTGGGCGTTTTTCAGGGATGCGAGCACCACGTCGTGGGCACGCTCCGGCGCCATGCAGAAAATCAGGGGCCTGCCGGCCCGGTAAAGCAGGCCGGTATTCACGGCCGCCGGCACGGGGTCAAAGTTTGAACTCGATGCCCTGGGCCAGCGGCAGTTCGGGGCTCCAGTTGATGGTGTTGGTCTGGCGCCGCATATAGGCCTTCCAGGCGTCGGACCCCGATTCACGTCCGCCACCGGTTTCCTTCTCGCCGCCAAATGCGCCACCGATCTCGGCACCGGACGTGCCGATATTGACGTTGGCGATACCACAATCGCTTCCCACCGCCGACAGGAATCGTTCAGCCCTGCGCAGGTCGCTGGTAAAAATGGCAGACGACAGCCCCTGGGGCACGTCGTTCTGCATGGCGATGGCCTGGTCCAGCTCGTCGTAAGCGATGACATAGAGAATGGGCGCAAATGTTTCGCTCTGCACGATGTCCCAGCCGTTTTCGGCGCGGACGATGGTGGGCTTCACGAAGTGGCCCGGGCCGTCCAGCACGTCACCGCCGCAGACCACGTTGCCCCCCAGTTCCCTGGCCCGGTCCAGTGCCGACTGGTATTGCCGGACTGCGGATTGGTTGATCAGCGGTCCCATCAGCGTGTCCGGCTCCAGCGGGTCGCCGATGCGGACCTGGCCGTAGGCATTGGCCAGGGACGCCGTCAGCGAATCCACGATGCTGCTGTGGGCGAAGACCCGCCGGGTGCTGGTGCAGCGCTGGCCGGCGGTGCCGACAGCGCCGAATACGATGCCGGGTACAGCCAGCTTCAGGTCCGCGGTTTCATCCACGATGATGGCGTTGTTGCCGCCGAGCTCCAGCAGGCTCTTGCCCATGCGCGCAGCCACCCGTTCCCCGACGCGGCGGCCGACGGCGGTGGAGCCGGTGAATGACATCAATGCGACCCGGTGATCGTCGACAAACTTCTCCGCCAGCTGGTGGCCGTGGTCGTTGAACAACAGAAAAATCGGCGGGTAACCGTTGAGTTCCAGGGCCTCGTTGCAGATCTTCTGCACGGCGATACCGCACAGCGGCGTGTGGTGTGAGGGTTTCCACACCGTGACGTTGCCGCAGATCGCAGCGATAAATGCATTCCAGGACCACACGGCCACCGGGAAGTTGAAGGCCGAGATGACGCCGACCACGCCCAGGGGATGCCACTGTTCGTACATGCGGTGCTGGGGTCGCTCGGAGTGCATGGATTTGCCATACAACATGCGGGACTGGCCAACGGCAAAATCTCCGATGTCGATCATTTCCTGCACTTCGCCGTCACCCTCAGCCTTGATTTTGCCCATTTCCAGGCTGACCAGGCTGCCCAGGGCATCCTTGTAGTTGCGCAGAGCCTCGGTTGCCAGGCGCACCGCCTGGCCGCGCTCCGGGGCGGGCACGCTGCGCCACTCACGGGCCACTTCCCGGGCGGTTTCCATGACCCGCTCATAGTCTGCATCCGAGGCTGAGAAAACCTTGCCGATGAGCTCGCCGTTGGCGGGATTGAAAGATTCAATGACGCCGGCGTCGGTGGTTTCGGACCACTGGCCGCTGCCGAAGTAGGCGCCGGGTGCGTCTTCAGTAAGTCCCAGGTCTTTCAGGAATTGCATGGGTTCTGTCCTGCCATTCAAGGGGCGTCCGGGTCGGCATCGGTGTCTTCCACGCGAATCACCGACGCGATGACGCCGAAGTGTTTGTGATCGAAGTAATTGATGGTGTTGTCAGTAATCTGCCGGCGCTCGATGAGCCTTTGGGTCAGATAGTCTCCGGCCTGCCGCTGGGTTTCGAAGTCTGACGGATGGGCCCGCCGGTCTCCGTTTTTCTGGTGCAGCGCCAGATCCAGCCGCAAATGCAGGTAGCGGCCCCGCTCCAGCGCCACCACCCCGTCGACGGTTTCCACGACGGCCGGCTCGGAGACCACGGGCATCAGCAGAAAAGAGGGGTCGCGGTCCTGGCGAAATACCACCGGGCCGCCGTGGATCCGCACGGGCTGGGGCTCACCAAAGGGTGCCGCCGGCTGGGTCCAGGCCATATGTATCAGCGGCCGGTAGTCGGGGCTGCGCGACAAACGGTCCCAGGCGCCGGCCAGAACGAACTCCTCGGGTGGCAGCAGCCGAAACACCTGCTCCAGTGGTTCGAAGGGTGTGGGCTGATCCGGCAGTTCGGTGCCAGATTGCTCCGGCAACAGCGTGGTGCGGTTTGGCTGCTCAAAATCCCGCGACGTGAGCTCGTCATCCGGCCTGATTTCATCGTCTTCCGCCGGCAGGGCAGTTTGGTCCGCCCCGGCCGCGAAATCTCCGGGTTGCTGGTTGCGCGCATAGACTGGTGCGGGCGTCCGACCCGGGGGCGTGGAGCCGGCCCGCAATCTGAACTGGTCCGCAGCAGTCAGGCTGGCTGCGTCACCAAAAACCAGCGCTGAGGGCATCTCCAGGGGCCGTTCCTCCGGCGTCAGGTCAATGGCGTTGCCTACATCGGGCTCACCGGGCCACCGGTAGAGCGGATCTACCAGGCCCCAGGTCTCGAACACGATGAGTTCCACCCGGTAGCGGTCATCCTCACCGGAGGCTGCCAGCGGCAACACGCACAGCAGCGCCAGGGAGATCCATTGGGTCGATTTAGGCCGCATCTTTTGCAGAAAGTTGGGTGAGGAGCTGGTCGGCAGTGTGAATTCTATCGTCCGGTTCCGGCAGTTCAAACTTGAATCGGATTTTCTTCTCACCTTCGAAGGAGTAGACCGTCGGCTGTTTTTGCACCAGCTTGATCAGGGTCAGGGGTTCCACCTTGGGTTGGTCCTGGAAAACCACCTTGCCGCCGCTGCCGCCAACCTCCATCTGGCGGATCCCCAGGGCCTCGGCCCGCAACCGCAGCTCAGCGATGCGAAACAGGTTGCGGGTCGCGTCGGGAAGCAGGCCAAACCGGTCGATCATCTCGGCCTGCAGCGAATCCAGGGCGTCGGCGTCGCTGGCGCTTGCGATGCGCTTGTACAGAACCAGCCGGGCATGAACGTCGGGCAGATAAGGGTCCGGGATCAGCGCGGGGATATGCAGGTCGATTTCGCTGCCGTGCTCCAGTGGCGCATCCAGTGAAGGCGTCTTGCCGTCCTTGAGAGCCGCAACTGCGCGGCTCAGCAGATCCATGTACATTTCGAAGCCGACTTCCTGAATCTGGCCGCTTTGCTCCTCGCCCAGCAGTTCGCCGGCACCGCGAATCTCCAGGTCGTGGGTGGCCAGGGTAAAGCCCATGCCCAACTCGTCCAGCGACTCCAGTGCCTTGATCCGCTTGACCGCGTCTCCCGTCATGGATTTTTCGTGGGGCACGATCAGGTAGGCGTAGGCCCGGTGATGGGACCGGCCAACGCGACCGCGCAGCTGATGCAGTTGGGCCAGGCCAAAACGGTCGGCGCGGTTGATGATAATGGTGTTGGCGCTGGGAATATCGATGCCGCTTTCGATGATAGTGGTGCACAACAGAATGTTGAACTGCTGGCGATGGAACTGCAGCATGACCTGCTCCAGCTCCCGTTCCCGCATCTGGCCGTGGGCAACCGCCAGGCGGGCCTGGGGAAACAGTTCTTCCAGGTCCCTCGCCATGCGCTCAATGGTCTGCACTTCGTTGTGTAAAAAGTAAACCTGGCCGCCACGCTGCAGTTCCCGGGCAACGGCGTCGCGCAGGGTGGCGTTGTCCCACTGGCCGACAAAGGTTTTGACCGCCATGCGGTGGGCTGGCGGCGTGGCGATAATCGACAGGTCGCGCAGACCGCTGAAAGCCATGTTGAGCGTCCTGGGAATCGGCGTGGCGGTCAGGGTCAGCAGATCGACCTCGGCCCGCAGGCGCTTGATCCGCTCTTTCTGGCGCACGCCGAATCGCTGTTCCTCGTCAATGATGAGCAGCCCCAGCTTCTCGAACGCAATGTCCTTCTGCAGCAGGCGGTGGGTGCCGATGACGATGTCGATGTTGCCGGCACGCATGCCTTCTACCACCTGGTCGGCTTCCTTTTTTGACTGGAATCGCGATATGGACTCGATCTGTACCGGCCAATTGGCGAAACGGTCAAGGAAATTTCGGTAGTGCTGCTGGGCCAGCAGGGTGGTGGGCACCAGCAGGGCCACCTGGCGGCCGGCCTGAACTGCGACGAAGGCTGCGCGCAGCGCCACCTCGGTTTTGCCAAATCCCACGTCGCCGCACACCACCCGGTCCATGGGCTTGCTGCGTCCCAGGTCATCGACCACCGCTTCGATGGCGGCCAGCTGGTCCGGGGTTTCCTCGAAGGGAAAGCCGGCCACGAATTCCTGGTAAAGCTTGTCGTCAATGCTCAGGGCGGTCCCGCGGCGGGCCTCCCGCAGGGCATAGAGGTCCAGCAGCTCCGCGGCGACGTCCCGGGCCCGCTTGGCGGCGCGTTTGCGGGCCTTTTCCCACTGGTCGCTTCCGAGCCGGTGCAGGGGGGCGTTTTCCGGTGACGAACCCGTGTAGCGGCTGATCAGGTGCAGCGAGGCCACCGGTACGTAGATCTTGTCGCCTTTCTGGTACTCGATGGCGAGAAACTCGGCTTCGGTGCCCGCACTGTCCATCCGGTTGAGACCCAGGTAGCGGCCGATGCCGTAGTCCTCATGGACTACCGGCGCGCCCAGGCTCAGATCATTCAGATCGCGGATGATGGACTCAGCAGACCGTGCCGCCCGGCTGCGGCGTGCCTGGCGTGCCCGGTTACCGCTGATCTGCCCTTCGGTCAGCAGGCAGAATGCCGGGTCGACGGATGCGAATCCCTGCTCCAGGCTGGCTATGCAGAGGTAAAGACCGCTGGGTTGGGCACGCAGATCGTCCAGGGATTCCAGCAGCCTGGGCCGCCCGATCGTCCCGGCCAGCTGGTCCGCCACCACTTCCCGACGTCCCGCGGAGTCCACCGTGATGACCACCGGTCCGGCGGACTGCTCCCGGTAGGCCTTGAATTGTTCGGCCTGCTCGGGGTTGTGGAAATCGAAAGCCGGGGCGGGGGTCACGCCAAAGGTTGAACTGGCCTTGTCAGTGCGCTCGAAACGGACCTGGGAATGATTGTCCAGGCGCTCCCAGAACACGGACGGCTCCTCCAGCAGCTCAGCCGGGGACAGAATCGGGCGGGTGAGGTCGTGCCGCCGCTGCTCGTAACGGTCTTCCAGGCCCGCCCAGTGCCCCTGGGTGGCGTCCCGGGCACCGGACTCCACCACCAGCAGCGGGGACTTTGGCAGGTAATCCAGCAGGGTTTCGGTCCGGTCGAAAAACAGCGGCAGGTAGTACTCAATACCGCTGGAAGCCACACCGTTCTTGATGTCCTGGTAGACGTGGCAGCGTCGCAGGTCCACTTCGAAGCGGTTGCGGAACGCGCTGCGAAATTGCTCGATGGCGTCGTTGTCAAACGGGTACTCCCGGGCCGGCAGCAGGGCCACCTGGCTGACCTTTTCCACCGACAGCTGGCTGACCGGATCGAAGGTGCGGATGGTTTCCACCTCGTCATCAAACAGCTCGATGCGGTAAGGCAGATCGGAGCCCATGGGGTACAGGTCCAGCAGTGCACCCCGAACGGCGAACTCTCCTCGTTCCTCGACCTGGGAAACGCAGCGATAGCCGGCCTGCTCCAGACGGCTGCGTTCGGTGGCGGTCTCGAGCTGGTCGCCCGGCTTCAAAACCAGCCCGGTGCCGTGAATATAGGTCCGGGGCGGCAGCCGCTGCAGCAGTGTCTGGGCGGGAATGAGCAGTGCGCCGCTGGTGCGGGTGCGCAGTCCGTACAGACAGGCGATGCGGTCCGAGATGATGTCCGGGTGGGGCGAGAACTGGTCGTAGGGCAGGGTTTCCCAGTCGGGGAAGACTGCCACGTTTTCCACGCCAAACGCCGCCAGCTCGCGGTTGAGTATCTGGGCTGAGCGGGAATCCCGGGTAACCACCACTACCAGTCGGCCTGCAGACCTGACCACCTGGCTGATGGCCATGGCAGAGGACGCACCACACAAAGTGCCCCAGTCCTGCACGCGGGCGCTGGAGGGATATGGCGGATGGAGTAAAGAGTGCTGGCTCATGGGTCTGGGGCCGGGCCCCTGGGCCCGAAGCCGGCGAATTTTAGCAGAGCCTGCTCATCGGTTCACAGGCCCGGATGTCGTGTTTGCGTGAAGCGTTGCCGCTATCCCTCGCGGGGCTGGCCTGCGATGCGCAGGATGGCAAACAGCAGTCCTGCGGCCAGGATCATGGAAATCCACCAGGGTACGCCGAACCCCACTGGCAGGATGGCTACAACAATGCACACCATGCCCACCAGCAGTGCATAGGGCAGCTGGGTCCGGACATGGGCAATGTGGTCACAGCCCGAAGCCATGGATGACAGGATGGTGGTATCCGATATCGGCGAGCAGTGGTCGCCCCAGACCGCGCCGGCAAGCACGCAGGAGACGGTGGAATAGAGCACATGAGCCTGGCCACCGGCAAACCCTTCGGCGCCGCCGATCACGGCCCAGGTCAGTGGGATGACCAGCGGCATCAGGATCCCCATGGTGCTCCAGCTGGAGCCGGTGGCAAAGGCCGTGCCGGCCGCCAGCAAAAACACGAGGGTGGGCACGATCCCTGGATGCAGCGCCTCCCCCAGGGTGGACACCAGGAAAGCGGCGGTACCCAGGGCGTCCGCGACGTCCGACAGGGACCAGGCCAGCACCAGGATGATGATGGCAAACAGCATGGATCGGGCCCCCATGAACCAGGAATCCACCGTTTGTTCCAGGCTGAGGATACCCTGGGAAAGAGACAACCCGGCGGCGGTGACCACCGATACCAGTGAAGCCCAGATCAGGGCCTTGTAGGAGTCGGCGTCCCCGATGACCTCGCGGAAGGATTTGCCCTCACCGCCGCCGGTAACCCACAGGCCGATGATGACGCCAGCCACCAGAACCGCCACGGGGATGACGGCGTTGACAGCCCGGTGGGGCTTGTCCGGCACCGGCTGAATCACGTCGTGGTGGGGGTTGGGGGCCTCCTCCAGGCCGTGGGTTTCGGAGTGCTCCGCGGTCCTGGCCTGCTCTCGGCGCTCCGCGGCCAGCATCGGGCCGAAGTCCCGGCCCGAGAACGACACCATGTAGACGAAGGCCAGGGCCAGGATCGGGTAAAAGCTGTAGGGCAGGGATTCCAGGAACAGGGCGTACGCGTCCATTTCCAGGTCGATTTTTTCAATGGCCGTGCCGATCAGGCCCACCTCGTAACCGATCCAGGTGGTGACCAGGGCAATACAGGCCACCGGTGCCGCGGTGGAGTCCACCAGGTAGGCCAGCTTTTCCCGGCTGATCTTCATCCGGTCGGTGACCGAGCGCATGGTGTTGCCCACGACCAGGGTGTTGGCATAGTCGTCAAAGAAGATGACCAGCCCCATGGTGGAAGTTGCCACCATGGCGCGGCGGGCGTTGGAGGCCCAGCGCACCACCAACTGTACAACTCCCTGCATGCCGCCGTTGCGGGACACGATGCCCACCATGCCGCCGATCAAAAGGGAGAACAGGATGATGGCGGCCCGATCTGAATCAGCCAGGGCGCCAAGGACATAGATCTGGGCGGCGTCCAGCAGCCCGGACCACAGGCCGCCGGCGTCCAGGCCATTGACGATCCAGGCGCCGACCCAGACGCCAAAGAACAGTGCTGGAATGACCTGACGGAATATCAGCGCCAGGGCGATGGCCGCCACCGGCGGCAGGATTGACAGCCAGCCTGCGTGGGCTGCCGGATCCTGGGCCGCGGTTTCCTGGGCCAGGGCCGCCACGGGCACTACGAGCAACAGAAGAAGCAGGTGAAATCGCCGGGCCATGTTCAGTCCTTTTTGTTTGGCCGCGAGGATATCACGCGCTGTCGTCGGTCGCCGGGGATGCGCTGAGCCGTTGCCTGAACGCAAGGTAATCGGCCAGTACCTGATCCGGTGCCTCGAGTTGGGGGTAGTGACCGATCCTCGGCAGTTCGGCCAACTCGACGTTGGGGCAGAGACGGCCCAGGGCGGTGGCCATGTGCGCCCCTGAAATCGGATCCATGCTGCCGATCAGTGCCCGGCAGGGGACGCTGGTTTCGGCCAGGCCCCGAACCCATCGGTCTCTATGTCGGCGACGCTCGTGCTGGTAGCGGCTGAGCGCCGGCATGACGCGCCGGCCCCGGTGTTTCTCGATCAACTGCCAGCAGGCATTCAGTTCCCGGTCTCCGGGTTGGGTTTCAGGTCCGAAGATATCGGAAAAGGTTTTGCGAAACCGGCTCTCGGACATCAGCGCCGCCACCAGCCCGCCCAGAGGGCCGGCCAGCAACTTCTGGATCGGCTTGGCCCGGTGTTCACCGGGAATGATGCCGCCGTTGAGCAGGTAGCAGGACTCGATGGTCAGTCCACCCTCCGCGCCGCGCACCAGCAGTTCCTGGGCCACCGTGTCGCCGTAGTCGTGGGCCAGCAGGTGAACCCGGTCAACGCCAAGGTGACTGCAAAGTGCCTGGGCCAGGTCCGCCTGGTCCATCAGGGAATAGTCATAGCCCGAAGGCTTGGCGGAGTAACCGAAGCCCATCATGTCGAAGGTGATCAGCGGTCCAGGCAGGTCGTCCCAGATGGGGTGCCAATCCCAGGATGCCGTCGGGAATCCGTGCACCAGCAGGGTCGGGTGCCTGCCACCTCCGCGGCGGTACCGGTACAGCACCCTGTGCCCCCGGTAATCGAAATCCTGATAGTCCTGGTACCAACGGTCTGGGTGCATGTTGATGTCTCGACAGTCAGGCCAACCGGCTCTCGGCCGTGTCAACGACAAGATCGGCGCCGATCCATGGCTGGTATTCGCGCTGGCCCATGGCCCTCCAATCGGGCAGTTGAAACCCTGCCAGGTCCGTTTGCCTGCTCTCCATGCGGTCGCGGCGCTCGCGGCCGAAACGGCGAGCCTGGGAGTCATTGACATTCAAAGTCATGCTCGTCCAGTGGCCGGCAATAATCGTTCCATCCGTATTCCCTGAAATAGGTCTCCAGTCCCATCTCGCGGACAACGTCCTTGAAACCCGGTGTGTTCCGAACCGGCGCATTGTGGGGCATCCAGAATGCCCAGGCGTCCGGGGCCCGCTGCATCAGCTCCAGCGCCAGTTGGGTATCGCCCAGATAGGCCGCCCAGGCCTGGGGAAAAAACGTTTCACGTTCCGGAGGCAGGCTGCGCAGCCATTCCAGTGCTGCTTCCCTGTCCGGGTACAGGTCTGCCATCACGGAGTTCACGTCGTCTGAATCGCTGTCACGGAAGCGCCCTGTCCATTTCTCAAAAATCGCCGGGTCAGGATTGGAAAATGCATTGTGCAATCCTTCTCCGGCCTGGCCGCTCTGCTCATACATTCTTTCCGCCAACGCGTCGGCTTCGTCAGGCCGGCCGGCCATGGCGTAGGCATGCTGGGCAAACAACTGGTAGACGAATGCCAGGGGGTCACGCCTTAGCCCGCGTTCCGCCAGCTCGATGGCGTCCTGGCTCCGGCCCATCTTGGTCAGGAATTCCAGGTGAGGTCCGGTTCCCAGTGCATGGTTGTAGTACTCGTCAATGGCTGCCAGGGCCCGCTCCGCCTCTACCCAGCGGCCAAACTTGATGTGGTGGAAGACTGCCCGCTCAAGGATGGGCAGGGAGTCCGGATCAAGTTGCCATGCCCGCCTGAAATACTCGACCGATTTTTCCCGCCAGTCGGGCGCGGCAGCCCGCTCAAACTGCAGATGAATGTGGGAAAGCTGGGCCCAGGCCAGGGCGTAATCGGGGTCGATTTCCAGGGCCTGGCGCAGCAGTTCGATGGATCGAAGCGGATCCTCCTTGTCCTTGCCGTTGACCGCCTGGTTCCACAGCCTCCAGGCCTCCACGCTGGTCGTGTTGTGAGGATTGAGGTCCCCGCCAACCCTCAGCCTCACCGCCAGTGCGCTGGCCACGGCATGGCTGAGTTCGTCCTGAAGCGCGAACAGGTCCGAGGCCTCTCGATCCAGGGAATCCGACCAGAGTGGAAACCCGCTGGCCACCTCAATCAGCTGGGCGGTGATACGCAGCTGGTTGCCAGCCCTCCGCAGACTTCCCTCCAGGATGTATTCAACATTCAGAATATCCCCGATCGACCGCAGGTCTTCGTTGCGTCCCTTGAATACGAATGAAGAAGTGCGACCGGTCACCAGGAGGCCATCGAATCCGGCCAGCTTGTTGATAAGTTCTTCGGTCAGGCCGTCGGCGAAATACTCCTGGTCCTGGCCAGGGCTCATATCCGTGAACGGCAGCACGGCGAGCGTCTTGTCCCCGGTTGAAGCTGAATCGTGAGGCTCGGTGCGCATCCAGAACAGTGCTCCAGCTGCCGCGACCCCAGCGAACACGAATGCGGCAAACCAGGTGTTGCCCTGAGACGATCTGGCAGCCCGTTCCGGGGTGTCTGTGACGGCGTCGGGCGGGACCAGCAGTCGAAATCCCTTGCGTGGGATGGTCTCGATAAAACTGGGTGTTTTGGCGGAGTCGCCGAATGCCTTGCGCAGCTCGACGATGCACTGGGTCAGGGTGTCATCGCTGACCACACCGCCGGGCCACACCGAGTCGAATAATTCGTCCCTTGAGACCACCTGGCCCCGGGCGTCGGCCAGGCGCCGCAGAACGTCCATGGATTTGGGCTTGAGGCGGATTTTCTGATGGTCTCGCTGGATTTCGAGCAGATCAGGACGGATCAGCCACTCGCCCAGTTGGAAGCCACGGTCCGAAATGGCTGCGGCCCGGTCCCGGTTTCGCTGCATTCCCCGGGGCGTCCATCGGAAGGACCAGGCCAGGGCCAGTGCGGCAAAGAATCCCAGCACCGCCGCGACCAGAACCACCTGCATGACCCAATCGGGCGCGGAAAAGCTCCCGGTGGCGATATCGAACACCTGGATCACCACCCAGCTGGCTACGGCGTAGGCGATGGCGACGCGAATCACCCGGCGCTGTTGGAGTTCCTCGAGAAGTTTCACGGCGATGCTGGCGTGTGGTGACCGCCTGAAAGTAGCACATGGTGGCCGCTTCGCAAGGCAGGTACGGGCCTCAGCAGAAATCCCGGGCCTTGATGTGCAGTTCGCCGATGAGATCGTCGTAGTCGTACAGGCGCTCGGCGATCAGGTGCCAGACGCCGTCCTGGTGCTCCAGTACACCGTCGATGGCCATCAGGTCGGATCCCAGCAGCACGGCACGCTGTTTTTCGGCCAGGTCGCGCCAGACGATGACGTTGAGCATGGCGGTTTCGTCTTCCAGGGTGAGAAAGGTGACGCCGCTGGCGGTGCCGGGGCGCTGGCGCAGGGTAACCAGCCCGGCGGTGCGCAGGCGCTGGCCGCTGGGGGCGGCGCGTACCTGCTCGATGGACAGGGCCCGGCGCTGCTTGAGCTTGTCGCGCAGGATGGCCATGGGATGGCGGTTGAGAGTGAAGCCCTGAGCGGCATAGTCCGCCAGCAGGTTTTCCACTTCGCCGGGCCCGCGCAGCTGTGCCGGCGCCTCGTTGATATGGCTGTGCTTGAGCACCTCGGGGAAGTGTTCCACCCCGGCGATCTCCCAGCGGGCCTGGTAGCGGTGGCCTGCCAGGGTTTCCAGGGCGTTGACGTCGGCCAGGCAGTTCTGCTGGCGCCGGTCCAGTTCGGCCCGCTGCACCAGGTCCTGCACGTCGCGGAATGGCCGCTGATCGCGGGCCTGGACGATCCGCTCCGCGGCGTCCTCGCGCATGCCCCGGGCCATGCGGAACCCCAGCCGGATGGCGGGCTGAGAGGGGCGGCCGGGGTCCGGCTCCAGGGCGCAATCCCAGGTGCTGACGGTAACGTCCACCGGCAGTACCGTGACGTCGTGCCGGCGAACGTCCTGCACCAGCTGGGACGGTGAATAAAAGCCCATGGGCTGGCTGTTGAGCAGGGCACAGCAGAAGGCCGCCGGCTCGTGGCACTTCAGCCAGCAGGAGACGTACACCAGCAGGGCAAAACTGGCGGCGTGGGATTCCGGGAACCCGTAGGAGCCAAATCCCTTGATCTGTTCGAACACCCGTCGGGCAAATTCCTCGTCGTAGCCCCGCTCCCGCATGCCGCCGATGATGCGCCGCTCGAAATGCTCCAGGCCGCCATGGCGTTTCCAGGCCGCCATGGAGCGCCGCAGCTGATCCGCCTCACCCGGGGTGAAACCGGCGGCGACAATGGCCAGTTGCATTACCTGCTCCTGGAAAATGGGCACACCCAGGGTGCGTTCGAACACCTTGCGCAGGGCTTCCGATGGATAGCTGACTGGTTCCTTGCCCTGGCGGCGGCGCAGGTAGGGGTGCACCATCTTGCCCTGGATGGGGCCGGGTCGGACGATGGCCACTTCGATCACCAGGTCGTAGTAGCAGGCGGGTTTGAGCCTTGGCAGCATGCTCATCTGGGCTCGGGACTCGATCTGGAAGACCCCCACGGTGTCGGCCCGCTGGATCATCTGGTAGACCGCCGGGTCCTCCGGCGGCACGTCGGCCATGCTGAAGCGGCGGCCACGGAAGCCGGCGATCAGGTCGAAACAGCGCCGGATGGCCGACAGCATGCCCAGGGCCAGGCAGTCCACCTTGAGCAGCCCCAGGGCCTCCAGGTCGTCCTTGTCCCACTGGATGATGGTGCGGTCCGGCATAGCGGCGTTCTCCACCGGTACCAGCTGGGACAGCGGATGCTGGGAAATCACGAAGCCGCCCACGTGCTGGGACAGGTGCCGGGGAAAACCGATGAGCTCGCTGACCAGGGTCATCAGCCGGCAGATGGTGGGGGAGGCGGGGTCGAAACCCCGTTCGGAGAGTCGCTCGCGCAGCACTTCGGCGGTGTCCCAGCGGGTGATGGTACGGGCCAGCCGGTCCACCTGTTCCGCATCGAAGCCCAGGGCTTTGGCCACCTCCCGCACCGCGCTGCGGCTGCGATAGGTGATCACCGTGGCGGCTATGGCGGCCCGATGCCGGCCGTACTTGTCATAGATGTACTGGATCACCTCTTCCCGGCGCTGGTGCTCGAAGTCCACGTCGATGTCCGGCGGTTCATTGCGCTCCTTGGAAATGAAGCGTTCGAACAGCATGCTCATGCGGATGGGGTCCACCTCGGTAATCCCCAGGCAGAAGCAGACCGCGGAGTTGGCCGCTGAACCCCGGCCCTGGCACAGGATGCCCTGGCTGCGGGCGAAACGGACCACGTCGTAGACGGTGAGGAAGTAGGGCTCGTAGTCCATCTCCTCGATCAGCTCCAGCTCGTGCTCGATCTGCTTGCGGACCTCGTCGGTGGGCCCTTCCGGCCAGCGGCGCTGGATGCCCTGTTCGGTCAGCTGGCGCAGGTAGGTAGTGGGCGTCTCACCCCGGGGGACCAGTTCTTCGGGATACTCGTAGTGCAGCTCGTCCAGTCGAAAGCGGCAGCGCTCGGCAATTCGAACCGTCTCGGCCAGCAGTTCCAGCGGGTAGATGCCCGCCAGGTGCTGACGGGCGCGCAGATGGCGTTCGCCATTGGGAAACAGCGCGTGGCCGGATTCGCGTACGGTTTTGCCGATG
Source organism: Lysobacterales bacterium (assembly GCA_030065125.1). Classification (GTDB taxonomy): domain Bacteria; phylum Pseudomonadota; class Gammaproteobacteria; order Xanthomonadales; family SZUA-38; genus JASJDM01. The sequence continues at coordinate 60,407 of JASJDM010000019.1, read as the reverse complement.
CGGATGGCGGTCATGGTGTCCTGCAGGGCCCGGCGGCCACGGCGGTGCATGTGGACATCTCCTGCTGCCGTCAGCGGCAGACCACAGCGTTGGGCCAGCTGTGTCAGGCCTGTCAGTATCGCGTCGTCCCGGCCGCTGCGCAGCAGCTCCACCGCGATCCAGCAGCGGCCGTCATACAGTTGTCGCAGCCATCGCCCGGTTTCCACCAGCGCTTCGGCCTGCTCCGGGGGCTGGTCTGGATCCGGCAACCACAGCACCAGGGTGCCGGGCAGGGCCGGTTCCAGCTGTTCCCGGGTCAAACGATATTGTCCCTTCTCCGCGTTGCGCCGGCCCATGGTGATCAACTCGCAGATGGCGGTGTAGCCCGCGTGGTTTTCTGCCAGCAGAACCAGCTTGAGACCGTCTTCCAGGACCAGTTGGGTACCTGTAATCAGTTCCAGCGGCAGATCCCTGGCGGCCTCCCAGGCCCTGACCATGCCAGCCAGTGAGCATTCATCGGTCAGTGCAAGTGCCCGGTAGCCCAGCTCACAAGCCTGGCGTACCAGCTCGGCGGGCTGGGAAGCGCCCCGCAGAAAACTGAAGGCACTGAGGCAGTGAAGCTCTGCATATTCCGGATAACGCACTTTAGAAAAACACTATAAATAATTGAATTAAAACAATTTAATTCTCGCCACAGAGGTAGGGAGATGTGGCGGTAAAAAACTGTATATAAATACAGTATATGGATTGCGGCGGGATTTGCTAACTTGAGCCCCACTGATGGCGTTTGGGCTTCAAGCAATGGCAGACACACTGGTTGTTTCCCTGGTGCAGGGCCAGGTCGCCTGGCACGATCCGGCCAGGAACCTGGCCACGTTCGAGCAGCACCTGCAGGCGCTGTCCCGGCCCGACATCGTTGTATTGCCGGAAACCTTTGCCAGCGGCTTCACCCAGCATCCGGAACAGTGTTCGGAAACCATGACCGGTGAGGCCGTCAGCTGGATGACCCGCATGGCGCAACAGCTGGATACGGCCATCTGTGGCAGCCTTGCCGTGGCGGAGGCCGGGGCATTCTACAATCGTTTCCTGTTTGTGACGGCAGGCGGCGTGCTGGCCCAGTACGACAAAAAACACCTGTTTACCCTGGCCGGTGAACATCACCGCTACCAGCCCGGGCAGGAGCGGGTTGTGTTCGAGTACCGCGGCTGGCGCATCTGTCCCCAGGTCTGCTATGACCTGCGGTTCCCGGTGTTTTCCCGCTGTCGCAACGACTACGACCTGCTCATCTACGTGGCCAACTGGCCATCGCCCAGGCGCACGGCATGGTCCCGGCTGCTGAAGGCCCGGGCCATCGAAAACCAGTGCTACGTTGCTGCCGTCAACCGCGTCGGGCGGGACGGCAACGGCTGGGAGTACGCCGGCGAGTCGGTGCTGCTGGACTTCATGGGAGATGAACTGGTGGGCCTGGGCGATCGGGAGGCTACCGATACCGGGACCATTACGCTGGATCGGCTGCGGGATTTCCGAAAAAAGTTTGCCTTCTGGCAGGATGCGGACGCGTTCGAGCTGGTTGAACCGGGCACCCCTGAACAGCGCGCCGCGAGCTGACTGCTCCAGTTGCCTGAAATTGAAAAAAAATCAGCAAACCTGTACCTTTGGGCAAAGTACACCACTTTTCGTTGCTGGATCGGGCCGGGGACGCGATCCAGGAGGACAGCCCACATGGTTGCTGCTGCAGTTCGACAGGTTCTATGGGTAGTACCCCTGCTGGTCGGCGTCGCCGCCGCCCAGGATCGGGCGCCCCTGTTGGCCACTCCGGACCAGGTCAGCTATCAGCAGGCAGCACGCTCCCTGTCGGAAGGGGACTCGGCAAAAGCCTTCGAACACTTCATCCAGTCAGCCCGATACGGCAACAAGCAGGCCCAGAAGAGCATTGCCCTGATGTACATCAAGGGCGCCGGCGTTCCGCACGACTGGGCCCGCGCTTACGCCTGGTTTCGCCTGGCGGGGACCCATGGCGACGAAAAGATCCTGCAGGCCGGCGACGAAGTCTGGAACGCCCTGAAGGAAGAGGAAAAGGCCCACTCCTCCCGCATCTACCAGGAACTGGTTCCCAGCTACGGTGACGTTGCGGCACTGGCCCTGCGCAGGGAGTGGGTCAAGGTTCAGAAGCGTCGCCTGGCGGGCGGATCCCCGGCAAGCTCCACGCGGGTTCAACTGGCCGATGCCAGCGGTTTCAGCTGGGAACTGACGGGGCAGGAATACCTGGATCTTCTGGACAATTACGTCAATGGGTTTGGTGAGCAGAACCTGTCCGATGACGCGCTGGAGGTCCTGAACTAGCCGTGCGCAGCCGGGTTCGCGCAGCGAACCGGGCGAAGCACTCCCTAAAATCGTCATCCTGAACTCGATTCAGGATCCATCCGCATCCCCGAAGCCAATCCCCCCGCCACTGGTCCCAGCGCAGACATCGTCAGTGATCCCATCGGAGGTCACCGTGAATGATCGAAGTCGACCTGAGGATCTCCGTTCGGTAGGAAAGTACCCGTCGAAGGCAACTAACGCCGGACTTTCAGATGGTCCACTCAACTAAAAATCCCCTGCAGGTACCACCGGTCCTCACGCCGGTCGCGGTAGACCCACAGGTGCTCTCCCGGGCGGCATTCGGCGACGTAGTAATCCCGGCAGACGTCCTCACCGTCCCACCATCCGGATTCAATCCGCTCGGGGCCGCTGACCAGGGTCGGGCAGGACGGCAGGGTGGTGGGCTGGTCCAGGATCCACAGAGGGCGGCTGGCCATGGGGCTGCCGGACTTACTGCTCGACTGGCCGGATGCCTGGCGTTGTTTCAGGATATCGGGCTGCCAGGCCTTTTCCGGGCGGTGGTCTTCGATTTCGGACAGGGTGAACACCGAGGTATCCCCCAGGCGGCTGCAGAGACGCTCGACCAGCCGTGGCAGTTGGTCCATGCCCCGGCTGCGGGTCTCGAACAGGTCCTGGCAGCGAGCCTGGCAGGGGAAAAAATGCTGCGCTTTCAGGCTGAGTTCCCGCACCGGGGCGGCCAGCTGGAAGTGGTGCAGCCGTTCCCGCACCAGCTCGAGGATACGCTGCTCATTTCTGCCGGGTTCCAGCAGGCCCATGGGGATAACGCTGTGTTCGGAATGGGAATGCCCCAGCACGATGTGAAACCGGTCCATGATGAGGTCCCGGGCCACCAGGAAATCACACAGCTCGGTCAGCAGGCGCTGAATCGGAAACAGCAGTGCCTCCTGGTTTTCCACTTCGCAGGGAAGCTCCAGGGTGGAGTGAAAGGCCTGGTCTGGCTGGTAGATCCTGAGTGGCTCGGGCTGCAGCCCAAGCACCTGGTCCAGGTAATCCAGCAGCTGCTGGTCGAATCGGCGCTGCAACCCGGGGCGGGGCAGATCCAGCAGCTCCTGCAGGGTGGTCAGCCCCATCCGCGACAGGCTCTCCAGGTCCCGGGCGGGGATTTCCGCGGCGGCTATGGGCGCGGTGCTCAGGACCCGGGGCAGGGGTTGCAACCGGGTGATCCGGCCGTAGCGGCCAGCCCGGGCCATCAGCCGGGCGGCGGCGGCCGAGGGAGCTGCCGCCAGCCTGGACCGGTAGCCCAGCCGTTTCAGACCCTGCCGGACGGCCTGGGCAATCCGCTCCAGTGGCCCCAGCAGGCTCAGGCTGGCCCCGACCTCGGCCAGTACCATGTCCGGGGGAAACAGGGAGACCCGGCTGCTGATGCCGTAACACCAGCCGGCCACCTGCTCCAGGGCACTGGCTTCTGCCATCAGCTGGCGCGGGTAAACCCGCATTCCCGGCGCCAGGGCATAAGCCGAGGCCAGTGCCATCTGGGGTTTGATGCCCTGCCGGGCCAGGCCGTCTGCCCGGTCGTGGATCCAGCGGCTGCTGCCGCGGCTGGCGCAGACTGCCACCGCTTCGCTGGACTCCAGCCCGCGGACCACAACGTCCAGGCTGAGCCGGTGCAGGTGAATACACAGCCACTGTTCGGTCATGCTGGCGGGCAGGTCAGAATGGTGAAAGCGCTGCCGGGTCGGCCGCCGCGTCGCTTGATGATGGTAGCCCGCAGGCTGCGCCGGGACCGGGTTTCCGAGCCGCTTGAGATTGGTTCCGGGTCTGGCTCCGGAGTCGGTTCAAGGTTCGGCTCAAGGGTGAGGCGCAGGGCGGCCGGGGAGCGGACATGCCGAGCCTTGAGGTGACGGAAGATGACGCCGCTGCAGCGCCCCTGTTCCGCCGCCAGCTGCAGCCGCCGCAGCTGGCGGTCACTGAGTTGGCCTGGCCAGCAGAGTACCGCACCGCAGGCTCCAGATCGCATCACCTGCTCGGTGGCCCACAGCGCATCACCGGCGTCGCTGGTGCGCACCACCAGGGTCTGCTCCAGGCTGAAACCCAGCTGGCGCAGCCCGCTGGCATGGGGCGTCTGGGGCGGCGCTACCAGGGCGACCCACTGCTGCCGCCGGGTCAGCGCCGTCAGGGCCGGAGCCAGCAGGGACAGTTCGCCGATGCCCGGATAAGGCGCCAGTACCTCGGTGAGTTCACCAACCGGCCAGCCTCGGGGCAGATGGGGTTCAAGGTCCGGGTGCTCGCAGGGCAGACCGGCCCCTGCTGTTGGGCTGTACCCTCGACTGATGCCGCGCTGACGCAGCAGTTCATCGAGAGGGCCGGGGCGGCCATTTGAAACCAGTGCCATAACGCATCACCCATCGGAGTACACAGGAACCCTGGCCGGTGCTGGCTGCCCGGGGCAGCAGGCCGTGACAGGACGCTAGCAGACAGCCTGCTAGTCCATTGTCCGAATCACGCCGACTCCCAGGCCCTCGATATCGACGGACTGATCGCGCAGGTCGATCTCTATGGGTTCATAGTCGGGGTTTTCGGGCAATAAAAGCACTCTGGCTCCGTGACGCTGGAAACGTTTGACGGTGACTTCATCACCGATACGGGCGACAACAATCTGCTGGTTCAATGCCTCAGGCGTGCGGTGAACGGCCAGCAGGTCGCCGTCCAGGATGCCGGCGTCCCGCATGCTGGCCCCCTGGACCCGCAGCAGGTAATCCGGTTTGGGGCGAAACAGCTGGGGGTCGACGGTGTAGTGGTCTTCGATGTTCTCAGAGGCCAGCACCGGCAATCCCGCGGCCACTCTTCCCACGAGGGGCAGGGAGACCGTCTGCTTGTGTTCCACTGCGCTGTCCTCGGCCAGGGCAATGCCCCGGGACACGCCACCGCGGAGATGGATTGCACCTTTGCGTTCCAGGGCCTTGAGATGGGATTCAGCGGCATTGGGAGATCGAAATCCGAAATGCATGCCGATTTCCGCCCGGGTGGGCGGATAACCCTGCTCGGTCTGGGTCTGGCGGATGAAATCCAGTATTTGCTGCTGGCGTTTGGTCAGGCGCAGAGACATGGTTGTGTCAGAGAGTCGGAGTAACTGTAATTATATACAGTTATTTTGAAGCTGTCGAGATTCGGGCCAACCGTGACTCGATCCGCACTGTGCCGCCTCAGATCAGGTTGCCACCCGCCCTCCAGTTCAGCCGCCGCCATGCCGCTCAAAGGCGCAGCCGCTTGAATAGCCATTCCGGCAGCAGTCGAATCACCAGCATGATCCAGCGCCAGTACCAGGGGCTGTACACCACGTCGCGACCGCGGGACACCGCACGCACCACATCGATGGCGACCTGCTCCGGGGTGGCCCACAGCAGACCCTTGTCGAAGGACCGGGTCATGGGGGTATCCACCATGCCCGGCTTGACGGTGATCACCCGAACGGGGCCTCCGTGCAGCCGATTGCGCAGGCCCTGGGTGAACAGGCTCACGGCGCCCTTGGCCGCGCCATACAGGTAGTTGCTCTGACGGCCACGATCCCCCGCCACCGAGGAGATCACCACCAGGGTGCCGTGCTGGCGGCTTTCAAACAGCCCGGTCAGCCTGGTGAGCAGGGTAATGGTGGCGGTGGCGTTGACCTCAAACGCCAGGCGAGCTGCTTCGGGCGAGCTGTGCCAGTCGTCGGAGCCGGGCAGGGAGCCGTGGGCGAGCAGGGCCAGGTCGAGCCCGTCCAGGGTTTGCACGGCCTGGCTGATCACCGCCTCCTGCTGCAGCGTATCGGTGACTTCCAGCACTGCCGTTTCAACTCTGGCCGCGCCGCGGGCGAGCAGGTCATGACGCAGCAGTTTCAGGCGCTCCGGGTTGCGGCCGGTCAGGAACAGAGCATGCCCCTGTTCCGCCCAGAGCCGGGCAACGGCACCGGCGATGGCCGAGGTCGCTCCGATGATGAGTGCCCGGGTCATGGAGCGACTGTCACCCGGCGCCAGAAGCTGGATGACAGTCCCGGATCGGCCAGGCCCTGCAGCTGCTTCCAGCCGGGGTAGGCCTGCTGGAAGTGTGCCGCCGACATGCGGGCATCCTTGGACGGGTTCACCCGGCCACCCGCTGCGTGGGTGAGTTGGTCCAGGCTGTCCATGAGATCCAGGGTGCGCTGACCCTGGTTGGCAAAATCCAGTGCCAGGGTCACACCGGGCATGGGAAATGACAGCAGTCCCGGCGACGGCAGATCGCCGAAGCGTTTCAAAACGGCCAGGAACGAGCCGCTGCCCGCGTCACTCACCCGCTCCAGGATATCGCTGACCGCTTCCCGCGCCTGTCCCTCGGGAATGACGCACTGGTACTGATAAAAACCGGACCGCCCGTATACGCGATTCCACTGGCCGACGGCGTCCAGTGGATAAAAAAACGGCTGGTAGTGGACGCGCCGGCGGCCGGCGTTGCGGCGCTGCCGGTTGAAGTACCAGCGATTGAATTGACGGACGCTCCAGCTTCTGACCGGAGAAACAGGCAGTTCAAACGGCACCGACAGGCGCCGCCGGGCGGGCTCGCTGCAGTTCGCTTCGTCCCGGTGGTCTGCCGTCATCAGCAGGCCGCGGCCGAGCTCCGGGCCGCGCGCCAGGCAGTCGATCCACGCCACTGTATATTCATGCTGCCGGTCAGCTTCGGCGGCCAGCTCAAAGAAACGGTCGAGATGATCGAAGCTGACCGTTTGCTGGTCCAGGTAAGCGCCGCTTACCGGTTTCAGCTGGATCTCGGCCCGGGTGATCACACCCGTCAGGCCCAGACCGCCCACGGTGGCCCGGAACAGCTCCGGATTTTCTGACGGACTGCACTGCAGGCAGGACCCATCGGTGCGCCGCAGCTCAAAGCTGACGACGTGCCGGCCGAAGGTGCCCGCGCGATGATGGTTCTTGCCGTGGACATCGTTGGCAATGGCGCCGCCGACGGTGACGAACTGGGTGCCTGGCGATACGGACAGCATCCATCCGCGGGGCAGGGTGAGGCGCTGGATGTCCCCCAGCAGGACGCCGGCCTCGCAGGCCAGGCGACCGTGTTCAGGGTCGAAGGACACGAAACGGTTGAGCTGGCGGCAGTCCAGCAGCGCGCCGCCGTCGTTGAGGCAGACGTCACCGTAGCTGCGGCCGTTGCCCCTGGGTAACAGGCTGAGGTCACCGGTGGCGGGCAGCTGATCATCGGGCCAGTACAGGGGCAGGACCTGCTGACTGGCTCTGGGCCAGCGGCCCCAGGACTGGTGTGAGTGTCCGGACATGCAGGCTGTCAGGCCGCCAGCCACAGCAGCAGGGCGCCCAGTACCGCCAGCACCTGGCTCTGACGGTCCTCGATGGCAAATACGACGGGATCCTCGTGTATCTCTCCCCGTCGGGCCAGCAGCCAGATCCGCGAGATCAGGTACAGCACCAGGGGGCAAAGCAGCCAGATGATGCGGGGTTCATCGTACAGCACGCGAACCGTGTCGCTGTTGATGTACAGCGCAAGAACCAGCACCGCCATGTAGCCGCTGGCGCTGCCGAATTGAGAGATGGTTTCCAGGTCGTCGATCCGGTATCCGCGCCCGGCGGCGACGGTGCGGTCCATAGCCGCCATGGTCTGCAGCTCCACATAACGTTTAACCATGGCCAGGCTCAGGAACACGAACACGGCAAACGCCAGCAGCCAGAAGGACGTGGTGACGGACACCGCCGCTGCGCCGGCCAGCAGGCGCAGGGTGTACAGGCCGACCAGGCTGAGGACGTCCACCAGGATCACGCGCTTCAGCCAAAGCGAATACAGCAGCGTACCCAGGTAGTAGGTCCCGAGCAGGGCCAGAAACGGCGCTGGAAGCAGCAGTCCCAGTGCGGCTGAAGCCGCCAGCAGCACGGGAATGCCCCAGGCGCACGCCCGCGCCGACACCTGTCCCGCCGCCAGCGGGCGATGGCGCTTGTCGGGATGCCGGCGGTCGTCGGCCAGGTCCAGCAGGTCGTTCAGCAGATACGCGCTGGAAGCGCACAGGCCGAAAGCCAGAAAGGCGATAGCCGCGTTCATCAGCAGGTTGATGTTGCTGATCTGGTGGGACATGACCAGCGGGACGAACAGCAGCAGGTTCTTCAGCCATTGGTGCAGGCGAAGTGATTTGAGGTAGGCGGGCAGCGGGAACGCCGAAACCGGCATCGTGCTGGCGCCGGTGCCGGCGTGCCTGATGGCCTCGTCGGCCGACAACACCTGGCTGAAGATCCCCAGGTGATCGGCGATCTGTTGCGCATGGCGCCGATCCGAACGGGTCACCAGGACCAGTTCCCGTCCGCAGGCGTGCTGGATCTGGAGTTCGGCCAGCACGGCGGCGTCGTAGGGCAGGGCCGCTGGATCCAGCAAGATGCGGTCGGCCACCCGCCGGTTCATGGCCTCCCGGCCCTGCATGCGCCATACAGGCAGAAGGAACAGATGGCGGGCGTGGGCACGCAGCAGGCCAAACGCGGCCTCCACTGCCGGATCGGTAAGAACCAGCGAGTATTCCAGCGGGATCAGCAGGGGCTCGCTGGAAGCGGTTGAGGCCTTGGTGTGGACGGCGGACATCGGGGTCAAGTCAGTCATCAGCGCATGGAGATTGTACCCGGCAAGCGGGGGGCGCGGTCAGGCCTTGAAGGCGCGAACTGCCGATTTCAGTTCGTCCAGGGCGTGATCCGGTTGCCGCGGCTGGAAGCGCAGCGCCACGTAAAGGTCGGTGATGCGGTGGATGGGAGCAGCCAGCCCTTCGCGTGAAGCCGCCGCACGGCTGGCAAAATCCCGGGGTCCTTCGGCGGCGCCGCGGGTAATACCGCTGCGCTGCAGCTTGCGGCAGAAGCGGGCGTATTCCCGGGACGCCGGGTCCAGCCCGCCGATCCACTGGGCGCGCAGGAGCAGCAGCATCACCACCGCCACAAAGGCTCCGCCCAGCACGATCAGCGTGATCAAAGAAAAGCGGGCTGACAGGTCGTCGACCCCCAGTGGCCGGAACAATGAACGCTGGCGCGCGCGATTGAACTTGACCACCCAGTCGGACCACAGGCGGTGCACCGCATCGAACTGATTGCGCAGGCCCCGGATCCACTCGAAATCCAGCGGACCGCGTCGCCCGCCGGCCGCGGCCAGGGCGCCGCGGTCGATGCGTTCCGGCGCAACCGCGGCAGTCGGGTCGACCCGGGTCCAGCCTTTTCCGTCCAGCCAGACCTCGGCCCAGGCATGGGCATCGGACTGGCGAATCAGCGTGTAGTCCACCATGTCCAGCCCGCCCTGGTAGCCAGTGACAACCCGTGCCGGTATGCCGGCTGCGCGCATCAGAAATGTGAAGGACGAGGAGTAGAATTCGCAATACCCCTCCCGCGTCTCGAACAGGAAGTCGTCCACCGTGTTGATGCCCAGGGGCGGCGGCGTGAAGGAGTAGAAGTACTCTTCGTTGCGAAAGCGGCTCAACACTGCCTGGACAATGGCAAGATCGTCGTCCCCGTGGGTCTCCCGCAGTTGTCGGGCAAATTCCCGCGTGCGGGGATTGAGATCCGGCGGCAGCTGCAGGCCCAGGTTGCGCAGCCAACCGTCCTGGCGGGTGTTCATCTTGAACCCTGGATCGCTGGTCAAGGTGTACACGGTGGTCTGGGTAACCGGCCGTCGGCGGTGAATGGTGTAGTCGCGCTCCAGCGCAAACCGCCAGCCCGCCGGTACCCGCAACGGAATGTCCAGTGCGAATATCCAGTGCTGCTGGGAGGCTTCCATCGTCACTTCGTAGCGGATGGGGTTTTCCAACGCGGGCGGCCGCCTGCGGTTCTGAGCGCCAATCATCCCGGGGCTGTCGCGGTCGCTGCGGTCGCAGGGCGCTTCACGGCACCAGGCCGCGCCGTCGAAGTGCCACAGCACCGGGCCGCGCCAGTACAACTGGGACTGGTCCGGCGGCTCGCCCTGGAATACCACTCGGAACGCCGGAGAGTCGTCCACGAAAAGGTCACGGATGGAGCCGGGTTCCATCCGGTCTGAGATGCCGGTCTTGCCATACAGGGCGTCCTCGGGCATGCCCCACAGCGGCACCCCCAGACGGGGAAAAAGCAGGAACATGCCAATCATCAGCGGGATGCCCTGCAGCAGCATCCAACCGGCATTGCGCAGGGTGCCGGCGGGTGAGATCAGACCGGACAATTCATGGGTGGCGTGGCGTTCCCTTGAAGGCTGCAGCTCCGTAACGATCAGCGTCGCGGTGATAATCACCACCGTGACCAGCAGAAACACCGACATGTAGATGCTCTGGTTGAACAGGAACTGGGTCACCACCACGAAGTAGGCCAGGCTGATCAACAGGTAGACGTCCCGGCGCCGGTAGGTCTCCAGCAGTTTCAGGGCCAGCATGACGCACAGCAGGGCGATGCCGGCCTGGCGACCCAGGATGGTGCCGTAGCTGCCGGCGACGCCTGCCAGGCAGGCCAGGGTCAGCCCAAACCGGAGCCAGCCCGGCAGGGCCGGGCGGCGAAAGAAGAAATGACTGAGGCGCTCGGCCGCGGCGGCAACGAACACCAGCGGCAGCCACAGGGGCAACCGGGTAAGGTGGGGTGCTACCGCCAGTGTCAGGGAAGCCAGCAGCCACAGGACCGTGGTCAGGTCCGGCGACTGCTTCAGGGCTGATATTCGGCCAAAGCTCGCAGACATTGGTGCTTGTGCAGTTCGCCGGAATCAGGTCCGACCTGCTGGTTGGGCAGTTTCAGTGAGTAACGCAGTCGCGCCTTGTCGGCGTCCAGCACCCAGCGAGTCAGTCGGGACAATCGTCGCTCCAGGTCCAGACCGTCGATCTGGCTGTAATCCAGGTGCAGTTCCTGGCTGCGGTGGTCGGCGAAGGTTTTGGTGACCATCTGGTCGGTTCGGGCCACGACCTTCCAGGCGATGAGCCGGGACGGGTCGCCGGGCTGGTAGTCCCGCAGCCCGGCCCATTCCTCGTCACCCCGGCGTTCGGGTTGGCCGGTGCCCGCCTGGCCGCCCATGGGAAGAGGCGGGGCATCCACCTCGGGCTTGGGATAGACCAGGCAGCGGTAGGGCGGGTGCACCCAGGTCCAGGCATAAAACAGACCCACCGGGTAGGTGGTGGTCAACCGGGAGCGGGGCATGTCCAGCCATCCCCGACGGCGGGTAGCCACTTCCACGCTGACGTCGCTGCGGCCGTTGGCCTCGATGTCGGTAAAGGTGGCGTCCTGTTTGTCCCGGGCCCAGACCATAGGGCGGGGCGAGGAGCTGGGGTTCTGCAGAGTGAGGATGAAGCGCGCGACCTCACCGTAAAATACCGGAGGGGCAACCACCTGTACCACCCGCAGTCCCGACAGATTCCTGACCGTGTAGAGCGGTGACAGCAGCGCCACCGCCGCCAGCAGGAAGGTGTACAGCAGGGCCATATTATTGTTGTAGTTCAGCCCGCCCAGGAGCAGCACCAGCAGGACCAGGGCAAAGAAAAACCCAAACCGTGTCGGAACGATGTAGATGCGCTTGCGGTCCAGTTCCAGCGGCAGCGCCTGGGGTGCCCGGTGGGCGCCGCTGAATTTCTGGAGCATGGTGTAGCTCCACTCCAGCCAGTCCAACTTGCGCAGGGTGGAAAGCACCGGCTTACTGGATCGGTACCTGGGCCAGCAGTTCCGCCGCGACCTCTTCAGGTCGCGATTCGTTGCCCGATGAAGGCCGCAGCCGATGGGCAGCCACGGCCACGAAAACCGCCTGCAGGTCTTCGGGTATCAGGTGGTCGCGGTCATCCAGCAGCGCCCAGGCCCGGGCACAGCGAAGAATCGCCAGCCCGCCCCGCGGAGACAGTCCGGTGTCGATCCCGGAGTAATCGCGACTGGCCTGGATCAGCGCCTGCAGGTAATCCAGCAGTGCCGGGGAGGCGTGCACCTCGCTCGCCCGTTGCTGCAGAAGCCGCAGCTGGGCATCGCTCATGCACGGCACGGCGTCGGCCAGCAGGCTCTGGCGGTCGGGCTCTTCCAGCAGGCGGCGTTCGGCTTCGGCGTCCGGGTAACCCATGTGCAGGCGCATCAGAAAGCGGTCCATCTGGGAATCCGGCAGGGGAAAAGTACCGGCCAGGTCCACCGGATTCTGGGTGGCGATAACAAAAAAGGTTTCGGGCAGCGGGCGGGTCTGCCCCTCGATGGTGACCTGGCGTTCGGCCATGGCTTCCAGCAGGGCGCTCTGGGTCTTGGGGGTGGCTCGATTGACCTCGTCAGCCAGCATGACCTGGGAGAAAATCGGTCCTGGATGGAAATCGAATGTTTCCCGTTCGCGGCTGTAAATGGTGATGCCCAGAATGTCCGCCGGCAGCATGTCCGAGGTGAACTGTACCCGCTGAAATTCCAGGCCGGTGGTCACCGCCAGGGTGTGGGCCAGGGTGGTCTTGCCAACGCCGGGAACGTCTTCCAGCAACAGGTGGCCTTCGGCGATCAGGCAGGTCATGGCCAATCGAATGGTAGACTCCTTGCCGACCACGATGCGGTTGATCTGGTCCAGAGCCCGGTGCAGCGCGTCTTCCACGGAAGAAGACAAGGCAGCGGCTTGGCTCACGTTATCCATATTTTTGTTTCCTGAGTTCCATGTCCCGACTCCAATGGCGTCGAAGCAATCGGAGGCGGCAACTCGAGTTCAGATTCCCTAGGGAGGTTTCAGTTCCCTTGCACAAGTCGCTAACCATACCTCAATTCGGTGTCGCGAATGCGTCAATCCGTCACACCGGCTGAACCTGGCGATGGATGGCTGACAGCCCCGGTCGTGCTGGCGGCAGCCGGGCTGTTCCTGCTGCTGCGCCTGCTGTTCTCCGGTGTGATTCCCCTGCACGGCGACGAGGCCTTTTACTGGCTGGAAAGCCGGCAGCTGGCCCTGGCCTACAGTGATGTTCCGCCGCTGACGCCCTGGACGGTTCGCCTGGGCACCGAGGTCTTCGGGGACAGCTACCTGGGCGTGCGCAGCCTGTTCCTGCTGGCGGCGGCGCTGGTGCCGCTGCTGGTGTATACGCTGGCCCGGCAGTTGCTGCCCGCGACCCAGGCCGGACTGGCGGCGTTGCTCAGCCTGTGCCTGCCCGCGATGGCCATCTCGGCCGGCGTGGCGGCGCCGGAAATCCTGCTCAAGCTGTTCTGGCTGGGCGCCGCGGTGGCAGTGTATCGGGGCGTGGCCGGGTCCCTGTGGGCATGGCTGGCGACGGGACTGATGTGTGCCGGGGGACTGATGGTTCACTACCGCTTCGGCGTCTTCCCCGTTGTGCTGGCGGCCTGGCTGCTGAGCACGGTGGCCGGGCGCGCTCAGCTGCGATCGCCGGGACCCTGGCTGGCCGGTCTGTTGACCCTGGCCGGGGCGCTGCCGGCGCTGGTGTTCAATGTCCAGCAGGACATGACCGGGTTTTCGTTTCACCTGGTGGAACGTCACCCCTGGCAGTTTCAGGCCGAGGGGCTGTTGCGACCGCTGGTGGATGCCCTGGTCCTTACCCCGGGGCTGTTTGTCCTGTTGCTGCTGGCGGCCGTTGCACTGTTGCGGCGTCGGTCTGATCCACGGTTTCAGCTGCTGGCCTTCCTGGGCCTGGGTCCCCTGGTGATCTACTGGGGTCTGGGACCATGGACTGACCAGGACCGGTCTGTATTTCACTGGACGGCGGCAGCCCACCTGACCCTGTGTGCGATCGTGCCGCTGGGCGTGGCCGCCTTGCGCAGCTGGCTGGAGCGGCTTTCCGCGTCCATGGGCCGATGGCTGTCCCATGGATTGGTGGCCCTGTCGGCAGTGCTCGGGCTGTCCGCGGGGTTCGGTATGCTGGGCTACACCGCATGGGTGGCTGCCAATCCCGCCGCTCGGGTGCCCTCCAACGCGGTGTTTCCGGACAACTGGGTGAGCTGGCCCCAGGTGGCGCAGGAGGTGGCCCGGCGGGTAGGGCCAAACGAGCTGCTGATCGCGGACAACTTTCGGCTGGGTGCCCAGCTGTCATTTGAGCTGCAGCGGCGAGTGTACATGCTGGACCATCCGCTCAACGCCCGGCATGGGCGGGCCCGGCAGTTGGACCTGCTGGGGCTGGGGCAGCGGGACGTTCCGGCGGACTGGCAGTCCGCGTGGCTCGCCGTTGATGAGACGGCCCGGGATCCGGCTGAACTGCCGGCCGCTCTGCGCTCGGTCTGCGACCTGGCCCCGGGTGCCAGGCTGGACGCGGACCTGAGCTATTTCCAGGGCCGGAAACGCTACCTGCTGTACCGCCTGGACCAGTCCGGTTCGGATTGCGACCTGCCCGCCTTCAGCTACCTGGACGCGCCGTCGCGGGATGCCAGGCTGTCGGGCCGGGTTGAAGTCTCCGGATGGGCGTTCGAAGACAACCTGGGCGTCCAACAGGTCCAGGTGGTTCTGGACGGCGACCGGGTCTTTACAGCGGACTACGGGTTGGATTATCCGGGCGTGGCCGGGTTCTTCCCGGGCTCAACCGATCCGAATCATCCGCAGGTAGGATTTCGAACCGAGCTGGACACCACCCAGCTGGCCAATGGCTGGCAGAACCTGGTGATTCGAGTCATCGCCGCCGACGGCGGCGTCAGGGAAGCCCGACCCATCCGGGTGCGGGTGGACAACCCGGCGGGCTGACATCCAGCCCGGTCAGGGCACGGGGTAGCCCTGCCGGCGCAGCAGTTCAGCCAGTTGTATCAGCGGCAGGCCCACCAGAGCGGTGGGGTCGCGGCTGTGAATGTGTCGGAACAGTGAAATGCCCAGGCTTTCGCATTTGAACGCGCCGGCGCAGTCCAGGGGCTGGTCCTGGTCGACGTAGCGTTCAATCTCGTCCTCTTCCAGCGGCCGAAACCGCACGGTTGTGTGATCGACCATTCCCAGAAATGTCCCCGCCGAGACCACCGACAAAGCGGTGTAAAAATCCACCGTCTTGCCCGAACTGTTTCTGAGCATTTCCATCGCGCGTTCCCGGGTGCCCGGCTTGCCCAGCACCTGGCCGTCCAGGGAGGCCACCTGGTCCGATCCAATGACAACGGCATCAGGGTGATCCGACGCCACGGCCTGGGCCTTGCCCTGGGCCAGGCGGACCGCCAGGGAACTGGGGTCTTCGCCGGGCTTCGGGGACTCGTCGAATCCCGGGTTTGCTACAGTGAACTCCAGGCCCAGGCGCTCCAGTAACTGGGCCCGATAGTGGGACGTTGAGGCCAGGATCAGGGTGGGGTAATTCATATATAAGGCTGTACAACTCTGGCTTTTTTCGTTGACTGACGTGGCACAGCTTCGATACCATTCGCCGGTTATGTCGCGAGATATTCCCGCGCTGGCCGATCCCTGGCGACTGGTTGAAAGCCGTCAGGGGTTCCAGGGTACCTGGCCCGTCGCAAAATTCGAACGATTGGCCGACGCCCTGGCCGACCGCAACGGCGAGGTCAGTTTTACCCTGACCTTCGGCGTTGATGCCAGTGGCTACGCCTACGTGGACGTCTCGGTGCTGGGGCATCTGACTCTTGAGTGTCAGCGCAGCATGGAGAAGTTTCAGTACCCGGTCGACCGCCGGGTGCGACTTGGGCTGATCGCGGACGAGGCAGACGCCGCCGCGCTGCCGGAAGACTACGAGCCGCTGCTGGTGGACAGTCCGCCCATCAGGCTGGTGGACCTGGTCGAAGACGAGTTGATCCTCGCGCTGCCGGTGGTTCCGCGTAAGCCCGGGGTCAGCCCGCCCATGAGTTTTGGGCCGGATGACGAGGCGCCGATGGAGCCAGACGAGAGTCCGTTCGCGGCCTTGAAAGAACTGAAATCAAGATCCGACTGACAGCGGATTTTGCTGTAAGAATTGAACTGAAGGAGATCAACCATGGCTGTTCAACAGAACCGCAAGACCCCGTCGAAGCGCGGAGCGCGGCGTGGCCACGACGGGCTCAAGAAGCCGACCCTGTCGGTGGACCCGATGACGGGCGAGACCCACCGGCGCCACCACGTCACGGCGGAGGGTTATTACCGCGGCCGCAAGGTCATTGACACCGCCGTCGAAATCGACGACGAAGACTAAGCGATCCAGGGTTTGCATTCGGGCTGCTGCGTACCAACCGCCGTCCGGCATACCCTGGAATCCCTGCATGGTGCGGCTTAGCTGCTGATGGCCACACTGCACATCGCGGTGGACGCCATGGGCGGCGATCATGGCACGGATGTGACCTTGCCCGGCGCACGGCTCGCGCTGGAGCGCAATCCAGACCTGACATTGACCCTGGTAGGGCCTGAAGAAAGTCTTGGGCCGTGGATGGATGCGCTGCCCGATCTCCTGGCAGACCGCACCCGGGTGTGCCCGGAACGCCAGGTGGTTGGTATGGCTGACCGGCCGTCCCAGGCGCTGCGGATGCGCAGCGGGTCCACCATGGGCCGGGCGGTTGCGATGGTCCACAGTGGGGAAGCCGTTGCCGCCGTCAGCGCGGGTAACACCGGAGCGCTGATGGCGCTGTCCCGCTACCAGCTGAAAACGCTGCCCGGAATCGACCGGCCGGCGATCTGTTCGGCGCTGCCGTCCGTTGACGGCTGGACCTACGTGCTGGACCTGGGGGCAAACGTGGCCGTGCAGGCTGAAAACCTGCTCCAGTTCGGCGTGATGGGGTCGGCGGTGGCGAAAATCGCGGGCGGAATCGACAACCCCCGGATTGGCCTGTTGAACGTGGGCATCGAAGCAATCAAGGGTACCGACTCGGTTCGGCAGGCGGCGCCCATGCTGGAAGACAGCGGACTCAACTACATCGGGTTTGTCGAGGGTGATGACATTTTCCAAGGCCAGGTGGACGTCGTGGTCTGTGACGGATTTGTCGGCAATGTCGCGCTGAAGGCCAGCGAGGGGCTTTCCCGGCTGCTTATGGGCAGCCTCAGGCATATGGCCCATTCCGGGCTGGGCGGTCGTATGGCGGCAACGGCCGCCATGCCGGCCCTGCGGCAGATGGGAAGAAAATTCGACCCGCGCCACTATAATGGCGCGAGCCTGGTGGGCCTTACCGGTATCGTGATCAAGAGCCATGGGTCCACCGATGACATTGGATTTGCCAACGCCATCGACACAGCGGCGCTGGAGGGACAGGCCGGTTTGCCCGGCAGGATTGGCGATCTGCTGGGCGATGTAATGTCCAGCGTTTTGAATTGAGCCCGGATGCGGGCGCGTGACAGGGAGACAGGGCGCTGATTTACTCGAGAATCATTGGCACTGGCAGCGAACTGCCTGAAAAGGTCATGACCAACACCGACCTGGAGAAACTCGTCGATACCACGGATGAGTGGATCCAGGCTCGCACCGGCATCAAGGAACGACGCGTTGCCGCGGATGGCCAGACCACGGCTGACCTGGCGGAAGCCGCCGCCATCAAGGCCATGGCCGCCGCGGAGGTGACGCCCCGGGACATCGACGCGATCATCGTCGGGACCACCACGCCTGACCTGGTGTTTCCCAGTACCGCCTGCCTGGTGCAGGCGCGGCTTGGCTGTCTGGGTGTCTGTGCCATGGACGTCAATGCCGCCTGCTCGGGCTTCATCTATGCCCTGGGCGTGGCCGACAAGTTCATCCGCTGCGGAGACGCCCACAGGGTCCTGGTGATCGGTTCGGAAACCCTGACCCGTATGATCAACTGGGACGACCGCGGCACCTGCGTCCTGTTCGGTGACGGTGCCGGGGCGGTGGTGCTGGAAGCCTCCGAGGCGCCCGGCATCCTGTCCACCCACCTGCACGCCAACGGCGATTTCGCCGATTTGCTGAAGGCTGACGGCGGGGTGTCCCGGGGATTCGAGGGTCACGAGAACGGCGGAGTCCACGTCATGATGAAGGGCAATGAGGTGTTCAAGGTGGCGGTTCGCACCCTGGGGCAGATCGTTGACGAGACCCTGGCCGCCAACAGCATGGACAAATCCGATGTGGACTGGCTGATTCCACACCAGGCCAACATGCGGATCATCACTGCCACCGCCAAGAAGCTCAACATGCCCATGGATCATGTCATCGTTACGGTTGACCGCCACGGCAATACCTCGGCCGGTTCCGTACCGCTGGCCCTGGACGAAGCGGTTCGATCGGGCAAGATCCAGCGCGGGGAGGTGCTGTTGCTGGAGGCTTTCGGCGGCGGCTTTACCTGGGGTTCAGCGCTGCTGCGCTACTGAACAATCCCCTACACACCAGCACGACAATAACCACAACTGATGACTGACAAACTTGCATTTGTGTTTCCCGGTCAGGGCTCCCAGTCCGTCGGCATGCTGTCGGAACTGGCCGGCGCCAGTGATCTGATCCAGCAGACTTTTGAAGAAGCATCCGAACGGCTGGAGGTGAACCTGTGGGAGCTTTCCCAGCAGGGTCCCGAGGCTGACCTGAACCGGACCGCCAACACCCAACCGGCCATGCTGGCAGCAGGTGTGGCAACCTGGCGGCTGTGGCAGCAGCATGGCGGACCTCTACCCGAACTGCTGGCCGGACACAGCCTGGGTGAATACAGCGCGCTGGTCGCGGCCAATGCCCTGGGCCTGGAAGATGCAGCCTGGCTGGTTGCCCAGCGGGGGCGGTTGATGCAGGAAGCGGTGCCGGAAGGGGAGGGTGCCATGGCCGCGGTGCTGGGTGTCGACCAGCCGGTACTGGAAGAAATCTGTCAGCAGGTCGCTGACGGCGACATCGTCGCGCCGGCCAATCTCAATGCGCCGGGACAGACCGTTCTGTCCGGCAGCACCCCGGCCATCGAGCGGGCCGTAGAAGCCGCCAAGGCCCGAGGCGCCCGCCGGGCCATCATCCTGCCGGTCAGCGTTCCCTGCCACTGTGACCTGCTGAAGCCGGGTGCCGAGCAGCTGGCCGGGCACCTGCAGCAGGTGGAGTTGCACAGGCCGGAGATTCCGGTCATCCAGAACGCCGAGGTACAGATCTACTCGGAGCCCGGGGAGATTCGCGCCGCCCTGGTGCGGCAGCTGTACCAGCCGGTGCGCTGGATCGAGACCATCGAATCCATGGCGAAGCACGGCGTGTCCCGAGCGGTGGAGTGTGGCCCCGGCAAAGTGCTGGCCGGGCTGATGCGTCGGATCGATCGCAGCATTGCGGCCTATCCGGTCATGGACACTGCCAGCCTGGACAAAGCCCTGGCCGAAACTGCTGCTTGAGCGGGGGAGAGAACCGATGACGGACTGGAATGATCGAGTGGCGCTGGTGACCGGAGCAAGCCGAGGCATCGGCGCCGCGATACTGCATCGACTGGGCCAGGGTGGCGCCCAGGTGGTGGGTACCGCAACCTCCGACCAGGGGGCGGCCGCCATTACCGAGCGGCTGGCGGAGCAGGGCGTGGCCGGCGTTGGCCGCAAGCTCGACGTCTGCGACCCGGACCAGGTGGCGGAACTGATCCGGGCCGTCAGCGCCGATATGGGCGCGCCGACAATCCTGGTGAACAATGCCGGCATTACCCGGGATCAGCTGTTGCTGCGCCTGGGCGAGGAGGACTGGGACGCCATCATGGAGACCAACCTGAAGTCCATCTACCGCGTCAGCAAGGCCTGCCTGCGCGGCATGATGAAAGCGCGCTGGGGACGGATCATCAACATCGGATCGGTGGTGGGGACCACCGGCAACCCGGGCCAATCCAACTATGCCGCGGCCAAGGCGGGCATGGTGGCGTTCAGCAAGTCCCTGGCCAAGGAGGTCGGGTCCCGGGGCATCACCGTCAACGTAGTGGCACCGGGGTTCATCGATACCGACATGACCCGGGAACTGACCGATGACCAGCGGCAGATTCTGCTGGACCAGGTACCTCTGAACCGGCTGGGAGATCCCGCCGACATCGCCGAGGCCGTGGCCTATCTGGCGTCCAATGGTGCCGGCTACGTGACCGGCGAAACCCTGCACGTCAACGGCGGTATGTACATGAGCTGAAGCCGCTGCTGCAGCGGTTTCATACGATCGTTTTAAATCTTTGCGGACATTGCAAATCACTGGATCACCCCCGGTTCTTTCACTACAATGTGCCGCGCATTTGCCTAGGAGGAATTTGCACTAATGAGCAGTATTGAAGATCGGGTCAAGAAAATTGTCGTCGAGCAGCTCGGCGTGAAGGACGATGAGGTGACGCCCGGCGCATCTTTCGTCGACGATCTTGGCGCCGATTCACTGGATACCGTCGAACTCGTCATGGCCCTGGAAGAGGAATTCGAGTGCGAAATTCCTGACGAGGAGGCTGAGAAAATCACCAGCGTCCAGCAGGCCATCGACTACATCAAGGAACACGTTGGCTGAGTTCGACCGACAGGATTCGAGCAGGGAGCCGTGTACCTTGTACATGGCTTTTTGTTTTCTCAGGGCATAAGAAACTGGAGGTCATCGGGAGATGTCCAGGCGTAGGTCGGTCATAACCGGCATGGGAATCAAGTCGCCGGTGGGTAACACCATCGAGTCGGCGTGGGACAATATTGTCAATGGCCGCAGCGGTATCGGCCCGATCACCAATTTTGATTGCGGGCCCTTCGGCACCAAGATATCCGGTGAAGTGCGCAATTTTGACGTCACGGACTATCTGCCGCCCAAGGACGCGCGCAAGATGGATCCGTTTATCCATTATGGACTGGCGGCTGCCATGGACGCGGTGAAGGACTCGGGTCTGGATTTTGACCAGGTGGATCGAACGCGGGTAGGCGTATCCGTGGGCTCGGGCATTGGCGGAATTTCCACCATCGAGAAGACTAACTCCCTGTTTGAAAAATCCGGGCCGCGCAAAATTTCCCCGTTTTTTGTTCCCAGCACCATCATCAACATGGTGTCGGGCCATCTGTCTATCCTCTATGGCCTGAAAGGACCGAACCTGGCCATGGTCACTGCCTGCACCACTGCCACCCACAACATCGGATTGGCCCAGAGACTGATTGCCTACGGCGACGCCGACGTCATGATAGTCGGTGGTACCGAATACTCAGCGTCGGCCTGTGCCGTCGGCGGTTTTGTCCAGGCCCGGGCGCTGTCTACCCGCAACGACGATCCCACCAAGGCGAGCCGGCCCTGGGACAAGGACCGGGATGGCTTTGTTCTGTCCGACGGCGCCGGCGTGCTGGTGGTCGAAGAACTCGAACACGCCCGCCGTCGAGGCGCGCCCATCCTGGCGGAGATCAAGGGCTTTGGCATGAGTGGAGATGCCTATCACATCACGGCGCCACCGGAGGGTGGTGCCGGTGCCGCCCAGTGCATGACCTCGGCCATGGCTGACGCCGGCCTGGCGCCCGAGCAGATCAGCTACGTCAACGCCCACGGTACCTCCACCCTGGTCGGTGACCGGGCGGAATGTGATGCCATTAAGTCGTCTTTTGGCGCTGCGGCCGACAGCGTTGCGGTGAGTTCCACCAAGTCCATGACCGGGCACCTGCTGGGCGCGGCAGGCGGGGTGGAAGCCATATTCGGCGTGCTGGCGCTGCGCGATCAGGTGCTGCCCCCCACCATCAATCTGGACAACCCGGACGAGGGCTGCGACCTGGACTTTGTGCCCCACGAGGCTCGACAGAGCCGGGTGGACCTGGTCATGTCCAATTCGTTCGGATTCGGCGGCACCAACGGCACCCTGATCCTGGGCAAGGTCGACTAGGGAATCGTTACCCTGAGCGACCCTGCCACCTCCGAACCAATTGTCGCTACCCTGGGCCCCGGGCGGGACCTGCTGGCCCTGCACCAGGCCGCGCCCATGGCGTTTCCATTCCTGCTGGAAAGCGTGGACGGCCCGGGGGCCAGGGCCCGCTACGACATCCTGTTTCACTACACCGGCGACTCGCTGATTGGCCAGGACAGCCGGTCCGATTTCCTGCGGCAGCTGGATCAATGGCAGGACAGGGAGGCGATACCATCGGCCGCCAATACCAGCCTGCCGTTCAGGGGCGGCTGGTTTCTCTACCTGGGATATGAGCTGGCAGGAACCATCGAACCCCGTCTTCGGCTGCCGCTGCCGGAGCCGGCTTTTCCCGTGGCGTTCGCCGCGCGTTGTCCCGCCGCCGTCATCCGTGATCGCAAGCTGGATCTCTGTTTTGCGCTGTGTGAGCCAGAGCGGGCGGAACTGCTGCCGCTGCTGCGGCAGGTCTATGAGAACCCCGGCACCGTAAAGCCCGCGCCACCCGGCGGGCGGCTGGTGGAAGAGGACCCGGCGTTGTTCATCGATGCTGTCGAGCGGGTGCACGAGTACATCCTGGCCGGGGACGTATTCCAGGTGAACCTGTCCCGAGGCTGGTCCCTGCAGAAAGACGCGGACTCAGCTGCCATCTACGCGGCCTTGCGCCAGGGCAATCCAGCGCCGTTCGCCGGACTGGCGCTGTGGCAGGGCGCCGCAGTGATCAGTTCGTCCCCCGAACGTCTGGCCGAAGTGCGGGGTGGGTGGGTGCAAACCCGGCCCATTGCCGGAACGCGCCCCCGATCGAGTACCGTGGCTCGGGACCGTGCGCTGGGTGTCGAATTGCTGGATCACCCGAAGGAGCGGGCCGAGCACATCATGCTGATTGACCTGGAACGTAACGACCTGGGCAGGGTGTGCATCAGCGGCAGCGTGGAGGTCAACGAACTGATGGTGCTGGAAAGCTATCGCTACGTTCATCACATCGTGTCCAACGTGCGTGGCCGCCTGCGGCCGGATACGACACCGGGCGATATCATCGCGGCCGTGTTTCCCGGCGGCACCATCACCGGATGTCCCAAGGTTCGCTGCATGGAGATCATTGCCGAACTGGAGCAGCGGGACCGTGGCCCTTACACCGGGTCCATGGGCTACCTGAACCGAGACGGTGACATGGATCTGAACATCCTGATACGCTCGATGTTCCATCGAGACGGAGAGCTTCAGCTCCGCGCCGGCGCCGGAATCGTTGCCGATTCCGTGGGCCAGCTGGAAGTCGAGGAGACCAGATCGAAGGCCCGTGGCCTGTTGCGTGCCATGGGCGTGGAGTCGCCACCCATTCGGAGCCAGATTCAATGACAATCAGTCTCGTAGACGGCACAGCGTCCAGCGTCCTGCCGCTGGACGATCGTGGTTTCCTGTACGGCGATGGTCTGTTCGAGACCATGGCTTTCCGGCAGGGACAGGTGGCCTTGTGGCCACACCACCTGGAGCGGCTGCAGCAGTCCTGCGGCCGCCTCAACCTGGAATGCCCGGATGCGACCCTGCTGGAAAACGAGTTGTCCCAGATGACAGCAGATGGCGAGGATTGCTCGCTCAGGCTGACCCTGACCCGGGTCACCGAAGGCGTGGGATACGGGTTCGTCCCTGGCGGTGGCGTTCGGCGGGTGTGGACCCGACGTGCACTGCCCGAGCCGCGTCACGGCGGGCTGCGCATCGGTGTATGCCAGACCCACCTGGCGCGCAACCCTTTGCTGGCGGGGATCAAGCACCTTTGCCGGCTGGAGCACGTACTGGCCGCTGGCGAAGTGGCCGCGGCCGGATGGGACGAAGGCCTGATGCTGGACGTGGAGGGGCTGATCGTGGAGGCGACTCAGGGCAACCTGCTGTTCCACGCCCAGGGCCGTTGGTTTACGCCGTCACTGGATCTGTGTGGCGTAGCGGGGGTCGCCCGGGCCGGCCTGCGCAACCGCATGGTGCTGGAGTCCATCGACCTTCCCGGGTCGGTGCTCGACCAGGTGGACGCCCTGGCTGTGTGCAACGCCGTGCGGGGTGTGGAGGCCGTTCGTGAGGTCGTGGGGGTCAAGGAATTTGACCCGGCGCCGGTAGCCGAACTGGCCACCGATCTCATGCCATGCGTATTCGACTGATACTTGCGGTCCTGGTCCTGGTAGCCGCAGGCAGTGCTGCTTATCTCTACCTGGATTATCAGCGCTTCCTGACCGCGCCGCTGGCGGTGGGGGAAGACGGCTTGAGCGTGGAAATGCGACCCGGGATGGTCTACCCGGATCTTGTGAATCAGCTGGTTGAACGACGGCTGACCCAGGGCGGCTGGCGTTGGCGTCTGCTGGGGCGCCAGTCCCCCTTTGCGGGCAGTCTTCAGGCCGGGGAATACCTGTTTCGCGAGCCGCTTACGCCGCTTGAGCTGCTGCAGAAGATGGCGTCAGGCGAAGTGGTGCTGCACACCCTCACCGTGATCGAGGGCTGGCGTTTCAACGAACTGATGCAGGCGGTATCGGGCCATCCTGCCTTGAAGCAGACCCTGCCGGCGGATGCAGGTCCTGAGCTGGTGGCTTCAGAGCTGGGACTGGAATCGGTGGAGGGGCGCTTCCTGCCGGAAACCTATCGCTTTCCCCGTGGTACCTCGGATGTTGAATTCCTTGAGCGCGCCCGGCAGTCCATGGACCGGGTACTGGCCCGGGCCTGGGAGCGGCGAATGTCCGGTCTGCCATACGAGAGGCCGTACGAAGCCCTGATCATGGCGTCCATCATCGAAAAAGAAACCGGCCGGGCGGACGAACGGGGCCGAATCGCCGGGGTATTCGTGCGGCGGTTGCAGAAGCGCATGCGCCTGCAAACGGACCCAACGGTCATATACGGTCTGGGTGACGCGTTTGACGGTGACCTGCGCCGGCGCGATCTGCGCACCGATACGCCGTACAACACTTATACCCGTCACGGCCTGCCGCCGACGCCGATCGCCATGCCGGGACAGGCGTCCGTCGAAGCGGCCCTGAATCCCGAGGACGGTGACGCGCTTTACTTCGTTTCCCGGGGCGACGGCAGCCATGTGTTTTCCGCTACGCTGGAAGAGCATAATCGGGCGGTGGACGAGTACCAGAGAAAACGCAGATGAAAGGCCGGTTCATCACCCTGGAAGGCGGCGAGGGCGCCGGCAAGAGCAGTTCGATTCGAACCATTCGCAAACTGCTCGACTCCAGCAACATTTCTTACGTCGTCAGTCGCGAACCGGGCGGCACAGAGCTGGCTGAACGGATTCGCAATATCATCCTCGATCCGCGAATCGAAGATATGTCTGCCATGACAGAGTTGCTGCTGGTGTTTGCGGCGCGCTGTGATCACGTGGAAAAAACCATTGTCCCGGCGCTGAAATCCGGTACCTGGGTGGTTTGCGACCGATTCGTGGACGCGTCCTTCGCCTATCAGGGCGGCGGTCGTGGCCTGCCGCTGGAACGGATCGAGACGCTGAAGGACTGGCTGCCCGGGGCATTGGAGCCTGACCTGACCATCCTGCTGGACGTGCCGCCGGAGCTGGGTCTGAAGCGGGCAACCCGGGATCGGGCCGCCGACAGGCTGGAGAAGGAAAAAGGGCGCTTTTACCGGCGCGTCAGGGACGCCTACCTGGAACAGGCCAGCAGCCATGCCCGATTTCACGTGATAGACGCACGTCAGAAACCGGAAGCGGTGCAGGCTGAGCTGCGCCAGCGTATCCAGCAGTTCATAGAGGAGGACGGCAAATGAGTATCCCCCCCTGGCTGGAGTCGTCGTGCCAGCACTTTTACCGCATGGCCCTGGCAGGCCGTATGCCGCACGCGGTCATGCTGCTGGGTCCGGACGGTCTGGGCAAACGCGGCCTGTCCCGCTGGCTGAGCCGGCTGGTCCTTTGCGATTCGCCGGCCGAACTCGGGGCTTGTGGCCAATGCCGAAATTGCCAGCTGCAGGATGCGGGCACCCACCCGGATTACTTCGTTTGCGAGCCGGCTGCTGGCAAGAAGCAGATTGGTGTAGACCAGATTCGCGAGTTGATCAGCGGTTCCAGCCTGACGGGTTCGGGGCACCGGGTTTTCGTCATCGTACCCGCCGAGGCCCTCAACCCCAACTCGGCCAACGCCCTGCTGAAAACCCTGGAAGAGCCGACGCCGGGGACGCTGCTGATCCTGGTGGCGCAAATGCGCAGCGCGCTACCGGCCACCATTCTCAGCCGCTGTCACGTGCATCCGCTGACGCGACCCTCTGCAGACCAGGCCGTCGACTGGCTGTCCAAGGATCTGCAGGTCTCCAGGCCGGAGGCCGCCAGCGCCCTGGCCACCGCCGAGGGGCGCATCGATCTGGCGCGGGAAATCCTGCAGGGAGCGGAAGGGCTGGATCAGGTGGCGCAGGACCTGGCCCGGGCCGCCGAAGGGCAGGTTGACCTGTCGGAAATGGCGGCCCGCTGGGCGGACGAGTCCCTGGATGCCAGGCTGAGCATCATGTCGGCCCTGCTCACACGGAGCGCCTGGATGGCGGCCGGGGTCAGATCAGCAGGCGAGACCGGCGACGGCAATGGTTCGGGACTGGAGCGCTTGACAGCCGGGATGGATTTGGCAACGCTTACCGACTGTTACCGGCAGGTTAACCGGTGCCGCAGTCGGCTGAAGGGTAGTTTGAGACCTGAGCTGCAGGTGGAAGAGCTGCTGCTGAACTGGCAGGACCGGTGTCATCCGGCGCTGGTGGAGTGAGGAGAAGAACAAATGGCCGTGGGTGGAATGCCGCGACAGGGAATCCTGTCGCTGTCAATCAAAGACAAGACTGCGCTGTATCAGTCCTACATGCCGTTCGTGAAAAACGGCGGGCTGTTCGTGCCCACCAACAAGAAGTACGCGGTCAGCGATGAGGTTTTCATCCTGTTGACCCTGATGGAAGACGAAGACCGGATACCCGTGGCAGGGAAGGTGATCTGGGTGACGCCGCCCGGTTCCCAGGGCAACCGGCGGGCCGGTATCGGCGTTCAGTTCAACGAGGGTTCGGACGGCGAGACGGCCAAAACCAAGATCGAAACGGTGCTGGCCGGCATGGCCAACGCGGATCGGTCGACGCATACCATGTAGGATCCGCAAGATCGGCCATCCCTGGCCGACTCGCGGGCGGGAATCGAAAACGCGGTTTCCGATTCCCTCTCGGCCTTCGGCCGTTGGCACATCCCTGTGCCAAGGGGGGATTTGTTCATTCGCAAGATCGGCCATCCCTGGCCGACTCGCGGGCGGGAATCGAAAACGCGGTTTCAGATTCCCTCTCGGCCTTCGGCCGTTGGCACATCCCTGTGCCAAGGCGCTCCGTTCCAATATTTCCGTCATCCTGAACTCGATTCAGGATCCATCAGCGAATGGGGTCGCGTTCGCATCCGATCGGTACTGATTGTAAAGCGGAGACTTTGTTCATCACCTCGGTATTGATGAACAAAGCCAACGGCCGAAGGCCGTGAGTGATTGGAAAATCGCATTTTCCAATCACGAACGCGAGTCCGCCAGGGATGGCGGATCTTGCGGCTAAAGCAATGACTTGCGGCTACAACAATGAAAGGCCATAGACCTCCAGCAGCAGCCCCGACAGGGTCAGGCTGACCATGGCCAGTGCAAACAGTACGTTGATTACCACCTGTTGCCTTCTTTCGCTGCTTCTCATGACCCCTACCTCCTTACGGTCAATGTTTGAACGAGACAGGAGCTATTCTGGCCCCGACGCGGCGATATTTCTGTCAAGCACAGGACACAAGCAGGGAAAAAGCGCGAAACAGTTCGCAGTTTTGGCGGGTGGCTATTCTCTGGGCAACGGCAAACCCTGTTGGCGCAGGAAACTGAGCTTGTCCAAGTAGCTACGCTGGAAGTGGATCCTGCCGTCCACGACGTGGAAGAAGCCGCAGCCGCGCAGTCCCAGGGGGTCGCGCCATTCCAGGATTGCCCATTCGCCGTCCTCGAACAGGTTTTCCACGATGCAGGTCATGTCGGCGGACTCAAAGCCCGCCGCAGACATCTCGCGGATTGCGTCCCGGCCCTCAACGGGATCTTCGGCCACCTGGTGGTTGATCGCAGCCGCCGCGTAAAGCGACGCCAGGCCCTCAACATCGGCACGATTGAAAGCGTCTACCCACGCCTCAACCAGGGCCCTGGGGCTCAAGGATCAGCCTCCGGCGAGGTGGCTGCTACAGGTCATCCCAGCCGGCGTCTGGCTTGAAGCGGTCGCCGTATTTGTCGGCCAGGGTCTCCAGCTTCGCCTTGAGTTCGTCCGTGCCGGTGTCAACGATGTACTGGTACGGGCCGCCACGGAACGGCGCAAAACCGGTGCCGAAGATGCAGCCGGCGTCCAGCATATCCGAGCTGTCCACCACGCCCTCGCGCAGGCAGGTCACTGCCACGTTGAGGTAGGGCATGATCATCCGGTCGGTGAGGTCTGCCGGCGCCTGATAGTCCTCCGGTATCTCGGGTTTGACGGGTTTGCCTTCCTCGTTCCATTCGTAGAATCCGGCGCCGTCCTTCTTGCCGCGTTTGCCGCCTTCGATCATGGCGTCCAGGCCATCCGGTATCTCCATGCCGAGATGTTCGGACAGCACCTTGGCTACGGACGCGGCCACGTCCAGTCCCACCACGTCCGCCAGCTCGATGGGGCCCATGGGCATGCCGAAGTCCTTGGCCGCCTTGTCGATGACCTTGCCGGGCACACCCTCGGAGTGGATGATCATGGCTTCCATCATGTAGGGCATCAGGATGCGGTTGACCAGGAAGCCGGGAGAACTGGTGACTGGAACCGGCAGCTTGTCGATCTGCTTGGACCAGCCGGCACTGCGGGTAAAGGTCTCCTCGTCCAGCTGGTCATGGCGGACAATTTCCAGCAGCGGCATCTGCGCCACCGGGTTGAAGAAGTGCAGTCCCACCAGTCGCTCCGGCCGCTTCAGGGCGGTGCGCAGGTCCTGCAGCGGAATGCTGGAGGTATTGGTGGCGACGATGGCGCTGTCTTTCATGCGAGGCTCCAGGTCGCGAAACAGCTGCTGCTTGGCTTCCAGGTTTTCGAAGATGGCTTCCAGCACCAGGTCGGCTTTTTCCACTCCGGTACCCTCGATGTCCATGCTGAGCCGGCCATTGGCCTGATCGATCCGCTCCGGAACCTTGAGACGTTTTTTGAACAGTTTGGCTGCACGATCCAGGGCCGGCTGAACGTATTTTGCTTCCCGGTCCTGCAGGGTCACGGTCAGGCCCCGGAGCGCGCACCACGCGGCAATATCGCCGCCCATGACGCCGGCGCCGATGACGTGCACGTGTTCGATACCGGACTGGTCAGCCGAACCCAGGGCGCGCATGTTCTCCCGCAGGAAAAACACCCTCGTCAGGTTCCGGGCTGTATCGGTGCGGGCCACCTTCACCATGGAGCGTGCCTCGGCCACCATCATCTTCGCGGGATTGCCGCCGTGGCGCCGCCACAATTCGATCACCGCGTAGGGTGCCGGGTAATGTTTTGGGTTGGCTTTGCGCCGTACCTGCTTGCGGATCACTGGCGCCAGGATCTGTCGGCCGGCAAATGAATTGGCCAGGCGCTGTACCAGCCTGGGCTTGTGTGGCGCCGGCCGGCGCTGCACCAGGGCCTCGGCAGCGCTCAACAGCTGGTCCGGGGGGACCACCTTGTCCACCAGCCCCTTGTTGCGGGCGACCTTGGCCCGCAGTCCCCGCCCGGTCAGAATCATGTCCATGGCGTCGGTGGGCCCGATCAGGCGCGGCAGTCGCACCGTGCCACCCCATCCCGGGTGAATGCCAAGCAGGATTTCGGGCAGGCCGATGCGGGTGCTGTCATCATCGGTGGCCACCCGGTAGTCGCAGGCCAGTGCCATCTCGGTACCGCCGCCCATGCAGAAGCCGTGGATTGCTGCAACGGTGGGGCAGCTGAGACGCTCCAGGGCATCGAAAACCTTCTGACCGGCGCGAATGGTGTCGTATTCCTTACCCTCGGCGGCCACCTGGGCAAACTCGGTGATATCGGCGCCGGCGACGAAACCCTTGTCCTTGCCGGAACTGATGACCACACCGGGCGGCGGCTCGATCCGCAGCCGCTCCAGCAGCCGTCCCAGTTCACCCATGACCGCACGGGAAAAGGTGTTGGTGGATGCGCCGTCCACGTCCATGATCAGGTGCAGCACGCCGCTGTCCGACGTGTTCCATTTCCAGTGCTTGACCCTGAGTCCCTCAAACATTGATCGCTCCGTTGCAGTTGGCGCCCACCGTGTCCGGCGGGCCAGAATTGGTTTCAACCCAAGCGTCCAATTATCCCATGTGACGGCCCCAAAAACTGCCCCCGGAATTCACTGACCCGCCGTCCTGCAGGATCTGATTCAGTCCGCCGATATATAGGGTTAGGCGTTGTCACTTTGTTACAAAGTAGGTTTAGGTTAGTGACCTAATTAATTGAAAAAAATAGACTTCTAAATTAACATGCGGAATCGATTCAGGATCGTCGGGTTTAGGGGAGTCCGCCCCGGTGGAAGATTCCTCCCGATCAGCGAGTTTCCAGAGATGACCCAAATGCCGGCCGAGCGGATGAGCGCTGACTTGTACGAAGAGCTGCTGGAGCGCAAGGAGCACGTGATCGCGCTGCACACGCTGGACGTGGACGCGGCGCTGGTGCAGTTTCGCGTGGTCAGCCGACGCAGTGGCAAGTCCATCTACCACTGGGACGAAAACCATGGCTTCGTCAGCATGAAGGCCGGCGATATCACCGTTCCTGGCAGCCGCAAACTGGCTGACGCGCTGCACTACGTGCTGCAGAGCATGCACTACGGCATCTACGTCATGACCGGCTTCGAGCGGCAACTGCGCCACGGCTGCGTTCAATCACTCAAGGAAATCGCCCATGCCCAGGACGGACATGAGCGCAAGGTCATCCTGCTGGCCGCTGACATCATGCTGCCGGGGCTGCTGGCTGACAGTGTCTATCATGTGGTGGAGGATCAGACGCTGGTGGTGCGCCCCCGGCTGCGTGACGGGCGCTGGATTGTCTGAGTGTGGTAGACCTGGCAGACATCTCCGTACTGATCGTTTCCGACCGGCGCCAGGAACGGCGAACCCTGTTCGATGCACTGGATTCCCAGGAGGCCCAGGCCATCTACACCGCCAAGTCCGGTGAGCAGGCCCTGGACTTCATCAGCCAGATGTCAATCTCGCTGCTGGTGGTGGATCTGCACCTGGACCCGGCCGAACTGAAGCAGCTGCTTAAAGCTTTTTCGCGCCAGGCCGGGCACGTCATCGCCATCCTGCCCGAGGGAAACAACGGCAGTTTCGCCTGGGACCGGCTGTCGGAGCAGGTTGGGGATGCGGTCCGCAGTCCGGTGGACGCCGGGGAATTCCTGTTCCGCCTGAACCGCCTTCTTGCCGCGGCGAACGGCCAGCCGGAAAAAGCCAGGTCCGCCAGTATTGAATCCAGCGTCCTGTTTGACGGGGTGGATGACCAGTATGTGCTGACCGATGCCAAGTCCGGCGAGATCGTGGCGGTCAACCCGGCACTGGTGGACACCCTCGGGGGCAGTGCCGAAGACTGGGTGGGTCGCAGCCTGGATGATGTCGGCCTGGAACTATCCGAAAAGCGGCGGCAGTCCTACCTGCGCCAGCTGCGGGCCGACGGCTCGGTCCGCTACAGCGGCTGGCAACGTATCAGCGAAACGCGGGTGAAGCCGGTCCGGGTATCCCAGCGCCTGGGTGCCCAGGACGGCCAACTGGTCAATCTGACGGCACTGCGGGATACCACCGAAATCGAGCGGCTGCGACGCCGCCTCGCCACGCTGGCACGGGTCTACCCCGACCCGGCCGCGGGGCCCCCGGCTGCCACCATGGCAGACCTGATGGGTGAGGGGCTGAAACTGGATTACTTCCTGGTCGTGGGCGCCGATGACCAGCCCCAGGAAAAGCTCACGGTGCTTGCGGCCTACGGCCGGGGGGAACTGAATCATCAGCTGTCCGACCCCGAGGGACACCTGCCATATCGCAAGGTGTTTGCCGGCGAGACGGTGCTGGCTGAGCGGGACGCTGAAAGTGTGATCGGACGGGATGAATTCATCTGTGACAACGGTATCCAGAGCTACGCGGCACTGCCCCTGACCGCTGCCGACGGCACCGTGATCGGAGCCCTGGTGGCGGCCCGCAGGAAGCCGGTGGCGGACTGGTCCGCGGCGGTGGATATTCTCAAGATCGTGGCGACATTTTTTTCCCAGGAGCATGAACTGCGCGGCTTGCGCCGCCAGCACGAGTCCCAGGGCCTGCACGACGTGCTCACTGGTCTGCCCAATCGCATGCTGTTCAATGATCGCCTGAGCTTTGCCCTGAAGGAGGCCCAGCGCACCGGCGAACAGTTCGCCATGATGTTCGTGGACCTGGACCGGTTCAAGAATATCAACGACAGCCTGGGGCATGACGTGGGTGACCAGGTCCTGCTGGCGGTGGCGGATCGGATGCGTGCCAACGTCCGCGGCAGCGACACCGTTGCGCGCTATGCCGGTGACGAGTTCACCGCCATCCTGCGCCACATCCCCCAGAAAGAAGACGTGGACCGGATCTGCAATAAGATCAACAGCGTGCTGGCCGAGCCGCTGCCCCTGGGTGATGGCCAGGAACTGCAGGTCACGGCCAGCATCGGCGTGAGCTTTTACCCGGACGACGGCA
This sequence comes from Lysobacterales bacterium, assembly GCA_030065125.1. Taxonomy (GTDB): domain Bacteria; phylum Pseudomonadota; class Gammaproteobacteria; order Xanthomonadales; family SZUA-38; genus JASJDM01. The sequence goes on along the minus strand of JASJDM010000019.1, from coordinate 27,811 downwards.
CCAACGCCGAGCAGCTGCTGAAAAATGCGGACCGGGCCATGTACAGCGCCAAGGGACTTGGGCGCAATACGTTCCAGACCTATGTGGACGAACCCGAGGAGTCTCACCAGCAGAAGCTGGTGCTGGAGTCCAAGCTGCGCCAGGCCCAGGCCAACAACGAACTGCGCGTGTTCTACCAGCCCCAGGTATCCGCGGAAACCGAGGATATCGTGGGGATGGAGGCGCTGATCCGCTGGGAGCACCCGGAACTGGGACTGATCAGTCCCGGATTTTTTATTCCACTGGCCGAAGAAACCGGACTGATCGTGCCCATGGGTGAGTGGCTGATGGGCGTGGCCTGCGCCCAGACCAAGCACTGGCAGGAACGCTTTGGCCTGGATCTGACCATCGGCGTCAACCTGTCGCCGCTGCAGTTGCGTCAACCCGACCTGATCGAAGTCATCGAAAAGTCGCTGGGCGAAACCGACCTGCATCCGAGATTCCTGGACCTGGAGGTCACGGAAAGCATCAGCATCAAGACCATACCGGGCCTGCGGGAAAAGCTGCAGTCACTGCGGGACATGGGATGCCGGATCTCTATCGATGATTTTGGCACCGGCCAGTCTTCTCTGGACTACCTCAAGCGCTTCCCCGCCGACCGGATCAAGATCGACCAGTCCTTTGTGCGCAACATCGGCGTTGATCCCGACGACGAGGCCATCGTGCACGGCACCATTTCCATGGCCCACGAGCTGAAGATGGAAGTAGTGGCGGAAGGCGTGGAGGAAGAAAACCACCTGGAGTTCCTGATCAAGCACGGCTGCGACCAGCTCCAGGGATTCCTGTTCTGCCGGCCGCTGCCGGCGGATTCGTTTTCGCGGCTGCTGTTGGATCGGGAGGCGTTGACCGCCACCGGCTAGCGCCGGCGGCGCCGTGACTAGGTGACTAGGTGACTAGGGTCTTGTACCGACCTTTTTGAATTGCCTGTCGATCCCGCGTATGGTCCAGATCGTCTGCACCCCCGGAGTTCGCTCCCTAGCTGATTCGCCATGCGATTGTTGATCACGAGTCTTGCAGTCGCTCTTGCACTGGCAAATTCTGCCTGCGTAACGACGGCTGATACTTTCGATGTGGATTTCGTCGTTTACGATGACCGATTCCACGGTTTCGTCAAAAAAGGCACTAAAGTCGAGGTTCTCGCCAGCGATTTTGGGTGGGCCGAAGGGCCGGTTTGGGCGGCCAGCCTGAATGCCCTGCTTTTCTCCGACGTGGCCGCCAACAGAATCTATCGCTGGAATGAATCGAGCGGTTTGAGTGTCTTCCTGTCCCCGTCAGGCCATGCGCCGGACGATGCGCCGCAATCGTGGCGGGGATCGAATGGTCTGGCCATCGACGCAGACGGTCGCCTGGTGTTGGCTCAGCAAAGCAGTCGAGCGCTTGCGCGCATGTTGGCTCCCTTGAGCGACCCAGTGCCCGACTACCAGGTGCTGGCGGCAGAGTACGGTGGCAAATCGATAAACAGTCCCAACGATCTGGTGGTCCATCAGTCTGGCGACATTTACTTTACTGATCCGCCGTATGGCCTGGCCGGATTCGAGCAGAGTCCGGCCATCGAGCTGGACTTCTTCGGAGTATTCCGGCTGACCAGGAAGCACGATCTGGTTCCCGTCACGAGAGAGCTCGAGAAACCAAACGGAATTGCGTTGTCGTCCGACCAGTCGACTCTCTACGTGAGTAATTCTGAAGCCGGTAATGAACACATCATTGCCATTCCACTCGACGCAGCAGGAAACCCGGGTCCGTCTCGCGTGTTTTTCGACGGAAGGGAGTTGATTTCGGACGGTCCAGGCTCGACGGACGGAATGACGGTGCACCCGACCGACTATGTCTTCGCGTCCATTCCTAACGGCCTGGGAGTTCTGTCTCCGACGGGTGAACTTCTGGGCAAGATTCCGCTGGGCCAGGTCACGAACCTGGCTTTGGATTCGACGTCTTCGCACCTTTACATCACGACCCCCCATCGACTGTTGCGCCTTGAAATCAACGAGATTCACTAGATTCGGAGTGGGCTTTCGGTGGACGATCCATGAACAGACCACGCAATGTGACCGCAAGTAAGTTTGATGTATTCGGCCGCCTGGTTATCGTCACGAGAGATGGCAGTCGATGGAAAGTCTTCTACGGCGGCATCGACGGAAAGCGGAGGCCCGCGACCGATATCGTGATCCCGCCGGATGTAGACGAAACGCAACTCAAGCAGTACTTGTCCGATCTGTGCCACGAATGGGCAACCACGACCCACCCGGAAGTGGTTCGACTCTGATGACTGGTTGTGGAGTCACCTATCCCGCTTCGCGGGCGTGACTCCGTGACTCCGTGACTCCGTGACTAGGTGACTAGCCCGCCAGCTGCCGCAACACATAATGCAGAATCCCGCCGTTGCGGTAGTACTCGATCTCCTTGGGCGTATCCAGCCGCACCCGGGCCTGGAAGCGGGTCTCTCTGCCGTCGTCGGTGGTGGCGACCACCGTGACCTCGTCGGCCTCGCCATTGTCCAGGCCGACGATGTCAAAGGTCTCTTTGCCGGTGAGTCCCAGGCTTTCAATACTATCGCCAGGCAGGAAGTTCAGCGGCAGGACACCCATGCCCACCAGGTTGGAGCGGTGAATGCGCTCGAAGCTCTCGCAGATTACCGCCTTGACCCCCAGCAACAGCGCGCCCTTGGCGGCCCAGTCCCGGGATGAGCCGGTGCCGTATTCCTTGCCGGCCAGGACTACCAGCGGAACCCCGTCGGACTGGTACTGCATGGAGGCTTCGTAGATGGAGGTGACCTCACCGGTCGGGATGTGGGTGGTCCAGCCGCCTTCGGTGCCGGGGGCGAGTTGGTTTCGCAGTCGAATGTTGGCGAAGGTGCCGCGCATCATGACTTCGTGATTACCCCGGCGGGAGCCATAGGAGTTGAAGTCCTGAGGCAAAACGCCGTTGGCCACCAGGTACTGGCCCGCCGGGCTGTCTGCCGCGATGGATCCGGCCGGGGAGATATGGTCGGTGGTGATGGTGTCGCCCAGCAGCGCCAGGCAGCGCGCGCCGTGGATGTCGTCAACGGATCCAGTGTCCAGCGACATGCCGGCGAAGTAGGGCGGGTGCTGGATGTAGGTGGAATCGTCCTGCCACTGGAAGCGGTCGCTGACGGGCGACTCGACGGCGTTCCAGTCGTCGTTGCCCTGGAACACGCTGCTGTAGCTGCTGGTGAACATCTCGGCATTGATATTGGCGCCGATCACCTCGTGGATTTCCTGGCTGCTGGGCCAGATGTCCCGCAGGTAGACCGGTGTGCCGTCGGTGTCGGTTCCCAACGGGTCGTTATTCAGGTCCACGTTCATGGAACCCGCCAGGGCATAGGCCACCACCAGCGGCGGCGAGGCCAGGTAGTTGGTCTTCACCTCGGCGTGGATCCGTCCTTCGAAGTTGCGGTTGCCGGACAGTACCGAGGACACCACCAGGTCGCCGGCCCGGATACCGGCGGTCACTTCCTCCGGCAGCGGGCCGGAGTTGCCGATGCAGGTGGTGCAGCCGTAACCCACCACGTAGAAGCCCAGCTTTTCCAGGTCATCCAGCAGGTCGGCGCTTTTCAGGTAGTCCGTCACCACCTGGGATCCCGGCGCCAGGCTGGTCTTGACCCAGGGCTTCACGCCCAGTCCCCGGGCGGCAGCGTTACGGGCCAGCAGGCCGGCGCCCACCATCACCGCCGGGTTGGAGGTGTTGGTGCAGCTGGTGATGGCCGCAATCACAACGGCGCCGTCTTCCAGGTCGAAGCGGGTGCCGTTCATTTCCACCGGTGTTGAGGCCGCGTCGCGGTCCGGCGCCATGTCGGCCAGGGTTTCAACAAAACTCTGCTTGGCTTCGGTCAGCAGGACGCGGTCCTGGGGACGTTTGGGTCCGGCCAGGCTGGGCACCACGCTGCCCATGTCCAGGTGCAGGGTGTCGGTATAGTCCGGCCGGGCGCCCTTGACGCGCCACATGCCCTGGGCCCTGGCATAGGCTTCCACCAGGGCAACCTGTTGCTCATCCCGCCCCGACAGGCGCAGGTAGCGGATGGACTCCTCGTCGATGGGGAAAATGCCACAGGTGGCGCCATATTCCGGCGCCATGTTGGCTATGGTGGCCCGGTCAGCCAGCGGAAGATGGTCCAACCCTTCGCCGAAGAACTCGACAAATTTTCCGACCACGCCTCTTTCGCGCAGCATCTGCACGACGGTCAGCACCAGGTCGGTGGCGGTGGACCCCTCGGGCAGCTGCCCGGTCAGTTCAAATCCAACCACGTGGGGTATCAGCATGGAGATGGGCTGGCCCAGCATGGCCGCCTCGGCTTCGATACCGCCAACGCCCCAGCCCAGCACGCCGATGCCGTTGATCATGGTGGTATGCGAATCGGTGCCCACCAGGGTGTCGGGATAGGCGGTCAGGCTGCCGTCGGCGTTGCTGTGGCCAAACACCACCCGGGCCAGGTACTCCAGGTTCACCTGGTGCACGATGCCGGTGCTCGGTGGTACCACCTTGAAGTTATCGAAGGCGGTCTGGCCCCAGCGCAGAAAGGAGTAGCGTTCCCGGTTGCGCTGAAACTCGATGCGGGCGTTCAGGTCCAGGGCATTGGCCGTGCCAAACCGGTCCACCTGGACGGAATGATCGATCACCAGCTCCACCGGCGACAGGGGATTGATCTGGGACGCTTTACCGCCCAGGGCCTCCATGGCGTCTCGCATGGCCGCCAGGTCCACCACGGCCGGCACGCCGGTGAAATCCTGCAAGACCACCCGTGACGGCGTGAAGGCTATCTCGGTGGACGGCTCCGCTTTGGCGTCCCACTGGCACAAGGCCTGGATATCATCCCGGGTGATGTCCACGCCGTCTTCATGGCGCAGCAGGTTTTCCAACAGAATTTTCAGGGAAAACGGCAGACGATCCAGGGGATAGGTCTCGGCCAGTCCTGGCAGGCTGAAGTAGCCGTAACTGCGGCCGTTGACGTCAAGAGTGGCGTGGGTGCCGAAGGAGTTTTTCATCCGCTGTCTCCGTGCTGAGATAAGACATTGATCGCGCCGTGGCGCCGGATTATCCCGCAAAAAGATCGGCGCGTCAGGCCCTCACAGATTGTCAAGCACTGCCCGGGCAGCGTTGGCGAGCTGACGTGACTGGAGGATCAATCGCCAGCGTGAACCGCCCAGCTGCTGCCAGAGAATGCCAGACCGCACTCCAGCCAGCAGCACGGCACGAACCCAGGCCACGAAACGGTCCTGGCGCAGATACTGTGGGTTACCCCGCACCACTACCGTTGGTTTCATCTGGCTCAAGGTGCGCGCATACAGTTCACCCAGCCGTTGCAGCTGGCTTTCGTGCACGGCCCCGGCATCCAGCGCGTGCACGCGGGCAGCATCTACACCGTCGCGGACCCGCTGGGACATGTCGGCATCGGCCATCAGCCGCCCGGAAAGCTGCAGCAGCGTCATTACCGCACGCAGGATGTCCGGGTCGCGTTCACCATTGAAATGAGCCACCAGGGAGTCCAGGCCCAGCCGCAACCCGCCGGGCGGCTGAAACACCTGCTCAACGGACGCTGCCTCCAGGGCATAAATGCTGTTGATGGAGGTGGCCAGGGCCTGTTCGTCGGCATTGCCCCGGGTGGCCACAGAGCGGGCCAGCGCGGCAGACTGGAACACCCCGGCCAGGGCCATGGCCCGGTGCTTCAAGCCAGCCCCTCCACGGGCGCGTTGCTGGATTCGATTACGGCACCGCCCAGGCAGACGTCGTCCTGGTAAAACACCACGGACTGCCCCGGCGTAACGGCGCGCTGGGGGCTGGCAAACCGCACCTCCACCAGGCCATCACGCACCTCCACGCTGCAGGCCTGGTCACGCTGGCGGTAGCGGACCTTGGCAGTGCAGTCGAAACGGCCCGCCGGTGGCGAACCGGCCACCCAGGACGCCTGGGCTCCTTGCAGGTGATCACAGAACAGCAGGGGGTGGTCGTGGCCCTGGCCCACGTAAAGAACGTTCCGGTCCAGGTCCTTGTGCAGCACGTACCAGGGCTGGCCCGAGCTGTCGGCGCGGCCGCCGATGCCCAGACCCTGGCGTTGCCCCAGGGTGTAGTACATCAGGCCGTCGTGCTGGCCGATGGTTTCCCCGCGGTCCGAGCGGATCTCGCCGGGCTGGGCCGGCAGGTACTCCGACAGGAAGGCCTTGAAGTCCCGCTCCCCGATAAAACAGATCCCGGTACTGTCTTTTTTGTCATGCACCGGCAGGCCGATTTCCCGGGCAAGGCGCCGCACCTCTCCCTTGTCCAGGTGCCCGATGGGAAACCGGGTGCGGGCCAGCTGTTCCTGTCCCAGGGTGTACAGGAAATAGCTTTGATCCTTGTTGCCGTCGGCGCCGCGCAGCAGCTCCCAGGCGCCGTTGCGCTGGCGGACCTGGGCATAGTGGCCGGTGGCGATCAGGTCACCGCCCAGGTCTTCGGCATGTTCCATGAAGGTTTTGAACTTGATTTCGCGGTTGCAGAGAATGTCCGGGTTCGGCGTGCGGCCGGCCCGGTACTCCGCCAGGAAGTGTTCAAACACGTTGTCCCAGTACTCCGCCGAAAAATTGCGGGTGTAAAGCTTCAGATGCAGCTGGTCGCATACTGCCTGGGCGTCGGCGGCGTCCTGTTCGGCGGGGCAGGTGCCGAAGCGGTCATCCTCTTCCCAGTTCTTCATGAACATGCCGGCCACCCGGTCGTCGGACTGGCTCAGCAGCCAGGCGGACACCGAGGAGTCCACACCGCCGGACAGGCCGGCTATGACGTAGTGGCCGGACATGGCGAATCCAGGTAGTGCAGGGTGTCCAGTGGCAGGCGCTGGCCGCTCCGGTAATCCCTGATGTTTTGCAGCACCATGGGGCTGCGCAGCCGATCCTGACGGGCGGCCAGTTCCGCTTCGGTCATCCACAGGGCCTGGATGATGCCGTCGTCCAGGGGCGCGGAACAGTGGTACTCGAGCACCGAGGCGGCAAAGGCGCTGCGCAGGAAGAACTCGCCCGAGGGACTGGTCCACTGGTAGATGCCGATCAGGGCCTCGGGCTGGACCCGATAGCCTGTTTCCTCGTAGGTCTCACGGGCCGCGGCCTGGACCAGGCTCTCGCCAGGTTCCAGGTGTCCGGCGGGCTGGTTGATCAGGCGGCAGCCGCCAACCTCCTCTTCCACCACCAGGAAGCGGTCGTCCACGCACACCACGACGGCCACGGTGACGTGGGGAAACCAGGTAGTGCGGGCAGCATCATTCATGCTGCTGTAGATGGGGGCTGGCTGCTGGATTGCAAAGCCGGCTCGGCGGCGGAAAAACCGATTTTCCGGGTCAGCTCGATGAAGCGGCGGGCCTGGGGGGTGAAAAACCGGCCCCGTTTCATGACCAGCCCGTAACTGCGGGATGGGAAATACTCGCTCATGTCGTGGACGAACAGGGGTTCGTCGCCGCTGAGACAGATGTCGGTGACGATGGATATGCCCATGTTCAGGGTGACGTAGCGCTTGATCACCTCCCAACCGCCGACTTCCAGGGCAACGTGGTAGGGAATGTCGTGTTTCTGGAAGGTGAGATCCACGATCCGCCAGGTGGACAGACGCTTGGGCGGGAGTATCAGGCCATAGGGCGACAGGTCCTGCAGGCTGATCCGTTTTCGCTTGGCCAGGGGGTGATCCAGCGCGGTGATCAGTTTTGGCTGGTAGTCCTGTATCGGCTCGTAGCGGATATCGGACGGTACTTCCAGCATGGAGCCGACGGCAAAATCCACTTCCTCGTGGCGAATCATGGTCAATCCGTCTTTGCCGATGACGTTGTGCAGGTGGACATGAATACCCGGGTAGCTCTGCCGGAAAGCGGCTACCAGCCGCGGGAGAATGAACAGGATGGTGGATTCCCCGGAGGCGATATTGATGGATCCGGTTTCCAGCCGCCCCAGGGCGGCCCGAAAAGTGTCCGGCAGCGCGCTAAGCCCCTCCACCAGCGGTTTGGCCAGCTCATACAGGGTCTGTCCTTCCGGAGTCAGCCGGATTCTGGGGCCGTGACGTTCGAACAGCACCACGTCCAGCTTTTCTTCCAGGGCGCGAACCTGCAGGCTGACCGACGGCTGTGACAGGAACAGTTCCTCGGCTGCCCGGGACATATTGCCGGTGGCGGCCACACAGCAGAAGGCCTTGAGCGGCTTGAGCAGATCGCCTTTATAGAGGTATCGGGGGGTCTTGCTCACGGTATTTTCCAATATTGGATTTATTAATAATAAATATTGATATATTTGCATTGTCAAATAATGAGTGGGCCGGGTAGTGTTTTTGAAATGACATTGCGGAGGGCCAATGCGCGCGGCCACTCATCCCAGTTCGGCAGCCCAGGCCTTCGATTCCCCACCCTTTGACCGGGGCAGTTCTGCTGCGCCCCAGCTGGAACTGCACACCCCTCAGCCGCCGGACGCCTCACTGGAAGACATCCTGACCCCCGGCGCGCGCCGCTTCCTGGCAGGTCTCGACGCCCGGTTTGAAGCGCCGCGACAGGCGCTGCTGAGCACCCGCCGCCAGCAACAGGAGCAGTTCAACCTCGGCTTGCTGCCGGACTATCTGGAGGACACCCGCGACGTTCGGGAACAGGACTGGCAGGTGGCGCCCCTGCCGGAAAGCCTGATGGATCGGCGAGTGGAGATCACCGGCCCGGTTGAGCGAAAGACCATGGTGGAAGCCATGAATTCCGGCGCCCGGGTATTTATGGCGGACTGCGAGGACGCCCTGTCACCGACCTGGGACAACGTACTCAGCGGCCAGCGCAACCTGCGCGACGCGGTTCGGCGAAGCCTCAGCTTCACCGACGACGACGGGCTGATTCACGAGGTCAGCCACGCCAGCGCCATCCTGATGATGCGGCCGCGGGGGCTGCACCTGGTGGAAAAACACCTGGCAGCCGAGGGGCACCCCCTGAGCGCATCACTGGTGGACCTTGGGCTGTTCCTGTTTCACAACGCCAAGGTACAGCGCCAGCGCGGCAGCGGCCCTTATGTGTACCTGCCCAAGCTGGAGAGCTTTCTGGAAGCGCGCTGGTGGAACGATATCCTCGGCGAGATTGAACGGGAGCTGGACCTGCCCGAGGGCTCGGTCAAGGTCACGGCCCTGATCGAGACGCTGCCCGCTGGCTTCCAGATGCATGAAATCCTGTATGAGCTGCGGGACCGCATCGTGGCGCTGAACTGCGGGCGATGGGACTACATGTTCAGCTATATCAAGGTGCTGCAGGCCCACGACCGCTTCGTGCTGCCGGATCGTGAGCAGGTGACCATGGACCGGGATTTCCTGCGCGCCTACTCAAAGCTTTTGATCAATACCTGCCACTGCCGGGGCGCCGTGGCCATGGGCGGCATGACGGCCCAGATTCCCATTTCGGAAGACGCAACCGCCAACTGGGCCGCGGTGGACCGGGTCATCGTCGACAAACGCCGGGAAGCCGTGGACGGGCACGATGGCACCTGGGTGGCCCACCCGGGGCTGGTGCCGGTGGCCATGCAGGTATTCAACGAGATCATGCCGGGATCCAATCAGCTGGCATTGCGCACCCAGTTCACCCCCGGCCAGGCAGAGCTGCTGCAGCCCCACGATGGTGAGATCACCCGGGCGGGCTGGCAGGGCAACGTGCGCATCGCAATGAACTACCTGGCGCACTGGCTCAGCGGCCAGGGCTGCGTCCCGATGAACCACCTGATGGAAGACGCGGCCACGGCGGAAATCGCCCGGGCCCAGGTGTGGCAATGGCTGCGTTATCCCATGCCAGGCGAAGAACGCCTGGATCCCACTGCCGTGCGGCAATGGATGCAGCGATGCGAAGAAGAACTCGCCGCTGGCCCGATGGAAGCAAGCGTGGGGCCCGCGGCCCGGCTGCTGGAATCACTGGTGTTCGACGACCGATTCACCGAGTTCCTGACCGTGCCGGCCTATGACTTACTGGATTGATAAACCCCCTGGAGGACTGACATGACTCATCTGACCACACAAGAACTGGCTCAAGCATGGGAAACCGATCCCCGCTGGAAAGGCGTGGAGCGTCCCTACAGTGCCGAAGACGTTGACCGGCTGCGGGGCACTGTGCCCATGACTTACAGCCTGGCCGAGCAGGGCGCCAACAAGCTTTGGAACTACCTGCAGGAAAAACCGTTCGTCAATGCCCTGGGTGCACTGACCGGTAACCAGGCCATGCAGCAGGTTCGCGCCGGGCTGAATGCCATTTACCTGTCCGGCTGGCAGGTGGCCGCTGACGCCAACAACGCCGGACAAATGTACCCCGACCAGTCTCTGTATCCGGCTGACAGCGTGCCGTCGGTGGTGAAGCGCATCAACAACACCCTGATGCGGGCCGACCAGCTGTCCCACGCCGAAGGCGACGACTCGGTGGACTGGATGCAGCCCATCGTGGCGGACGCCGAAGCTGGGTTCGGTGGCGTTCTGAACGCATTCGAACTGATGAAAGGCATGATCGAGGCCGGTGCCTCGGGCGTACACTTCGAAGACCAGCTGGCTGCGGCCAAGAAATGCGGCCACATGGGCGGCAAAGTGCTGGTGCCCACCCGTGAAGCGGTGGAAAAACTGGTCAGTGCCCGCCTGGCTTCGGACATCATGGGTGTGCCCAGCATCATCCTGGCGCGGACCGATGCCCTGGCCGCCGGCCTGCTGACCAGCGACGTGGACGAGCGCGATCACGAGTTCCTGACCGGTGAGCGCACCGTTGAGGGCTTTTATGTGAGCAAGGCCGGCATGGGTCAGGCCATTGCCCGCGGCCTCGCCTACGCGCCTTATGCAGACCTGATCTGGTGCGAAACCGGTACCCCGGACCTGGAGCAGGCCAAGCAGTTTGCCGAGGCCATCCACGACAAGTATCCCGACCAGATGCTGTCCTACAACTGCTCACCGTCGTTCAACTGGCGGCGTCACCTGGACGATGCCACCATCGCCAAGTTCCAGCGCGAACTGGCGGCCATGGGTTACAAGTTCCAGTTCATCACCCTGGCCGGATTCCACGCGTTGAATTACAGCATGTACCAGCTGGCCAGCGGCTACCGCGATCGCCAGATGAGCGCCTACGTGGAGCTGCAGACTGCCGAATTCGATGCAGAGGACGTTGGCTACTCGGCCACCAAGCACCAGCGCGAAGTCGGCACGGGCTACTTCGATGCAGTGACCCAGGTGATCAGCGGCTCCAGTTCATCGCTGACCGCCCTGACCGGTTCCACCGAGGAGGAGCAGTTCGAGAAGTCCGACGAAGAACCCGCCATGGCGTAAGCCAAGGGCTCCTGGCGGGCGCAGTGCGTCGGTTGCGCCCGCCATTGACCCCGGCCATGCACGGCCCGTTCCGGAATCCTCCAGGGGACGGGCCGTGACGCCGGGGTCGTTACTTTTCGGCGCCGTCCGGCAGCCTGCGCGTGTGTAGTCCGGAGGACTTCACACGAGCGCCATTAAAAGGTGTAAAGCCAACCTCGCGCCCATATAATGAAACCATTCAGCGCCTTTCCGGTCTGCTGAATACAGAGCAGTAAACGAACGCCAGGAGTTCACGTTGAGCGAGTTGCCCGACCAGAGATCTGACCAGGGTTTTGCCGTCGAAGAGGCCAAACCCAAGCTGCGCAAGCCGCCGCTTTACAAGGTCTTTTTGCTGAACGATGACTACACGCCCATGGAGTTTGTTGTGGAGGTGCTGCAGCGCTATTTCTCGATGAGCAAGGAAAAGGCCACCCAGGTCATGCTCCAGGTCCACTACCGTGGCAAAGGGGTCTGCGGGGTCTTCACCCGGGAAATTGCCGAAACCAAGGTCAACCTGGTGAACGATCATGCCCGTTCCAACCAGCACCCACTGATGTGTTCGATGGAGGAAGTCTAGGTGTTCAGCAAGGATCTGGAACAGACAATCAGTCAAAGCTACAAGAAAGCCCGCGCCCAGCGTCATGAGTTCATGACCGTGGAACACCTGTTCCTGGCGCTGCTGGACAACCCCTCTGCATCCCATGTGCTGACTACCTGTGGCGCCAACCTGGACGCCCTGCGCAAGGAACTGGCGGACATCATCGAACAGACGGTTCCGGTGCTGCCGGGCAACGACGAGCGCGATACCCAGCCGACCCTCGGGTTCCAGCGGGTGCTGCAGCGGGCCGTGTACCACGTACAGTCATCGGGCAAGAAGGAAGTGACCGGCGCCAACGTGCTGGTGGCGATTTTTGGGGAAAAAGACTCCCACGCGGTGTATTTCCTGCACAAGCAGGACATCACCCGGCTGGACGTCGTCAACTATATCGCCCACGGCATTTCCAAGCTCACTTCCGATGAACCGGACGCGGCCGGCGCTGAAGCCGAGGCCGCTGAAGGCGGCGAAGGGCGTAAGAGCAACCCTCTGGCCAGCTTTGCCACCAACCTCAATGCCCTGGCTGAAGAGGGCAAGATCGATCCCCTGATCGGTCGCGAAAAAGAGGTCGAGCGGATCATTCAGGTGCTGTGCCGCCGGCGCAAGAACAACCCTCTGCTGGTGGGCGAGGCCGGCGTCGGCAAGACCGCCCTGGCCGAGGGGCTGGCCAAGCGCATTGTTGAGGGCGAAGTGCCCGAGGTGCTGTCCCATTCCACCATTTACGCGCTGGACCTGGGTTCACTGATTGCCGGCACCAAGTATCGGGGCGATTTTGAGAAGCGCCTGAAAGGCGTCATTGCCCAGCTCAAGAAAGAGCCGGATGCGGTGCTGTTCATCGATGAGATTCACACCATTATCGGTGCCGGTGCGGCCTCGGGCGGCGTCATGGATGCCTCCAACCTGATCAAGCCGGTGCTGGCTTCCGGCGATCTCCGCTGCATCGGGTCCACCACCTTTCAGGAGTTTCGCGGGGTATTTGAGAAGGACCGCGCCCTGGCCCGACGGTTCCAGAAGATCGACGTGCCTGAGCCCACGGTGACTGAAACCATCGAGATCCTGCAGGGCCTGAAGAGCCGCTTCGAGGAATATCACAACATCGAGTACACCCAGGCGGCGCTGGAGGCTGCGGCCAACCTGTCGGCCAAACACATCAACGACCGCTATCTGCCGGACAAGGCCATCGACGTGATCGATGAAGCCGGCGCACGCCAGCGGCTGCTGCCGGAAGGGGAGCGCAAGGAGCGTCTGGTGGAAGAGGACATCGAGCAGATTGTCGCCCGCATGGCGCGGATCCCGCCCAAGCAGGTGTCCACCTCGGACCGTGATGTGCTGAAGAAGCTGGACCGTAATCTGAAAATGGTCGTATTCGGCCAGGACGACGCCATCGACGCCCTGGTGTCGGCCATCAAGATGTCACGTTCCGGTCTGGGTGAGCCTGATCGTCCCATTGGCTCTTTCCTGTTTGCCGGACCCACCGGGGTCGGTAAGACCGAAGTCACCAAGCAGCTGGCCATGATCATGGGGCTGGAGCTGGTCCGGTTCGACATGTCGGAGTACATGGAGGCCCACACCGTAAGCCGGCTGGTGGGTGCACCCCCGGGTTACGTAGGATTCGACCAGGGCGGCCTGATGACCGAGGCCATCACCAAGACGCCCCATTGCGTGCTGCTGCTGGACGAGATCGAAAAGGCGCATCCCGACGTGTTCAACCTGCTGCTGCAGGTCATGGACCACGGCACCCTGACCGATACCAACGGCCGCGAGGCTGACTTCCGCAACGTGATCCTGGTCATGACCACCAACGCCGGTGCCGAGCAGGCCAGCCGCCGCACCATCGGCTTCAAGACTCAGGACCACTCCAGCGACGCCATGGAGGCTATTCGACGTATGTTCACGCCGGAATTCCGCAACCGGCTGGACTCGGTGGTTCAGTTCAAGTCTCTGGATTTCGAAGTGATCCTGCGGGTGGTGGACAAGTTCATCATCGAGCTGGAGACCCAGCTTCAAGAGAAGCAAGTCTCCCTCACGGTCACACCCGAGGCGCGCCAGTGGCTGGCTGAACACGGGTTCGACCCGGTGATGGGCGCGCGTCCCATGAAGCGGGTCATCCAGGACCACGTCAAGCGGCAGCTGGCGGACGAACTGCTGTTCGGCCGCCTGTCCAAGGGCGGCGCGGTGACGCTACAGGTGGTAGATGACGAGCTTAAGGTGGATGTCAGTGTGACCGAGCTGGTCGAGGTGACGGAGGATTAGCGCATCCGGTAAGTGATGCGTCCCTTGGTCAGGTCATAGGGTGTCATTTCTACCTTGACCCGGTCGCCGGTGAGGATCCGGATGTAGTGCTTGCGCATGCGGCCGGAGATGTGGGCCGTGACCACGTGCCCGTTATCCAGCTCCACCCGGAACATGGTGTTGGGAAGGGTTTCCTGGACGGTTCCCTCCATTTCTATTACGTCTTCTTTAGCCATTAATCATTCAGTCAGCAAAAAGCGGCGCCCATTGTAATGGCAGGGCCAGGGAATGCCAATGACCGCTGGGTCCCGGCTGATCCACCAGTTGGCCGACAGCACTGATGAACTCGGACCGCGGCATGGGACGCGCCCCCATGCGGAACAGATGGGCCGACTCCAGCTGACAGTCCAGAAGTCCGACGTGGTGGTGGGTCAGCACCCCACACAGCGCGACCAGGGCAATCTTGGACGCGTTGCTGACCGAGTGGAACATGGACTCCCCGAAAAACGCACGGCCCAGCCCAACGCCGTAAATGCCGCCCACCAGTGCGCCATCGCGCAGCACTTCCAGTGAGTGGGCAAATCCCGCCTGATGCAGTCGGGTATAAGCCTGCAGCATGTCCTCGGTAATCCAGGTCCCGGGCTGCCCGTCACGGGGTGCAGCGCAGTGGCGCATGACGGACTCGAAATGCCGGTCCAGGGCCAGGCTGAATCCGCCCCTGCGGATGGTTCGCGCCAGTCGGCGGGAGCAGTAGACCTCGGCCGGATTCAGCACCATTCGCGGATCGGGACTCCACCAGAGAATCGGTTCGCCGTCGCTGTACCAGGGGAAGATGCCCTGGCGATAGGCGTCCAGCAGCCGCTCGGGCTCCAGGTCGCCGCCCGCCGCCAGCAGCCCGTTGGGATACACCGCTGCGGTTTCCACGTCGGGAAACGGCATGGCCACGCCAGGGTCCAGCCAGGGGATCACGTGGCCTGCTTGAACGGCTTGCGCCGCTCCAGTTCCTGGCCGCGCATCCGCTGCACCAGTCGTTCCCGCTCAAGGCTGGCGGCCACGGCGGCGCGCATGGACTCGTCCTCCAGCCAGTGGAAGCTGCGGGTGACCACCGGTTCAAATCCCCGAGCGATCTTATGGGTGCCCTGGGCGCCGGGATCAAACCTGTCCAGGCCGGTCTCGATGGCGTGCTCCAGGCCCTGGTAGTAACAGGTTTCGAAGTGCAGCCCCGTCGCGTCTTCAAAGGTGCCCCAGTAACGCCCGTACAGCGTGCTGTCGGACTGGATCAGGAATGATCCGGCACGGTACTTGTCGCCGCGGCGGGCCAATACCAGGGTAATGCGCGAGCCCAGTGAACGGCCCCATTCCCTGAAAATGGACTGGGTCAGCAGCGCCCAGTTACCCTTCTTTTCGAAGGTGTTGCGGTACAGCCCGTGCATGAACAGCCAGTGCCATTCGCCGGCATCAGCGCCATTGACCCGCTCGAAAGCCCAGCCGTCCCGGCGCAGGCGGTTGCGCTCCTGGCGGATGTTCTTGCGCTTCTTGCTGGTCATTTCGGCGAGGAAGTCGTCGAAGCTGTCGTAGCCCCGGTTCCGCCAGTGGTACTGCCAGTCGGTCCGTTCCAGGAAGCCGGCATTGCGCAGGGTGTCGGCATCCCGCTCCTCCACGAAGTTGACGTGGACTGAACTGAGTCCGTGGCGCTGGCAAAGCCGGGTGAGCAGCCTGGGAACGGCCTGGCGGACCTGGTCATCCTGGCACAGGATGCGTGGACCGGTGGCTGGGGTCAGCGGGCTGGCGCACAGCAGCTTGGGGTAGTACTCCAGGCCCTGCTGCTGGTAAGCCTCGGCCCAGGCCCAGTCGAACACAAATTCGCCATAGGAGTGGGATTTGATGTACAGCGGGACCGCCGCAACCAGTTCGTCGCCCCGGTAGATGGTCAGGTGCACGGGCTGCCAGCCGGAATATTCCGCAACAGCACCGTGCTGTTCCATGGCGGAAAGAAAGCTGTGGTTTATCAGTGGGTTATCGCCAGCAAGCCGGTTCCAGTCAGCGGCCGGGACGTCAGCAATCCGTTCCACCATCTGAGTTCGCAGGGACTCGGACTGGGTCATCTCTGGACGGCGGAAGAGGGCACCGGCAGGCCCGTTGGCAGTAACTGGATGTGCAGGCTCATAAAGTTGGACAGCATGTCCGTGCCGGGCCGTAATTTCAAGGGATTCGCCGGCGTGGAGGGGCATCTGTCTCATGCAATGTGCAGGTCAAATGGTTACACTCCGACCGTGATCGCTCTGTAGAGAAAGTGTGAGCCGAAAAAAAGACCCAACACCGGCCAAACCGGCCTCCGGGCTGGCCCAGCACCTGGTACTAAGGCTGCGGGAAAGCGCCTTCATCGTCCTCACTCCGCTGGCCATCTACGTCCTGATCTCCCTGGTCACCTACGAACAGTCGGATCCCGGCTGGTCACACAGCGGCACGGCGGAGTCGGTTCGTAATGCCGGCGGCGTGGTGGGGGCCTGGATTGCTGACGTCGGCCTGCTGCTGTTCGGCTATCTGGCCTTCCTGTTCCCGGTCATGCTGGCCTGGTGGGGCTGGCTGATCCTGCGGGGGGCCCGGGATGAAAACCGGCAGCGGGCCGAGTTTCTGATCCGCCTGGCCGGGTTTTTCGTGACCCTGGCGGCCGGGGCGTCGCTGGCCTATCTGCACTTCAGCGCCGGCAACCCAATGATGCCTGCCGGCGGCGGCGGCGTGCTGGGGCAGTTTTTCGGAGACGTATTGAGCCGGATCATCGGCTTCATGGGGGCGACCCTGATCCTGCTGGCGCTGTTCCTGGCCGGGATTACCCTGTTTACCGGCCTGTCGTGGCTGGGTGTCATGGATGCCACCGGGGCGCTGTCTCTGAACGGCTGGCACTGGCTGCTGACCCGCCGCGAGGTGATTTCCGAGTGGCTGGCGGGTCGCCGGGCCCGCAAGACCCGCACTGAAATCCGTCGCGCCGACAGCAAGCGCCGTCGCAAGCAGCCGCCGCGCAAAATCAAACCCGAGGCCACGGTGGAAAAGAGCACCCGGGCCCGCAAGGAAAAGCAGTTGCCCCTGTTCTCCAGTATCCCGGCCGGGGAACTGCCGCCCCTGAGTCTGCTGGATGACCCGCCGGAGCAGCATGCCGGCTACTCCCGGGAAACCCTGGAGGCCCTGGCCCGCCAGGTCGAGCTGAAGCTGGCGGATTTCAAGATCGAGGTACAGGTGGTGGAGGTGTTTCCCGGACCGGTCATTACCCGCTTCGAGCTGCTGCCGGCACCGGGCATCAAGGGCAGCCAGATCAGCAACCTGGCTAAGGACATCGCCCGCGGACTGTCGGTCATCAGCGTGCGCGTGGTGGACGTAATCCCGGGCAAGTCCGTCATCGGGCTGGAAATCCCCAACGCCAATCGGGAGACGGTTTACCTGAGTGAGATCCTCCGGTCCAAGGCCTACGACGACTCGGGGTCACCCATGACCCTGGGCCTGGGCAAGGACATCAGCGGCAAACCGGCTGTCGCCAATCTGGCACGCATGCCGCACCTGCTGGTGGCCGGAACGACCGGCTCGGGCAAGTCCGTGGCGCTCAACGCCATGATTCTCAGCATTCTGTACAAGGCCACCCCCGAGCAGGTGCGCATGCTGATGATCGACCCCAAAATGCTGGAGCTGTCGGTCTACGAGGGCACGCCGCACCTGCTGGCTCCGGTGGTCACCGACATGAAAGAGGCCTCCAATGCCCTGCGATGGTGTGTGGCAGAGATGGAGCGCCGCTACAAGCTGATGGCCGCCCTGGGCGTGCGCAACCTGGCCGGGTTCAACAAGAAGATCCGGGATGCGGCCAAGGGGGGCAAAGCACTGAAAGATCCGCTGTGGGAACCGGAGCATCCCGGACAGGCTGGCGAAGCGCCGGAGCTGCAGGCCCTGCCGTTTATCGTGGTGGTGATCGATGAGTTTGCCGACATGATGATGATCGTCGGCAAAAAAGTGGAAGAGCTGATTGCCCGCCTGGCGCAGAAGGCCAGGGCATCGGGTATCCACCTGGTGCTGGCCACCCAGCGGCCCTCGGTGGACGTCATCACCGGTCTGATCAAGGCCAACATCCCTACCCGGATCGCCTTCCAGGTGTCATCCCGGGTGGACTCCCGCACGATCCTGGACCAGACCGGGGCGGAGCAGCTGCTGGGACACGGTGACATGCTGTTCCTGCCGCCCGGCACAGCCAGTCCCGAACGCATTCACGGCGCCTTCGTGGATGATCACGAGGTCCACCACGTGGTGGAGTACCTGAAATCCCACGGGGAACCCGAGTACCTGGACGAGGTTCTAAATGAGACTCAGGTCACCACCGACGGCCAGCAGATCGGCGCCACCGGCCTGTTGGAATCGGCGGAGGACCAGGTTGATGAACTGTATGACAAGGCGGTGTTTATCGTGACCCAGTCCAGGCGGGCATCCATTTCCAACGTCCAGCGTCGCCTGCGCATCGGGTACAACCGCGCGGCCCGGCTGATCGAGGAAATGGAAAACGCCGGAATCGTCAGTCCTCCCGAGCACAACGGCAACCGGGAAGTGCTGGCGCCGCCGCCGCCGGAGGACTCATGATCCGTCTCGCCGTCGCGGCAGGGTTGCTCGCCGTTGGCCTGCCGGCCCTGGCTCTGGAGCCCCTGGACCGGGTGCGGCAGTTCAGCAGCGGGCTGGAGGCCTACCAGTCCGAGTTTCAGCAGGTGGTAGTCGACGAAACCGGGCGGGTAATCGAAGAGTCTTCCGGCAACATGGCCCTGGCGGTACCCAACCGCCTGCGCTGGCACTACCTGGAAGACTTCGAGCAGATTATCGTGGCTGACGGCGACAAGGTGTGGTCCTACGACGTGGAGCTGGAGCAGGTGACGGTGAAGGACCAGGCCCAGGCCGTTACCGGTTCACCGCTGTATCTGCTGATGGAGCCCGGGCTGCTCGAGACTGACTACGAGCTCAAGGACCTGGGCCCGGTGGAAGGTATTGACATGATCCAGCTGATTCCCCGGGAACCGCGCTCCGATTTTGAATGGATCGAGCTGGGATTCAGCGGCGGGAACCTGCAGCGACTGACCATCCGTGACGCATTTGGCCAGCAGACCTTTATCAGCTTCAGCCAGGGCGTACGCAATCCACAGTTGAGCCAAACGGCATTTCAGTTTACCCCGCCGGAAGGCATAGACGTGCTGGGCGCGGACGAGTTGGATCTGGGAGACATCAATAGTGGACTGTAACGGCCATTTCGACAGCGCCTGCCCGCGCTTCGAACGCGAATGCGGCGTTGCGCTTCCTCCCGTGGGGCCTGCCACTGCTCGTCAGCGCGCCTTGCCTTCGCGTCCGATGCATCGCGCAGCCACTTTCGAAATAGCCATTACAGTCCAACTAGCCTGGATTATTCATGAACCCGCAACTTCAATTCCTGATTAAGTTGTTGAATTAAATGCTTAGGCTGGTTTTCAGTCATTTTCGACAAAGACAGTGTTTTGCTGCCGGTTCGTCGCCTGCCGTGGCGGCGCATCTCGCTCGATCCCGCGCCAACCATAGCGGTGCTATGGTCTGGCACGCGATCAACCGACCTGCGCTCACCACGACAACCGACGATACCGGCGTTCATGAATAATCCAGGCTAGCCGCAGTGAATGACGTCTACCGTCCTCTGGCCGACCGCATGCGGCCGCAATCCCTGCAGGACATCGTCGGCCAGGACCACATCCTGGGTCAGGGCAAGCCGCTGCGCAGCGCGCTGGAAAAGAATCAGCCCCATTCCATGATCCTGTGGGGGCCGCCCGGCACCGGTAAAACCACCCTGGCCAGGGTGGCGGCCCGCTACGCCCAGGCCGATTTTATTGCCCTTTCAGCAGTACTGGGTGGGGTGGCCGAGGTGCGCAAGGCCGTGGCCGCGGCGGAGTCCAACCGGGGCCTGGGCGTGCAGACCCTGCTGTTCGTGGACGAGGTCCATCGTTTCAACAAGTCCCAGCAGGATGCCTTTCTGCCCCACGTGGAATCCGGCCTGATCCTGTTTATCGGCGCCACCACGGAGAACCCGGCTTTCCAGCTGAACAATGCTTTGCTGTCCCGGGCCAAGGTCTACGTGCTCAAGTCCCTGGACGGCGCCGCCATTCGCGAAATCCTGGCCCGGGCCCTGGACGATTCCGAGCGTGGCCTGGGTGACGCCGGGCTGGACGTGGAGTCCGACGCCCTGGACATACTGTCCCGGGCCGCCGACGGGGATGCACGGCGGGCACTGAACCTGCTGGAACTGGCGGCGGACCTGGCCGAGGCGCAGCAGATCACCGCGGAACTGGCGGCGGACGTCAGCGCCGGTACGCTCCGCCGCTTCGACCGGGGAGGGGATGAGTTTTACGACCAGATATCCGCCCTGCACAAGTCCATCCGGTCCTCGGATCCCGACGCCGGCCTGTACTGGCTGTGCCGCATGCTGGACGGCGGCTGCGATCCCCGCTACATCGCCCGGCGCCTGCTGCGCATGGCGGCTGAGGACCTGGGTAATGCGGACCCACGAGCCCTGCAGCTGGCCCTGGCGGGCTGGGAAACCTATGACCGGATGGGCTCTCCCGAGGGTGAGCTGGCCCTGGCCCAGGTGGTCTGTTACCTGGCCAGCGCGCCCAAGAGCAACGCGGTCTACGCGGCATTCGGCAGGGCAATGGATGCCGCCCGGGCCAATGGCTCGCTGGAGGTTCCCAATCACTTGCGCAACGCCCCGACGCAGCTGGCCAAGTCACTGGGGCATGGCGACGGCTACCAGTACGATCATGACCTGCCCGACGGGGTCGCCTTCGACCAGGCCTGCTTCCCTGAGGGTATGCGGCCGGCGGTGTACTACGAGCCGGTGGAGGCGGGGCTGGAAAGTAAGATCAAGGCGCGGTTGGACATGATCCGGGCCAGGAGAAAGGGGTGAGCCAGGCCGGCAAAATGGTGCGGGCCGTTAACCGGCGCTACAGGAACTGATCTGACTTCCGGGCGGTAGCAATACGCCGCCCAATTGATGACAATACCCGGCTGATTTGCAGGGACTTATTGTCAAGCCATGCTGGACCCACAACTCCTCCGAAACCAACTCGCTGACACCGTCGATAAGCTTAAGCTGCGCGGTGTTGAACTGGACACCGAGGCCTTCGAATCGCTGGAGGCCCAGCGCAAGGAGTTGCAGGTGGCCACCGAGCAGCTCCAGAGCGAGCGCAAGCAGCGTTCCAAATCCATTGGCCAGGCCAAGGCCCAGGGCCAGGACATCCAGCCGCTGCTGGACGAGGTCAGTGCCATGGGTGATCAGCTGGACCAGCACAGCGCCCGGCTGAGTGAGATTCAGGGTCAACTGCAGGACATCGTCACCGGATTGCCCAACCTGGCCCATGAATCGGTGCCGGTAGGCGCCAGCGAGGACGACAACGTTGAAGTGGATCGATGGGGTGAAGCGCGCCAGTTCGACTTCGAGGTGCAGGACCACGTGGCCCTGGGCGAAGCCCTGGGGGGCATGGACGGCGAAACCGCGGCCCGCATGGCCGGTTCACGCTTCACGCTGCTGTCGGGTCCGGTGGCGCGGCTGCACCGGGCCCTGGCCCAGTTCATGCTGGATATGCATACCCAGCAGCACGGATACCGCGAGTTCAACGTGCCGCTGCTGGTCAACGCCCAGACCATGTTCGGTACCGGCCAGCTTCCCAAATTCGCCGACGACGCCTTCATCACCACTGATGAAAACGAGCGCTACCTGATTCCCACCGCTGAAGTCACTTTGGCCAATCTGGTTGCGGACACCATTCTCACACCGGAACAGCTGCCCATGCGGGTCACCGCCCACACGGCCTGTTTCCGCCGGGAGGCCGGGTCTTATGGGAAAGATACTCGAGGCATGATCCGCCAGCACCAGTTCGAAAAGGTGGAGCTGGTGCAGATCACCCGGCCTGATCAGTCATATGAGGCTCACGAGGAGCTGACCGGACACGCGGAGAAGGTCCTGCAGGCCCTGGAACTGCCTTACCGGAAAATCGTGCTGTGTACCGGTGATATGGGATTTGCGTCATCCAAGACCTACGACCTGGAGGTGTGGCTGCCGGGGCAAAACCAGTACCGGGAAATCTCGTCCTGTTCCAACTGCGAAGACTTCCAGTCCCGCCGCATGAAGGCCCGCTGGCGTAATCCCGATTCGGGTAAACCCGAGCTGGTGCATACCCTCAACGGGTCAGGATTGGCTGTAGGACGAACCCTCGTAGCGGTGCTGGAAAACTATCAGCAGTCCGACGGCAGCATCACCGTGCCCGAGGTGATCAGGTCTTACATGGGTGGCCTGAAGTCTATTTCCTGACCAATAATGCACGTGAGAGCCGGGTCGGGGAGGGCCCCCGACCCGGAGTAACGTCTTACTCTTCGCCCATGAAGGCGGTGAGGAGGTGAAGCAGGCTGGTGAACAGGTTGTAGATGGCAACAAACAACGTCACCGTAGCCATGATGTAGTTGGTTTCTCCGCCGCGGACGATCTGCTGGGTCTCGTACAGAATCAGACCGCACATCAGCAGCACAAACATCGAGGACACTGCCAGCGACAGGGCCGGGATGCCCATGAAGATGTTGGCGATGCCTGCCACGAAGGCCACCAGGATACCGATAAACAGGAATTTGCCGATTCCAGTGAAATCCCGCTTGGTGGTCAGGGCCAGGCCTGACAGGCCCAGGAACGCGATTCCGGTGCCGCCCATGGCCAGCATCACGATCTCAGATCCGTTGCTGAATCCCTGGGTAATCATATTCACGATGGGACCCAGGGTTAGGCCCATGAAACCGGTCAGGGCGAACACAGACAGCAGGCCCCAGGCGCTGTTGCGCAGGGCTGAGGTCAGGAACAGCAGACCGAAGTAGCCGGCAATGGTGATCCACGGCCCCAGATAAGGCATGTTGAACTGCATGGCGCCGTACGCGCAGGCTGCGCTGAACAGCAGCGTCGCGGACAGAAGCATGTAGGTATTCTTAAGAACCTTGTTGGTCGCAAGTACCGACTCTGTGGTGGTGTGCGAAACAGGGAAAGTCCTGGCCATTGATGTCTCCGAATTAAAAGCCGCGCAAATGATACCAAATCATCCGTGAAATCTGGATGCAAATGACTCTTATCCAGGCCTGACCGGTCAGTCGGTCGGAAGCCGAATGAGTCCAGACACGTTTGACGCCAGGGATTGCACCAGGTTCACTGGCGTGGGTTCGAAAATTCCTGCGGCATCCTTCGGGAAAGCCGGCGGTCTGTCGAGACACCACGCCGGATTCAGAATCCCCTAAGCCCAGAGTCTGAATGGCAACATGCCCGCTGCCGCCAGGACGATGCACCACTGCAGCACGGATGCGGCCGCCGTTGCGTTCAGCAGGTCTATTCGTGATGTCTTCCACGTTTTGCTTGCGAGTAGGACCGTTGTCAGCATTCCGATTGGCAGTAAGAACGTGACGAGCGCGAGCAGGAAGCTGGCGGGAGTGAAATCCCCAAGAGCCATGAATGACTGACTTAGAAAGAAAGGTAACGGGACGAAAAGCAGTACCGAAGCGAAGTAAGCCGGGGCCTCCGCTCGTCGGAACATCTGGGAGCGATGTCGAACCAACGAAACAGTGCCGGCAATCAGTACCCATGTCAGCCCGGCAAGTCCCAGGAGCACGCTGGTCCAGTGGGCTACCAGGTTGGCCGCAGGGATTTTTTCGTAGGTCAGAAAGCCGTCGCTGATCAGGTACTCACCGTTGTCACCAGTGAAGAAGGCGTGCGAAGTCGTCGCTCGGTCGTTGGCGGAATAAAGGTAATCGCCTACGGGTTGCAACAGGCGGGCGTCCTGCTGCATTGACGCCAGAACAACGGAATCACCGTCCGCAGATATCTTCATCGCACCGAATACGGTGTCGAGGTAGTCGAACATCTGAAAGCGATTCGGGCTAAGCACATATCGACCGTGCCAATCCGCGATGTCGGGAGAGGGGGCTACCGTGCGCGGAGTTGGCGCGTCGGCAATCTCAAGTGCCTCGACCAGCAGACGGTCCAGTCGGCCATAGTTCGCGGTCTCGCTGTCTGTGTTGACACTGTATGCAAACGCTTTGCGCTCGCCGGGAAATATGCAGAGCATTGCGACAAACCCCACGATGTTGCCGCCGTGACAGTACCCAACGACGCCATGTCGATCCCGACGGGCCAGCCCAAGAGCGTACCCGGCGACCAGGCCCGCTTCGGCTGCACCCGTCCCGACCGGCGTGCCTCTAGACCTCATCAAAGACTCGTCTACCAAGCGCCTGCCTTCAATGGCACCATCGCCCAGCAGGAACTGCGCGAATCGAGCCAGGTCAGCTGCCGTACTCGTGAACTGGCCCGCGGGCCTGAGAAACATCGGACTTGCCGCATACCGCGAGCCGTCGTCAACATGTCCCCAGGCCAGCATCGGGTCGGCATGTTCGCCCTCCTGGGTAGTGAATGTAAACGTACTGTCATGCATCCCCAGAGGCGCCAGCAATTGCTCATCCAGGTACGATTCGTAGCGTTCGCCGGCGATCGACTCAATGATCATTCCAAGCAGGGTGTAGCCCATGTTGGAGTAAGAGAATCGCGAACCAGGCGGCGACCGAACCCGCAACTGAGACGCCGCATCAGGAAAAGCGGCAACAAGTGGAGCATCCTGGTCGGCGCGCTCGCTGAACATCTGCCACATATGCGCGTCGTTGAGGCCGCCGGTGTGATCCAGCAGGTGCCGGACCGTAACGTCAGCGAAACCTGCTGGAGGGTCGTCAGGAAACAGGTCTGTAAGGTATTGAAGCGCGGGCGCGTCGAGATCGATTCGCCCTTCGGTAGCCAACCTGAGGAGACCGGTTGCCAGCACCGTCTTGGTCAGCGATCCGACATGGAACCGAGTATCTGGAGCGAAGCCAACCCCGGTTCTGTTGTCCGACACGCCTGCGGAGCCTGAGGTTATGTCGCCATTCTCATGGACTAATGCCCAGACAATCCCAGTCAGGCCTTCCTCGGCAGCGATGCGCTTAAAGGCGTCTTCCAGATTGTCGTCGGCGGCCAGGCAATCGATGGACCAGAAGAGGAAAATGATCGAAGCCAGAAAAATGGGTGATATTGGTGCCCGCGGCATCAGCAATTACGTCGATGAAGAGTGTAAGTGTTTATTTTCGTTACAAAGATTGCAACGGGTCAGAAGCTGGCAGTTTAGCCCATATAGGGTTGGTCGGGGGTTACGGCCGGTTGAGGTGATCGCGAATGACCCCGAATAAATCTTTCGCCTTCACGCAATCAGGTGATTGAATCATATGCCCGACATGAGCTCGTCGGCGCCCGGCACCTGAACTAAGGCACCCTAACACGCGTTCTTAACAAGGCGACGTTGTTGTATTCCAGGCGCTCTGAGATGTTGTTGTTTGGATCGAGTATCAAGCCTAACGAATAGGTGCCGGGCGCCAAGCTGTTCGGAACGCGGCCAGTCCAGCTAAACGTATGAAATGACCCTGGCGGTGCGGTACCTGTACCGCTGGCAACGACGGTATCGAAGGTAGATATGATCGTATTTGTTGATAATACATACACGATGTCGAAATTTTCTGTGGTTTTACCCAAATTGGAAAACGAGCCCCTCACCGTAAATGTTCCGTTGTTGGGAACAACAATAGTTGTATTTGCCATCGTCTCAGAGACGTTTTGGGTAGTTTGGCTGACTTCAAAGGCTGAAGTGGCTATGTCACGATGGCCATTACTGTGCGGATACAACGACCGCGCCGTAAACGCGTCATCGCCAAACGGGTGCATGCGAGAAAAGGCGGCTCCCGCTGACCAAGACTCCCCCTTCAATGATTGCTTCATGACCGAGGCAGTATTGGAATCGTTATTGTCCAGCAAGCCGAGAGCGTGCCCGAGTTCGTGTACCGCGGTGTAGCGTAGGCTGTTGTTGCCATCATTGGTGTTTTCCGGGGGAGCGCCGAAGTCCCACGCGGTGTTCGAATCGACCTCAATGTCAAACTCCTGGATGTGCTGGCTTTCAAACCACCAGAAACAAGCGTCCAGTTGAATTGTCGTGAGCCCAAGGCCGGAAATATCCTGTGCCGCTATTTCGTTGCGGCCGTTTCCTAAGCGGTAGTTACCGGAGAAATTGACAACCGGATCAAACTCCAAGTGCATCCCCAACATGCTGTTCCAGTGGTCCAGAGTGTTGTTGAGATCTTCGCGGGCCGTGGAGCCAACTGGGAAAGAGATAGTCGAGACTCTGGTCGTGGGGTCTCCATGGAGCACCACAGCATCGCCATTACAGGTTCGATATCTACCTGCATTGGCGTCCGTTGTTAGACAGATGGTCCCCAGCATCGCAAGAAACAGTGTGGTGAATCGTTTCATTGGCGTGCCTCCGGTTGGCGCAACGAGGCGGGTTTACGTTCTTTTGACAGCGAGCGGCCTTGCAGCAGCAGAGTCGAATGTTTTTGTAGAAATCCCGCGTCGATGCGTTCATTTATTTCGATAACCTTCCTGGCGAAATCCTGCATTGATAACGGGGCTACAGCCAAGCGTGTTAACAAGCGTCCGCGTTCTTGTTCCCGTTCCTGACGCTGTTCGAGCGACAATCGTGAGGAATCAGCTCCCCTTTCGGCTTTCATTTGCATAATCCGGGCGACATTTTCCTCGCTGTAAATTGAATCGTCGGTGCTGATTTTTACCTGATCCGTCTGTTCGACCCGAGTTTCTTTGGACTGGATCGCTGGACGTTGGATAGATTGTCGAAAGTCTTCCAAGGGCAGTGTCTGAATACCATCGGCATCGATCCCCACGACGACATGACCGTTGTAGTCCAGCAGGATTTCGTGCTCGAGCGTGCGCGATTTCACGACCTGAAATACACCAAGTTCACCTCCTGCAACGGGAGATATATCCCAGCTACCGGCGGTATGGAACACCACGTAGACAGCACCCAGGAGAAATTCAGGCACATGGGAAGATATAGTCATGGTCCCGTCGTAATTGAGCCCACCAAACAAGCGGATGCGCAATGTCTTGTTGGATTTGGCATAGCGGGTTGTGTCTTTGATTGGCTCCAGCTGTCTGAAGGTGACATAGGTGAACGGCAAGCCAGACTCCGTTTCTGTTTCGTACGCGATTCCAGACACCACGCCTTTGAAGATTAGTGCGGACTGACCGACGAGGGATTCGACATCTTTCGGTGGCGTTGGACGATCAGTTGGCGGTGGAGTCGGCCTGCTGACGCTGGCGCAGGCCGAGATCAGACAGCAAACCCAAAAGGCTACTAGGCTCTTGATAATCGAAGTTTCGAACTTCATCCGGACCTCCTGATTTCGATGACGACATCGCCGCGAAGCGTGATGTCTGCAACTCTCAGACGTGGTCTTGACGTGTTGTTGAATAAGTATAGGCGAGAGGAAAGCTCGGCGCAGATTGGTTACCGCGGTAACTTTCTGGTCAATATTGATAGGTATTTCAGTGTGTTAAGGGTATAATACTGTATGTTTATATAGCTTCTGCCACGGAGGGCAGCCCATGTCCGAATACGAACCCCGCCTGCATCCCAAGTACCAGCGCTCCCAGGAACTGGGGGATGAAATCACCGAACTGTGTGCCTACCTGTATGCCGCCACCTACCGGCTGCT
>JASJDM010000077.1 GCA_030065125.1 Lysobacterales bacterium | reverse complement strand
GTCCCTTTACTCTGACCCCGCAGGAGGAACCTATGTCCGTCAGCTACGAACGCCAGGGTCCTGTAGCCGTAGTGACCCTGGACCGGCCGGAACGCCGCAATGCTGTCGATGCCGCCACGGCCGAGGCGCTGGCTGAGGCTTTTCGGGAGTTTGACAACGACTCAGAGGCCAACGTTGCCGTTCTTTACGGCAACGGCGGCACCTTCTGCGCCGGCGCCGACTTGAAGGCCCTGGCCCAGGGTGACGCCCGGCAGCTCAGCGGCTCAGGCGACGGTCCCATGGGGCCGACCCGCATGCAGCTTTCCAAGCCGGTGATCGCCGCGGTTGAAGGGTATGCCGTGGCGGGAGGTATGGAACTGGCGCTTTGGTGTGATCTGCGGGTGGTGGCCGAGGACGCCGTGTTTGGCATTTTCTGCCGGCGCTTCGGAGTACCGCTGATCGACCTGGGCACGGTCCGGCTGCCGCGGCTGATCGGCCAATCCCGGGCCATGGACCTGATTCTCACCGGCCGGCCGGTTGCGGCGGAGGAAGCGCTGCACCTGGGCCTGGCCAACCGGGTCGTAGCGTCGGGCCAGGCCCTGTCGGCTGCCGTTCAATTGGCACGGGAGATATCCGCGCATCCCCAGATCTGTCTGCGCAATGATCGGGCCTCGGTGCTGGCCCAGTGGGAACTGCCGGATGCGGACGCTCTGGCGTTTGAATTCAGCAAGGGCCTGGAAACCGTGAACAGCGGTGAAACCCTGGATGGCGCGACGCAGTTTGCTGGCGGTGAAGGCCGGCACGGGGCGTTCCGGGGGTCCGGGGACTGACTCCGGGCGGTACCTGACCCGTGAACGGTTTATCGCGGCGAATCCCCCAGCTGGTCATGGCCGGTCTGGTGATCGGGGTCTTCCTCCTGGCCAGTCGCTCGGGCTTTCGCGGCGCTGAGCCACCATCGCCCCGCCACCCGGAGTTTGGGCAGGACCGTTACGCTTCGGCCACCAGTGCATCCGGGCTGGAGGTCTCCCTGGCCGATTTCTCCGGCCGCTACGTGTGGGTGGACTATGCGGCGGAGTGGTGCGCCGCCTGTGTGCCCCAGTCCCGGGCGATCCGGTCCCTGGACCAGGCCATGTCCGGCGTGGTGTTCGTCACCGTCATGACCAGTGAACCCCAGGGGTATGGCCATCCCGCCACCCGGGCCACCGCCGCCCGCTGGGCCAGCCGGCTTTCGCTGGATCCGGACCGGGTGCTGGCGGCAGATTTCACCGCTATGACTCTGCCCCAGCACGCGCTGTTTTCACCCGAAGGCCGCGAAGTGTTCCGGCATACCGGCCAGTTGTCCGCAGGGGATATCCGTCAACGAATTCAACAGGTCCAGTAGCGCCATGCACGACTGATGGCAGGTGCGGCTCAAGGGACGCCACCCTAAAATCCGCCGCTTGCTGGAGGTGCAACATGCGAAAACTATATTTGGGCCTGGTGCTGTTGTTGGGGCTGACCGCAGCCCACGGGAACACGGCCTATCGGGAAATCCTGGAAGCGTCTTACCCGTCTGACGGGCCTGGTGCCGCCGTGCTGGTCGTCAAAAAGGGGGAGGTGGTTTATCGGGACGCCCACGGCATGGCCAACATCGAGCTGGGTGTGCCGCTGAGACCGGACCACGTGTTTCGGCTGGGCTCCATCACCAAGCAGTTTACCGGCGCGGCCATTATGCTGCTGGTGGAAGAGGGCAAGGTGGACCTGGACGCGCCGATCCAGACCTATCTGCCGGACTATCCGGACCATGGCCACACCATCACCACCCGACACCTGCTGACCCACACCTCGGGGATTTTCAGCTACACCAGTATTCCCGGCTACATGGGCAGTGGTGAGATCCGTGCGGATCTCACCACCGACGAACTGGTGGAGGTTTTTGACGATCTGGAAATGAACTTCGCTCCCGGTGAACGTTACAGCTATTCCAACTCGGGCTACGTGCTGGCAGGCGCCATCATCGAAAAGGTGTCGGGCATGAGTTACGCGGATTTTGTCCAGCAGCGCATCTTTGATCCCCTGGGTATGACCAACAGCCACTACGGCGGGCCCCAGATGATTCCTGGCCGGGCCTCCGGGTACAGTCAAGATGGCGAGGGAGTGGTCAACGCAGAATTTCTCAGCATGACCCAGCCCCACGCCGCGGGCTCATTACTGTCTTCCGTAGATGATATGCAGAAGTGGAATGAGGCCTTGTTTGGTGGCGAGATTCTGTCGAAGGAATCCATGGCCGAGATGATCAAGCCTTTTGAACTGAACGACGGAGAAGAGTCGCGCTACGGGCTCGGCCTGTCCGTCGAGGAATTCCGCGGCGAGACGTCCGTCTCTCACGGCGGTGGGATCCACGGCTTTACCACCCATGGACGCTGGCTGCCTGACCAGGATATTTACGTCATCGCTCTGACCAACACCAACGGGCAGTCGCCGCAATATCTCGCCGATCGCCTGGCCTCGGTGGCTATGGGCCGACCCCATGACCCCCAGCCTGCGGCAGACCTGGACGAGTCAGCGCTGCAGGAACTGACCGGTGCTTACCAGGTAGCCGAGGGCGACATCCGCAATATCTTCCTGCAGGACGGCAGGCTCTACAGCCAGCGTACCAACAGCGGCCGGTTCCCGGTGATCGTGACGGATAAGGACACCATCTACTACGAGGAATCCTTCACCTACGCCCGCTTCAAGCGTAACCGCAAGGGCGAAGTCGTGGAGATGAAGTTCTATCCCGACGGTGCCACCAGGCCACAAACCGTCAAGCGTATCGGCCCGCCAGAGCAGGGTGGTGAGCGGGTGGCGGCCAATGTCTCGCCCGAGATGTATGACCTGTGGGCTGGCGAATACGAGATCCAGCCTGGTTTCACCATGGTCATCACCCGGCAAGGCGACAGCCTCATGTCCCAGGCCACCGGCCAGCCCATGTTTGAGCTGGTCCCTGCCTCGGCCACCCGCTACTTCGTCCGGGAATTCCCGGCGGAACTGGAATTCACCGCGGGCGATGACGGCCGCGCCAGCCAGTTGACCCTGTACCAGGGCGGTCAGGAGATGGTGGCGCCGAGGGTTGGGGAGGGGTGAGGCTGGTTTTGTGGTTGGACTGAATTAAGAAAGCCGATCCCCTGGGGGGACCGGCTTTCTTGATGATGGCGCGCCCATTGGGATGATTCGGCCTTCGGCCTCTCCCCTTTCGGGGTCCCTCACTCGCTACGCTCGCTGCGGGCTTGTCGCCGGCTTTGCCGGCTCGGTTCGACCCCAAGGCAGCGTAGCTGCCGGCGGTTCAATCCCGGTATGGGTGCACGATCATCAAAAAAGCCGATCCCCTGGCGGGGACCGGCTTTCTTAATGATGGCGCGCCCATAGGGATTCGAACCCCAGACCTCTGCCTCCGGAGGGCAGCGCTCTATCCAGCTGAGCTATGGGCGCAAAAGGGACGCGGATTTTAGCCGTTTGGGGCGGCTCGGGGCAAGGCGGAAAGGTATTCGACACATCACCGGCCGGCGCTCAAAGCGCCGCAATAGACATCAGGTGCCAGCCGGACCAGAGAGATATCCGCACTGCCGCTGTTATCTTCTAAAGCATAGGAAAGCGTTGCTTCAGTGCAGGAATCGAATACCACCGCGGCTTCCCCCACGGGCGTATTAACCACCTGGGTCGACTGGCCGAACGCGCCGCCCTGGCTGAGGAACAGGGTCAGGTTGGCGGTGTCGCCGCTGATGTTCCCCTGGGCAGTCAGCCAGCGCTGGTCGGTGCTGCCCAGCTTTGCCGGAGCTGCGTCACTAAAGGTGAACCAGGCCATGAACACCAGGTCGTTTGCCGGGACTACATCGAACACCACTCCCTGGCCGGGCGTCTCGGGATTGAACCAGGCGCCGCTCAGGCCCTCGTTGATTTCGATGCCCCAGGCGGGCGAGGCGAAAACCGCGGCCATGATGATTACAGGCAGTCTCTTCATTGTGTCTCTCCCAATTCGCTGGCACAGAGGGTGTCGGGGGTCAGCCGGGTAATGGACAGGCTGCCGGCGGGGCCGCCATCGAATGCATACTCCAGGGTGGCGGTCGCACAGTCGTGGAACAGCAGAGTGGCCGAGCCCACTGGCCGGGTCGCCACGTCCTGGGCGGCGTTGAATGCCCCACCGCTGCTTTCGAGGATCTGCAGCGCCGCCCTGTCACCGTCATAGTTACCCTGCAGGGTGAACCAGCGGTGGGCGGGATCTCCGACTTTCGCCTGCAGTTCGTCATAGGTGAACCAGGCCACAAACAAGGACTGGCCGTCGGGAACGGCTTCCACCAGAAACCCCTGGCCCGGGGTTGCCGCGTCGTACCAGGCGCCGGTAAGGCCGGCATTGATGGCGAACCCCTGATCCGTCTCAGGCAGTGAGTGGACTTTCAGGAATTCCCAGATCAGTCGGCTGAGTTCCAGATGGTCCGTATTGTCATACAGGATATGGCCATCCATGGACGTGCTTTGCACGGTGCAGAGGGTGGCTTCCGTTCCTGCCTCGCAATGAGTATCCAACTGGCAAAAGGAATCGCGGCCCAGTTCCACAATCTCCACTGGACCGGTACAGACGTTTTTGCTGCGCCAGTATTCCAGGCTGTCCGGTGCGCTCAGGAAAGGTCCGGACCGGACGCCGGCGCTGCCATAGGGGATGATGGTGTCGGTGACGCCACGAATCCCGAGAAAGGCAATGGGGCGGGTCGGGTCGCAGGCCTCGGCCGATGCAGCCCTGATAGCTCCGGCCACCGGGGCAAAAGCTGCAAAAACCTCGGCAGCTTCGCAGGCCAGCCGAACCGCCATTTCGCCCCCATTGGAAATGCCGGTCACGTAGACCCGGCTGGGATCAATCGCCCGGCGTGAACTCACATCCTCCACCACGGCCAGCAGGAACCCCACGTCATCGATGCCGCCGCGACCGACAAATGCATTCCAGCCGCCCATGCCCTGGGGAAACGCCACGGCAAATCCTTCATTGGCCGCGATGGTGCTCATGCCGGACGCTGCCCGCTGCTCGCTGGTGTTCGATCCAAAACCGTGCAAATCCAGCACCAGCGGTACCGGCTGGCCGCCGCCGGGATCGTAAAGGTCGTATTGGCGCGCTTCGCCATCGTGGTCCATGGACAGACCGATGGAAAGCTGGGCCTGAGCCGAGCCAACGCCCAGCAGCAACAGCCACAACAGTCTTCGCCTCAGCGAGCAATCTTGAGCAAACATTTCTGAATACCTCCGTCACACCGGTTGCGCCGTCGTCGGTCGAACGCTATACACACTAGGGATGAGATGGATTCTTTGCTTGAAGGTCCAGCGAAGATTGTTTGAAGTTTTTTGAAGAATCAGTCACTTGGGGTGTTGAAGGGTTTGCCGAGTCGCCAGCAAGACCAGGTTTACACGTTTGCCGACCTGACCCTGGATCCAGGTCGACGCCGGATCTGCCGTGGTCGGCGCGAACTGG
This sequence comes from Lysobacterales bacterium, assembly GCA_030065125.1. GTDB lineage: Bacteria > Pseudomonadota > Gammaproteobacteria > Xanthomonadales > SZUA-38 > JASJDM01. The sequence goes on along the minus strand of JASJDM010000077.1, from coordinate 27,990 downwards.
ATTTGCCCAAACTGTCTTTCGACCTGCTCGAGACCCTGGTGCTCGCCGCACCCAACAGCCTGTCCAATGACCAGCTCATGGAGCAGGTATGGAATGGCAGGGTGGTCAGCCAGGCCACCATTGCCAAGCGGGTGGAGCTGCTGCGGCAGGCGCTGGGAGATGACAGCAGCGACCCCCGCTACGTGGCACTGGTTCGCGGGCACGGATATCGATTGATCCCAAAGGTTCAGCAGGCCGGGCAGTTGTCCAAACCCCGGCTGGGTGCGGCGGCGGTGGCGGCAGTCCTGATTGCCCTGGCGGGGCTGATGCTCTGGACGCGCGAGCCGGTCGAGGTCAGGGATCCCTCAATCGCGGTGCTGCCATTTGTTGCGCTGTCCAGCAGCCCTGACGACCAGCTGTTCGCCGACGGTCTGACCGAAGAGTTGAGTCACGTGCTGTCCAGCAGCGGCCGGCTTCGCGTGTCCGGCCGCACCTCCAGTTTTGTTTTTCGCGACCAGCAGGACAGGCCGGGCACAATCGGCGAGCGGCTGGGTGTGGCACACCTGTTGACGGGAACAGTCAGGCGGTCTGGTGAGCGACTGCGGGTGACCGCCCAGCTGGTCAGCACCGAGGACGGATTTGATCTCTGGTCGGAGTCCTATGACCGTCAGATGGCTGACATCATTGCCATTCAGCAGGACATTGCGGGAAATGTCGCGGAGCGACTTTTCGTCTCCCTGGGAACCGACCGTCCCCTGTACAGGCCGCAATCCATATCGCCCCACGCCTATGCGCTGTATCTGAAAGCCTTGTCGCTGTCGCCCTACGGTAAGAGCCGATACCTGGACGAAGCGCAGCGCCTGGTTGAACAGGTCACTGAACTGGCGCCGGATTTCGCGCCGGCGTGGAACCGGTTGGCGGCCATCCACGGGCGCCGGTTGTTCGGCAGGGATCCAGACTATGCCCTGTCGCCTCAGGAGGCCATGCCCATTATCCGTGACGCCACCCAGCGCGCCCTGGCGCTGGACCCTGAAAGTTCAGAGGCTTATGCGCTGCTGGGCGGTATCGCCTGGGGTCTGGAGGGTGATGCGGCCAAAGCTGCGCCGTTGGTTCAGCAGGCCCTGGAGCTGGACCCGTGGAACCTCGAAACCGTGGCCTTTGCGGCGGAGTTCGCCAAGTACATCGGCCGGGTGGATGAGGCCCTGGCACTGGAGGAGTTGCTGGTACTGCGAGACCCGCTTTGCCTGTTGTGCAGGATTCGGCTTGCCAAAACGTATGTCTATTCCAGGCGGTTTGAAGACGCGGAGCGGGAATGGCTGACCCTCCAGTCCATGGAGCCGGGCTTTCATTGGAACTACGGTGTCACATTTCTGCTGACGGGCCGGCCGGAACAGGCCCTGGCCTCGTTCGACCGGGTCGAGCTGGACTACCTGCGCCTGCAGGGCCGTGCCATGGCCCAGTTCGACCTGGGGCGGATCGATGAATCCAGTGCCACCCTGGATCAACTGGAGCTGGAGTGGGGCGAAAGTCATCCCCTGGATACGGCCCAGGCCCTGGCGTACACCGGCCAGCTGGACAAGGCCTTCGGCTGGCTGGAGCGTTCATTGCCCCGTTACGGCCCGGACCTTCAGACCAGCTTTCCTGACCCCTTGTATGACAGATTGCGTGAGGATCCGCGCTGGCGCGGGATTCTGGAGCAGATCCAGCGGGCCCCTGAACAGATGGCGGCTATCCCGTTTTCCCTGGAAGCCGCACGGGGCCTTCTGGCGGACTGAACGGCCGGGCAGGCCGGGGCGTCGGGACGGAAATCCCTCAGGGCGCCATGTCGTATGTCACCCGCAGATAACCAATGCGTCCCGGCAGGTCGTGGGCCACGCTGCTCAGGCCGTTGGCGGCGCAGGGAAAACAAACCGGCGCGTCCTCGCTGAACAGGTTGTTGAATCCCACGGACAGCAGCACCCGGTCGTCGGACAGCGGGACCTGATAATTCACCTGCAGGTCTGTGAACAGGGCCGAGTCGATGGTCAGCGAGCGGTCGTCATTGAGCATGTTGTCGATAAACCGCAGCATCACGGATGCAGACCACCGATTGCGCTGCCAGTTGATACCGGTCACGACGCGCCACTCGGGGAAGGCGCGCTGGAAGGTCTCGTCAGTATGAACGCCGGTCAGGTCGTTTACGGCAACCCCGCCGTCGGGTTGGGCCGTGATTTCCCGGTACTGGTCCAGGTAGGTGGCGGTCACCGAGAGATCAAAATCGCCCAGAGCACTGGATGGCAGGGACAGTGCAAGTGACAGGTCAGCGCCCGAGGTTTCGATGCGGCCGATGTTCTGGAGCTGGTTGTTGACCAGGCCCAGTCGGCCGGAGCCGGCGCGTGGCGCCGAGGCGCAGGTGTCCGGGTCCAGGGTGTTGACACAGGCGGTGATGATGTCGCCGGGCCGGCCGCCCTGGACGGCGTCGTCGATGGTCAGATCATAGACGTCGGCGGACAGGGTCAGGGATTCAACCCATTCCAGTCGGTCCACCCAGTTCGGGCTGTACACCAGGCCAAAGGACCAGGCGTCGGAGGTTTCCGCGGTCAGGTCGGCGTTGCCCGACGAGGTGGCAGTGAGCTGGGGGTTGAGCTGGGCCAGCCCCGGGGGCACGCCCAGTGCGGCACAGTTGGCCTGGATCAGGCCCGACTGGGGCGTATCCCGGCCTCCGGCCGCTGAACCCAGGATCGCCGTATAGTCGGCACAGGGATCCACAAACGCGAAGTCCTCGCGGGCCGCACCGCCAAACAGCTCGCCAATTCCCGGGGCCCGGAAGCCGGTGGAAACGGAGCCGCGCAATGACACATCGTCCCGTGGACGCCACAGCAAACTGGCCTTGTAGGTGGGTTCCGAGCCAGAGGTGGAGTAATCGGAGAGCCGGCCCGCAATGCTGGCCTCCAGGGTCTGGCTGGCGGACAGCAGCGGGATGTTGAGCTCGGCGTAAAGTTCGGTGACGTCGTATCCACCGAAGGTGGAGGTCGACGGTATACCGGCGGTCTCGCCGCGTTCCGCAATGGGGTCGGCGCGATACTCACCCTCGTAGTCCCGGTATTCCAGGCCGGCGGCGAAGGCCAGCTTGCCCGCGGGGAGTTCGGCCAGATCGCCGGTCACGTTGAGCGACAGGTCCGCCAGGGTCTGCTCGCTGGAATCGCGCTGGGTGTAGGTGATGAAGTCGATCATCTCCCGGGTAAACGACCCCTGGCCGTCCGGTCCCTGGCCTCCGAAGAAATTCAGCGGCACGCATCCCGGCACCTGCGCGCAGACGGTGGGGTCACCGAGGGCCAGCAGGATATTGACGATGTTATGCGAGTTTTCCTTGCGCTGGTCGCCGCTGTTGTCGCCGTAACCCGCGCTCACGTCCCAGTAGAGGGGCCTGCCCCAGGCCTCCAGCGAGCCTTCCAGGGTGGCGCTGAAAAACAGGCTGTCGACTTCCTGGAAGAACAGACGCTGCCCGGATTCGATGGGGCGTCGCCCGAAAAATTCCAGGTTGCCGTTGGCCACGGACAGGTCCACACCGAACGGGTTGAACGGGTTCAGCGCGGAGATCAGCACGTTCTGGCTGAAGCGGTTGCCACAGTCATTGCCGAGGCACAGGGGTTCAGGTGCGCCGGTGGTCTCCGATTCCCGCCGGGTGTAGGAGGCCCGGGCGACCAGCCTGAGCGAATCGCTGAAATCGTGGGAAAGCGACCCGTAGACATTGGTGCGTTCCACCGGAGTGCGCAGCAGGTTGAAGCCCCGTTCGTTGTAGTTGTAGCGATCCGCGTTGGTGAAGGGGTGGAAATCGCCGCTGAACGGGTCGCTCGGGTCAAACGCCGGAATGTTGCCGGCGCCGTCGTTCAGCACACCGTTGTTGAGGGTGACGTCGGTGAAGCCAAAATTGGGTCCCAGCACGAAGCGACCCTGGGGCGTGAAAGAGGAGCAGAATGAGTTGGGGACGTCGCAACTGGTGGCATCAGGGTTGGGGTAGGCGGATCGGCGACGGTCCGAGGTGGTCACGGCCTTTTCCTCGGTATGGCTCAGGCTGAGGACCACGTGGGTCGTGTCACCGCCGGCACCCCACAGAGCGGAAATCCGCTCGGACTGCCCGTCTTCGGTGGACAGGTACTGGCCGGCGTGGGCGTCCAGGCGAAGGCCTGAAAAATCGTCGTGGGTGATGATGTTGGCGACCCCGCCGATGGCATCGGAGCCATAGATGGCGGATACCCCATCGGGCAGCATTTCAATGCGCTTGATGACGTTGTCGGGCAGGGAATTCAGGTCTACCGTGCTGGGCACGCCGGACGCTGAGGAACCCGCGATCCAGCGTTTGCCATCCACCAGTACCAGGGTTCGCTTGGATCCCAGGTTGCGCAGCGACAGCTGCACGCTGCCGGCACCGATGCCGGATCCGTCCTGGGGAAAGCCGGCATTGCCGGGAATATTGAACTCGGAGTTAGGTGCGGATCCCGCGAAGGGCAGGTCCTGCAGGATATCGCCCAGGTTGGTGATGCCGGTGCGGTTCAGTGTCTGTCGGTCCAGATCCACAACGGCGGTGGATTGGCTCAGGGGGTCTCGCCGGATGCGGGACCCGGTGACCACAACCTCCTCAACGGCCTCGGATTCCTGGCCGACCGCCGGCTCCACCGGCAGCAGCCCGCCTGTGAGCAATATCCAAGGAGTGAGCAGAACAGGCAGTCCCTTCATATTGATACCCTTGATTTCCCTGCAGGGAGCCCAGTTGCTACATTGTGCCCCATATCGGGAAATTTGCCAGATGGCTTTTTCGCCTGGCCCGGCCAGGCGGTCCAGCTTGGCAACTATTGAGTTGTCTGATCGATAATGCGACGCATTCTCGTCATGATGTTCCTCCTGGTCACCGCCCCGGTCGGGGCGGACGACCCGGTGGAACTTTTGAACCAGGAAGAACGGCTATGGCTGGAGTCCCTGGGGCGACCGCTTATTGTCGGCACCGACCGGGATTATCGGCCTTATAACTTCCTGGATGAAAACGGACGGCTCAGCGGCGTCGCGGGCGATTACGTTCACCTGCTGGAAGAGAAGCTACAGATCCAGTTCGACCTGAAAACCTATCCCAGCTTCGCGGCGAGCCTTGAAGGCGCCCGGAATCGGGAATTCGATCTCCTGCCTATCCTGATTGCAGCGCCGGAAAGAAAGTCTTACCTGGATTTCACCCAGCCCGTATTTGAGACCAAGGATCGTATTTTCGTGAGGCAGGACGGCGAGTCGGCCAGCAATCTGCGGGATCTCGCCGGTCGAAGGGTCGGCCTGGTGGAGGGGTTCGCGCTGCAGGCAACCCTGGAGCGCGACTATCCTCAAGTGGAGGTGGTGACGTTTCCCAACGAGGTAGACGGTCTGTTGGCATTGTCTCTGGGCAGCGTCGATGCCTATGTGTCCGAAGTCGGCACCGCGTCTTACTATATCCAGCGCGAAGCGATCACCAACCTGCGGCTGGTTGGCGAGGTGGTGTCCTTCGACCCCCAGACCGTCGGTACCCGAAATGACTTCCCGGAACTCGGCCATATCATTGGCAAGGGCCTGGCGGCGATTTCCCCCGAGGAGCATGCGGAGATCCAGCGACGCTGGATCAACATTGGTGGTGTTGATCCTACCGAGCTGAGTCAGCTGTGGCGCCGGGTCGCCATCGCGCTTTTCGTGGCCTTCCTGGCGCTGATTGCCATGTCAATATGGACCATGTCGCTGCGTCGGGTTGTGGCCCGCCGTACTGGCCAGCTGGAAAACGAACTGGTGGAACGCAAGATGGTGGAGGCAGCCAAGGAACGGCTGGCCGTGGCGGTGGAGCAGTCCGCTGAATTTGTGGTCATCGTGGACACCGCAGGCGACATCGAGTACGCCAACCTGGCCTTTGTTGAAGCCCTGGGTGGACAGTCGCTGCAGGGACGCGCGTTTGACTCGGTCATCACATGGAACTCCAGCAATCCGCTGGAAGATCCTTTCCGCGCTGTCCGCGATCGCGGCAACTGGACCGGGCGCGTTTCCCTGGCGGGGGATGAGCAACTGGCGGCCGATGTGCGCCTCACCATTTCCCCCATTTTTGACCAGGGCAAGCTGAATGGCTATGTGGCTACGGGTCGGGACGTCACCCGCGAGGAACAGCTGGAGGCACAACTCCGCCAGAGCGAAAAACTGTCGGCCCTGGGGACGCTGGCGGGTGGCATCGCCCACGATTTCAATAACCTGCTGGTTCCAATACTGGGCTACACCGATCTGATCCGGCGGCGCAGCCCGGAGTCCTCTGCGACGCACCTGCAGGCCATTGCCGAGGCCAGCGAGCGTGCCAGAGACCTGGTTGAACGTATCCTGATGTTTGGTCAGGGGGAAACCGGGAATCCGGAGCCGCTGGATCTACGGCTGGAAATTGAAGGCTCAATCTCGTTTCTGCGCAGCGTTATCAGCAAGACCATCGAGTTGAAGGATGATCTGCGAGACGTTGGCGCAGTCATGGCAGACCGTTCCCAGGTTCAGCAGATTCTGCTGAATCTCTGCACCAACGCCAGTGATGCCATGGCTGTCAGCGGGGGTACGCTGAGCATCACCCTTGAATCCAGGACAGTCGATCAGCAGACGGCCCATGAGCTGGACCTTCGCCCCGGCAACTACGCGGTACTGAAGGTTTCCGACACCGGTGTGGGCATGAGTGACGACATTCAGGCCCGCATCTTTGAGCCTTACTTCACCCAGAAACAGCAGGCCAAGGGAACCGGTTTGGGGCTTGCCACCGTGCACGGTATTGTCAGTCAGTGCGGCGGGACAATTGTCGTGCGGAGCACGCCAGGCGAAGGCAGCCAGTTCCAGGTGTTGCTTCCAACGGTGGATGTGCGGCCGTCCCAGCCGGGGCAGCGGATCCAGGATATGCCCCAGGGCCGGGGTCAGATGATCATGCTCATCGACGATGATGAGCTGGTGCTGGATGCTCTGCGGGTCATGCTGGAGGGCCTCGGTTATGCGGTTTCAAGCTGGTCCAGCCCGACTTCCGCCCTGGATGCTTTCCGCCGCGATCCGCAATCAGTGGACCTGGTGCTCACCGACCTGAGCATGCCCGGCGTCACCGGTGTTCAGCTGGCCGAGGAGGTACACTCCATCCGGGCTGAGCTGCCGCTGGCGATCATGACCGGCAACAAGAGCCAATCACACGAATACCCCGCACGCTGGATAGCCAAACCAATGACGCTGCAGTCCCTGGCAGAATGTGTCCAGGAAATGCTGGGCGGAGCAACGCTGGCTACGGCGTCATGCCCGGATGACTCCGAACCGCCGAACCCCTGAGTGGACTTCCCAGGGCTGTCCTGGCCAACTGCGCTCCGCCGGCTTCAGTCTGGCAGACGGTTATAAAACCGCTCCCAGCGCCAGCGTGCCACGAAGGGGTCGATGGTGAGAATCTGGTCCTGGCGCATGGGGCGGGCCAGGTCGACGTTGTAGGCGCACCAGCGCTGCTTGATGCGGGTTCCGGTGGACGAGTCGCGGCAGATCAACAGGTAATCGTCGTCGGGATCGGTGGAAATGGGGCGCTTCAGTGCTACCTCAATTTCGGCGTCGATCAACGATTTCGTGATCTGGAACCCCTGAACCTCCATGGTGCCCAGGTCGACCATGTCTTCATCGTCGGTAGACTCCAGTGATACCTGGTCCTCGCGCAGCTTCCGGACCATGCGGGTGACCTCGTCGGCCAGTTTGTTGTCGGTGGCAATGGCGTCGGCAAAGGCATTGTAGGATTCCAGGCTCAGGCCGGTGGACTCGATGGCGCGGGTCATTTCCTCATCGCTTTGTTTGAGCAGTGTCTTGTATTCGGTGGAGTTCGGCTTGAGCTTCCTGAACTGGGGGTCGTACTGATCCTGCAGGTCATAAACCAGCATGTAGGCCACGGAGAACCGTTTCAGGCGGTCGTAGCCATACTCGAGGAACTGGGTGGCCGAGATATCCTCGTCGGTGAGTTCTTCAGTTGCCGCGTCCACGGCCAGTATGGGCAGGCTCAGCGCCAGCAGCAGCAGGACAGATTGGGTATTCATGAGTGTTGCCTCCGGCACCGGACAGGTTCCCTTACCGGTGCAGGCGCAATCATCGTGCTACCGAAACTGGCGGGAAAGTGCCGAAAGATGGGGAAAACTGGCCAAGCGGAAGCGGCCGGATTCAGTAAACTGTCCACCGTTTCTTTTCCACCCCGGCTTTGGTGAGGAGCTCTGCCGTGAGATTTTTCATCCTTGTCTGCATGCTGACGTCCCTGGCACACGCGCAGGATCCCGGAGGTGACGACGCAATGGGTCGGGCCATTGCGCTGCTGCGCACGACACCTCTGATCGACGGCCACAACGATCTGCCGTGGATGGTCCGCGAGGTGGCCGATGGCGACTTCTCACGGTTTGATCTCAAGACCACATTGGTTGGAGACACCAATATTCCCCGTCTTCGTGCAGGCCAGGTGGGTGCACAGTTCTGGTCGGTGTGGATTCCGCCGGAACTGGGGGGCGAGGGGTATGCCCGCATGCAGCTGGAGCAGATCGAGCTGGTCCATCGCATGATCGAGACCTATCCCGAAACCTTTCAGCTGGCCCTGACGGCGGACGACATTGAACAGGCGTACGCTGCCGGACGCATTGCGTCGCTGATCGGCATGGAGGGCGGCTACGGGCTGGAGAACTCGCTGGGCGCCCTGCGCGCCTACTTCCGTCTGGGCGTCCGATACATGACCCTGGCCCACTGGAATACCCTGGACTGGGCTGACTCGGCTACCGATGAGGCGCGTCACGACGGGCTGAATGCGTTTGGCGTCGAAGTCGTGCGGGAGATGAATCGCCTGGGCGTGCTGGTGGACCTGGCCCATGTCAGCGCCGCGACCATGCACGACGCCCTGGACCACAGCCGGGCGCCGGTGATTTTTTCCCACTCACTGGCCTACGCGCTGGTGAATCATCCGCGCAACGTCCCGGATGAGGTGCTGCGCCGGTTGCCTGAAAACGGCGGTATTATCATGGCGTCTTTTGTGCCCGAATACCTGTCCAGCGAGGTCAATGAGTGGGCCAGGGGGTTCGGAGCCAGGCTGCCGGACGGCCACTACACCACCGCCGAATACGACCGGATTCGCCACCAGTACATGAAAGAAAACGGCGCCGTCCTGGCCGGCCTGTCTGACGTGGCGGATCATCTGGACCACCTGCGCAAGGTGGCCGGGCCGGATCACATCGGCATTGGCAGTGATTTCTGGGGCTCCGACGACCTGCCCACGGGACTGGAAGACGCATCAAAGTTCCCGGCCCTGTTTGCCGAGCTCATCCGGCGGGGATGGAGCGATGAAGACCTCAAAAAGCTGGCGGGGCAGAACATGCTGCGCGTGATGCGAAAGGCCGAGGCCGTGGCCCGGGACCTGCAAGAATCCACGGCCCCCTCCATGATGAGGATCGACCAGCAGCCGGGGCGGAGGCGGTAGGGCAGCGCGGCGCGCTCCCTGACCCGCTGTGTTGCGATTACCTGAACCCTGTGTGTCGCCATCCAGCCCCCCGCTCCCATCCCCGTGATGCGCCACCGACGACGCCATTCTCACCGTCGTCATCCTTTCCCCGACGTCATCCTGAACTCGATTCAGGATCCATCTGAGAGTGAGTTCTGCGCAACCTTCGATCGAGGCAGAGGTTTCACCGGAGGCTTCGATCAAGCAGGGCGGCGGCGGAGGCGTCTCACTGAAGATGGCTTCGCTGCAGTGGAGTGCAAGCGTCAACGAAGGCGGCTTTGGGATTTCAGATGGATCCTGAAACAAGTTCGACGTCTAAAAAAAGAACGAAGCCCCTTGGCACATGGATGTGCCAACGCGAAGCGTGAGCGATTTGGAAACCGCGTTTTCAAATCGCGGCCGAGAGTTGACCAGGATGGTCAATCTCTCGGACCCATTAAAAAGGCTTAGCCGCCCCCAGAAACGCCACCGTGGCAATGCCGATCCAGTAGACGTAGGCCAGGTAGCGCGCCTTGCGGATGGAGCGTTCCAGGGTGTTTTCCGCTTCGGCATCTTCGCCCTGGGCCAGGATGCGGAACAGGGTGGTCCATTCGCGCATGACAAAGCGCAGATACAGGCCGATGACCAGCATCAGGCCATAGATGCCCACCTTGGCGGAGTACCAGCGGAATCCCTCGGCGGCATTGAACGGGCCGTAACCCATCAGGGAGGTGATGGCGGAGATGATCAGGGCTGGGATGACCACGAAGCGGATTGCTTCGTCGATGCGGGTCAGGAATACGCCGCGGTCGGTCTCACGGTAGATGAAAGCGGCCCAGGTCAGGCTCAGCCAGGCGGCAAACACGATCCACATGCCCACCAGCCAGTTGCCGCCGTAGGGCTGGGTGCCCCAGAAATTTCCCATGTGCAGCCCCAGGGGCAGCAGCAGAATGATGCCGGTGCGTGCCAGGATGTCGATGCGGTATGCGGTTTCCATGTGGCGCTTGCGCTCCTCCATGGACAGCTTGCGGTTGACCACATTGTAGGAGGTCTGAAACACCCCCCATTCACCGCCGAGCCAGTAGACCATCGCCAGAATGTGCAGCCACTTCAGGACTGCCAGTTCGCTGATACCCACAGGGCACCCCAGGATCAATTGTTATAAAGGTATAACTTTAATCCTTTTGCAGTCGGCCCTCAAGCAGGCGCCAGGCCACTGAATCGGACACGCAAATCCGGATTGGCTGGCGGCAGCGCGCCGTCCGCGGACTCAAAGTTTTCCATGATGTAGCGCTCGGCGGGGGTATCCACCAGCTGGTAGATATTGGCGGTCAATTGATGCGCAGACCTGCCGGGCCAGTTGGCCGGCAGCAGTTCCGAGGGCAGGTCCGCGTCCCGCAACAGCAGGCGGCGATACTCATGGATCAGCAGGGTCCTGACCAGGAAAGCCTGACCGGGGTCGATGTCCGGGGCCTTCCTGAGGCTGGCCAGCAGGGGCCGGAAGTCTTTCAGGAACGATTTGTAACGCTCCCCCAGTTCATCCAGCTTCCAGCTGCGCTCGGAGATCTTGCGCAGCACCTGGCGCGACACCGGGTCTTCGGTGGTGGCGCTGAGGACCGTGACCCGGTCAGCCAGCTTCATTTCCGCCAGGGTTTCGTCCAGGGGTCCCCGGTCGCCGCTGGGGTGGGCCATCATTCCCGGGGTCAGCGTTCCGTAGCCCAGCCAGTGCAGCTCCCGGCGCAGCGCGTCGCGCTGCCGGTCGTTGAGAAAGCCGGCCAGAATCAGGGTCCAGCGCCCGTCCCAGGGCGGCTCTGCGCCGGCATAGATGCGGCGCGCCGCTTTCTCGAAATGCCGCAGGCCCGCATCGGTGAAGCTGTAGTAGCTGCGGCGCCCAACCTGGCTGGTGGCCAGCCAGTCATCCTGCACCAGCCGGTACACCGAGGTTCGTATCAACCGCTGATTCAGCCCGAAAGGCTCCAGGGCGGTGATCAGGTTGCCCAGCCAGACCGAGTTGCCGTGATGCACGATGCTGTCACCAAATGTGGTGACGATAAGGGACCCTGCCCGGATGGGGCGGCGGTCCCTGAAGTGACGCAGCAGCTTGTCCAGTGTGGCCAGTCGTTTCATCAGATTTCAAAAAACGTGATACAGAATTGAAGGATCGTCCTTGATTTTAGTATCATATCGGTCCGCCGTCAGGTGCAGTCGTGACCTGACCGGTCCTTTGATGCGGGCTTGGTTGAACGCCCGCGGGGGAAAGGGCCACAACGGCGTCGAGTATAAATCCGTATTGATCATGGGCGCCAAGGGCGCGCACTATTCCAGTAATCAGGAGTGAGCAATCATGTCTAGCTTAGCCAGTCAGCACATCCAGCATGGAGATCGGCCTGGTTACGACTGGCACCGGGTGGCTTACCTGCTGCTGTTGTCCCGCGCCATCGACGAAATCGAGGAATCCAAGCTGGTTCCGGCGAAGAAGGTGTTCAACCAATTCTCTGCCCGGGGCCACGACTTTGCACAGATTCTGCTCGGCTCCTGTCTCAGCCATCCCCACGACGGGGTTTCCGGCTACTACCGGTCCCGACCCCTGGCATTGACCCTCGGCCTGTCGGCGGAAGACGCGCTGGCCTCTCCCCTGGCGCGCTCCGGCGGGTACAGCGACGGTCGTGATATCGGCGTGGTCTGTAATCTGCCCGGCAACGGCAAGATGGGACCGACCGCCACCCTGCTGCCCATGAGCGGTGGCGTGGGTGCGCAGTACACCCCCGCCGTGGGGTGGGCCCACGCGGCCCACTATCGTGCATCGGTACTCAACGATGCCAACTGGAAAGGCGCTATCGGAGTGGCGACGGGCGGCGACGCCTCGGCCTCCACCAACGGGTTCTGGGCCGCGCTTAATATCGTTACCGTGCGGCAGCTGCCGTTCCTGTTTTACATCGAGGACAACGGCTACGGCATTTCCGTGCCGGCCAAGTATCAGACGCCGGGTGGTGACCATGTGGCCAACCTGGCTTCCTGGCAGGGGCTGGCAATCTTCGACGGTGACGGAACCGACCCGGCCACCGCCCCCGGGCTGGTGCAATCGGCAGTTAACCATGTTCGCGAAGGCCAGGGTCCCGCGCTGCTGCGCTTGAAAGTGCCGCGCCTTTGCGGCCATACCTTCCAGGACACCCAGGCTTACAAGCCCCAGGAACTGATCGACCGGGAAAAGACCCGCGACCCGCTGCCGCTGCTGAAGCGTCACCTGATCGAAAGGCAGGCCCTGTCCGAGACCGAGTGGCACGACCTGGAGCAGACCGTAACCGCCGAGGTGGCCGCAGCGGCGGACCGGGCGGAAGCCCGGCCCCAGCCCGACCCGGCACGGCTCAAGCGCTACGTGTTCGCCGAGACTCTGGAAGATGGTTCTCCCGATCCGTCGCTGATGGGGGGGCTGCGCCCGGAAGGTTATACCCACCCCGAGGGCAACGAGCGGCCCAATCCCCAGGGCCAAAGGGTCAACATGCTGACCGCCATTCGACGGACCCTGGACTATGAACTCGAGATCAACCCCCGGGTGCTGGTGTTTGGCGAGGACGTGGGACTGAAAGGCGGTGTCCACGCCGCCACCCTGGGCCTGATGGAACGCCACGGCCGCGACCGGGTGTTCGACACCAGCCTGTCCGAGGAAGGCATCATCGGCCGCTCCGTGGGTATGGCCGTTGCCGGCCTGATGCCGGTGCCGGAAATCCAGTTCCGCAAGTATGCCGAGCCGGCCGCTGAGCAGATCACCGACGCTGGCATTACCCGCTGGCGCACGGTCAACAAGTTTGCCTGCCCCATGGTGGTCCGCATTCCGGGTGGCTTTGCCCAGCGTGGCGACCCCTGGCACTCCATGTGCAACGAAGTGGAATGGGCACACAAGATCGGCTGGCAGGTGGCCATGCCGTCCAATGCCGAAGATGCCGTAGGCCTGCTGCGCACCGCGCTTCGGGACGACAACCCGACCATGTTCTTTGAACACCGGACTCAGTACGACGCCGCCTGGGCCCGCCGGCCCTATCCCGGTGACGACTATGTGGTGCCGTTCGGCAAAGCCCGCCGGGTGGTTGAGGGCAAGTCCCTGACCGTGGTCACCTGGGGCGCCATGGTTGAGCGCTGTGAAGCTGCCGCCCGGGATCGCACCGGCCAGGTGGAGGTGCTGGACCTGCGCACCATCGTGCCCTGGGACAAAGAGGCTGTGTGTGAGTCGGTTCGCCGGACAGGCCGCTGCCTGATCGTCCACGAGGACACGCTGACTGCTGGGTTTGGCGCTGAGATTGCCGCGATCCTGGCTGACGAGCTGTTCTGGGATCTGGATGCGCCGGTGCGTCGGCTGACCATGCCGGACATTCCCAACCCCCATAACATCGAACTGCTGACCGCCGCCGTACCCACGGTGGACAAGATCAGCGACGCCATGGGTGAATTGCTGGCTGTCTGACGGCCATCTGATCGGGCCGGCGTTTACAGCATGGATATCATCTTCGAGGAACAGACCGAGGGCACGGTCGCGCGCTTCTCGCGCTGGCTGGTGGCCGTGGGCGATCAGGTCGATGCCCACGCACCCATTGCTGAGCTGGAAACCGACAAGGTCACGGTGGAGATCGCCGCGCCCGAATCCGGGCGCATCAGCGAGCTGCTGGTCGAACCGGAACAGGAGATCAATCCCGGCACCGTGATGGCGCGGATAGACGCCGAAGGGGCCGCCGCAGCCCCGGCAGACGTGGCGGTGGAGGTCATTTTCTCCGAAGACCACGCCGAGGGCACGGTGGCCAAGCTGTCCCGTTGGCTGGTGGCTGAGGGCCGGCGCGTGGCCGAGCATGACGCCCTGCTGGAGGTGGAAACCGACAAGGTCACGGTAGAGATTGCCGCACCGGCGTCGGGAATCCTGGCCGAAGTGCGGGCCCGGGAGGGGGCCGATCTGGAGCCCGGCCAGGTGGTGGGCATCATCGCCAGCGGGCAGGGACCCAGGCGCACCGAGCCGCATATCGAGCAGGAACCGGTCCCCGCCGAGCCGGTGGTCGAAGACGGTATTTCCCATGATCTGATCAGTCCGTCCGTGCGGCGGCTGATGCGCAAGAACAATCTGACCTCGCTGGCGGGTATCCGCGGCACCGGCGCCGGCGGCCGGGTCACCCGGGACGATGTGCTGACGTGGCTGGAGCAGCCGGCCCGTCCGCCAGAAGAGGCACTGCAGCCCTCCGAACTGGGCGGCAACATTGTGCCTCACAGCAGCATGCGCCGCGCCATCGCCAGCCACATGGCCCACAGCCTGCAGGTGGCGCCCCACGTCACCAGCGTGTTCGAAGCCGACCTGAGCCGCATCATCGCGCACCGCGAAAACAACAAGGGCGCGTTTGCGGAGCAGGGGGTCAAGCTGACATTTACCGCTTACTTCCTCGCTGCATCGGCGGCCGCCATGAAAGCTGTGCCCCAGGTCAACGCCCGCTACCATCCGGATCACCTTGAAATCTTCGACCAGGTGAACATCGGCGTGGGTACCGCCCTGGGAGACGAAGGACTGATTGTCCCGGTAATCGAAAATGTCCAGGACCGGTCCCTGCTGGAAATAGCCCGCGAACTGGAAGCAATGACCGATCGTGCCCGGGTTGGCAAGCTGGGCCAGGAAGACCTCAAGAACGGCACCTTCACCATTTCCAACCACGGCGTGTCCGGCAGCCTGCTGGCTTCACCCATCATCATCAACCAGCCCCAGGTCGCCATCCTCGGCATCGGCAAACTGGAGCGCCGGCTGAAAGTGGTGGAGGCCGACGGCAAGGACAAGATCCGCGCCCTGCCCATGTGTTACGTGACCCTGAGCATTGACCACCGGGCGCTGGATGCGTTTCAGACCAACCGGTGGCTTTCTGCCTTTGTGGGCATGCTGGAAAGCTGGGAGGAGTGATGGGGGAGTGATGGGGTCAGAGTAAAGGGACAGAGTAAATCCGAGATTTACTCTGTCCCTTTACTCTGACCCCTGACCACCGCCCAAGCCGCATCCTGCAGCACCCGCGCCACCTCCGGCTCCAGCCCGGCGGTGTAGTCGAGTCCCTGGGCGGACTGCCCGTAAAGCACACCCAGGAACACCGATGCGGCCAGGTAGGTTCCGGCCACGGTAGGGTGTCGGCGGTCTTCGTGAATCAGGGTGATTTCCGGGTGCTGCCGGGTGACCTGGGCAAACGCGTGTCCCACCGGAGCCACCGGGGTACCGGTTTCGCGTCCGATACGGTGGTAGTTGTTGCTGATAACCTGGGTCATCTCCGGTCGGCCGCTGTAGGCCCAGGTCATGAACAACAGCGGTTCCGCACCGGACTTCCTGATGGCATCCACGTGCTGCCGCGCGGCAGAGAAAAACCGTTTCAGCCGGTCCGGGTCGTGGGCCTCCAGGCTGTGGCCCTGCAGCACCACGATGTCCCAATCCTCGGTCTGCAGCATCCCGGACAGCCCAGAGTGTTCGAACAGGTGTCCCCCGGAGATGGTCATGATGCGGATGCGGCCGTCCCGGCTGATCTCCGCGGACCGCATCAGCCGGCGCAGATGGTTGTGCAGGCTGTCGTTGTAGTAGGTGAAGCTGTTGCCCACGAACAGAACGTTGGCAAGTTGCGCCTGGCTGGCACGATCCGGCGCCGTCCGGGCGGTGGCGCAGCCGGCCTGCACCAGGACAAGCAATACGATGACCAGCCTGTGGATCATCAGTACAGCACCTCCGGCGCCAGAAACAGGGCCACCAGGCTCACCAGGATGATGCCCAGGATATTGAGCAGGATGCCGGCCCGGACCATCTGGGGAATGTGCAGGCGGCCGGTGGAGAACACAATGGCGTTGGGGGGAGTGGCCACCGGCAGCATGAAGGCGCAGCTGGCGGCGATGGTGATGGGAACCGTCAGCACCAGTGGTGGCAGGCCGGCCTGGAGGGCAATGGCGCCCATGACCGGCAGCAGGGTGGCGGTGGTGGCGAGGTTGCTGGTGAGCTCGGTCAGAAAGATCACCAGAGCAACAGCGGCCGCCACCAGCACCGCGATACCCAGGCCGCTGAGCGGTGCCAGCTGCTCACCCAGCCACAGCGCCAGGCCGCTGTTGGAAACCGCGGCGGCCAGCGATAGGCCGCCGCCGAACAGGATCAACACGCCCCAGGGCAGCCGGGCGGTGGCTTCCCAGGTCATCAGGCGCTTCTGATTCTTGTCGCCGCTGGGAATCAGGAACAGGGCAATGGCGCCGGTCATGACGATGCTCGCATCGGATACACCGGATAGACCCAGCCACTCGGTCAGCGGCCGGCGCAGCATCCAGCCCAGGATCACCAGGGAAAAGATCCAGGCCACCCGTTTCTCGGGCGCGGTGATGGGCCCCATTTCTTCCCGCAGCTGATGCAGGTGGGCGTTCACCGCGCTGCTGGCGGGGACGTTGACGGGATGCAGCAACCGGGTCAGCAGCAGCCACGCCAGGGGCAGCATCACCAGGCTGACCGGGATACCCACCAGCATCCAGCGGGCGAAGCTGATCTGGATGTCGTAGTTCTCGGCCAGGTAGCCGGCCAGGAAAGCATTGGGTGGCGTACCGATCAGGGTGGCCAGCCCGCCGATGCTGGCGGCGTAGGCCAGGGACAGCAGTATGGCGATTTCGAAGTTGTTGGCGTCTTTGTCGCTGAGGTCGGGCACGTTTTCCCGAATCACCACGATCACCGACAGCACGATGGGCAGCAGCATCATGGTGGTGGAGGTATTGGTCATCCACATGCTGAGCAGGGCGCAGACCACCATGAATCCGCCGATCAGCCGGCGGCCGTCGGTGCCGGTGCGGTCCAGGATGGCCAGAGAAATGCGCCGGTGCAGGTTACAGCGCTCCACCGCCAGGGCCATCATGAATCCACCCAGGAACAGGTAGATGATGGGGTTGGCGTAGGGTGCGGCTGCTTCCCTCAGGGGCGCGATGCCCAGGGGGTCGAAAGCGATCAACGGGACAAATGCGGTGACCGGTACCGGCAGGGCCTCGGTGGCCCACCAGATGGCCATCCCGAGTCCGACCGCGGCGACCCGCCAGGCCTGGGGGTCCATGACCTGCTGGACGGGATCGAATGCCATCATGACCAGGAAAACCGCCGGGCCGAGAATCCGGCCCACCAGCTGGTAGGTATGAGGCTGGGATTCAGCCCTGGTGGTTGATGCGTTCATCAATCTCGCTCAAAAAAACGGGGAGCCGAAGCTCCCCGTTCCGAGTGGGTTGGTGTTACATCTGGAACCGCATTTCCAGGTAGTAGTAGCGGCCCAGGTCGCGGTGGACGTCGGCGAAGTAGCCGAAGAAGCGATCCGCCAGGGGCGCACGCTCATCCGTCACGTTCATGATTCCCAACCGGGCCCGGGTCCGTGCGGGCCCGAGGTCGAAGCGGTAATCAAAGGTGGCGTTGTAGGTGGTCATGGCCGGGACTTCCCAGCGCGTGCCGTCGGCCAGGGTCAGACTGTCCTGGTAAAAGCTGCCGATGCGCTTGCCGGTCACTGTGGCGCCCCAGTCGCCCTTGCGCCAGGACAGGCGTGCGGTCTGCTTGTTCTCCACGTTACCGTCCACCCGGATCAGGTCGGAAAAGCCGGCCACGGGGTAGTTGGCCGGGATCAGGCCGGCGTTCTGGGCTTCAACCAGGATCAGGGCGTCGCCACCCGCTTCCTGCTCGTAGGTGTTCAGGAAAGAAGCGACGTACTTGAAGGCAAAGTCGCCCCAGCCGGTTTCCTTGTTGTAGTAGACGCCCACGTCATGGCCTTCAACCGTCCGGGTATCCAGGTTGGCGTACTGGTCGAAGATCTGGTCGATGTCACCGGCGGGGCAGATGCCGGCCGCGTTGTAGATCGCCGCCACCTCGGGATCCACCTCGGGGTCACGGGTCACGGCAGGATTGCCGGTGAAGCCGGCGCAGTTGCCGTTACCGGCCTCCAGTCGCCTCACCAGGTCCAGCAGGGTGTGGTTCTCTTCACCGAACAGGCCGATCGTGTCCGTCTTCTCGATGGACCAGAAGTCCAGGGTCATGGTCAGGTTGTCGGTGGGTTCGAACACCAGGCCGACGGAATAGTTGTCGGATTCTTCTGGTACCAGTTGGTCACTGCCCTGGGCGACCCGCTGGATGGCGTTGCGGCAATCCAGGATATCCTGGTCAGGATCACCACCGAATTCCGCGGCGTACTGGCAGGCGTAGTCGGTGCGGGTGTTGTTGCGCGCCACGATCTGTTCGTTGATGGTGACCAGGTTGGGCGCCCGGTAAGCTTCAGAGAACGAGCCCCGAACCAGCAGCGAGTCCAGCGGGCGCCAGCCAAAGGCAAACTTGCCCACGGTGGTGTTGCCCACGTCGGAAAAGTCCTCGTAGCGGAAGGCGATCTGTACGTCCAGGTTGTCCAGCACCGGGATCTGCAGTTCGCCGAACAGCGAGGTCACGTCACGCTCGCCGCGACCGTCGGGGGTCGGGCTGGAATTGACGACGTCTGATACGAACGGGAAGGTGTCGCCCTGGGCGTCGGTAAACACGATGGTGCCGTCCAGTCGCGGATCACGGTCGTCGATGAAGGACTCTTCACGGTACTCAAAGCCGATGAAGGCGCCTACGGGGCCGGCAGGCAGATCCCAGATGCCGCTGTTGGACAGCTTGAAGTCCACCATCTTCAGCTCGGATTCGCTGATGCGGAAGACGTCGATCAGGGCACGCTCGATGTTGCTGTTGACGCCGCCGCTGAATGGGTTGTACGCCGCTGGCGTTGGATCGTTCAGGGCTTCCTGCATCAGGATGTTGGAAACCCGGTTGGACGTAATGTCCTCGGCTTCAGCCTTGGAAAGCACCAGCGCGGATTCCCAGTCCCAGTCTCCCCACATACCGCGGAAGCCCTGCAGGATTCGATACATGTCCTTGCTGTTGTCGATGATCCGCGGCAGTTCAGCAAAGCGGTAGTTGTCGATCTGCAGTTCCACGCCGCCGCAGGGCACATCGGTGCCGATGATGCTGTCCGGCAGGCGGTTGGGTGAGCCGCAGGGACCCAGCGGGTTGTAGTAGTTTTCCGGACCAACCCGCAGCCGCACCGAGCTGAAGGAGGCGGACGGATGGCGAGACAGGTTGGTGTCCGAATCGTAATAGTGCAGTTCGGTAAAGCTTTCCAGACCGCTGTCAAACTCATGATTGACGTAGACAAACAGGTTGTGTCGTTCCAGGTCGGAATTGAGGTCGCGGAATTCGTTCAGGTTATAGCGGATGACACCGCCGCCGTCCGGGGCCAGGCAGGTACCGAAGTTCAGCTGGACCTCGCAGCGCGGATCATCAGAAGGATAGATCTCAAATTCGCCGGCGCTGTCCGTGACGATGCCGGTGATACCGTATGAAGAAACGCTGCGAACAGCGTCAAATTGGCCAAACAGCGAATTGACGCTGTTATTGCGGAAAGCCGTGCTGCCGGCAAACGGCGAATCTGCTGGAATCCGGTCGCGGAAGTCGCTGTCGGCCCAGCGCGGATCCTCCTGGGCGTTGACCCGGCCGCGGTCGTAGTAGTTGTAGAACACGCCGACGTTGGTGGCGCCGTCGTTGAAGAACTTGCCCCACTCGATGGCGATGTTGGTATCGTCGCGCTCGTAGTCCGGGTAGTCGTTGTACTTGGCGCGAACCGTCAGTCCCTCGAAGTCCCGCTTGAGCACGGTGTTGACCACGCCTGACACGGCGTCTGCGCCATAAAGGGCCGAGGCGCCGTCTTTCAACACCTCGATGCGCTCGATGCCATACACGGGCATGGCGGCGGCGTTGGCGGTGTTGACCGGCACAAAGCTCCCACCCACTTCCTCGGTCTGGAAGGACGGGGCGTTGACGACCCGGCGGCCGTTGAGCAGCACCAGGGTGTTGCCTGTACCCAGGCTGCGCAGGTTGAATGCGCCGACATCCCCGCGGGCGGAGTTCACGCCGCCGGAGATGTTTTCTGCCTCGTTGAAGAAGTTCTGGCCGTTGGCGGCCACCTCGTCGAGCAATTCGTCGCCGGAATCGAAACCCAGCACTTCGATGTCATCGGAAGTCACTACGGCCACGGGCAGCGCGTCAGAAATCTGCGCGCCCCGGATGTGGGTGCCGGTCACGACGATTTCTTCAACCTCGCCACCTTCTTCGTAAACCTCGTCGGGATCCTGGGCCATGGCCACGCCGGCGGCACAGGACAGAACAAGAGAAATCGCCAGGCTCAGGCGATTGGCAGAAAAGATTTGGTCAGCTTTGTCAGACATGGATCTCCCTCGTTTGGCTCGCCGGCTGCTTTCAGGCCGGTCGCTGTAATGCTGGGCTTTTCCCCTGTCCCCGAAGGTCAACGCTTCGGATGGACGATTTCGGCATGCTAGCAAATGGCCGGGGAAATGTGCCAATAGCGCCTGTTTCACGGTGTATAGCCTCAGGCTATGGTCTGTGGATGGTGCCATAACCCATGGTTATACTCTTTTTTGACTCACAAGCGGGGACGATGCATGCGACTGCGGCAGATTGAAGTCTTTCACGCCGTCTATTCCAGCGGCTCCATTACAGGCGCTGCTGCCCTGCTGCACGTCTCCCAGCCTTCGGTCAGCAAGGTGCTGGCCCACGCAGAGCAGCAGTTGGGCTACCGGCTGTTTGATCGCATCAAGGGCAAGCTGGTGGCCACGCCGGAGGCCCACCGGCTGTTCGGGCATGTGTCATCGGTGTACAAGAATGTCGATGAACTGCGCCGGGTGGCCCGAAATCTGCGCGCCTCCGACAGCGGTACGGTCAGGATTGCGGCGACGCCGGCCTTTGGCACGGATCTGCTGCCCACCACGGTGGCCCGCTACCTGGAGCGTCATCCCGATACGGTGTTCGAACTGGAGACGCTGCATCACAACGCCATCCAGCGGGGCCTGCTGCAGTCACGAATTGATATTGGCCTGTGTTTTGACCCTGACGAGGCGCCGGGCATTGCGGTAGAACCCCTGGCCCGGGCGCAGTTCGTGGTGCTGGCACCGCCGGGCACGCGATTTCCACGCAAGCGGGTTCGACTGAAGGACCTGGCGAGCCAGCCCTTTATCGCCCTGCACAGCCGGGGGCCGCTGGGCCGGATACTGACGACCCACCTGGAATCGGGTAATGCGGATCTGAATATCGTTGCGGTCTCGGAAACCTATCACGTGGCCCGGGGGCTGGTGGCCCGGGGCGCCGGTGTGACCATCGTGGACGCGGTGACTGCCGCGTCATCGGGGCCGGACGTGGGAATCTGGCCGCTGAACCCTGGATTGGCCTTTGATATCTGCGCGCTGCATTTTGCCGACGCGCCGCTGTCGGTGGTGTCCCGGCGCTTCCTGGACACCCTGGGGGAAGACGTACGCGAATTCGTCAGTGACTATGTCGGCTAGAGTGTGACACTAAGACTATAGCCTGGGGTTATGCCCCACCTATCAATCGGTATTTGAGGCCGGTGCGAGGCCGCCGCTAGGATTCCGGGCCATGTCTGGAGGTGCGAGAGTCCTGGTGCTGGGGGCCGGAGTGGCTGGTGTGGCCTCGGCTTATTTCCTGGCCCGGCAGGGGCACCAGGTGATAATGGTGGACCAGGCCTCCGAACCCGGCGCAGGCACCAGTCACGCCAACGGCGGCCAGCTTTCCTACAGCTACACGGACGCCTTTGCCCAGCCCGCCATGCTGAAAAAACTCCCGGGCCTGCTGCTGGGCCGGGACCCCTCGGTGGTGATGTCCCTGTCGCCGTCGCTGATACGCTGGGGCCTGGCCTTCGTCAGTCAGTGCACCGCCGGGCGATCCGGGACCAACTCCAGGGCCCTGCTGGAACTGGCCCTGCGATCGGCTGAACTGCTGGGCGGGATCAACCGGGAAGCTCAGCTGGACTACAGTCACGCCACGGCGGGCAAGATGGTGCTGCTGCGAACCGACGCGGAAGTGCAGGGCGCCCAGCCAGGCATTGACCGCAAGACAGCGGCGGGCTGCGAAGTTCGGCTGCTGAACCGCCAGCAAGCCGAAGCCATCGAGCCGACACTGGCGGCCATGCCCGAACCCTATACCGCGGCGATCTACGCGCCGGGAGACGAAGTTGCAGACGCCGGGAAATTCTGCCGTGAACTGTCTGAATGGTTGCAAACCCGGGGTTCGCTGGAATTGAAGCTGGGCACGCGGGTGGACGGGCTGCTGCGCCGCAACGGCCGGGTCACGGGGGCGAAGCTGGGGTCCGAGGAACTGGAAGCTGACGCAGTGGTGGTCTGCCTTGGCGGCGCCAGCGCCAGCGTTGTTGCACCCAGTGACATCCCGCTGCCCATTTACCCGGTTCGAGGCTACAGCCTGACGCTCCCGCCCGGACCCCGGTCACCCCGGGTCAGCCTGACCGACGTGAAACACAAGATTGTCTTCAGCCGCCTCGGCGATCGGGTGCGCATTGCCGGGTTCACCGACTTTCTGGGAAACTCGGAATCACGGATCCGGCGGCGGGTGGCAGACCTGACCAACACAGCCTGGTGGCTGGCCCCGGAGGCGGCCGACTACGCCCAGGAGGACCACCAGCCCTGGTCCGGGGTGCGCCCCATGACGCCGGACAGCCGGCCCCGGGTCGGCGCAACCCGGACACCGGGACTGTTCGTTAACACCGGGCACGGCGCCCTGGGCTGGACGCTGGCCTGCGCCACGGGGCAGGATGTGGCCCGGGCGGTAAGCATGGACACTTGATATGAAAACCCGGTTTTATCTCGCGCTGGCGCTGGCCGGCATGCTCACAGGCTGTGCGGTTGCTCCCCGGTTCGATCCCCAGTGTGCGACGGAAACGGCATCGGTGCTGGCAGATTTCGACGGCGCTGCCCGGGGTGAATGCCGGGTTTCCGCGGAGGGTTCGTTCACCCTGGTGATCAGCCCGGAAGACCCGCCGCCCATCAACGACAGCGCCTGGTACGCCTTCCAGGTGGTAGCAAATGAGTCGGAAACGGTCCAGGTCACCCTGCAGTACATCGACGGTCATCACCGTTACTGGCCGAAGGTCAGCCGGGACGGGCGTACATGGACCCGGCTGGACGAGAGCCAGGTGTCGGTGGCGGAGGACCGCAGCGCTGCGGTTTTGAGCCTGCCTGCCGACCGGAAGCCGTGGTGGATCGCCGGCCAGGAACTGCTGATGCCGGAGATGATCGACCAGGAGATTCGGGATCTTGGCGGTTCGCTGGGTCTGGAACTGGAGCTGCTGGGAGAATCCGCCCAGGGGCGGCCCATCCATCGCCTGGATACACGGGGTGATGACCGGGAGACCCTGCTCATCGTTGGACGGCAGCACCCGCCGGAAATCACCGGTTCCGTGGCGCTGACGCCCTTCGTCGCTGCCCTGCTGGCGGATAACGACGCGGCGCGACAATTCCGCCAGCGGTTCCGCGTTGTGGTGGTCCCGTTCATGAATCCCGATGGTGTCATTCTGGGCTACTGGCGGCACAACACCGGCGGCGTGGATCTCAACCGGGACTGGGGTCCGTTTACTCAGCCGGAAACCCGCCTGCTGAAAAACCTGGTGGATGAGCTGGTGGCCGACGGCAACCGCATCCGGGTGTTTCTGGACTTTCATTCGACCCAGCGCAATCTTTTTTACACCCAGAACGACGCAGACGTCACCGTGCCGGTGGACTTTGCCACGCGCTGGCTGGATGCCGCCCGTCCCAGGATGGTCAACTACGAATTCACCCAGGAGAAACGGCCCAACAACGGCCGACCCACCTCCAAGAACTACATGTATGACCGCTTTGGCATTCCCGCCATCACCTACGAGATGGGGGACGAAACCGACCGCGACGCCATCCGTCATTCCGCCGGTGTGTTTGCCGAAGAGTTGATGACGCTGATGCTGGCGACGCCGGCCGAGGAATTTGATCAGCCGCTGTATGACGTCCTGATCAAGGACGGACTGGTGTATGACGGCTCCCGGGCCGCCCCGCGCCGCGGCAATATCGCTATCCGGCACGGCAGGATCATCTCCATGGATGCGCCGGACGATGTGCTGACCCGCCAGACCATCGATGCGGGCGGGAAGGCGGTGGTGCCGGGATTCATCGACCCCCACACCCACGCCCGTGAGGATCTGCGCAGCGGCGAGGCGGAGCGTAACCTCAACTACATCACCCAGGGGGTAACCACCGTTTTCCTGGGCAACGACGGCTATGGCGTGCAGCCGCCGTCCCGGGCTGCCCTGGAGCAGGCGGGTCTGCCCACCAACGTGGCCATCCTGGCCGGGCACGGGGGCATCAGGAAGGACGTCATGGGCATGGCGGAACGGGCGCCGACCCCGGAAGAGCTGGAGGCCATGAAGCAGCAGGTGGCCAGCGAAATGGAACAGGGTGCCTTTGGATTGTCCAGTGGACTGTTCTACGCGCCCGGCAGCTACGCTGACATTGACGAGGTGGTGGAACTGGCCCGGGTGGCGGCCCGTTACGGCGGCCTGTACGAAACCCACATGCGCTCGGAGAGCAGCGGCGGTGTTGGCCTGCTGGGCGCCCTGGAAGAAGCCCTGGAGATTGGCCGCAGAGCGGAACTGCCGGTCCACATCGCCCACA
Organism: Lysobacterales bacterium; assembly: GCA_030065125.1. Taxonomy (GTDB): domain Bacteria; phylum Pseudomonadota; class Gammaproteobacteria; order Xanthomonadales; family SZUA-38; genus JASJDM01. The sequence goes on along the minus strand of JASJDM010000077.1, from coordinate 2,990 downwards.
TCAAGGCCCTGGGCAAGGCGGTGTGGGGACAGAGCGAGGCAATGATTGCCCTGATTGAGCAGGCCCAGGCGGCCGGTCAGATCGTGACCGCAGACCAGTATCCCTGGCAGGCGTCCGGCACGCGCTTCAGCAACGCGCTGGTGCCCCGCCGGATCATGGCCGGTTCCGCCGACGCCATGCTCGCACGGCTGAACGACCCCGCGGTGGTGAATGAAATCCGCACGGAGATGGAAACCAACCTGGCGCTGCGCGGCGGTCCCGAAGCCATGCTGGTCACCGGCGCTGAGAGTCCGTTCGTGGGCATGACCCTGGGCCAGATTGCGGCAGAGCTGAATCTGCCGCCGGTGCTGGCCGGTGTTCGCATGGTGCTGGAGGGTGACCCGCCCATTGCCTCGTTTGTCATGCAGCCGGCAGACATCCACGCCCTGGCGGTGAGGCCCTGGGTGATGACCGGGTCCGACGGGTCCCGCGGCCATCCGAGAAAGTTCGCCACCTACCCCAAGGCCTACCAGGAGTTCGTGGTCAACCATGAGTTGATGAGTATCCAGCAGTGGGTGCATCGCAGCAGCGGCCTGGTGGCCGACAGCTTCGGGTTCTGCGATCGCGGCTATCTGCGACCGGGCTGGGTGGCGGATATTGCGGTGCTGGACCTGGCGAGCTTCCAGCCCGTGGCGGACTACCGGTCGCCGACCGAGCTCTCAACCGGGGTGGAGGACCTGCTGGTGGATGGGGTCAGCGTGATTCGCAATGGGGAGGTGACGGACGCGCAACCCGGGCAGATCATTCAGAAGAACCAGCAGAACTGTCCTCGCTAGACCCCTTGGCAGGCCAGACCACCCTGAACGCACCGCGAACCTGGCCCTGGGCATAGCCGGTGGCGCGGTCGTGGGGATAGTCAGCGCGTAAAGACCTGGCCACGTCCGGCGATACCGCAGAACCGTGGCACACCAGGCACAGAGGTTCAGTCCGGATAGCGCGCATGTAGCGCAGTTCCCCATCGATGGCCTGGACGGCTTCCAGGGGCTGCTCGGCCGGTGTGGTCTCCGCCAGCTGGTCGAAGGCTCGTAACTGCTCAGCCTGCCAGGGTTCCGGTGCATTGCCGGGGTTGCGGAAGCGCAGGCTGGTGCGGCCGACGCTGGCGCCGGACTTGCGCGACAGTTTTGAGGCAATCTGGGGCGAACGATCGCGGCAGACCTTGACCGCGGCCGCGGGGCCGCCAGATCCCATCGCCTTCTGCAGTTCGTACTTGAGCTCTGATCCAAACGCTGCGATCAGCTCCCGGCTTTGGGCCACGCGGGGATCTTCGGTGCTGCCGATGGCAGGTGTGGGTGTCAGGGCCAGGTCCACCGCCAGGATGATGATCAGCAGCAGTAACAGGATTCTTGACAGTTTCATGGGACTAATTAATTAGAATATTTGAATATAATAATTCATTGGGTCAACAAATCCCAGTCCACCGGGCCGGATACGAACCGCTGCTGCAGGCGCCCAAGAACCGTATCCCAGGCCCCATCAAAGTACTCGTAGACGGCGGTCCAGTCCTCACTCTGGCCCCATCCGGTCTGCTCAAGCCGCACCCGGGTGGTTTTCTCGTCCACAGGCTGAAGGCTGACCGCCACCAGGGTGCGTTGTTTTCGGATTTCCGGCCAGGTGGGTGGCGCGTCCCAGGTAAAGGCGATCCGGCTGCCGGGTTCGACTGCAAGCACAACCATGCCTTCGGCACCCCGGGTACCGGGCGGGTTGCCGGGAAAGAAGTGGATATCCATTTGCCCGCCGACCCGCAACTCGATATTGGCCTCACGGGAAAAGAAGGACTCCAATCCCGATTCCGTGGTCCAGGCGGCCCATGCGGACTCCATGTCTGCTGCTACGTCCACCTGTTTAACGAGGGCCTGGACTTCGCTGGCCACGGAGACTCCTGGCAGCAGCAGCAGGATCAACGCCAGGGACTTCATGCCGCACCCCGCTGATCGGCCGCGTCTTCGTTGCCCGCCAGGGGCAGCGCCTGGCCGGTTTCCAGCAGGGACTTCAGGCTGCTGAGAATGATGGCCCAGCCCCCGCTGATGTGTTCGTAGGTCTTGTTTTCGCGGTCGAACCAGTCATGGGTGATGCGCAGCCGGCAAACCTTTCCCATGGGTTCAATATCAAAGGTGACGCGGGAGTCGCCCTCGGCGGCCAGGTCAGGGTCGTAGGTGAAACGCCAGGTATAGCAGAGCTGTCTGGGCGGGTCTGATACCAGAACCCGTCCCTCCATGATGGAATCCCGACTGTCGTCAGAATACCGGACGGTGGATCCTTCCGCCCAGTCCGAGTGGACCGAGCACTGATGAAAGTACTGCCGGGTGAACTCGGAGGAGGTGAGGGCTTTCCAGATCTGGTCCGGTGTTGAACGGATAAAGGTCTCGTAAATATGTACGGGATGGCTCATGGTTTTCCTCCTGCTCCTCAATCGTCTTCGAGGGCGTTTTTCAAAGCGCTGACGGCCGCTGCTCGTTCACGGTGGAACTTGGCAATCCAGCGCTCGCTGATGTCCTGGATAGGCAGCGGATTCAGGTAATGCCGTTTCTCCCGCCCGGCCCAGTGCACCGTGATCAACCCGGCCTGTTCCAGGATCTTCAAATGCTTGGACCCGGCCTGGCGGCTCATGGAAAACCGGCCACACAACTCTCCCAGGGTCTGGCCGTCCTGCTCAAACAGCTGATCCAGCATGCGCCGGCGGTTTTTGTCGGCGAGTGCTTTGAAGATTGATTCCACTTTTTCTATTATGCAACTAAATGGTTGCATGTCAACGATCTAAGGGAACGCTCGCTTTGCGAGCTGGGGAACGCGCCCTGCGGGCGCTGGGGAACGGCCGCTGACGCGGCCTGGGAAACGCGGGCTTTGCCCGCTGGGGACGTTGTGGGGAGAAAATGAACGAAGTCACGTGACAAAGGCAGAGATCGAAGCCCCTTGGCACAGGGATGTGCCAACGGCCGAAGGCCGTAAGCGAA
>JASJDM010000076.1 GCA_030065125.1 Lysobacterales bacterium | reverse complement strand
CCTTTACTCTGACCCCACCACTCGGCTACTCGAATCCGTCGCCGAATATGCTGTCCAGGAGTTGCACGGGCGACATCCCACAGCGGCCGTTTCCCAGCAAGCGCAGCGAAGCGAGTTTCCGCTCGCCGATCAGGCGAGCTCACACTTCCGCATACTCACTGGCCGCCCCCGCCCAGCGCCGAACCAGGCGCAGTGCCAGGTCCGGCTCCTGTCGCAGGATTTCGTCCGCATGCCGGGCCACGTCATCCATCAGCCCGCGGTCCCGCGCCCGGTCGGCGATGCGGAACTGGGATTCGCCGGTCTGGCGGGTGCCCAGCACCTCACCCGGTCCACGCAGGTCCAGGTCCTTGCGGGCGATCACGAAGCCGTCGTTGGTCTCCCGCATGACCTCAAGGCGCTGGCGGGCGGTGTCGCTCAGGGGCGACTGGAACAGCAGTACACAGGTGGCGGCGTCGGCGCCGCGTCCGACCCGGCCGCGCAGCTGGTGCAGCTGGGACAGTCCCAGGCGCTCGGCGTTTTCAATCACCATCAGGCTGGCGTTGGGTACGTCCACCCCCACCTCGATCACCGTGGTGGCCACCAGCAGCTGGCTCTGGCCGTCCTTGAAACCGGCCATGACCTGCTCCTTCTCAGCGGGTTTCATCCGACCGTGCAGCAGGGCGACCACCAGTTCGGGCAGCTGCTGTTCCAGGGTAGCGGCAATTTCCTGGGCAGGCTCGGCCCGCAGGGACTCGGATTCTTCGATCAGCGTACAGACCCAGTAAGCCTGGCGCCCGTCGGTGCAGGAGGCCCGCACCCGGTCAATCACCTCCTGCCGCCGGCCGTTGCTGACCGCGACCGTGGTCACCGGCAGCCGGTTTGGGGGCAGCTCATCGATCACCGACACGTCCAGGTCGGCGAAGTCCGTCATGGCCAGGGTGCGCGGAATCGGTGTGGCGGTCATGATCAGCTGGTGGGGGGCAAATTCCCCGGTGGCGCCCTTGTTGCGCAGGGCCATGCGCTGGTGCACCCCAAACCGGTGCTGTTCGTCCACGATCACCAGGCCAAGGGACCGGTACTCCACTCCCGCCTGCATCAGGGCGTGGGTACCCACGATGAGCTGAGCGCTGCTGCTGATGCGCTCCAGGGTTTCGGTGCGCTCCTTTCCGCGAACCTTGCCGGACAGCCAGGCCACCTCCACTCCCAGGGGCGCCAGCCAGCCCCGCAGGGTGTGGTAGTGCTGTTCCGCGAGGATCTCCGTGGGCGCCGCGATGGCCGCCTGGAATCCAGCGTCAATGGCACGCAGCGCGGCGGCCGCGGCCACTACGGTTTTACCGGCGCCAACGTCCCCCTGCAGCAGGCGCAGGGTGGGCTGGCTGGCGGCCAGGTCGTGGTCGATCTCGTCGAAGGACCGCTGCTGGGCCCCAGTGAGCTCAAAGGGCAGGGCATCCAGGAAGGCCGGCAGCCTGGATTCCTCTGACGTCAGCGGCGGCGCCTCCAGCTGCCGGATCTGCTGACGCCGTCTCCGCAGGCTCAGGCGGTGGGCCAGCAGTTCCTCGAAAGCCAGCCGCTGCTGACAGGGATGTTCACCCTGGCTGAGCTGGTCCAGCCGGGCATCCGGCGGCGGGCGATGCACGTAGGCCAGGGCATCAGCCAGGGTGGGCAAACCCAGCTGGTCCAGCACCGACCGGGGCAGAAGCTCCTCGGCCAGGTCGTCCAGGCCGGCCAGAACCTGGTCGGTCAGCTTGCGCCACAGCGCCTGGTTGACCCCCTCGGTGGTGGGGTAAAACGGGGTGAGCGAGGGCTCCAGGGGCGTTTCCGGATCGCATTCGCGATATTCCGGATGAATCATCTCCAGGCCCCGCTGGCCGGGGCGCACCTCGCCGAAACAGCGCAGCTGCACACCGCGTTTAAGCCGCTGTACCTGGTTGGGGTAGAAGTTGAACATGCGCATGGTGAGCGACCCGGTGCCGTCACTCACCACCCAAACGAACATGGACCGGCGGGCCCGGACCAGGCTGGCGCTGCGCACCTCCCCCTGGACCATGACCCGCTGACCAATCCGCAGCGTCCCCATGGGATGGATCCGGGTGCGGTCTTCGTAGCGGGAGGGCAGGTGGAACAGCAGGTCTCGGACCTGCCCGATGCCGATGCGCGCCAGCTTTTCTGCCACCTTGGGCCCGACCCCCTTGAGCGAATGCAGGGGCTGCTCCCCGGGCAGTGAGCCGGCTTCAGTCAAGGACCACCACGGCGTCCATTTCCACCACGGCATCCTTGGGAAGCTGCTTCACGCCCAGCGCAGCACGGGCCGGGAAAGGCGCGTCAAAATACTCTGCCATCACCTCGTTGACGTCTCCGAAGTTGGCCAGGTCGGTCAGGTAGATATTGAGCTTGACGATATTGGCCAGGCTGCCGCCGGATGCCCTGCAAACGGCGGACAGGTTATCGAAGACCCGCCGGGCCTGGGTTTTGAAGTCACCTTCCACCAGCTGCATGGATTCCGGATCCAGTGGGATCTGGCCCGACAGGTAGACAGTGTTTCCCACCTTGACCGCCTGGGAGTAAGTACCGATGGCGGCCGGCGCCTGGTCGCTGTGAATGATTTCGCGGTGCATGGTTTGTCCTTAATCAGAACGTGTTCAGAAGCAGCTCACCCGGCATGCCGGTGAACCGAAATGACCACGGGCAGCCGCCGTACGCGCCGCATGACCCGGGCCAGGTGTTTGCGGCCGCTGACGGCCAGTGTGAAGAAGAGCTGGCTGGTGACGCCGTCACGCTCGCGGTTTTCCACGTGCTCGATGTTGGTGTCGATCTCTGAGATCTCCGAGGCCACCGTGGCCAGGGCCCCGGGACGGTTCTGCACGTCCACCCGGATACCAACGCTGAAAAAACCTTTTTCTTCGGGATCCCAGGTAACGTCGATCATGCGGTCCGGGAACTTGCGAAACTCCTTGACGTTTCGGCAGGAACGCCGGTGGACCACCAGCCCCTTGCCGGCACTGAGGTAGCCGGTGATGACATCTCCCGGAATAGGTCCGCAGCAGTTGCCGTAGCTGACCACGTTGCCCCGGGCGCCGGTCAGCATCAGCGCGTCGGCTTCGATCTCATCGCCGTCGCCTGCGGAGTCATCCTCCACCAGCTGGCGCGCCACCATGCCGGGCATGCGGTTGCCCAGGGCCACATCCGCCAGCAGGTCTTCCAGGCGCTGCAGCTTGGCGTTGTCCAGGTATTCTTCCAGCCGTTTTTCCGGGATGGCCTCCAGCGAATGCCCCAGGCCGGCCAGCGCACGGTCCAGCAGTCGGTGCCCCACCTGCACAGCCTCCTCGTGCCCCAGATTCTTCAAATAGTGGCGGATTGCCGTGCGTGCCCTGCTGGTGACCACGAATTCCAGCCAGCTGGGCCGGGGCTCAGCCGACGGCGTGGTGATGATCTTGATGTTCTCGCCGCTGTGGATGGGGTGGTGCAGCGGCCGCAGTTCCTTGTCCACCCAGGCGTGCACCGCGTGGTTGCCCACGTGGGTGTGTACGGCGTAGGCAAAATCCAGCACCGTTGAATTGCGCGGCAGTTCCTTGATCTCGCCCCGGGGGGTGAACACGTAGATCTCGTCGGGAAACAGGTCCACCTTGACGTGTTCCAGGAACTCCACCGAGTCGCCGGCCTGGCGCTGCATGTCCAGTACCCGCATCAGCCAGTCCCGGGCACGGCGGGCGGTGACCGAGTGGTCCTCGTCGGATTTGTAGGTCCAGTGGGCGGCAATGCCGTCTTCGGCCACCACATCCATATCCCGGGTGCGGATCTGGATTTCGATGGGGTCGCCGAAAGGACCGAACAGCACGGTGTGCAGGGACTGGTAGCCGTTGGACTTGGGGATGGCAATGTAGTCCTTGAAGCGGCCGCTGCGGGGTTTGTACAGGTTGTGAACCACCCCCAGGGCCCGGTAACACTCGCTGACGTCGCCCACCACGATGCGGAAACCCAGTATGTCGAGAATGTCCCTGAAGGTGCCGCTTTTCTGCTTCATCTTGACGTAGATGCTGTAGGGCGACTTGGTGCGGCCCTCGATGACGCAGCGGAGGCCGGCGGAATCCAGGTGGGATTTGAGCGCGTTGCGGATGGTTGTGAGGCGCTCCTGGTTGCGCCCTTCGGCGGCCCGTGCCAGGTCGTGAATGACCCGGTAACGCATGGGGTGCAAAGCCTTGAAGGCGAGATTTCGCAGTTCTCGCCGAATGCTGTCCATGCCCAAGCGGTGGGCGATGGGGGCGTAGACTTCCAGGGTCTCCCGGGCGATTCGCCGGCGGCTCTCCGGTGCCATGGCACCCAGGGTGCGCATATTGTGCAGGCGGTCCGCCAGCTTGATCAGGATGACTCGTATATCCCGGGCCATGGCCAGCAGCATTTTGCGGAAGCTCTCCGCGGCGGCCTCCTGCCGCGACGGAAAACGCACCTTTTCCAGCTTGGTCACGCCATCCACGAGGGCGCCGACAGTCTCACCAAATTCGCCGACAATGTCGGTCTGGGTCAGCGGCGTGTCTTCCACGGTGTCGTGCAGAAGGGCGGCGATGATGGTGTCCACGTCCATGGACATGCCGGCCAGCACCTTCGCGACCGCTACCGGGTGATGGATATAGGCTTCCCCGCTTTTGCGGGTTTGACCGCGATGGGCTTTTTCGCTGGTGAGGAAAGCCTCGCGCACCAGCCGGACCTGGCGCCGGGAAAGATACTTCAGGGCCGGCTTGAGCGGGTAGAAGGCCGCTAACGGATCTCGGCGGCCGCCGCGGTTTCGGTGCTTCTGGGGTGAATCGGGGACGTGAGCGACCTTGTCCATAATTTGCTCATCAGTCAGAACAGCAAGGTCGCTCCAGGGTTATGCCAGGGTTATACCAGTCAGACGGGATCAGCCTTCCAGTGCCTCCCGGGCGGCCTCGGCGATGGCTTCCTGCTCCAGCAGCTCCTGCTCGCGCTTTTCCAGCTCTTCCAGGGTGCGGGCGTTGATTTCGCCCTCCGCGATCTCGCGCAGCGCTACCACGGTGGGCTTGTCGTTTTCCCACTCCACCATGGGGTCCGCCCCGTTGGTGATCTGGCGCGCACGCCGGGTGGCCATGAGGACCAGTTCAAATCGGTTGTCTACGCGCTCGAGACAGTCTTCTACGGTAATTCGTGCCATGATTTTTTGTGTTTCTGTAACTCAATCTTCCCATTCTACCGGGCGCTGGTGACTGGCACCAGCCCAAAATTCCCAACGCAGAAGCCAGAGTCAGCTGGCGTCCACCGCCGCCAGCAGGTCGGGGTAGCGTGCGGCCTGCCGGGGGGTGCCCAGGCGACTGGCCGATACAATGGTTATGAGGTCTTCCACGGCATTTTCAAAGCGGTCGTTCACCACCAGGTAGTCGAATTCACGGTAGTGCGTCATTTCGCTCAAGGCGGCGTCCAGGCGTTTCCGGATCACCGCGTCGCTGTCCTGGCCCCGCCCGCGCAGGCGCTGCTCCAGGGTTTCCAGGCTGGGCGGCAGGATGAAGACGCTGAGGGCTTCGGGAATCCAGCGGCGCGCCTGGCGGGCACCCTGCCAGTCGATTTCCAGGATTACGTCCAGGCCGGCATCGAGCTTCTGCTCTACCGGCCGGCGCGAGCTGCCATAGCCGTTGCCATGCACCCAGGCGTGTTCCAGGAACGCGTCCTGCTCCACCATGGTTTTGTAGGTGTCGGCGTCGATGAAATGGTAATGCTCGCCGTCGGTCTCCCCGGGTCTGGCCGGCCGCGTGGTGTGGGACACCGAGACCTCGATGCCGTTGACCCGGTCCACCAGCGCCTTCACCAGTGAGGTTTTGCCGGCGCCGGAGGGCGCAGCCACGATAAACAGGCGCCCGCGGGCAGCGTCACTCAATGTTCTGCACCTGCTCGCGCATCTGCTCGATCAGCACCTTCAGATCCACCGACACCTGGGTGGTGGCGGTGTCCACCGACTTGGAGCCCAGGGTGTTGGCCTCCCGGTGCAGCTCCTGCATCAGGAAATCCAGCCGCCGCCCGACGGGTTTGTTCAACTGCAGGGTTTCCCGTACCGCGGCCACGTGGGCGGTCAGGCGGTCCAGCTCCTCGTCCACGTCGGCACGCTGCAGCAGCACAGCCAGCTCCTGTTCCAGCCTTTCGCCGTCCACCTTCTGGGTCAGGGCGGTCACTTTGTCATTCAGCCGCTGGCCCATTTTTTCCCGGATTCGCGGCAGCTCGGCCTGGACCTGTTCCACCAGGGGTTCGATCTGGTCCAGTCGCTCCAGCAGCAGGCCAGCCAGGCGCTGGCCCTCGCGGCCGCGCATCGCCTGCAGTTCGTCCAGGCCGCGGTCCATGAGTGCGTTGACCGCATCTGCCAGGGAACCCAGGTCCGGCTCCGGTTCCTGCACCAGGCCGGGCCAGCGCAGCCACTCCACGTCTGAACCGTGGGGGGATCCGGTGAACAGGTGGCGGACTTCATTGGACAGCGCGGCGAGCTGCTCGGCCAGGGGGCGGTTCAGGGACAAAACCTGCTCGCCCCCGGCGCTGCGTTTCCAGCGAATGCCCACGTCTACCTTGCCCCGGTTGAGGCGGCCGGTGACCCGCTCGCGCAGGGCCGGCTCCATCGAGCGGAATTCTTCCGGCAGGCGAAGGCCCACCTCCAGGTAACGGTGATTGAGGCTGCGCAGCTCCAGCGTCAGGCGACCCCAGGGGGTCTCGTCCGCGGCCGCGGCGAATGCGGTCATGCTCTGGGTCATGGGATGGTCCGTAGGCCGGACAAAAAGGTAATGGTAAACTGAAGGCTCCTTCTGAAACAGCGCCCGGCGCACACCGGCGCGGAGACAATCCATTGAATAGACCCAGCGGTCGGGAACCCGACCAGTTGCGGGCTGTGAGCCTGCAGAGACAGTACACCATGCACGCCGAAGGCTCGGTGCTGGTGGCCGCCGGCAACACCCGTGTGCTGTGCAACGCCAGCGTGGAGGATCGCGTGCCGCCGTTTCTGCGCGGCTCCGGCAGCGGCTGGGTGACCGCGGAATACGGCATGTTGCCCCGCTCAACCAACACCCGCAGCGGTCGCGAGGCTGCCCGGGGCAAGCAGGGTGGCCGCACCCTGGAGATCCAGCGCCTGATCGGCCGCTCCCTGCGCGCCGCCGTGGACCTGGATGCCCTGGGCGAACGCACCATCACCGTGGACTGCGACGTGCTGCAGGCCGACGGGGGCACCCGCACGGCAGCCATCACCGGCGCCTACGTGGCGCTGGTTGACGCGGTGCGCTGGATGATGCGGAAGAAGAAGCTGTCCAAGGATCCGATTTACGGGGCGGTGGCCGCCGTGTCGGTGGGCATCTACGACAGTGTGCCGGTGCTGGACCTGGACTACGCCGAGGACTCCGTGGCGGAGACCGACATGAACGTAGTGATGAACGATGCCGGGGCTTTCATTGAGGTCCAGGGTACTGCCGAGGGCCACGCTTTCCACCGGTCTGAGCTTGATGCCCTGCTGGACCTGGCCGAGGCCGGCATCAGGCAACTGATCGAACTCCAGCGCGCGGCGCTGTCCGACAACCCGTGAACAACAGCCATCAATGGGTGCTGGCCACCGGCAATGCCGGCAAGGTGCGGGAGTTCCAGCAGCGCCTGCAGCCCGTGGATGTTGAACTGATGGCGCTGTCGGACTTCACCAGCGACGCGCCGGCGGAAACCGGCACCACCTTCGTGGAAAACGCCGTGATCAAGGCCCGGGCGGCGGCCGCTGCCAGTGGTCTGCCGGCCCTGGCGGATGACTCCGGGCTGTGCGTGACGGCCCTGGGCGGTGCGCCCGGCGTGTACTCGGCCCGTTACGCCGGAGACCAGGGCTCGGACGCGGATAACAACCGCAAGCTGCTTGAGGCGCTGGACGGGGTCGAGCAGCGCGCGGCACGCTTTGTCTGCGTACTGGCCTGGATGCGCTCCAAGGACGATCCGCTGCCGATGATTTTTCAGGGTGAGTGGCACGGCCGCATCGTGCACCGGCCCGCCGGCGACAACGGCTTCGGCTACGACCCATTGTTTTTTGTTGAGTCCCACGGTTGCACCAGCGCCCAGCTGGAGCCCGAGGTCAAGAACGGCATGAGCCACCGGGGGCTGGCCATTGACCATCTGCTGGCCTGGATGGAATCCATGTGATCGCCTGCCAGGGTATTCCCCTGTCGCTGTACGTGCATCTGCCCTGGTGCCGCCACAAGTGCCCCTACTGTGACTTCAATTCTCACGCCCGGTCCGGGGAGGTTCCCGAGGCGCAGTACCTGGACGCCCTGCTGGCCGACCTGGACCAGGACCTGGAACAGTTTTCCGGGCTGATCCAGGGACGTTCGCTGGTCAGCGTCTTTATCGGCGGCGGCACACCCAGCCTTTTTTCACCCGACGCCATTGGCCGCCTGCTGGAGCAGGTCGGTGCCCGGCTGAACGGACTGGACAGCGCCGAGATCACCCTGGAGGCCAACCCCGGCACCCTGGAATCCGGCCCGCTGGCCGGGTATCGCCAGGCCGGGGTTAACCGCCTGTCCCTGGGGGTGCAGAGTTTCCAGGACGACCTGCTGCAGGCCATCGGCCGGATCCACAGCGCCGACCAGGCCCGCCGGGCGGTGGATGAAGCGCGCCGCGCCGGTTTCGATAATCTCAACCTGGACCTGATGTTCGCGTTGCCGGGGCAGGCCGCTGCCCAGTCCAGCCAGGATTTGCGGGAGGCCATCGGGCTGGCTCCTGAGCACCTGTCCCGCTACCAGCTGACATTGGAACCCAACACGCTGTTTCACGCCCGCCCGCCGGAACTGCCCGATGGAGAGTTGGCCTGGCGGATGCAGACCGAGGGAGACGCGCTACTGGAGGCAGCGGGATACACCCGGTACGAGGTATCCGCGCTGGCTCGGCCGGGTGCGCACTGCCGGCACAACCTGAATTACTGGCAATTCGGTGACTACCTGGGCATCGGCGCCGGCGCCCACGGCAAGCTGAGCGGTCCTGACCGGGTCACTCGAACCATCAAGCAGAAACACCCCACGGCCTACCAGGCGGGCGGCAGTCCACTGCTGCAGACACGCACCGTTGAGGGTGAAGAGCTTACGTTCGAATTCCTGCTCAACGCATTTCGGCTGGAGCAGGGGTTTTGCGCAGCCGACTTCCGCGACCGCACCGGACAGGTGTTGGATACGGACCACCCGGCCTGGCGCCTGGCCCTGGACCGCGAGATGGTGGCCATGGACCAGGATCGGGTCTGGCCCACGGCGCTGGGATTTCGGTTCCTGGATGATCTTCAGGGGCTGTTTCTGCCGGACCCGCCCGCGGCGGAGCGCGCGCGATGACCGAGTATCCAGTGAACTGTCCGTTCTGCTGGGAAACCTTCAACTTCCTGCTGGACCCCGACCAGGGCAGTGACCGGGTGACCGTGGACTGTGAGATCTGCTGCCGCGCCGTTGCGGTCACGGTACAGGTGGATCTGCAGACCGGGACGGTCAGCGTCAGCGCTGATCGGGAGAGCGATTGACCTCCACCCGTTTGACCCTGACCAGCAGGGCGGCCAGATAGAGCAGCAGGTACAGGCCCAGCAGCAGCTCCTGTACTTCGGCCAGGCGGATATCGAATGGGTTCTGGGGCGGGCCCAGCAGCGGCTCCAGGCGTTCGGGCATTCGCACCAGGGCCACACACAGGCCGGTGGATGCGGCCAGGGGCCAGGGCCAGAACCAGTGCCAGGCATTGTCCGGCTGCGGATGCTCCTTGCGCCGCCATCGCAGCAGGGCAATCACGGTCCCCACCACGACCCACAGCTCCAGGCCCAGCCGGGGCTTCTGGTCCAACCAGCTGCTCATGTTGTGCAGGTTGGTTTCACCCTGGTCGTTGAGTCCAGCCAGGGGTGCCGGCGTGTCCCATCCGAACAGGTGCTGGCCCCAGCTGATCTCTTCGCCGGCGAAATAGACGCAGCCCACGACCAGTGCGACGGTCCACCAGCGCAGCCAGGCCGCCGGCAGTGTTTTCCGTCGACGGATTACCTGGATCCCCGCTACGACGGCAATGACCAGCAGCACCACCGTTCCCAGTTCCACGGGACCCTGTTCACCCATGAAAACCTGTCGAAAACGATCCGCCGGCAGCGTCCATCGTGCCCACAGCAGACCCGCCACCAGCAGCCACGGCGCAAAAACCAGGGAAAAGCCGAGGACTCTGGGGTTTGAGGTGAGATTATTCACGATGCTGACAGGGCTCGGGACAGGTTGCTACAAGCGTTGAGGCGGGTTAAACTGCGCGGCCTTTTCGGTTCGCACCAGCGGGCCAGACCGTATTTTAGCGCGGCATTCCCTGAAATCAGGCGAAAGCGCGCAAGGAATTTGAGACGATGAAAACAGACGTTCATCCCAAGTACAAGCCGGTAGTGTTCCAGGACGTGTCCTGCGACTACTCCTTCCTGACCCGCTCCACCATGTCGAGCAAGGAAACCATCAAGTGGGAAGACGGCAACGAGTATCCCCTGATCAAGGTGGAAATCTCCAGCCAGTCGCATCCGTTTTACACTGGCAAGCACAAGATCGTCGACAGCGGCGGTCGTGTGGACAAGTTCAAGCAGCGTTACCGCCGCGGCAAGTAAACCCCTGCCCGAATTCGGGCAGCGGTAGCTGCCCGCGCTCAACTCACTTCACCTGGAATCCAGGCCCGAACGGCCTGGCCAGGCCCGATCGTGCCTGCAATGCCCTCAGGCAATGCCGACGGGTTCTTCCAGCATCGCGGCGACTTCCCGCGCGCTGGCCCGCTGCATGGGGCGTCCATCAACCGGGCTCAGCGGCGCCTGGCGACGCACCTCCTCGGGCAGCACCATAATGTCCATGGCCACGCCGCCGGCTTCGAACACGAATACCGGAAAGGTCTGGGACTGGCTGCGGCTGGTGCGAATGGTGCGCGCACTCTCATCGAACGGCACCCGGTTCTGGTGCAGATACAGGGCAACCATCTCCGGAGTATCCGCAAACAGGTGCAGGCAGACCGCCGAATGATCGTCGGCGGTGCCGTCCAGCACCGGCCCGACCAGGCGCGGATCGAACTCCTGAAAAAAGTCCATGGCCCGGAGCGCGGCTTCGCGCAGCCGTTCCAGGCGCTGGTGATGGTGATGCCCCTCGAACAGCGCCTGGCGCTCGCGCAGGGCATTCTCGATCTCGGTATTGCGCGGCATGGCGAACCGGCCGGTGACGCCCAGCTTCTCGGCTGCCTTGGACTTGGCCTGCAGGTAATCCCTGACGCCGTGTTCAACGATGATGCGGGCTGCCTCCTCGGCAACCATCAGCCTGAGGTTGGCTGACTTCTGGCGGTTTCGCCGTGCGCCCATGCTGGGTTTCCTTGCTGTCTGCTGTGGCCTGTTCAGGCGTCCGTTAAATCAACTAACAGCCTGTCAGAAAATTCCGTACGGATCTTCTTCACTGTCTCCCTGGCTGTCGGAATCCACCTCGGAATCCGGCAGGTTGCCGCTGTGAAAGTACTCTTCGATACAGCCGGCGGTGGATTTGCCGCAGATCAGGCCCGTCCTGGGGTTGATCCGCGCAATCACCACGCCCTCGGGCAGGATGAATGGCTTTTCCTCCACGCCTTCCAGCGCCGCCCGCATGTAGTCGATCCAGATAGGCAGCGCGGCCTTGCCGCCGACCTCGCCCCGGCCCAATGGATCGAACCGGTCAAACCCTACCCAGGCGGTGGTGACCACGGCGTGATTAAAGCCGGAAAACCAGGCGTCGCGCTGGTCATTGGTGGTACCGGTCTTGCCGGCCAGGTCCCGGCGGCCCAGGGTCAGGGCTGATTTGCCGGTGCCGCGGCGCACCACGTCCCGCAGCAGCGAGTGAATCAGGTAGTTGGTGCCGGTGCTCATCACCCGCGGCGCCAGGTTGGGCGTCATTTCCACCAGGGTCTGGGTATCCAGGTTGGCTGCCAGGCCGCTGCCCGTCACCGGTTCGCAGTCCTCGCAGGCCAGCACGGGGTCTGCCTCGTACACCACCCGGCCCTGGCCGTCGATGATGGTCTTGATGAAATAGGGGTCCACCAGGAATCCACCGTTGGCCAGTGAGCCATAGGCCCGGGCCATGGTCAGCGGAAACACCGACCCGCTGCCCAGGGCCATGGACAGGTCCCGGGGAATTTCTCCCTGGTCGAATCCGAAACGGTTGACGTATTCCCAGGCGTAAGACACGCCGATATCCCGCAGCACCCGGATGGAAACCAGGTTACGGGAGTTCACCATGCCTTCGCGCAGGCGGGTCAGCCCGAAGAAGCGTTCGCTGTAGTTTTCCGGCTTCCAGGTCCGCTCCAGCTGATCATCCTCGAACACCACCGGGGCATCGTTGACGATGGAGGCGGTGGTGTAGCCGCCGTCCAGGGCCGCGGAATAAATGAAGGGTTTGAAGCTGGAGCCCGGCTGGCGCCTGGCCTGGACCGCACGGTTGAACTTGCTGCGGGCAAAGTCGAAGCCGCCGACGACAGCCAGCAGTGCGCCATCGGTGGGGTTCAGGGACACCAGGGCCCCTTCCGCTTCGGGAATCTGGGTCAATTGCCAGCGACCCTCGTCACCCCGGGCAACCCGAATGACGTCACCCACCTGCACCACCTCGGTGGCGTTGGTCGGCCGGGGGCCGCGCCGGTTGACGGTTTCGTAGCGGCGCGCCCAGGCCATGTCGTCAAACTCGATGCTGATGGTCTGGCCGTCGTTCAGGTAGGCCAGCGCGAACCCTTCCTCCACGCTGATGACCAGGGCGGGGACCATGCCGCCTACCGGGGCGAAGCGTTCCAGAATCTCACCCCAGCGCGCGGGCTCGGGTTCCGGGTCCAGTTCAAAGCTGGACTCAGCGCCGCGGTAGCCGTGGCGCTGGTCATACTGGATCAGGCCGCTGCGCACCGCGCGGTTGGCGGTCTGCTGCAGTCGGGAGTCGAAGGTGGTAAAGACCTGGTATCCGCCGGTGTAGGCGTCCTCGCCCAGCATGTCCACCACCTGGCTGCGCACCATCTCTGCCGCGTAGCGGGCCTCCAGTTCCACCGTGGGTTCGTGGGGGTAGGCAAAATCTTCCGCCGCCACCGCCTGCTGGAACTGGTCAGGCGTGATGTAGTCGCTTTCCATCATCCGGCGCAGCACATAGTTGCGCCGCCGCATGGTCAGCTCGGGGCTGCTGATGGGGTTGATGCGGGACGGCAGCTGGGCCGAAGACGCGATGGCCGCGGACTCCGCCAGGGTCAGCTGATCCACGGTTTTGCCGTAGTACTCCTGGGCTGCCGCGCCGACACCATAGGCACGGTTGCCCAGGTAGATCTTGTTCAGGTACAGCTCCAGGATCTGATCCTTGGACAGTTCCTTTTCGATTTTCAGGGCGAGAAACCATTCTTTGAATTTTCGGGTATAGGTTTTCTTGCGTGAGACAAATTCAAACTGCCGGGCCAGCTGCTGGGTAATGGTGCTGCCGCCGGGGCCTTTTTCGCCGCCGGTCTTGATAATGTGCCAGATCGCTCTGGCGATGCCCTGGTAATCGATTCCGGGATGTTCGTAAAAGCGGGCGTCCTCGCCGGCTATGAATGCGTGCTTCAGTTGATCGGGAATATCCTCCAGGTCCAGGGGTGTGCGTCGCTTTTCGCCGAATACCTGAATCAGTTTGCCATCAGCGGAAAACACCCGCAGCGGCACCTGCAGCTGGACATCGTTGAGCACCTCCACGTCGGGCAGGGTGGGTTCGATGACCCAGTAGGCCACCAGGATGGCCAGGGCCCCGACTACGGCCCCGCTGAAGCCCAGAATGGCCAGCCACTTGGAGATTTTGAGAAATCGACGCATCGGGATCAGGGGAATGTGAACTGCATCATGGTCCAAAAGGAACGCAGAGTATAAAACGAAGCCATTCGAGCCACTACAGGACGATCGTTATTTCTTGAAAGGTCTGAGAGTTGGACAAAAAACTTTCGAATTTGGTTCGGCTTTCAGGACTTTCACGCTATGCTAAAGATCGGTTTGGAAAGGCCGAAAACTGACTTACGGGGGAGCTTTGACGCGAAACCTGCCTGAACGCGTCAAAAAAGATATTTTTCTTAGTGTTGATCCCTAGTTGAGTTTCGTATTTAATGTTCAGGCGTAATTATCTGCCGTAAAGGCGTGTTGTAAGGACAAAAAGTGGCGCTCTTCAGTAATAAAATGCCGCCGCTTGTGGGCTTGGACATCAGTTCCACGGCGGTCAAATTGCTGCAATTGAGCGGGGGGGACGGTCGCTACAAGGTTGAGCACTACGCCGTCGAGCCACTCCCGCCCAATGCCGTGGTGGAGAAAAACATTGCCGAAGTCGAGGCGGTTGGCGAGGCCATTGGTCGTGCTGCCAAGCGTTCCGGCACCCGCGCCAAAGCCTGTTCGCTGGCGGTGGCGGGTTCTGCCGTGATCACCAAAGTGATCAACATGCCGGCAGATCTGACCGAGGCTGACCTGGAGAGCCAGATCCAGATCGAAGCCAATCAGTACATTCCCTATCCGCTGGATGAAGTCAGCCTGGATTTCGAGGTCATCGGCCCTATGCCGGGTAACCCCGAGATGATGCAGGTGCTGCTGGCAGCATCCCGGACCGAGAACGTGGATGTGCGGGTAGCGGCTGCAGAACTCGGTGGATTGACTGCCAAGGTCGTCGATGTGGAAGCGTTTGCCATGGAAAACGCCTTCGTGCTCGTGGCCGACCAGCTGGGGATCGATCCCATGGCCCGGGTGGCCATCGTGGACGTGGGTGCCACCATGACCACGCTGATTGTCCTGAACGAGGGCCGCACCATCTACACCCGTGAACAGGTGTTCGGTGGCAAGCAGCTGACCGACGAGGTCATGCGCCGCTACGGTCTGTCCTACGAGGAAGCCGGGCTGGCCAAGCGCCAGGGCGGGTTGCCTGAAAGTTATGAGCAGGAAGTGCTGGAGCCGTTCAAGGATGCCATGGTGCAGCAGGTCAGCCGTTCTCTGCAGTTTTTCTTCTCTTCCAGCGAATACGATTCGGTGGAGCATGTGGTCCTGGCGGGGGGCTGCGCGTCCATAGCTGGCGTGGCCGACCTGGTTCAGCAGCAGCTGGCCATCCCGTGCACCATTGCCAACCCGGCTGCCAATATGTCCATTGCGCCGCGGGTTCGCGCACAGACATTGAGTGCTGATGCTCCCGCACTGATGATCGCCTGCGGTCTGGCGCTGAGGAGTTTCGACTAATGGCACACATTAACCTACTGCCGTGGCGCGAAGAGCGCCGCAATCAGCGCAAACAGGAGTTTTTTGTCATTCTTGGGGGCGCGGCTGCCCTCGGACTGATTGCATTCCTGGGCGTCAACTGGCAGATCGGCAAGATGCAGGAGTACCAGGACTCCCGCAACCAGACGCTGCGCAACGAAATAGCCCTGCTGGATCGGCGCATCCAGCGCATCGAAGAACTGGAAAAGCGCCGCGCCGACATGCTGGCTCGCAAGCAGGTGATCGAGGAGCTGCAGAAAAGCCGCTCCGAAGTGGTCCACCTGTTTGACCAGATTGTGCGCACCATTCCCGACGGTGTTCGCCTGGACGCGATCAAACAGCAGGGTCCGAGGTTGACCCTGGATGGCCTGGCGGAATCCAACGCCAAGGTGTCTGCCTACATGCGCAACCTCGAGGCTTCGGAATGGATGCGGGCCGCCGACCTGAAGATCACCCAGGCCGAAGGCGAGGGCCGGCGCCAGACTTACGACTTCCAGCTGGAAGTGGTTGTCGGCCGCGAAGCCGAGGCAAACCAGGGTGACGCCGGGGAGGTGCTGCAATGAACCTCGAGGAGTTTCGTAATCTAGATTTCGAAGATCCCGGGGGCTGGCCGCCCCTGGCCAAGGGAATTGCCGCCGCCGCGGTGGTGATTTTCATCCTGGTCATTGCTTACTTCCTCAGCTTCAAGGATCAGTGGCAGATCCTGGACGATAAAAAGCGCCAGGAAGTCACCCTCAAGAACGAGTTCGAGGAAAAGCAGCAAAAAGCGGTCAACCTCGAGAGGTATGAGGATCAGCTGGCCCAGATGGAGGAGATTCTCCGCTCACTGGTCCGGCAGCTGCCCAGCAAGACCGAGATGGCCAACCTGCTGCAGGACGTGTCCCAGACCGCCATCGCAACGGGCATCGACGTGGAGCTGTTCCAGCCACAGCCCGAGGTGATCAAGGATTTCTACGCTGAACAGCCCATTTCCCTGCGCATGGTGGGTGGATTTCACCAGTTCGGCGAATACGTCAGTGCGGTGGCCTCACTGGCCCGGGTCGTAATCCTGACCATGCACGACATCGAGCTGCAGCCGCTGGAAGCCGGCCGCAGCGAGCTGGTGTTGGAAGGCACGGTCAAGACCTATCGCTACCTGGATGAGGACGAGCAGGCGGCGCTGGACACGGGGGCAGAGCAATGAACGTCCGTCTGATCACCATCGGGGTCCTGGCAGCAGCGCTGGCCGCCTGCGGCGGCGACATGTCGGACCTGCGAAACTACATCGCGGAGGTCAAGGGGCGTGAGGGCGAGCCTATCGAGCCGTTGCCCAGCATTCAGCCTCCGCCGACATTTGAATATGCCGCCTACGATTTGCGTGACCCCTTCACCGGGGGTCCCATCGAGGACCTGATCGCGGGGCCGGCGGTGGCCGAAACTGCCGAAGGCATCGAAGGGCCGAAGCCTGATTTCAACCGCCGGCGCGAAGTGTTGGAAAACTTCGAGCTGGACAGCCTGGAAATGGTTGGGACGTTCTTCATCGACCAGCAGCTCTTCGGGCTGATCGAAGATCCGGACGGACTGATTCACCGCATCCGGGAAGACAATTACCTGGGCCGTAACTATGGCCGAGTCATCGCTGTTTTTGACGACCGCGTCCAGCTGGTGGAACTGGTGCCCAACGGTGCCGGTGCCTGGATGGAGCGGCGCGCCGAAATAGCATTGGATGAAGAATAAGCTGATCCGGTCTTTGGGGGATCGAACATGAAAGCAATAGTGACCAACCCTGCGCAATCGTGGACTGCGAAGCTGCCAAGACGGCTGGCGATGGCGCTGATTCTTCTGCCCATCGGGTGGTCGTCCTGGGCACAGTCTGTGCTGGAAGACGTCTCATTCAGCGCCGGATCGGGAGGATCCGTGGATATCATCCTGTCAGTGTCGGGCGGGATTCCCGACCAGGATGTCTTTACCACTGATAATCCCCCCCGAATTGCACTGGATCTGGCGAATACCACCAATGCGGTCAGCAGCCGCAGCATCGAGGTCGGATCAGGGGCGACCCGGAGCGTCAGCGCCGTGGAAGCCGGTGGCCGTACCCGGGTGGTGATCGACCTGTTCCGTTCAGCGCCGTTTGAAACCCGGGTCGAAGGCGATCGCGTGGTGGTTTCCATCAGCGGCAGCGGTGGTTCGGCCATCGTCTCCAACGCCCAGCGGCGCTCCCCCGCCTTTTCGTCATCGGCGTCAGGCACGGGCGTGGCCGTGGAAAACGTGGACTTCCGTCGTGGCCGCAATGGCGAAGGCCGGATTATCGTGAACTTCACCGATGCCGGTGCCAACGTGGACCTGAGCAAGCAGGGCGAACGTCTGCGGGCCTACATCTACAACGCCAGCATCACGCCCGAACTCGAGCAGCGACTGGACGTGCTGGATTTCGCCACGCCTGTGGAAATCATCGACACGCTCAGGGACGGCCAGCGCATTCGCATGGACATCACGGTGCGCGGCGAATATGAACACCTGGCCTACCAGACGGGCAACCAGTACGTCATCGAGGTCCAGGAGTACCAGGAAGAAGAGCTGACTCCCGAGGAGCTCATCCTGCAGCCGCCCGAGTACACCGGCACGCGAGTCACCTTCAATTTCCAGGACATTCCGGTGCGCGCGGTGCTGCAGCTGATTGCTGACGTATCCGGGCTCAACATTGTGGTGTCTGATTCCGTTTCCGGTAACGTGACCCTGCGACTGCAGAACGTGCCCTGGGACCAGGCCCTGGACATCCTGCTGCAGGCCAAGTCCCTGGACAAGCGGGAAAACGGCAACGTGATCTGGGTTGCACCCCAGGCGGAAATCGCGGCCCGGGAACAACAGCTGCTGCAGGCCCTGAAAGAGAAGCGCGAGCTTGAGCCGCTGCGCTCCACTTTCATCCAGGTCAACTATGCCAAGGCCACGGACCTGGCTGAAATCATACAGAGCGCGGCCAGTGGGTCGGCGGACGATGGCGGCGGCCTGCTGTCGCCCCGGGGCAGCGTCACCGTGGATGAGCGCACCAATATCCTGCTGCTGACCGACACACCCGACCGCCTGGACGAGATCCGCAACCTGGTGACCCGCCTCGATCGGCCGGTCCGCCAGATCCAGATCGAATCACGAATTGTCATCGCCACCGATACCTTCAGCGATGAAATCGGCGTGCGCTTCGGCCTCACCGGCGGCTACGAAGACAACGACGGCAACGTCATTTCCGTAGCCGGTTCGGCCAACGCCACCGACCGCATGAACAACCTGGCCCTGGTCAATCGCCAGATCAACCCGGATCGCTCCAGCTTCCCGGTGATCGGGCCGGACAACCCGCCTGCGGGCATTTCCATTCCGACGCTGGGTGAGCGCCTGAATGTCAACCTGCCGGCATCTGACACCGCCAGCCGCTGGGCCGTGGGTATCCTGACCTCGGACTACCTGCTGGACCTGGAGCTGTCCGCACTGGAGTCGGAGGGACGCGGTGAGGTGATCTCCAGTCCGAGACTGATCACCGCCAACCAGCGCGAGGCCTTTATCCAGCAGGGTGTTGAGATTCCGTTCCAGCAGGCATCGTCCTCGGGCGCCACCAACATCAGCTTCAAGGATGCAGTGCTGGAGCTGCGGGTGCAGCCGCTGATCACGCCGGACAACCGGGTCATCCTGGACCTGGCGGTCAAGAAGGACACCGTGGGCCAGCTGGTGCCGGTGGAAGGCGGCGGCCAGGTACCCAGTATCGATACCCGGGAAATCCAGACCCAGGTGCTGATCGACAGCGGCCAGACCGTAGTGCTGGGCGGTATTTACGAGCAAACCATTCGCGAAGACAGCAACAAGGTACCCGTGCTGGGAGACATCCCGGGGCTGGGCGTCTTGTTCCGCCAGAATTCAAGCCAGAACGACAAGGCGGAGCTGCTGATCTTCGTAACGCCAACGATTCTGAACGAAAACGTAACCCTCGATTAATCGGGATTTGAGTGACGACCTTATTTTGGGGGCAGTGGGAACCGTGGAAGGCCTGACGACCATGAAAAGATTAAAGCAAGTATGTTTGGGGATGACACTGCTTAGCTCGGTGCTGGCGCTGACCGCCTGCGGCGGCGGTGGCGGCGGTGGTGCGGCAGAGCCGCCGGCGGCACTTCGAGTGACCATCTCCGCCCAGGACACCAACCTTTTGTCCAACAAGGGCGAAATTTTTTACGAGGCCGGGACAGAGTTCGCCACCAGCCTCACCATCAATGTCAACCAGGCCAACGGCCAGGCCGTGGGCAACGGAACGTCAGTTGGGCTGTCGGTTTCCGACTCGGCACTGGGAGCGCTGTCAACCACGGATGATCTGCGCACCCAGACGGCCAGCCTGACCGTGCCCACCACCGCGGGTGTGGCCTCGGCTGTGTTCCATACCCGGGAACGCACCGGCCAGCTGACGGTGACCGCCAGCGTCAGCGACCCGGCGGCCAACCAGACCCGGTCTGCCACGGTGACCATCAGTGTGGCCGAGGGACCCGACGGCGTGCGCCGCGTAACCCTGTCCGCCACGCGGTTGTCCCTGCCGGCGCGTCCGGTGTCGGTCCCGGTGTTTTTTGATTCGCCCTACCTGTCGGAGGTCAACATTGAGTACCGGGAAGCTGACGGTACCCTGGGTGCGCCGGCCGACGGCGAGGTTGGCGTAGGCATTAACCCGGTGACCACCGCCGCATTCTCCACCCTGGATGACCCCCAAACCGAGGACATCAACGAGTTCTTCGTGCTGCTGGGGAACGGACCGGTGGAGCTGGCCGGGGGCACCGGCAAGGCATTTGTCCATTCCTTTGATTCACCGGGCCTGGTGACGGTTACCGTCAGCGCAACAGACGCAAACACCGGCGAAATCTTCGACGACACCCTGGAAATCGAAATCGTGGACCCCGCCAGTGACGGCCGGCCTGCCAGCGTGGAATTTGCCTTGCCCAATACACCGCAGTATGCGGCGGGATCCGGCGGCACCACGGCCCAGTCCTTTGAAGTATTCGTGTCTGACGGTGCCGGCGAACCTGTGGACGATCCCACCCCCGGCAACAACAACGTCCTGCTGCAGGTCTTCACCGAGAGCCCGGCCTCCGGCGCCGTGCTTCGCGGGGTTGGCTCCGGTGGCACGATTGTCGAGGGCACCTCGATCAACCTGTCTACCACCAACGGCATAACCAGCGCCTCCCTGGTGAGCGGCTCTGAGCCCGGCATCGTGCGCATTCGTGCCGTGGCCGACGCTGCGGACAACATTACCAGCAACGGTGTGGACGCCGAGATCCGGTCTGAAACCTCGGTGGTGATCTCCGACGGTATTCCGCACTCCGTGACCATTACCTCGTTCCCGATCAACAGCCTGATCGTGAACCCGGTAGACCCGGCCACGGTGATCATCGACGAAGTGACGGGCCTGCCGATCGAGCCTAACGCCACCTACAGCCTGCGCGTGAACGCGATCGTAACCGACCGCTTCGGCAATCCGCCGGCCCAGCCAACGGCACTGCAGGTGGGCCTGGTCGATGCGCCCATCAGCGGGTTCCCGACCCAGGGTGCCGGCATCTTCGATATCTCCGGCCTGGATGGTGACCCGGAAGAGGGTGGCACCAACTTCCACGCCCGGGTCGGCTTTTTCACCACCGCGGGTGGTGGCGCCGGACCTGACGATACCCTGCTGGTGTTCGGTAAGGATGTCCCGGGCAACGCGGATCTGGAAAGCGCCCGCACGGTGCAGCAGGTGATCGATACCGATGACCTGATCGTGGATGAGCCGTTCAATTTCAACGACACCACCGGCGGCTCGGTGGACAACGGCGAAGTCTTGCCTTACATCATTGGCCGGGCCACCGTGGGCAACATCGAGTCTAATGTCGCCACGGATTCAAATGGTGTGGCCACCACGTTCATGAACTATCCGGTGTCGCAACTGGGTCGGACCGCCGCCATCTACTTCCAGGGCACCAATGGTGCGCTGGGCTCCAGCGGCAACATCCGTACCTTTGCTGACGCTGAGGTGATTCGCTATCCGGGCCTGGCGCCGCTTCGCCTGGTCGCGACGCCGGCATCGATTCCGTCAAACGTCGCCACCTCGGTACTGCTGTGTGTTGAAGACGCCGCGAGTGTGCCGGTGCGGGGCCAGTTCATTGGCTTTGCTTTCGCCCAGCTGGACGGCGTTGGCACCGTCGACGGCCAGGCCGGTACCGGCACCGTACTCAACCCCACCGGGGCCGACGGTTGTACCGTTGCCCAGGTGGAAACCAGTGGCGTGGGCACCGATGCTGACGACGGACTGCTGAATTTCTTCACGGGTGAAGCATCTGACGATGTGGTCATTGCTCCGCCCAACAGCGCCGTGCTGCAGGCAGAGCCGTCCTTCATCGTGACGGGTGGCGGTACCGCGACCTTCACCATCACCTTGCGCTACCTGTCGAACGGCCGTCCGGTGTCTGATATCGGCATCAGCGGCGAATGCGAAATTACCAGCGGCACCGGCGGTATCATTGATCAGCCTGAGCTGACCGATGCCAACGGCGAGGCCACCTCAAGGATCTCGGTGTTCCTGAATGATGGCACCTTTGGCAGCGAGGTGGGTTCCGGCTCGTGTACCTACACTGCGGCGGACGGCACCGAAGCGGTAGTGGATCTGCAGGGCTTCGACGTCTGCGCCAACCAGGTCAACGTGAGCCCGGCACCGCCGCCCGGGGCCTGTGACGACGACGGCACCAGCACGGCGCCCGAGGCTACCGTGACGGTGAGCTACAGCGTCACACCGCCGGTGGTGGCGGCCGGCCAGGCCAACATCAGTGGTAACGTGGGCACGTTGAGCTGTGACTATGACTTCACCACCGGAGCTCAATCCGGGACGTGCAGCATTTCGACCAACTCTACGGCGATCACCATCAACCTGACGGAGTTCACGCCGCCGGCTGGCGTGACCTTCCAGGGCTGGACCGGCGCATGCTCCTCGGCGGGCACCGCCACCAGCGCGACGATTTCGCTGGTTCCAGGCAGCACCAACGCCTGTACCGCCGTTTACCAGTAAGGGGACTGCGTCCCAGGGAAAAGGCCGCCTTCGGGCGGCCTTTTCTTTTGGCGAGAAAGGAAACGCTCGCTTCGCGAGCTGGGGAACGCTTGCTACGCAAGCTGGGGAACGCGCCCTGCGGGCGCTGGGGAACGGCCCCTGCGGGTCCTGGGGAACGCACGCTCCGCACGCTGGGATTGAGCAAATTAGAGACCCAACGGATCGCGACGCGATTCATTTGACCGATCGCTGACGGTGGCAACCGCGCCAGGCTGGGTGCTTCCCAGGGTCACCCCCAGCGCGAAGCGCGTTCCCCAGACCGCGTCAGCGGTCGTTTCCCAGGCTGCGAAGCAGTCCTTAGCACCCGCAGGGTGCGCCCTGACCGCCACGAAGTGGCCGTTCCCCAGCTCGCGAAGCGAGCGTTCCCCGTTAAACACCCGGTCACTACCCTAGCCCCAACGGCATAGGCGGTCTCAGGGATGTTTTTTTAAACTGAACCATTCACCTCCAGCGGGGCCCAAAGTACACTATATGGCCCTTTTTCCGCCGCAGGCCCGCACACCTCAGCGGCTTGGGGCGTCCAAGAGCAGAATAAGACGGAGGCCAGTGAATGCCTGCCGGGGGGCAGGACGGCTTGAAAAACATGTCAAATACCGTTGCTGAAGTAACGACCACGGATACCGTGGTCGACTCCTTTTCTGAACTGCGCCGCCAGATTCAGTCCAAGATCATCGGACAGGAGGCCCTGATTGACCGGCTGCTGATTGCACTGCTGGCCAACGGGCACCTGCTGGTGGAGGGAGCGCCGGGCCTGGCCAAGACCACGGCCATCAAGGAACTGGCCGAGCGCATCGAGGGCGATTTCCACCGCATCCAGTTCACGCCGGACCTGCTGCCGGCTGACCTCACGGGAACGGAGATCTACCGTCCCCAGGAATCGGATTTCAAGTTTCAGCAGGGGCCCATCTTTCACAACCTGATCCTGGCGGACGAGGTCAATCGCGCACCCGCCAAGGTGCAGTCAGCGCTGCTCGAGGCCATGGGCGAAAAGCAGGTGACCGTGGGGCGGATCACCTACCGACTGCCCAAACTGTTCCTGGTCATGGCCACCCAGAACCCCATCGAGCAGGAGGGCACCTATTCGCTGCCCGAGGCCCAGCTCGACCGGTTCCTGATGCACGTGAGCATCGGCTATCCCAATCACGAAGATGAGCAGTCCATTCTCAAGCTGGCCCGGGGCCAGGCTCACGAGATGCTGGGCGAACACGTGGAACCCGACACCGTGGTGTCCCAGGACCAGGTATTCGCCGCCCAGAAACAGGTGCTGGATCTGCACATGGCGCCCCAGCTGGAGCGTTACATCGTGGAGATCGTGCTGGCCACTCGGGAGCCCCAGCGTTACGGCGATGACCTGGCCAACTGGGTCAGTTTTGGCGCCAGCCCCCGGGGTACCATTGCCATCGACCGCTGCGCCAAGGCACACGCCTGGCTGCAGCAGCGGGATTACGTTTCGCCCGAGGACATCCAGGCCGTGGTACCCGACACCCTGCGGCACCGGGTGCTGATGTCCTTCGAAGCCGAAGCCGAAGGTGTGGACGCCGACCGGCTGCTGGCGGAACTGGTCGATCGCGTTCCCGTGCCTTGACGCCTCCTGTTATCCCGGCGCCTGACCGTTGATCTGACCCGTCGACACACCCAGCCGTTTTATGAGTTCCGCCCATCCCAACCCTGCCGCGCTCGAGATCACCAGCGATGATCTGATCCGCCAGCGCCTGCGCGCCCGCCGCATCAGCCTGACCGGCAAGCAGCCGGTCAGCTCCGTCATCGCCGGGGTGCACTCGTCCCGCTTCCGCGGACGGGGGGTGGACTACGTGGAGTCCCGCAACTACGAAATCGGGGACGATATTCGCAACCTCGACTGGCGGGTCACCGCCCGCACCGGCAAACCCCACACCAAGGTGTTCCAGGAGGAACGCGAGCGGCCTGTGCTGGTGATCATGGACATGTCCGACAGCATGTATTTTGGAACCCGCGGCTGCCTGAAAGTGGTCCAGGCGGCGCGGCTTACTGCACTGGTGGGATGGGCCGCGGTGCGGCGGGGTGACCGCATCGGCTGCCTGATGTACCACAACGGCCGACACTACGAGGTCAGGCCGGCCGGCGGCCGTCGCGGCGCCCTGCGCCTGGTCAACGTCATGGTCAAGGCGGGCCAGGAGTTTGCGCCGGGCCATATCGCTCCGGCATCAGGCTCCATGGAAGCGGCGGTCAAGCGGGCCCGGCGGATCGCCCGGCCCGGCAGCCTGATCTTTCTGGTCAGCGATTTTTACGGCCTGACCGACGACTGCCACCGGCATGTCTCCTACCTGCGGCAGCACAATGATGTAGTGGCCTGCCGCGTCGTGGATCCCATCGAACTCGAGCTGCCGCCCCCGGGCGCCTATCCCATCAGCGACGGCCAGACCCAGGGCATGCTGGACCTGCGCTCAGCGCCGGCGCGGGAGCGCTATCGGCAGTTCCTGCGTGATGGTGAACAGCGTTATACCGACCTGTGCAACCGTCACGCGCTTACCCGCATGACGCTGCGCACGCCGGATGACCCCACCGATGCCCTGTCTCGCGTGTTCAGCTACCGGGATGCGGCCTGATGGATCCACAGCAGCTGGACCTTCGGGATATTCACGGCGCACCGTTGCCGCCGTGGTGGCCGCCGGCCCCGGGCTGGTGGATCCTGGCAGCGCTGCTGCTGGTCATGATTGTCGTGGCGCTGGTCTTCTATCGCCGGCGGTTGGCCCGGTTGCGGCTGCAGCGCCGGCTGCAGGCCGAGTTCCAGGACATCATCGAGCGCGCCGGCGGTGATGCGTCGACGCTCAATTCACGGCTGGCTGAGTACTTCCGGCGCCTGGTGGTCCACCGTGGTGGCGCCGCTGACATGGCAGGCAAAACCGGCCAGGCCTGGGCCAGCTTCCTGGCCACGCCCCTGGCCCAGGACGCGGCGGTGGCTGAGATGGCCGCAAGGCTGGTGGACTCACCCTACCGACCGGCGGCGCCGCCGCTGGATGTGGCAGCGGCCCAGCGCCTGGCCAACTGCTGGATTGAGCAGGTGACCCGTGCTTGAGCTGGCCTGGCCATGGGCTGCCCTGGCGCTGCCGCTGCCCCTGATCCTGTGGCTGACGCTGCCCAGGGCGCGGGAATCAGCCTCGCTCAGCCTGCGAGTACCGTTTTACGCCAGCTTCGACCGGCCCAGCCGCAAACGCCCGGCCCGCCGGTGGCTCAAGCTGGCCCTGGCGCTGCTGGCCTGGGCCGCCCTGGTCATCGCCGCCATGCGGCCCCAGTGGATCGGCGAGGCCGTCAGTATCCCGGTCAGCGGGCGTGATCTGATGGTGGCGGTGGACATCTCGGGCAGCATGGAAACCGCGGACATGATGATCCAGGGACAGGCAGTGACCCGCCTGGACATCGTGAAGAGGGTTGCCGGCGATTTCATCGAGCGCCGGGTCGGAGACCGCATCGGGCTGATCCTGTTCGGGCGCCGCGCCTACCTGCAGACGCCGCTGACCTTCGATCGCCAGACCACCCGGATCCTGCTGGAGGAGTCGGCCATCGGCCTGGCCGGAAAGGAAACCGCCATAGGCGACGCCATCGGCATGGCGGTGAAGCGGCTGCGGGAGCACGAGGATCAGAACCGGGTGCTGATCCTGTTGACCGACGGCGCCAACACCGCCGGTGCGGTGGAGCCCCTGAAGGCCGCTGATCTTGCCGCCAGCGAAAACCTCAAGATCTACACCATCGGCGTCGGCGCTGACGAAATGCTGGTGCGAAGCCTGTTCGGAACCCGCCGTATAAACCCGTCGGCCGATCTGGACGAGGCCACCTTGAACGCCATCGCCCAGAAAACCGGAGGACGCTATTTCCGGGCCCGGGACACCGAGGCACTGGAGCAGATTTACGAGATCCTCGATGAGCTGGAGCCGGCGGCTGAGGAAGAAGACGTGTTGCGTCCCCCGGCCGACCTCTACTGGTGGCCCCTGGCGGGGGCCATGGGCTGCTCGCTGCTGATTGCCTTCATCGGCGTTTTTGGCTCGCGTTTCCGGGGCCCACAGCCATGAGCGGTTTGCTGGCTGAATTTCATTTTCTGCGGCCCCAGTGGCTCTGGCTGCTGCCCCTGTGCGCCGGTCTGTTGTGGCTGATGTACCAGCCGGCCGGGAGTCTGTCGGTGTGGAAGAAAATCTGCGACACCGAGCTGCTGCGCTACCTGACCGTCGGTCGAGATGGCCAGCCCCGACGCTGGCCGCTGGTCCTGGCCAGCCTGGCCTGGCTGCTGGCGGTGCTGGCCCTGGCCGGGCCGGTGTGGGAAAAACGGCCCATGCCGCTGTTCCGCAGCGATGTATCCCGGGTGGTGGTATTCGACCTTTCGCGATCCATGCTGGCCACCGACCTCAAACCCAACCGGCTGTCCCAGGCTCGCTTCAAGCTGGCCGACCTGCTGGATGCCACCGAAGAAGGGCAGATCGCCCTGGTCACCTACGCCGGCGAACCCTTCGTGGTCTCGCCGCTGACTCAGGACGCCAATACCATCAAGTCCATGCTGGGCGCGGTGGATCCCAGCATCATGCCGGTCCAGGGCAGTGAGCTGGGTGAAGCCCTGACCCTGGCCGAGACCCTGCTGGAGCGCGTCGGCGCGGTGGCGGGAGAGGTTATCCTGTTCACCGACTCCGTGGGTCTCGGCGCCATGGACGCTGCCCGCCAGCTGCGGGCTGCGGGCCACCGGCTGTCGGTGGTTGGTGTGGGCACGGCGGAAGGGGCACCCATTCCCGACCGCGGCGGTGGGTTTTTCAAGGCCGCGGACGGCAGCATCGTCATTCCCAGACTGGAGGAGCCGGGCCTCCGGGAACTGGCGAACGTCGGTGGCGGACTCTACCTGCGAATGCGCACCGACCAGGTGGATGTCAATCTTTTGCTGGATCCCGTTCGCGATGACAGTCGGCTGGGCGACGGCCTGGAGCAGGAAAGCCTGCAGTGGCGGGAAGAAGGCCCCTGGCTGGTGCTGCTGCTGCTGCCGCTGGCGGCCCTGGCATTCCGCCGGGGATGGCTGGCCTGTTTTGCCGTGGTATTCCTGCTGCCTGCGCCGCCGTCCCACGGCGGAGTCTGGGACGATCTGTTCCTGCGCAAGGACCAGCAGGCAGCACAAGCCCTGGCAGAGGGTCGCAACGAAGACGCCGCTGCCCTGGCCCAGGATCCGGTCCGGCGCGGTGAGGCGCTCTATCGCAGCGACAACTTCGAGGCTGCCGCAAAGGAGTTTGGCCAGGACCCTTCGGCGACGGGGCACTACAACCGCGGCACCGCCCTGGCCAAAGAGGGCAAGCTGGAAGAGGCCCTGGAGGCATTGGAGCGGTCGCTTGAGCTGCAGCCCGACGATGCGGACGCCATCCACAACCGGGACGTGGTCAGGCAGATGCTGGAGCAGCAACAGCAGCAGCAACAACAACAGCAACAGCAGGACCAGCAGCAGAGCGACCAGAGCGAGAGTGATGAAACCACCGACTCCCAGCAGCAGGGTGAAGAATCTGACGATCAGCAGGAACAACAGCAGCAGGACATGGCGGCGGAGGGTGAAGAGCAGCAATCCCAACAGGAAAATCAGCCGGTGGACGCCGAGGAACTGGACTCTGAGGAGAAACAGGCGCTGGAGCAATGGCTGCGGCGCATTCCCGATGATCCTGGCGGACTGCTGCGGCGTAAGTTCCTGCTGGAGTATCAGCGCCGGGGCAGCCCGCCGCCGGCTGACAGGGAAGACTGGTGATGACTGCTAGATTGCTGCTTGCCCTGCTGTTTTTACTGACGCTGCCGGCGATCAGTGCCGCCCAGTCCATCAGTGCGAGCCTGGACCGCACCCAGGTGTTCCTGGGGGACACGGTGCTGCTGCGCATTGAGCTGCAGAACCCCGACGGTGATCAGAACCCGGACTACTCGGCCCTGAAGGCTGACTTCGACCTGCTGGACAACGGCAGCAATGCCCGGGTGGAAATTGTCAACGGGCGGCGGTCGGTGATGATTGAACACAACGTCCTGCTGGAACCGCGCCGGGCGGGACGCTTCGTGATTCCGCCCATCACTGTGGGCCAGCAGTCCACCCAGCCCCTGGAATTGACAGTCAGTCCGCGCCGGGAAGGGGCGGGCACCGACCAGGATATTTTCATCGAGGTAGAGGCGCTGCCCGAGGATCCTTATGTCCATGCCCAGGTTCGGCTCACCGTGCGCCTGTACCACGCGCCGCCCATCACCGAGGGATCGCTGACCCCGGACGCCTGGCCGGATAACGCGGTAGTGGAGCGGCTGGGCGATGACGTCACCTACCAGACCAAGGTGGATCGGCGGCGTTACCGGGTCATCGAGCGACGCTATGCGCTGTTCCCGGAGAGCAGCGGCGCGCTGCAGATTCCCGAGATTCGATTCCGCGGCCGGGTTGCTGACGCCAGTACCAACCTCAACTCCCTGTTCAGCCGGGGCCGGCGGGTCAGCATCCGCAGCGATGCCATCACCCTGCAGGTGCGGCCTCAGCCCGCCGACTTCAGTGGTGACATCTGGCTGCCGGCCAATAACCTGGAAGTAAAGGAAGTGTGGCCCAACGGAGATCCCCAGTTTGTCGTGGGAGAGCCGCTGACCCGCAACCTGGTTACCAGCGCCCGGGGATTGCTGGCTGCACAATTGCCCCAGTTTGAATTGCCCGTGGTGGAAGGCATCAAGAGTTATCCGGACCAGCCTACCTCTCGCACCAACGTGGACGGCAGCTGGGCACTGGCCCAGCGGGAAGAAAAATTTGCCCTGGTGCCGACCCGGGCCGGGGAAATCACCCTGCCCGAGGTCCGCATTCCCTGGTGGGACACGGAACAGGACGTGGAAAAGATTGTGGTGATCCCGCAACGAACGGTGACCGTGGCGGCCGCCGCGGACGGCGCTGCCTCGGTGACGCCTGAGCAGGTCCAGGCGGTTGCCGACAGCCTGCTCCCCGGGCCTGCCGCTCAAGATAATGTGACCGCCGGGCTGTGGAAACCGCTGACTTTCGCCTTTGCGTTGCTCTGGCTGGCGACCCTTGCGCTGTGGGCGCGGGCCCGGCGGCCCGTCGCGGCTGAAGCATCCAGCCCGCCCCAGAAGCAGGTCGATGAGACCCGACGGTCTTTGAAAAAGGCGGTGGCAGCCGCCTGCCAGGGCAACGATGCCAAGGCCGCCGCCGACAGCCTGCTCAGGTGGGCGTCCTTGGAGCGCGACGCCGGGGTGCACTCCCTGGCGGCCCTGGCCCGGCTGCTGGTATCGGATTCCCAGGCCGGGGCTATTGCGGAACTGGACCGCAGCCTCTACCGTGGCAACCCCGACG
Source organism: Lysobacterales bacterium (assembly GCA_030065125.1). Lineage (GTDB taxonomy): Bacteria > Pseudomonadota > Gammaproteobacteria > Xanthomonadales > SZUA-38 > JASJDM01. The sequence goes on along the minus strand of JASJDM010000076.1, from coordinate 3,941 downwards.
AATGGGATGGCGCTGGCCTGGCGCGGGCCGTCAAGGGTGGACTGGAATTTCGCCCGCCGGAAACTGAAGCCAACAACGAGGCCGAGGCTCTGCCTCCGCTATACCCAAGCTGAGTATCCTGACCATGCAACCAATCAGCATGACGGGACACTAGAGGACGACCGTGATACTTACACTTCCCCTGCTGGCCGCCGTTCTGAACACGGCAAGCTGCGACCCCGTCATCGTTCTGGAAAACGCCGTCATTCACACCGTGGCGGAGGCATCGCCGCGGGTAGACCGCATGGCCTTCGACCGTTGCGGTGAGATCCTGGCAACGGGTGATGCGGTAGACGAGCTGAAGGATCGCCAGCTCAAACTTGTGGACCTGAAAGGCCGAACCGTGGTGCCCGGCTTCATCGACGCCCACGGCCACCTGATGGGACTCGGCTTCCAGCAGCTGCAGCCAAACCTGATGGGAACAGGCTCCAAGGCCGACATCGTATCCGTGCTGAAGGCATTTGAAACTCAGCTGCCCGAGGAGGCCTGGCTGGTGGGTCGCGGGTGGGACCAGAACGACTGGCCCGAGAAGGCGTTTCCCACACGGCAGGACCTTGACCAGGCGTTTCCAGAACGGCCGGTGTGGCTGGAACGCATTGACGGGCACGCCGGCTGGGCCAACAGCGCGGCCCTGGCCCAGGCGGATCGCGACTTCAGCGGCAGCTGGCAGCCCGAAGGCGGCCGCATCGTGCGCGACGAAGAGGGCCAGCCCACCGGGGTGCTTGTGGACACCGCCATGCAATTTGTCGAGGGCGCCATTCCCTCACCCAGTGCTGATGAAACAGAGCTTGCCCTGGACAGGGCGCTGACAAAAGCGGCATCGGTGGGCCTGACCGGTGTGCACGATGCCGGCACCAGCCTGGCGACCTGGGCGAGGTACGAGAAGAAGCACCGGGAGGGCGGATTGACCCTGCGGGTCTACGCCATGGCTGATGGAGACCGGGAGATGCTGGCCCGGCTGTGCCGGAGCGGCCATATCCAGCACGACAACTGGCTGTGGGCACGCTCGGTGAAATTCTATGCCGATGGCGCTCTGGGTTCCCGGGGTGCCGCGCTGCTGGCCGACTACCACGACGACCCGGGCAACCGGGGGCTGCTGATCCAGCCGCCCGAAGCGCTGCGGGCCCAGGTAACAGGGGCCGCGGGCTGCGGCCTGCAGGTCAACATCCATGCCATCGGCGATCGCGGCAATCGCGTGGTGCTGGATGCCTATGCCAGGGCCGCCGCCAGCCACCCGGACAATCCCGGCAGGCACCGGATCGAGCATGTACAGGTGGTGGCGCTATCCGACCTGGAGCGGATTGCTGAGCAGGGCCTGGTGGCGTCCATGCAGCCGACCCACGCCACCAGCGATATGTACTGGGCCGAAGACCGGGTAGGCCCCCAGCGCATCCGCGGCGCCTACGCCTGGGCCACCCTGGAAAAGCTGGGTGTTCCCCTGGCCCTGGGTTCGGATTTCCCGGTAGAGAAACCGGATCCGCTGCTGGGTTTCTACGCCTCAATCACCCGGCGCGATGAGTCCGGCTGGCCCGAGGGCGGCTGGCGCGCCGAGGAAGCCCTGAACCGCCAGCGGGCCCTGTACGGGTTCACCCTGGGCGCCGCTTATGCAGGTTTTGCCGAGCGGGTGATCGGATCACTGGAAGCCGGCAAACGGGCTGACCTGGTGGTGCTTTCGGCGGATATCATGGAAATCCCGGAAGAGCAGATTTTGAAGACGCGGGTGTTGGCCACGGTGGTGGATGGAAGGGTGGTGTTTCGGCATGCGGATGCCGGGGAGTTGTGGTAGCGGTGATGAGTGGGGTGATGGGTGGGGTCAGAGTAAAGGGACAGAGTAAAGCTCGCTTTACTCTGTCCCTTTACTCTGACCCCTTCAATTAGCTGTTGTTGGGTGTGCACGGAGGGAGGGAGTCCCGTCCCCACTCTCAGATGGATCCCGGATCGGGGTCCGGGTTTCCCTTCGATCGGGTCATTTGTTTGATCAGAGACGCTGTTGTTTGACCTGGGCTCGTATTGAGAGTTGGCTTCGGGATTGACGATGGATCCCGGATCGGGGTCCGGGATGACGTTTTAAGGAGTGCGCCCTTGGGCGCACTGTTGTCTAGAGTGAATGATCTAGGGTCTGGGGTTACCATGGAGCGTCGGAATGCGAGGAACCAACCCCATTGAAAAGAGTGGTCTTCAATCAGAAGGGCGGCGTCGGCAAGTCCACCATCCTGTGTAATCTTGCCGCCATCAACGCCCGGGAGGGTCGTTCCACCCTGGTCATCGACCTGGACCCTCAGGGCAACGCCAGCCAGTACCTGCTGGGGTCGGACTGGGACCAGCAGGAAACCAACATCGCACGCTACCTGGAGTCGACCCTCAGCTTTCGGCTGGGCGACACCGACCCGGCGGAATACTGCGTGGAGACGCCCTGGGAGGATCTTTGGATCATGCCGGCGTCCATGGGGCTGCTGGATCTTCGTGGCAAGCTGGAAGCCAAGCACAAGATTTACAAGCTGCGGGATGCCCTGCAGCAGCTGGAAGACACCGTGGACGACATCTACGTGGACACGCCGCCCGCGTTTGATTTTTACACGCTGTCGGCCCTGATTGCCGCGGACCGCTGCATCATTCCCTTCGACTGCGACGAGTTTTCCCGCAAAGCCCTGTATCAGCTGCTGGACAACATCGAGGAAACCCGCCTGGACCACAATCCTGGCCTGAAGCTGGAGGGCGTGGTGGTGAACCAGTACCAGGGCCGATCACGCCTGCCGCAGCGAATCGTCCAGGAGCTGAAAGATGAGGGCCTGCCGATCCTGGAACCGCTGATTTCCAGTTCCGTGGTGGTGAAAGAATCCCACGAGGCATCACGACCGCTGATCCACTTCCGCCGCTCACACAAGCTGACGCTGGAGTTCGAGGAACTCCACCGGACCCTGTCCTGAGTTAGTGCGCGGGCGTCAAATCCCCGCGCTGGTCGGGAGTGCCGTGATGCTCTGGCTGTAGCGACTCGCCAGTTCGTCCAGGTCCTGGCCCTGGTGACCGAACAACGCCATGGCGCCGGCGCTGGTGGGCAACATGCGGGCTGGCACCTGCTCAAAGCGGAAATCATGGGCGCTGGCGAGTTCCTGACCGGGGATCATCAGTACCGTGGTTTTCTGGCCCTGGTCGTCGGTGACCACCCAGTGCAGACCGCGTTTGCCGCCGATGTCGCAGGGATAGAAGTAGGTCACATCATTCGGTGATCCCGCAAATTCCACTCCTGCGCTGGCCAGGGTCGCCAGAAACCGTCCGCTGTCCACCGGCTGGTTGGACTTGAAGGCGCCTTCAGGATGCTGCACATGCTCTACGAACGCGTCGCGCAGTTCGGCGTTGACCGGCTCACCGCGGAACAGCACAACGGCCACCACCGCCGCCACGGCGATCGAGGCAGCAATGCCCAGCCAGGCAGGCAGCCGTCGCTGTTGCGCCGCCGACTCCTTGCCCAGGCAGTGTTCCAGGATGCTGTCCGCCAGGCCATCTTCCACGGGCAGGCGCAGAGCCTGTTCCAACTTGTCTTCAAACTGCTGGGCATCACGGTAGGCGGCGGCATGCTGCAGCGACTCGTTACGGGCCTGTTTCAGCTCCGGATCATCGCTGCGGGGCTCTTCATTGAGCCTTCGATTGAATTCGTTCAAGTCCATGTTATTAGCTGCGGCTGTTCCTGCCGCTGATTCAATAGGGCCACTAAATTAAAGGGTTCACGGTGGAACCAGCAATAAAGACCCGGTTAACCCCGGAATTCTTTCATGGATTTGGGCCAGGAGCCAGATTTTGTTCCCGGGGCTGCAGCCCGCAGAGAGCGGGGATCCGCCCAAAAGCAGGAACCAGGGAGCACCGGTCCTGGCCTGGATTATTCATGAACCCGCAGAACGGATCTT
>JASJDM010000134.1 GCA_030065125.1 Lysobacterales bacterium | reverse complement strand
GATCAAGATCACTGATCCTTTCACCAGTACCCAGAACCTGAACGCCGTTGCGTCTGACGCGCTGCTGGCCGCCTATCCCTTCGAGGGCACCCTGGACGACGACAGCGGCGCAGCAAACCATGGCGTGACAGCCTCCGGCGCGGTAGGTTTCACCCCCGGCCCAAACGGGCTGGCCGCGCGGCTCACCAGCGGTACGGCCATCGACATCGGCGAGATGAATGCCTTTGAGGGGCTCGATGAGTGGAGCATTTCGGCCTGGATCCGGATTGACGACCTCTCCTCATGGCAAATGTTGACCGGCAAGGGAACCTGGGGCGTCGGAGCGGCTGGATTTGCCTGTGACTCTCGACGCCGGTGCGGTTTCCACGCCGGCGGCTTCTCCGGCTGGGCCTCTACCTCCACCACTCCCGGGGTCTGGAACCACTGGGTGGGGGTTTACGCCAACGGCACCATGACCACCTATCGGGACGGCGTTCAGGTATCCAGCAAGTCCCACGCCAACACCACCGCCATCGACAGCTACCACTGGTTGATCGGCGAGCGCAGCGACGGCATGTGGCCGGTGACGGAAATGTCCATCGACGAACTGCGCGTTTTCGACCGGGCGCTGACTTCGACCGAACGGTCTGACCTGGGGCAGCTACCCAGTAACGGGCCCGGGGAGACGCAGTATGGCTACAACGGCCGGGATACGCTGACTTCGGTCACCGATCCACGGGGTCTGACCACGACCTATAGCTACGATGGCCTGGACAACCTGACCCAGCTCGACAGCCCGGACACCGGCGTCACCACCTACGTCTACGACGAGGCCGGCAACCGCATCTCCATGACCGACGCCCGGGGTGTAACTGTTGACTACACCTACGATGCGCTGAACCGCCTGGTGCTGATCGACTATGCCGGAACGGCACTCGACATCACCTATAACTACGATGCCGGCACCAACGGCAAGGGCCGCCTGACCTCCATGACCGACGCCGTGGGCAGCATCACCTACACCTACGATGCACGGGACAACCTGCTCACTGAGACACAGATCATCGATGGGCACACCTTCAACCTGGCCTACACCTATGACGGGGCCGGCAACCTGCTGACCATGACCTATCCCAGCGGGCAGGTAGTGACATATACCCGGGATGCCGGAGGACGCGTCACCGACATCAGCCGGTTCAACGGCACTACCGATACCCTGGCCAGCAACATCACCTATGAGCCGTTTGGGCCGATGAAGTCGATGACGCTGGGTAATGGGATTCAGGTGACGAAGACCTACGACCTGGCGTATCGGGTGACGGATATTGTTCAGGGGTCTGTGATGGATCGGGATTACAGTTATGACGCGGCGGGCAACATCACGGGGATTGTGGATTTGCTTTCGCCCACCAAGTCCCAGGCCTTCGGCTATGACAACCTGGATCGGTTGACCGGCGCAAATGGGATCTATGGGTCTGAAGCCTACGTTTATGACGCGGTGGGGAATCGTACGCAGTCTACGATCAACTCGGTGGTGATCAATTATGGGTATAGCAGCACGAGTAATCGGCTGACGAGTGTTGATTCGACGACGATTGGGTATGACGCAGCTGGAAATATTACGGACGATGGATCTCAGCAGTATGTTTATGATGATCGGAATCGGATGGTTGGCGCGAATCAGGGGGTTACTGCTCTTGGGGACTATTACTTTAACGGACGTGGAGAGCGGGTCATAAAGACTATTGGCGCTTCGGATGCATTCTTTGTCTTCGATCAGCTTGGAAGACTTGTGGCCGAAGCTGACGATACAGGCTCACTGATCAGAGAGTATGTCTACGTCCAGGGAATGCGAATGGCGATCACAGAAGGTAGTTCGATTTTTTACTTCCATGTGGATCACCTCGGAACGCCGCAGGAGATCACCAACAGCACCGGCTCAGGTGTTTGGAATGCTGACTACGAGCCGTTTGGAAGCCTGCACGCTGAGTCCGGATCGCTTTCGAATCAGTTGCGGTTTCCGGGACAGTACGAAGACTTTGAATCTGGTCTCAATTACAACTATTTCCGCACCTATGATTCCGGCACCGGACGCTATCTCGAATCCGATCCTCTCGGTTTGGCGGCTGGCCTAAATACGTACTCCTACGTGTCAAGTACGCCTACGATGCAAACTGACAAGTACGGTCTTTATGAGGGAGGCGGTATCTCAGAGTTGTTTCCCGGTTTAGACCACAATGATTATCTTGACCTTATTAATGACATGGAGTACCGGCCGCCATCTCCATACGAAACGTGCGTGGCGAGATGTTACTTGAAGCGTCGCATTATTTGCCTGCCGTTACATGCCGCAGGATTTTTGATGGGCCAAACAGTTGCTGCAGTCGCGAGCATCCCCACTGGCGGAGCCGCATTTGGCGTGATTTCACCATGGATGCGGGCGGCAGGCTCAAATTCGGCTGGTTTCCTTTGCCGGCAAACTATGTATAACGTGTCGTGCGAAAAATCATGTGAGTCATTACTCGACTGTGAGTCGGACCCGTGAGGTGTCCACACTGCGATGGGATTATCGGCTATCGAGAAACAGTTCAGTTGCTCGACGGGACGGACGCGTTCAGATGTTCTAACTGTGGGAAGACTTCCGTGGCAAAACATGGACTTCCCTTCTTTTTTCTCATCTTCGCAATCATTGTTCCAGTAGCGGACTCTGTATTGAGCGCAATTGTAGAACGGTTAATCAGGGCGAATTTAATAAACCCTAGTCTAAACGACGATACGATTGGGCTCGTCACTCTAGGCGCTTCGATTGTTTTGTACGTCATCGTATATAGAATTCTGAACAAGCTCGAGCTTGTGGAGGAAAAGCGCTTAGACGAAGTCGAGCATTGATTTAGTCGAAGCCCATCTCGCGAGGGTCGAGCCCATCTCGCGAGGGTCGGACCGATCTAGTTCTTTGAAATCAAATACAAAGCCCGGCCAAAATGCAGGCAGACAGTCGCTTAGACAGCCCATTTTCGGGTGGTTTTCGAGTTTCTGAGGAATCGTCAGGCTGGCCTGGTTCGAACCTGGTGATCTCGCAGCGCTTGGGTTCTGTCAACCTGGAGTTCACTGCCTGCGTCAGGCTGAATACCACAGATCCGGGGCAGGCAACGATCCTCGGCGGCAAATCCCGGACAGGCAACCAAACCCGGCAATTCAATCAGAACCGGGAGACACCCCTCCCTGGAACACCACCAGTCCACCGGTCCCGGCTATCGTTCCAGCCCCCGAATAGTCGCCGGCGATGGTGAGTTCGCTGTTGCTTCCAAGCTCGATGTTGCCATTGTTCGCGACGGGCCCCGTGAGCGTTACCACGGTTCCGGTTGGCGCCACCAACGAACCGTTGATGCCGATGGTCGTTCCGTCTCTTGTGGCGACGTTGCCGCCGTTGAAGGTGAGCGTGACCTGACCTGACCCGTTTCCGAGGGAGACAGCGTTCACGGTCGTGTCGGCGCCTGGACCCGTCACGTTGCTGTCGGTATCCGTATCGATCGCGACGTTGCTGTCGAGGTTCGGTGGGATGTTGAAAAACCAGTTGGCGGCGTCGTCCCAATTCCCGTCGCCGGACGCCGCCTGCCAGCCAAGCTCCGGGCGCCAGAGGACAATCGCCTTGGAATTGTCCAGATACTCCACCTCGAAGGCCACGGCCCCGTGGTCGTTCAGGCCGTTGGCCAGTCCCGAGGGATCGTTATTGATATTAATCTGCCGAACCGTGCGACCACCGATTTCTCCACCCTCACGGGCAATGGTGGCGAAGTCCTCGCCGTTGGTCAGCACGAGAATCTGATTGGTGATCACAAACTCGCCTTCATCGTCGATACCGGTCCCGACGTTCAGCTCGACGTCAAAGACTACCAGCCCCTGGTTATTCAGCAGCGGGTCTCGACGAAAGCCCTGAAAGGTGCCGTCCTCATAGCTGTCACCCTGAAGCGCAATCTGGACAATCTCTCCCTCAGACGCCAGAAACAGGCCGCTGGACTGACCGCCGTTGTGTTCCACGTTGGTTCGGACGACAAAGGCAAACTGCTCAAGGTCGTTGAACGGCGATCGCGGCACGTCACCGCTGAAGCTGCTGGAAAACCGCTGATACCGGGCGCTGCCGTCGGGAATCAACTCCCCCTCTCGAACAAACTCCGTGATGAAACCGCCGCTGCTGGCCCGGTACAGGCCGCTGCCGTTCTGCACGGCAAAACCGGTCCCGGCGTCGCGCAGCCGCCCCGAAAAACCTACGCTGTCGTTGTTGTTCAGGCGTTGGTCGCCAACAGCCGAAAATTCGCGTGGGTCCGGATCGTCCGAGGGCGCCGCATCTCCCTCACCGACAACGCGGATCGGGGCTGAGCCCTGGGCGCTTACACGCAAGATGGTGTTGTCATTATCGGGATCGCCGGAATCATTGAGGGCGCTGAAAACTACGCCACCAAAAGAATTCGGCCGGAGACCCCCAACGGCCGTGAACGTCCCCGCGAGGGTCGGAGAGCCTTTACGCACCAGTTCCTGCACGCTGCCGTTCGCCGAATAACGATACAGCCCGACATTATCGTCGCTGCCCCCTGATGTGTTCTCCAGGCCAGTGCCAAAGCTGACGCCGAGATTGGTGGAGATGCCGGACAACACAGAACGACTAAACTCACCGAAAGTGCCGTCTCCTCCGGGCACGCTGTCACCCGCAGCCGCCACCAGCTGCAGATCGCCCTGATCGTCTTCAACGGCGATGATGGTATTCCCGTCAGGGTTTCCGTCGGTCACCAGTAGACGTATGGCCATGGCGCTGAACTGCCCTGCCGCTGGTATGACCGAATTCGTGATCGGCGTGTCCTGAAGGACGGTGCCGGTCAGATAGACATCCGCAATCGTGAACTCGGTGCCGCCAATGTCATAGCTTTCGCCCTCCCGAATGACCTCCTGCAACGTTGTGATAACCGGCGCTACGGACGAGGCCGGTAGAAAGGTGCGGTAGATGCCACTGTCGTCCAGGTCGTCATTGTCCGTGCCGTCGAGTCTGGCATTAAAGGTCACCGTGCCGCCAAGATTGACTTTGGGTTCGAGAAAATTCTGGTAAACCCCATTTCCGCCTGGCGTCAGCTCACCACTTCTGGCAATTACAACGATGTTTGACGCCCCTGAGGCGCTCTGCAAAAAGGTGCCCGCCAGCCACACAACGACCATCGGGAGGACCAGCTTCAGGATTGTACGGTTCATGCGTGCCCCCCGTGGAACGTCGCCGAAGTATGGAACTGCCCGCGCGTCGTCCGGGCTGACCTTCCCCTGACTATTCATTTTCAAATCCATCCCTGAACAGCAGGGCCAGGCTCACAAAATCGCTAAGCGTGACAGACGTTGAGTCATAGGTAATCCTCATGCTGCCGCTCCCGTCGGCGAGCGGCACACGGCCCATCTCCTCGTTGGTGAAAGTGCCCGAGAGGGTCTGTGCCGAAATCACGACGAAGATGTCCTGGGGGTCGGGAAAGTAGTTGTCAGACAGCACGATCCGGAGCTCGCCGTCGACAGACAGATCACCCTCGACGTTTAGCTGATCAAACTCCGTGCCGGGGGTCGTGCCAGCGAGTTCGATCTCCAGAAACGCGGTTTCCTGCAGCACGGCATCAGTCTGGATGGTCAACACCCCCGGCGCAGCGTTCACGGTTACCGCAAGGAAGACCCCCATCAGCAGCCAAAAAACTCGTGAGTGAACCAGGGATTGAGAGTGGTAGCAGGTCATCGGGTTATCCAATAAAAGCAGCTGTCCTGATTCCTACATACGCAAACGAATGCCGACAGCGACACCTGAGCGGCAACTTGCGGAATTTGATCTCACGGCCACACTGTCGGTCAAACAGGCACCAGGGTGGCGTGGTACCGACCCGATGACTCCGGATCTATGGCGTCCTGAAGACCAGGACACCGTTTGATCCGAATATCGCAGCTCCGGGGCTTGATTTGATACTCAGATGAAGCAGTCAGCGGATGTTTGTCTCCGCTGTCTACCCCCGCAAGCGGTGTCAGTCCGGCTTTCCCTCACCATCCACCAATACCTCAGAACCGGATTCCAGCGGCGTCAGCCACTCGCCCAATCCGCAGTCAAACAGGGCGGCGCCAGACTCGGTGACGGCGAGAATGCCGCCCTTCATGAAGTCGATTTTCACGACCGGTGAACCGTTGCTGAAATCCTTCCATTCCTGGCTGCGCCGGTCCCACGCCCACACCGTCCGGTCGCTGCGCGTGTATACACAATTGGCGTCGGGTTCGGTCCGCGAGCCTCCCCCGCTGCCTCCTGCGGCACCGCCCGTACCGCCCGCCCCACCGGGGCCACCGGGGCCGCCTGGTCCCCCCGGACCACCTGGACCACCCGGGCCACCCGGCGCGCCGCCACCATTCTTGCCGTTGCCATCACCGTTTTTGTCGCCCGGTCCTTTGGGTTTCTTGGGGCCTTTGCCCTCTTTCAGCCTGGCCGCCTCTTCTTCGGCCTGTTTGATTTCGTTTCTCGCCTCGGCAATCGCGGCGCGACCTATTTCCTTCTTCAGGCCCTCGATCATGCTCAGCAATGCGTCAATGCTGAGCGAGGAACCAGCGATCACGGCGCTGTCCACCCCCATAGCAGTGGCGATTTCCAGCTTTTCCTGAATTCGCTCCAGTTCTTTCTGCAGTTCCTTAACTCTGGCCAGACCGTCCATATTGACACCTCCCAAAAGTGTTTCGGACCCGGGGCACGCGGACCAGCTCAGTACAACCCGGACGACCGGGAACCATTACCTACTGTCCATGTGACCTGGAATATGTGAAGAATCGATGGCAACAAGCTCTGCCATCCTTGACTCAGAACGAGCGCATCGAGTGAACGGCCTGTTTCCGCCGTCCTTCGGTGTGGAATCTCAGAATACGCCTGAGGTCGGGGTTGGGCAAGGACCTCGCATTATCGGCCCCGCCAATTCTGAGGCGAAGCCCGGGTCAGGTCTTGCATTGACGCGTCGACGTTTCAGCGGAAACTCAGATGTGGCAATGAAGGACTGACCCCAGATCCCGCAGCGCCGATTCCGCGACTCGCCTGATAGCGTCCCCTCCACGGCCTAATTTCAGATCGATTTACGTACTGCTGTACAAGTCAAATCACCGCGGGGAGTTCATATGTTCAATCGGTTTGTGCTTGCGTTGCTGTTCATCCTTCTGCACGGACAGGGGCTGGCCGCCAGCGAGTCTATGCTGCTCAATGGTCCGGAGGAGCGGATAATCGTCGACCACGATCCTGCGCTGCAGCCGCCGGACGGCATCACGATCGAGGCGTGGATTCGACCCAATTCCCTCGGCGGTTGCCAGACCATTGTCGGCAAGAACTTTCGTACCGGCTATTGGCTGGGAATCTG
>JASJDM010000018.1 GCA_030065125.1 Lysobacterales bacterium | reverse complement strand
GGCGTTACTCTGTCCCTTTACTCTGACCCCGATCTTCAAAACATCTCGCTGGCGTCCGGCGTCTCGTCGTCGACTTCCTGCCGGCCGACGATGAAGTCACCGGTGATCATATGGTCGTAAGACTGACCCGGGCCCACCATGGGATAGACGCCGGCGTCGGGGTCGATGATAACTTCCAGGAAAGCCGGTCCGTCGAAGGCGATGAACTCTTCGACAACCCTGGCCAGGTCTTCTTTTCTGTCCAGCCTGACCGCGTACTCAAACCCGTCGGCCTCGGCGGTTTTGATGAAGTCTTTGCGGTGCAGTGACTTGTCGCTGGCGGCCATGCGGCCCTGGAAGAACAGCTTCTGCCACTGGCGCACCATGCCGTCGCCGAAGTTGTTGAGCACTACGACCTTGATCGGCAGGCCGTAGGTGGTGGCGGTCTCCAGTTCGCCGATGTTCATGCGCATGCTGGCATCACCGTCGATGTCGATCACCATCCGGCCGGGCCTGGCGAACTGCGCGCCGATGGCGGCCGGCAGGCCAAACCCCATGGTGCCCATGCTGCCTGAGGTCAGCCACTCCCTGGGTTCCTTGAAGTCAAAGTACTGGGCCGCCCACATCTGGTGCTGTCCGACACCGGTGGCGATGATGGCCTGGCCCTGGGTAATACGATTGATTTCCTCGATGACCGCATAGGGCTGGATCTTGTCGCTGTCGCGGTCATAGTTGAGCTTGTGCTGATCCTTGAGGTGCGCGATTTCGTCGTGCCACTGGCTGAAGTCAGCGCTGAAATCCACCCGCCGACCATAGTCCAGCAGGTCTTCCAGGTCCTGCTGCAGCATGCCCACGTGGTGCCAGCTGACATTCTTGACCTTGCCGATCTCGGAAACGTCCACGTCGAAATGGGCAATGTTGCGGGCCCGGGGGGCGAAACGCTCCGGGTCGCCGGCCACACGGTCGTCGAAGCGGGCGCCGACGGCGATCAGGAAGTCGCTGTCCTGCACCGCGTAATTGGCATATGCCGTCCCGTGCATGCCCAGCATGTGCAGTGACAGCGGTTCGGTGGTGTCGTAGCAGCCGATGCCCATCAGCGTGGTACAGACGGGAATCTGGAACTCGTGGGCGAAGGCGCGCAATGCCTCGGAGGCGTCAGCGTTGATCACCCCGCCGCCGGCGTAGATCAGGGGGCGCTCGGACTGGGCCAGCATGCGGTAAAAGCGCTGGCAGGCCTCGCCGCTGAGCCGGTTTTCGGCCACCGCGTGCAGGCGGTGCCGGTAACCCTCCAGGTCCAGGGTGCCCTGGCCCGCAAACGGGCCTTCCCAGTTCTGCACGTCCTTGGGAAGATCGATGACCACCGGCCCGGGCCGTCCGGTACGAGCCAGCTCAAAAGCCGTGCGCACCGTGGTTTCCAGCTGTTCCGGCTTGGTGACCAGGAAAACGTGCTTGGCCACGGATCCCATGATGGCTGCCACCGGGGCTTCCTGGAAGGCGTCGGTGCCGATGGCGGCGGTGGGCACCTGGCCGCAGATCACCACGATGGGGACCGAGTCGGCCAGGCAGTCCCGCACGGGGGTGACGGTATTGGTGGCGCCCGGTCCGGAGGTCACCATGCACACTCCGACCTTGCCGCTGGCCCGGGCGTAGCCCGCCGCCATGAATCCCGCGCCCTGTTCGTTCGCCGGGACGATCAGAGGCATGGGTTGTTCGGGATCGGACTGGTTGTGGCGAAACACGGCGTCGTAGGTCGGCAGAATGGCGCCGCCCGAGTAACCGAAAATGGTATCGACGCCTTCGTCGGCCAATACCTGGACAACCATCTCCGCGCCGCTCATGACTTTGCCGGCCAGGGGATGGGATCTGGGTGCGCTGCTGGAGATGTTCTCGTTCATTTGATCTGGGTCAGTGAGGGCGCTTTGAGATCGAGTGTTTAACAATTCCTGCTGCATTGCAATAGGCCCGCCGGTACGCGAACATCGCTATCCAGGACCGACAGATACCAGGGATTTTTTCATGCGCCACTGCATTTCCGTTCTGCTGCAAAACGAAGTCGGAGCACTGACCCGTCTCACCGGGCTGTTCTCCAGTCGCGGATACAACATCGAGACCCTGAACGTAGCGCCGACCGACGACCCCCAGGTGTCGCGGCTGACCATGGTGGTGGACGGCTCCGACGAGGTCATCGGCCAGATCAACAACCAGATGGGTAAGCTGGTGGACGTGGTGAACATCCACGACATGACCCTGGGAGAACACTTCGAGCGCGAACTGCTGATTCTGAAGATGCGGCTCGATATCGGTGGCTACGCCCGGGTACAGAAGCTGGTCTCCGATGCCGGTGCCCTGGTGCTGGATGAGTCCCAGGCCAGCTTCACCATCCAGCTGGTGGGCCGCCCCGGGGAGATCGATGCTTTTGTGCGTGAAGCGGGGGAAACCGGAGACCTGCTGGCCGTGGCGCGCAGCGGCAGCGTGGCGGTGTCCAAGGGTATCGTGACGCTGTCGTCCTATGACGATACCAGGCGCCTGACGGGTTAAGACAACCGATCCACATCGTCCTGGCGCGTCCAGCGCCAGGGCGCGGGGATCTCCTTAAAACCGTCATCCTGAACTAGATTCAGGATCCATCTGAAGTTCCGAAGTCTGCTCCGTTCGACAATGGAGAAGTGATGACCGGAGTCTCCGCTCTTGCCTCAAGTACCGATCGAAGGCTCGGATGAGCCCACTCGCTGATGGATCCTGAATCGAGTTCAGGATGACGTATCAATGAGATCCGCCCGCCACTTGCGCTGAACGCGCAAGCGGCACTGCGGATCGGTTGTCTAGAACGGCATTTCCGAGCCATCGTAGGCAATCAACTTCCCCGCCTGCGCCGGCGACAGATTATCGATGACCTGCAGCAGGCCCGACACCGAGGTCTGGGCGTCGATGTCGGCCTCGCTGCCGCCCATGTCCGTCTGCACCCAGCCGGGGTGCAGGGCTGCCGCGATGACGCCGCCTTTGCCCAGGTCCACCCCCATGGACGTCATGATGGAGTTCACTGCCGCTTTGCTGGCCCGGTACAGGTACAGGCCGCCCATGGTATTCAGCCCCATGCTGCCCAGCATGCTGCTGATGGTGACAATGCGTCCGTTATCGGCGGCAGCCACGTTGTCCAGGAACAGTTCGGAAATGCGCATTGGCGTGAACACGTTGATGTCGAAAACATCGTGCCACTCCTGGCGGTTGAAGCTGCCGAACTGCTGAATCTCGAATCCTTCTTCGGCGAAACTGGAATAACCCATGGTGCCGGCGTTGTTGATCAGCACGTCGATGGTGCGGCCGGTAAGCATGGCGGCAACCCGGGCCAGGGCTTCGTCATCGGTCAAGGTGATCTGGTGGATCTCCAGCGAGCCTTCGGAATCGAGAATCTCCAGTTCGGGCGTAACCGAACGGGTCAGGACGATCACCTCCCAGCCTCGGGCCAGGTACTGGCGGGTCATCTCCAGGCCCAGTCCGCGGTTGGCTCCGGTCAGCAGAACACAGGACATGCAACACCCCTCGTTTGGTCGGTTCAAGCCGCGATCATGAATCAAAACCTGGACGGTGTCATCCGGTGGTGGTGCCGTCTGTCCGATCCCTCTATCCTGTGCGCCATGAGCCAGCCACGTCCCACCGATATCCGTCTGCACCAGGCGTCGCGTTACCTGGAAGTCACTTTTGAAACCGGCGAACGCTTCGAACTGCCGTGTGAGTACCTGCGGGTCAACTCGCCCTCGGCCGAGGTCCAGGGCCACGGCCCGGGCCAGGAAGTGCTGCAGACCGGCAAGCGTGAGGTCAACATTACCAGCATCGTTCCGGTTGGAAACTACGCGGTCAGCCTCCATTTCAGTGACGGGCATGACACCGGCATCTACTCCTGGAAAGTCCTTTACGAACTGGGGCGCGATCAGGCCAGCAACTGGCAGACCTATCTGGACAGGCTGGAGGCCGCCGGCGCCAGTCGCGATCCCTGATTAACCCAAGGCCATGAGCGAGCAAAAGACCACACACTTCGGATTCAAAGACGTACCCGAAGACCAGAAGCAGGACCTGGTAGGCGATGTGTTCACTTCCGTGGCTGATCGCTATGACCTGATGAACGACCTTATGTCCGGCGGCCTGCACCGGCTGTGGAAACGGCACTTTGCTGCCGCCAGCCGCATCCGGCCGGGAGACCAGGTGCTGGACCTGGCGGGCGGCACCGGCGACATCGCCGCCCTGATCTACGACCGCCTGGGTGACCAGGGCCAGGTGGTTGTGGCGGACATCAACGCCGCCATGCTGGAGCGCGGCCGCGATCGCCTGCTGGATATGGGCAAAATCCGGCGCAGCCGCTTTGCCCAGGTCAACGCCGAGGCGCTGCCGTTCAACGATCGCAGCTTCGACTGCGTAACCATGGCCTTTGGCCTGCGTAACGTGACCCACAAACAACGCGCGCTGGAAAGCGTCTTCCGGGTGCTCAAGCCGGGTGGCCGTTTCCTGATCCTGGAGTTCTCCGAGCTGCAGGTCAGCGGCCTGAAGCCGCTGTACGACTGGTACTCCTTCAATGTTCTGCCCTGGCTGGGATCCCGGGTGGCCGGGGATGCCGACAGCTACCAGTACCTGGCCGAATCCATCCGCCGCCATCCCAACCAGGAAACACTGCGCCAGATGATGGAAGACGCGGGCTTCGTACAGACCCGGGTGCGCAACCTGCTGGCGGGGGTGGTGGCCATCCACGAGGGAGTCCGGCCTTGACCGCAACGCCGTCGCCCCTGGGAACCATGCTGACGGCCGGGATGAACCGGCTGTTTGACCGGCTGGTGGATCTTGATCCTGCCTCGGCTGAGCGGCTGGCGGAACTGGAAGGCCGCACCCTGGAAGTACAACTGGAAGGTCCGGGCATCAACCTGCTGCTGAACGTCAGCGACGGCCGGCTGCGGGCCTCAATCGGTGGCGAGGCGCAGCCCGATGCCTCCCTGAAGGCGACGCCAGGCGGATTCCTGGCGCTGGCGGCCAGCGGCGGCGAGACCGCCGTGGGCCGGCTCAAGATCGAAGGGGACGTGGACACAGCCCGGCGATTCCAGGAGTTGTTTGCCGGCCTCGATCCGGACTGGGAGGAAGGGATGACCCGGGTATTCGGTGATGTCATCGGCTTCCAGGCCGCACGCCTGATGGGAAATGGGGTGGCCTGGCTGAGACAGGCCGGGGCATCCCTGGCTGAGTCGGCCAGCGAATACGTGCGCGAAGAGAGCCGACAGCTGGTCACCCGGCCGGAAATGGAGGAGTTCCTGGACGCCGTGGACGACCTGCGGGACGACGTGGCGCACCTGGAATCCCGCGTCCAGCGGCTGCAGGAGCCGGATTCTTGATCCCTTTCCGGCAGTTTGGCCGGCTGCTGGGCATCAGTATGGTGCTGGCGCGCTACCGCCTGGACGCCATCCTCGAGGCCACCCACCTGTTCCGGCCCGTAAGGCTGATCCGGTTTTTTGCGCCCTGGGGCCGCAAAGGCGTCAAGGACGAACCCCGGGGCCGGCGCATCCGGCTGGCGCTGGATGACCTGGGCCCGATATTCGTCAAGATGGGCCAGGTGCTGTCCACCCGCCGGGACCTGCTCCCTCCGGACATTGCCGACGAGCTGGCGCTGTTGCGTGACCAGGTCGCGCCGTTTCCCTCGGACCAGGCCAAGGCCCGGGTGGAGCAGGCCCTGGGGCTTCCGGTCACCGAGGCTTTTGCTGCGTTCGACGACAAACCACTGGCTTCAGCGTCCGTTGCCCAAGTCCATGGCGCACGGCTGGTCAGCGGTGAAGACGTTGTGGTCAAAGTGCTGCGGCCGGGCATCGAGGAGCGGATCGATCGAGACCTGGAGCTGATTCGCACCATTGCCGAAATGGCCGATCGCTACTGGTCCATCGCCGACAAGATCCGCCCGCTGGAGATCGCGGCCGAGCTGGATAAGACCATCCGCAACGAACTGGACCTGCAGCGGGAAGCCGCCAACGCCTCCCAGCTGAAGCGAAATTTCGAAGAGAGCCACGAGCTCAAGATCCCCCGCATCCACTGGGACTACTGCAAACGCGACGTCATGGTGATGGAGCGCGTCAGCGGTATTCCCATCGACGACATCGATGCCCTGGGCGCCGCCGGCGTGGACTTCAAACGACTGGCCGAGCGTGGCATCGCCATCTTCTATACCCAGGTCTTTCGCGACAATTTCTTCCACGCCGATATGCACCCCGGCAACATCCTGGTGGACGTCTCGGACCCGGCCGATCCCACCTACATTGCCATGGACTTCGGCATCGTGGGAACCATGCCGCCGGAGCACCTGTACTACCTGGCGGAGAACTTCCTGGCCTTTTTCGAGCAGGACTACCACCGGGTCGCGGCGCTGCATATCGAGTCAGGCTGGATTCCATCCGACGTGCGGATCGACGACCTGGAGTCGGCCATCCGTGCCGTCTGTGAGCCCCAGTTCGCCCGCTCGCTGTCCGAGATTTCGTTCGCCGAGGTGCTGTTCCAACTGTTCGAGGTGGCGCGTCGGTTTCAGCTGATTGTGCAGCCCGAACTGATCCTGCTGCAGAAGACCCTGCTCAACATCGAGGGGATCGGTCGGCATGTCTACCCCGAGCTGGACATCTGGAATACCGCCCAGCCCATCATGGAAAAAATCATACGCGAGCGGCACGGCGTGGATGCCGCGGCCCGGGACCTGCGCAAGCGCCTGCCCAGCTGGATGGAAAAAACGCCGGAGGTGCCGGGCCTGGTGTACGAGTACCTGAAGCAGGCAACCACCGGCCGTATGGAAACCCGACTGAGCAACCCGTCCCTGGACCAGATCGCCCACCGGATCGAGAGCAGCGGACGGCGCACGGTCATGGCGGTGTTCGCCGTTGGCCTGGTGATCAGTGCCAGCCTGCTGTGGGCCCTGGAAGCACCCGGACCGCGGGTGGCTGATGTGCCGGTTTTGACCTGGGCGGTTACGCTGATGGCGTGTTGGACGGCGTGGCGGGCGTTGCGGCGGTAGGGGTTGTTCGTCCGCAAGACGGGACATCCTAAGCGATCATGAGAAGCGCCGGATTCCCTCACCGGCTGTGCCGATCGGGCAGCAGGCGCGCAGGCGCTACGCAAAATGTGATTTTGCTTCGCTTGCGGCCTTCGGCCGTTGGCGCATCCCTGTGCCGGTGGGCTTCGTCTTTGCTCTTTGGCCCCGGGTTTCGATCCACTCTCCCGTCATCCTGGACTTGATCCGGGATCCATCTGAGAGTGGGGACTGTAAAGACTTCGATTGAAGGTATCTGTTTGATCCGGTGGCTTCGATCGCGCACGCATTCCCTGGAAAGAGCCACGGACGATGGCTGCGCTATTGTGGAGGGTGCAAGGTCGACTCAGGCGACTTCGGGGAGTCATCTGAGACTGGAGTCGGTAGAGGCTTCCATCAAACGGATTTGGTTGATCGGAGGGGGGTTGATCGAGCACGATGGCCGATGGTGTCACGGACGATGGCTGCGTCGCGGTGCAGTGCAGGCGTCAACGTTTTCGACTTCGGGGATTTCAGATGGATCCCGGATCGGGGTCCGGGATGACGTTTTTTAGGAGTTCCGTGTGACTCCGGCGCCTGCGCGCCGGTGTCACTTGGAACGGCTGGATTAATCCAGCCCTCTTAGTAAATCAATCACCGCCTGGTTTGTCCGCCTGATCTGCTCGGTCACCGCCCGGTCCGCAGCATCACGCCGGGTGCTGTCCTCGGCATCCAGGCTTCCCACCTGTTCGCTCCAGACCTGGAACAGGGATTCGGTCTCGGCCGGCACGTCGCCACTCAGCAGCTGGCCCAGGGTGCGGATGCTCAGGACGTTTCCCCAGCCCTGGTTCCAGGCGCTGTTGTTGCCGGTTTCGCCAAAGTAGGCGAGCTGGTTCGCATTGGCCTGCAGCTCACCCAGCTGCTCCACGATTTCGAAAGCCGCGTGGCGGGTGTTGCGCTGGTGTTCCGTGGTTTCGTTGCGCCAGGTGTTGTAGCCCAGGCTGGCCAGGGCGATGGCCAGACTGATCAGGGCAACGGCGTTGCGCTGGATCTGCTGCCCGATGGATTCAACGTCAATTTTCACCATAGGTGATGCTCACCGGTCCGGGAAGCGACTATACCGGCGCAGGAGACTGGCTGGCCAGTGCCGCCTCCGGCTCCAGTTCAAACTGGTGGACCTGCCAGGGGCCTGCGGCCAGGGCCAGCATGCCGGTGACGAGCGGCGCCGCCACGAACTCATGGAAAAACCAGTGCTGGTCCGCGACAGGGTCCCCGCGCAGCCGCAGCAGACGTATCGGGTCGCCCAGGCTGAACTCGATTCCGGCGGCATTATGGAACACTCCCGTGCCTTCTGCCTTCAATACCGCCTCCTTGGCCGTCCAGCCGCGAAAAAACAGCCGCTGCTGATCGGCCTCGGAACGTCCCTGCAGTCGTTTCCGCTCGTCGGTGGAGAAACAGCGGCGCAGGAGGCCCTGGCGTTGGATGGCGTGGATTCGCTCGATGTCCACTCCCAGCAGCGGGCACCGCGCTACGGCGATCATCGCCAGGTCGGCGGCGTGGGACACATTGAAATTGAGGTCCGTGGCGTGGGCGCTCTCCTGCAGATGGGGGCGCCCGTGGGGCCCGGTGCGCAGCCTGATGTCGGCCGGCGGCAGGCCAAGATAGTGGCTCAGCAGGCAGCGCAGGCGGTAGCGGCAGTCCAGGCGCCGGGCCCGCATCACCGGGTCCAGAAACCGGCTCAGGCGCCGCCACTCCGATGGATCGAGAACCTCCTGTACGTCGCTGGGTTCCTGGTCCCGAAGCACCAGCCGCCACAGGTGAACGCTGGATTCATCCAGTACCTGGGTCTCGGGATTGGCGGCGGCGAACTGGCTCGATATCATGCGCGCTTCCAGGGGACGAATAAACAGCAACCGGAATGAGCGATTGTAAGCGAATCTGCCTGTGGTCGGGGCCGCGTAATGTGTCCACTGCGCTGATGTACGCCTTCGATCAGCGTTCCGACACCACCTGTGTGGACGAGCCCCTGTATGGTCATTACCTGCAGGTGAGCGGGGCCGTTCATCCAGGCGGTGACGAGGTCATGGCCGCCATGGACTGTGACGGCGATCGGGTGGTGCGGGAGGTGGTGCTGGGAGACTGCCAGACGCCGGTGCTGTTCTGCAAGATGATGGCCCATCACCTGTTGGCATTGGATCAACATTTTCTTGAGCGTACCGTGAATGTCATCCTGACCCGCGATCCGGTGGATGTCCTGCCATCTCTGCAGGTGCAGGTACCCAATCCGGGGCTGGCAGATACGGGATACGCAGAGCAGGTACGGCTGCTGCAAGGGTTCAATGAACTGCCCGTGGTGGACTCCCGGGAACTGCTGCTGCATCCGGAGTCGGTCATGCGCCAGCTGTGTCAGCAGCTGGGCCTGGATTACGAGGAAGGCATGCTGGAATGGCCCGCCGGCCCCAAGGGCTGCGATGGCGTCTGGGCGCCGCACTGGTACCACAACGTCCACAAATCCACCCGCTTCCAGACCTACCGGCCAAAGACCGAGCCGTTTCCGGAACACTTGAAGCCCCTGCTGGAACAGTGCCAGCCGCTGTACCAGACCCTTTTTGATGCGGCCATCAAAGGTGACGCCCGTGAATGACAGACCTGATCTGCGGCAGGCGCTGCCGGATCCGCGCAACGCCGACATCATGGTGCATGTTGGCGGACGGCTGGTGCCTCGAAGCGAGGCCCGGGTATCGGTATTCGACAGCGCAGTCCAGGGCGGTGATGCCGTGTGGGAAGGCCTGCGGGTCTATGACGGCCGGATCTTCATGCTGGATGCCCACCTCGACCGGATGGCCGCGTCCGCCAAGGCCATGGCGTTCTCTGATGTCCCCACCCGGGAGGAAATCAAACAAGCGATTTTCGACACCCTCGAGGCCAACGGCATGCGTGACGGGGCCCATATCCGCCTGACCCTGACCCGTGGCGAAAAAACAACCTCGGGCATGAGCCCGGCGTTCAACGTGTTCGGCTGTACCCTCATTGTCCTGGCCGAGTGGAAACCGCCGGTGTACGACAACGAGGCGGGGATCAGGCTGATCACCTCAGCCATCCGCCGCAATACGCCCAGCTGCATCGACTCCAAGATCCATCACAACAACCTGATCAACAACATCCTGGCGAAGATCCAGGCAAACATGGCGGGAGTTGATGACGCCCTGATGCTGGACCTGGACGGCTTCCTGTCGGAGACCAATGCCACCAATGTGTTCCTGGTGCGGTCGAGTGCGCTGCTGACGCCATTCGCCGACGCCTGCCTGCCGGGCGTGACCCGGGGGGTGGTGATGGACATCGCCGGAGAACTCGGCATTCCCTGCAGGGAGCAGAACCTGTCGCTGACCGAGGCCTACACCGCTGACGAGATGTTCACCACTGGCACCATGGGTGAGCTGTCACCGGTGCTGGACCTGGACGGCCGAACCATCGGTGCAGGGGCCACCGGACCGATCACCCGGCGCCTCTCGGCAGCCTACGGCCAGCGCACCGCCAGCCTTGGGGAAAAATTGCCGTTTTGAGCCGCCCGCCCGCTATACTTTCCCCGTGGAGGTGCCTATGAAACTGCTCTTGATTACCGGCCTGGTCGTGGTCCTGACCGCCTGTGCCCAGCCCACCCGGGAAGAACTGCTGGAAGCCGAGGCCGCGCGTCAGGCCCAGTGCCGCAAGATGCTGGAGGAAGTCGAGGACGCTGCTGACCGACCGCTGATCCGGGCATCCCTGCAGGAGAACTACAACCGCCAATGCCTGGGTGTGGAGTATCCCGACCAGCAGCAGTAGGCCGGTGAAGCCATTTTCGGAAGCGGCCGCCCGCAATGGCGAGGCTATTCTCGCCGAGCTCCAGGTTCTACTCGGCACGGCTGAAACCGTACTGGAGATCGGTTCCGGTACCGGCCAGCACGCCGTTCTGTTTGCGCACCACCTGCCCGGGCTGACCTGGCAGCCCTCTGATGTAGCGGAAAACCTCCCGGGCATTCGAGCCTGGGCCAGTGAATCCGAATTGCCCAACCTGGCAGACCCCATTTGCCTGGACCTGGCCGCACCGGAATGGCCGGAGGCCACCTTCGACGCGGTTTTCTCTGCCAACGTGATGCAGGTGATCGGATCCGAACGGGCCGAGGAACTGGTGGCGGGCGCTGCCCGGCGCATTCGCTCGGACGGGTTGCTCGTTCTGTACGGCCCGTTCAATGAGGGAGGACAGTTCACCTCACCGGGCAACCGGGCCCTGGACCAGTGGGCACGACGAAGCTTCCACGGCGGCGGCCTGAAGGATCTCGAATGGGTAACCGGAGTGGCCACCGCGGCCGGGCTCCAGCCGGAGCCGCCCCGGATCATGCCGGCCAACAACCGCCTGCTGGTGTTTCGGAAGCGGTGGCGCGGTAACACAGCCGTTAGCGCATGAGAGGCTGTGGACTATACTGAAACGGCTTTCCAGCCAGAAGGGAGCTATCCATGAATGCCAGAGTCATTGTTGTTCCATTAGTCAGCCTGTTGTTCATCTTCGCCGCCGGTGCTGCGGAAAAGGGCAAACCAGAGCTGGAAAAACCGATCCAGTTGTCGGAGAAGACACGGTTGGCGTTTGATCGGAGTCCCGAACGTGCTCAGGTCCATCAGCACGCCGACGGCATGAAGGTGGTGGAATTCAACGGGACCCGCCAGATGGTGATGATGGCCCGGATCGGCCCCGACGGTACGGTTGAGACCTTTTGCACTGACAGCGAACATCAGGCCCACCAGTTTCTGACGGGTGAGGCATTGCCGGGAGAAGAGAAATGACGGCCGCCCGGACCTGGGTGGCAGCCGCCGTGCTCAGTTTTGGATGTTCACTCCAGGCGGCGACCATTACGGTCGATACCTCGGGGGATGGACCAGACGAGGGCTTCAATGACCCCACGCCGGTTGTTTCGCCCGTGGGCGGCAACGACGGCACCACCCTGGGTCAGCAGCGGCTGAACGTGTTCCAGGCGGCAGCCGATCAGTGGGGCCAGCTGCTGGACAGCTCGGTGACCATCGTGGTGGCCGCGACCTTCGATTCCAAGTTCTGCAGCGGAAACGCCGCGACCCTCGGTTCGGCTGGGCCGACCCATTCAGTCAACAATTTTTCCGGCGCCCCCATGACCGATGTGGCCTATCCCGCCGCCCTGGGAGACTCCCTGGCGGGCACAAACCTGCGCCCGGGCATCTCGGCTGATATCAGCGCGTCGTTCAACTCCGATCTGGATGGTGGGTCGGGCTGTGGCCTCAACTGGTACTACGGGCTGGACGGTAACCCCCCCGGGGGCGCCATCAATCTGTATTCCATTGTCCTGCACGAGCTGGCACACGGCCTGGGGTTTGCCTCGCTGACCGCGGTGAGTGACGGCCAGGACGGCAGCTTCAGCGGGGTCGATGGCGACCCGGACGCTTTCAGCCTGAACCTGTTGGACCAGCAGGAGAACCTGTTCTGGGACGAGATGAACAACAGCCAGCGGCTGGCTTCGGCTCGCAATGACCCGAACCTGGTCTGGGGCGGTTCGGCGGTGGCCGCCGACACGACCAACTGGCTGGACTTTGCGCCCGAGGTCAACGGAACATCGACGGTGCCCGCCGTTCTTGGGCGCGAGCCAGACGCAACGATTCCGCCCGGGGGCGTAACTGCCAGCGTAGTCGATGGCGACACGCTGGGGGATGGCGACGCATGCGATGACGGGTTCAATGCCGGCGGTGCCTTCAATGGAAATATCGTCCTCGTGGCGGATGCCGGGCCCACCTGTCCACCCGCGTTCCAGGCATTTTTCGCCGAGTTCGAGGGCGCCGTTGGGTTGATTGTCGTGTCCACCGAACCCAGCGGTTTTCCGGACATGAGCATCACCATCAGTAACCAGGACGTCAATATCCCCTACGTCGGAATAGAGAGTGGTTCGGCTGCCGCCATCAGTTTTCCATCAACAACCATTCGAACCAGCACCACGACCTTGATCGGCGAAAACAATGGGCAAATCCGAATGTTTGCGCCGGCTACCTTTGATGATGGCTCGTCGGTCAGTCACTGGACGTCCGACGCCACGGGCGATCTGCTGATGGAACCGACTGCTGGAGACCTTGCCTTCGATCAGGTAGACCTGACTCCGGCGGCTTTCCAGGACATGGGCTGGAACCTGCTGACCGGCACGCCGGACGTCATCCTGTTCAGCAGCTTCGAAGCCGGCGAATAGACGCGCTGACCGCTGGCGCCACGCATTGTTGAATTCCGCGGCCACCGGCCGCGGGGACCCCTGAAACCCAGGCTCCGGGCAATTTCGCCCAGCGGGGTCTGGGTCACAGTTTTGCCCGGGATGCCTGGCTAGACTGTGGCAGTTAGTGCAACAGGGGAAAATGCGATATGGATCGCTGGATTCGTGCCGGGGGGTTACTGGTGTGTGGCCTGTTTTCCGGCCTCGTTTACGCTCAGCAGCCCGTCCAGTTCAACCACCAGGCGGACTTCGTCCAGGCACTGGAGTCCGGTGCGGCGCATCAGCCGCTGGCCCAGACCGTGGAGATTGGGGCCGCTGAACTGGCGGTCCTGGTCAGTGCGCCGGTCGGCCGCAGCCTCGATCTGCCTCAGCTGACTTTAGGTCTATCCAAACAGGCCGGCTTCACCCTGAAACCCGTCAATATCTACGCCAGCCGGGCCAAGGTTCGGGTGGTGGATGAAATGGGAAGCTCCACCCTGCCGCACAGCGACAGGCGGTTCTTCGTGGGGACCAGCCGCAGCGGCGGGGTCGGGTTCTCCCTGGATCCTGCCAGCGGCCGGGTTCGGGGTCTGCTGGTGGAAAGCGGTGAGAGTTACACCATCGAGGGCGGACCGACCAAGTCCGGTGGGCTCGCCCTGGAGCTTCGATCCCTGCGGGAAGTTCGCCGGGATGGGGATTTCCAGTGTGGCAACGACCACCTGGAGCAGGATCCCCAGCGCATCTTCGAAACCCGGGCAGCGCTGCCCAGCCTGAACGCCATGGAAAAAGGCTCCGGCCTGCTGTACGAGGCCACCGTTGCCATTGAGACCGACAACGAATTGATGTGGGAGAAGTTTGGCAACAATACCAGCAACGCACGGGACTGGATCGAAGACCTGTTTGTGGCCATGAACGCCTTTTACGAGCCTGACCTGCAGATGCGCCTGCTGCTCGGCGACGTGTTCCTCCGCGTTGACACATCGCCCGCCGGCGACCCGGATTTCAATACCGACCCGGCAGGCTTCAACGACGGCCTGAGTGAATTCAGCAGCTACTGGCAGGACAACCAGTCCGGGGTGGACCGGGACTTCACCGCGCTGCTGAGCGGCAAAAATGTGTCGTCCAGGAGTTTCAGCGGCGTAGCCTGGGTGACCAACCGCTACTGCCACCCGGTATACAGCAATTCATTTAACCGCATCGGCAGCAATACTTCGCCCTCGTTTATCGCCGGTGGCGTCGGCCACGAGATCGGTCACAACCTGGGTTCCAGCCACACCCACTGCGAGGCGCTGGGGCCGGGCGGTGCCTTCGTGGACAACTGTTATGCCAACGAAGACGTGGGCTGCTACGAGGGGGTAACAGCTTGTCCGGCAGGAGACGGCACCCTGATGAGCTACTGCCACGCCGGTTCGTCAGGTTTCGACGGCAGCGGTCCGGCGGTGGGTCCGCCCAACCGCTGTTCCACCAGTGATACCTTCCACCCGCTGATCGCGGGCAAGCTCAGCGGCTTCATTGCCGCCAACAACCCGAGCTGCATAGCGGATTTCATCGACATTGGCCAGGTGTTCGTAGACGGCTTCGAGTAAGCCGTCGGCCCTTTAATTCGGGATCTGGCGCTACCATCTCAGCGCCATGAGTTTTGCATTTGCCATTGATCCTGATCAGCCCAAGCCGGCGCTCTTTCGGCACCTGGCCGACGCCGCCCGCGCCCTGCTCGACGGAGAATCGGACCGTACCGCCAATGCGGCCAACCTGAGCGCGCTGATCTACTCCACCGTGCCGGACCTGAACTGGGCCGGATTCTACTTCTACGACGGCAGCGAGCTGGTAGTGGGCCCGTTCCAGGGGCTGCCTGCCTGCGTGCGGATCCCCCTGGGCAAAGGCGTGTGCGGCACCGCAGCGGTTCAGCAAAGCACCCAGCGCGTGGCCGACGTGGAACAGTTTCCAGGCCACATCGCCTGTGATTCGGCCTCCCGCTCAGAGCTGGTGGTACCGCTGGTCAAGGACGGGGAACTGGTCGGCGTGCTGGACCTGGACAGCCCTCGGCTGAACCGGTTCGATGATGAGGACCAGGCTGGCGTAGAGCAGCTGGCCCGGATCTACCTGGACGCTATTGGCTGAGCAGATGTCCTGACCCGGGCTGCAGGGGGTGAGCGGCCGGAGGTTCAAAATCGATGATTCGCAGGTCGCCCGGCGACAGGGAATGCCCCGGCCCGCAAAGATAAGACGCCAGCCCCGAGATCCCGGGGTTATGCCCCACCAGCAGGACCCGCGCCACCGGGTGCGCCTCCAGCACCCCCAGCAGGCCACTCACCGTCGCCTCGTAAATGTCCTCCACCAGCCGGACCTCCGGGGGTGATGCCAGCCGTTCCAGCACCAGCGTTGCGGTTTCCCGGGTACGCAACGACGGAGAGCAGAGAGCCAGGTCGAAACCGGCATGGTCGTGGACGAAATCCTGCCCGACCTGGCCGGCCTGCAGGCAGCCGCCAGGGCTCAGCGGCCGGTCGAAATCACGGCCGCTGGGCGAGTCGTACTCCGCGGCAGCGTGCCGCAACAGGCCCAGGCGAGTCAGGCGGCTCACTCGGGCAGGATCTGCTGCAGGGGCAGGTTACTGCGCTGCCACTCCACCCGGATCGGGCTCTGGATCGACACATCCAGGCTGTCCAGCACGCTGCTGCCGTCGCCGTTCAGGGTTCGGGTCATGGTGCCCCCGGGTATCAGCTCCACCGGTGTCCACACGCAGCCCGGGCAGTGGGCCCTGGCGCTGCTGACGTCAGCTGTGCCCTGGTTAACCAGCACCGTGCCGTCGGATGTGACTACGACCCAGCGCGGGTTGCCGGCGGTGTCGTAGAAGTAGATGGCGGTGAACTCCTGGTTGCCCTGGCGGTGCAGCCCCAGGCCCCAGCCGGGTTCGCTGCTGTTGAAGTACTGGTCGGTCAGTGTGCCGTCGACGGGAGATCCGGCCAGCTCGAAGAACTGGATGATTTCACCGCTGGATTCGCCGTCAATGGTCCAGGTCATCACCGCCCGGCTGTCGTCAATAAAGCTGAAGGTGGCGGTGCCGGCCTGGGTGAAGGTGGGAGGCGTCTGGGTGATGTCCCCGCTGAGGCTGAAACGAAGGATGTCAGCGGTCAGCTGGTTGTTGGCCAGCTGCTGCTGATCCCGGGTCTGCACGTAGTACCAGGTGGGCAGCCGGTCTTTGCCGGCGGTGTACCAGGCTGAGTACATACCGGTGCCGTTGAAGTGGATGTCGATGCCGTTGCCGGGCCGCAGGGCGTTGAGCCAGAATCCCTGTTGTGGCTGCACCGTGGGGGCACCGGTCGCGGGACACTGGTTATTGACGTTACAGGCGCTGCCGCCGGCCTGGGTGGTTATGGCGCCTCTTTCGGGTGTGTTGGAGAAGCCGTTGTCGTGCCCGGTTCCCAGATAGTCGACGTTGATGTTGCCGCCGCAGGCAAACGATGGGTCAACCTGGACCACTACGTCCACGACCACGGTCTGGTTGGGGTTCAGCGTGCCGATGGGCAGTGCGCCGTTTTCCAGCACAACGCCTTCGATGTCTTCACTCATGGACAGGTCGATGAGATCGGCTGGACAGTTGGGCTCGTCATCGTCGCTGAAGGTGTATCCGAAGGTGTCGGGTCCACCGGTGGCTTTGCCGCCGGTGGCCGGTGCGTTGAAGCAGACAGCCAGGTTGCTCAGAGTGGGATTGGGGTTGTTGCTGCAGGAGTACCCAAGGCCGTCGGTCGCTCCCGGGTTCTGTATGCCGATGCCCCGTCCGAAGCCTGAGCCCAGGTTGCCCGGGTCATACTGGTACACGATATCCCCGTTGTCATACAGAACAACCTGGATGTCAAAGCTGACGTCGGCGCTACCAAAAAAGCCGGTGTCATCCCATTGAAACACGTTGCAGCCGACGCCTCCCGATCCCGATGGCCTCGGGCAGCTGGAGTAGTACCGGTGTAATCCCTGGGAAATGATCAGGTCGGCGTGGAATGGCAGAATCCTGCCGCCGGTGGTGGAGCCGTCCTGAGGAACCGACGGTATCGGGCACACATCGGTGACGTTGCCGAAAAACTCGCCGTTGTCCGTTGGGTCGGTGGACAGATACCCGTTGCTGGACATGGCTACGGTGTCGACCGTACTGCCGTAGAACGGAAAGCCCGGTCCGCCGAGGCTGACCGTGGCTGCACCATCGTCAAGGGCGGGAAAGGTGCTGTTGGGCGCAAAGCTTAGAGGTGACAGTTCGGCCGGCCCGACCGCAAAAGCGGCAAAGCCGTTGTTGGCCGCAGCGTTGCCCGTATTGCGCAGGGTGACCGGAAACGACCAGGATTCTCCGGGTTCCAGCTCTGCGTCACCGTCTCCGCAAACCTCGGCCGGTGTGCCTACACCGGCCACCACCACGCTGGGGCCCTGGGCTACCAGGCCAAAGGTGGCGCTGGCCGCGCAGCTGGTGCTGTCGGTGACGCGCAGGTTGACGTTGCTGCTGAAGGCCTCGTGATACTGCGCCTGTCCGGTGGCGGCGGTGGAGTCCACCTGGCCGTCGCCGTCAAAGTCCCAGGCGTAGGTATAGGGGGCCTGGCCGCCGGACACATTGGCGCTGAAGGACACCAGCTGCCCCACCTGGGTCACGCCGCTGGCGCTGTTGATGGACACGTTGGGTGCGTCGCAGCCGGCCGTTCCCTCCAGCTGCTGGGGATCGGTGCCGTCAGGATCGAGCCAGTCGCTGAGGCGGGTGTTGGGGGTGCCGCCCCCGGTCCAGGAGACGTCAAACCGGCCGTACCAGTCGGGGTCATCGTTGCCGCAGGCCGCAAAGCCTCCACGCAGCTGGCCGATCAGCAGCTGCTGGGGGTTCCAGATGCCGGAGCCTGAAGAACCGCCCTCGGTGGTGCCCAGGTCCCAGTCCTCGACCCGCCAGAAATCGCCGGTGCCGCAGGCTTCCAGGTAGGGCGAGGTGCACAGCGGGTCGTCCTCGAAGGAAATACGCTTGGCGTGCCCGGCGGGATGGTGAATGGCGGTGACGCTGGCCGGTGCCGTGGTGCTGCGGTCCCAGCCCGTCCAGTAGGGTTCATAAGATGCCGGTGGTTCCTGGGACATGCGCACCAGGGTGAAATCCGAGATGTCGGAGGTGGACACCAGGGACGCGCCGCTGATGGTGTCCGGAAAATTGTTTCGGCTGAGTGCGGTGCCGCTGGCGGCGGAGCCGGGCTCCCGGCAGGTGTCGCTTTCGAAATTGAAGTAAAACACCATGCCCTGGACTTCGGAGTTGGTGGACACGCAGTGATTGGCGGTCAGGAACAGCCGGGCATCGGTGGGCACCGCGTTTATCAGCTGGCCGGTGCACACGAAACCGCTGGTGGTGTAATGGGCCACAGAGGCGATCTGGTCCCGCCAGGGATCGCCCTGGGGGCAGATGGTGTCCACGTTGCAGCTGCCGGACTTCTGGCTGAGATCCCACAGCGGCCGGTAGGCCTGGATGACCGCGCCCAGTTCCAGCTGAATGTGGGCAATGGCTTCGGCGGGGGCCACCAGCTCAAGGATGCCCTTGCTGCCGGGAACAAACGGCAGGGGCAGCACCCCGCTGGGGGTGTTGTGCTGGTCTGTAAAGGGGCCGCGCACGACCTCGCCCGTGGGGTCATAGAAATACAGCTCGACGCCGTTGGGGACCCAGAAGCTGCTGAGTACGGCCTCCAGGGACTCGCTGTTGGGACCGTCGATCAGCCAGCGCCTGGAAAGGCGGCCGTCGCCCAGGTCGGTCCACTCCGTACGCTTGATGGACTGGCCCGGCACCAGGGTCTGACCCAGGTCCCGCTTGATGCCGTAGCGCATGGCGCCGGGCTGGCGGCTGGCCAGATCCTGCTCGATCAGCGCGTCCTTGTTGATGCTGGGAAGTCCGAAGGCCGTTTTCGGCAAGGGTTGCTTGGCTGTCAGTCCAGGCGGGTTGGCCTCGGCGGCCGAGGCCAGGCCCATGCAAACAGCCAGGGCAGCCAGCGTCAGAATCCTCAACATGCACATCTCTCCATTTATGCTCAGCGCAGCGCTAATGATATACGAAGGATGTCCTATTGTTTTCGACGGAATTCATAGCCTGAAAACTCGAAGCCGCCCTGTTCGTTGAACACCACCCGCTCCCCCAGCGCGGTGCCCAGGCCTGGGATGTAGTAGCGGTGCCGGTCCTGGGGCAGCAGCGGGATCTTGGGCTTCAGGGTCAAAAACATCGGCAGCCGGTACAGGGCGTACAAAACGCCATCCTCGTGGCTCAGTTCGACACTTTTGAGTTCCAGTCGTTCGCTGAAGGCGTCGGGGTTTTCCAGCAGGTAGACACCGGACCGGGCCGCGAGGTCGGCCGCGTTCTGTGGGGTAGTTCCGTTGAGTTCGGTGCCGAACAGGAAATCCTGGCCCTGGTAATGCAGCAGCAGTACGTGTTGGCCGTCCAACTGTACCGGTCGAAACAGCACTTCTTTGATGATGTTGAAGCGCAGGTTGATCAGGCCGAACAGCCGATAGGCAATGTCGAACCAGCCGTCGGCCCGTGGCCGCAGGCGGAATTTCCGACCCAGGTAGCGGGCGTCGAACTGGTCTTTTCGGGCAGTCATTTCCATGATGCCCAGGGGGGTGGAGTAGCGGCTGGACATGAGCCCCGTGACCGCGCCCCCTGGCAGCTCCACGCGGCCAGGCAGCTTCTGCTCCCGGTCGGGCGGCAGGATCCCCGCTTTTGCCCGCAGCAGGTCATCCATGGCCTGGCGGCCCTGTTCCAGCACAAAGTCCAGGGAATTGGAGGAGTTGGCCAGGATCACTACCCCCAGCTTGTACTCGGGCACCAGCAGCACCAATCCTCGAAACTGCATGGTCACCATGTTCAGCCGCAGCACCCGGTCGACGTTAAAACGCCCGAGATTGGTCAGTTGCCAGGCCAGCCCGGACTTGTTGTCCAGGTCCAGCGGCACGTCCTCATTGCGGACCGACTGCATCCTCGCAGCGGAATCGGCTGACAGCACCGGCCCTGGATCCTCGCGCAGCGACCAGCTGGCCAGCGTGGCCAGGTCCTGCACTGAACCCATGGCGCCCAGGGCGGACTGGTCCCTGGGAAAAATGTCCGGCCTGACCTTGCCGCGCCTGCCGTGTCCGCGGGAATCTGCCTCGGCCGGTGCGAAGTCCACGCGGGTGATACCCAGCGGCGCCAGCACGGATTGCCGTACGATGTCCCGGTAGGGCCGGGGATCATGGGCCTCCAGCAGGTGGCCCAGAAGCAGGTATCCCAGGTTGGAGTACGCGTAGATCTGACCCACCGGTTGGGACACATACAGGTTGGGCAGGGGGGTCAGGTCGGCCTGGGGGTCAGCCACGTAGTTGTTGGCCAGGATAGCGTTGGGCAGGCCGCCATGGTGGCTCAGCAGCTGTTCCACCGTGGGTACGCTGGACGGGTCGTATCGATTCTCAATGGACAATCCCGGCAGCGCCTGGGTAATGGGGGTGTCCAGCCGGTACCGCCCCTGCTCCACCTGCTGCATCACGGCAATGGCGGTCAGCAGCTTGGTGAAGCCACCCAGGTTGAATCGAGTGTCCGCCTGCATGGGCGTTTTGCGCCGGGCGTCGGCGTAGCCGAATCCCCGTGCCAGCAGCAGCCGATCGCCTTCCACCAGCGCCAGGGCGGCGCCAGGGACCTTTTCCTTGCGGCGCGCAGATTCCACCCGGTCCACGATGGTCTCCAGCACCTGGGGGCTGTCCAGCGATGCCGCGCATGCCGAAAATCCCACGAGCATCGCTGCGATCGTGGCGGCAATCAGTACAGTCCAACGGTGCGCCAGATTCGTCTCTCCTGTCCAATGACCTGCAAACCTATTATGCCGAGCCCTGGTTAAAGTCCCGTGAGGGCAGGGTGAACGGCTGATCCAGGTGGTAAACTGCGATGCCGCCGCAAGGACGAAGCACTGATGTCTCTGCCAGCAGGACGCATCGACACCGAATACACCCTGGATCACCGCTACACCCGTCAGCGGGGGCGGGTTTTTCTGACCGGCATCCAGGCCCTGGTGCGGCTGCCCATGATGCAGGTGCTGCGGGACCGCGCCGCGGACCTGAACACCGGCGGCTTCATCTCCGGCTATCGCGGTTCCCCACTGGGTGGCGTTGACCTCAATCTGTGGCGGGCCCGGCATCACCTTCAGGAATACGGTGTCGAGTTTGTCGCCGGCCTGAATGAAGACCTGGCGGCCACCGCGGTATGGGGCTCACAGCAGGTCAACCTGTGGCCCGGCGCCACCGTCGATGGGGTCTTCGGCATGTGGTACGGCAAGGGGCCGGGCGTGGACCGCTGCGGTGACGTGTTCAAGCACGCCAATGCGGCCGGCACATCGCCCCACGGTGGTGTACTGGTGCTGGCCGGTGATGACCATGCCGCGCGCTCTTCCACCGTACCCCACCAGAGCGAGCACGAATTCATCGCCGCCATGATGCCGGTGCTTTACCCGGCATCGGTCCAGGACATCCTGGACATGGGCCTGCTGGGCTGGGCCATGTCGCGCTTTACCGGCCGCTGGGTGGGATTCAAGACCATCGCGGAGACCGTGGAAAGCTCGGCCTCGGTCTACGTCAATCCCCACCAGTTGGAGGTCCGGCTGCCCGACGACTTCGAACTGCCCCCGGGCGGCCTCAACATCCGCTGGCCGGACGAACGCATGGTGCAGGAGGAGCGGCTGCATCGCTACGGCCTGCCGGCGGCCCGGGCGTTTGTGCGGGCCAACGGCATCGACCGCCTCGTCATCGATTCGGACCAGCCCAGGCTGGGCATCGTCACTGCCGGAAAATCCCACCTGGATGTCATGCAATCCCTGGCCGACCTGGGAATCGACCGCCGGATGGCTGCGGACATCGGCATCCGGGTGTACAAGGTGGGCATGCCCTGGCCGCTGGAACCCGAGGGTATCCGGCGGTTTGCCGATGGCCTGGAAGAGATCCTGGTGGTGGAAGAAAAACGCGCCATCGTGGAGAAACAGCTCAAGGAGCAGATGTACAACTGGGATTCTGATTCCAGGCCGGTAGTGGTGGGCAAACGGGACGAAACCGGCGAGTGGGTGCTGCCCTCTATCGGCGAACTGACCCCGGCCCGGGTGGCGCAGGTCATCGCCCGCCGGCTGGAGCGCTTCTTCAGCTCCGATGCCATTCATGACCGGGTGCGGTTCCTGCAGGAAAAAGAAAAGCAGGCAGGCGCTGGTTCGAGCTTTCAGCGGGTGCCCTATTTTTGCTCGGGCTGCCCCCACAATACCTCGACCCGGGTGCCCGACGGCAGCCGCGCCGTGGCCGGCATCGGCTGCCATTTCATGGCGGGCTGGATGGGGCGCAATACCGAGACCTTTACCCAGATGGGAGGTGAGGGTACGCCCTGGATTGGCCAGGCGCCGTTCACCGAGACCCGGCACATATTCGTCAACCTGGGTGACGGCACCTATTTCCATTCGGGCATCCTGGCCATTCGCGCCTGTATCGCCGCCCGGTCAAACATCACCTTCAAGATTCTCTACAACGATGCGGTTGCCATGACCGGGGGTCAGCCGGTGGACGGCACCCTGACGGTCCCTGACATTGCCCAACAGGTCCGTGCCGAGGGTGTGGATACCATCGTGGTGATGTCCGACGAGATCGAAAAATGGTCGGAGCAGACCGCCCGTTTTCCCTTGGGCGTCCGCTTTGAGGACCGCGGCCGGCTGGACCCCGTGCAGCGGGAGTTGCGCGAAGCCAGCGGCGTGACGGTACTGATTTACGACCAGACCTGTGCCGCCGAAAAACGGCGCCGCCGCAAGCGCGGCCTGATGGCGGATCCGCCGAAGCGAGCCTTCATCAATCACCGGGTGTGCGAGGGCTGTGGTGACTGCGGCGTGCAGTCCAACTGCCTGTCCATCATCCCCCGGGAGACCGAGCTGGGCCGCAAGCGGGCCATTGACCAGTCTTCCTGCAACAAGGACTTTTCCTGCGTCAACGGTTTCTGCCCCAGTTTTGTCACGGTGCACGGAGGCAGGCTCAAGCGCCGGCAGGGCCGCCATATGGACCTGGCGGCCATGGACCTGCCAAAGCCGGATCTGCCGGAGCTGTTTCAGCCCTACGGCATCGTTGTCACCGGCATCGGCGGCACCGGGGTAGTGACCATCGGCGCTCTGCTGGGCATGGCGGCGCACCTGGAAAACAAGGGGGTCACCGTGCTCGACCAGACCGGTCTGGCCCAGAAAGGCGGGGCCGTGACCAGCCACGTGAAGATTGCCGCCGATCCCCGCGACATTCACGCGGTGCGGGTGGCCGCCGGCTCGGCCGACCTGATCCTGGGTTGCGACAACGTGGTGGCCGCAGGGGACCAGGCCCTGGCCAAGGTCAAGCCGGGCAGGACCCGAACGGTGATCAATACCCACCAGACCATGCCGGGTACCTTTACCGGGGACGCCGATCTGGCGTTTCCCGGCGAGGAGATCCGCTGCGCCATCGTGTCCCACATCGGTGAGGATCATGTCCACCCGGTCAACGCCACGGCCCTGGCGCGAACCCTGCTTGGCGACAGCATCGGCAGCAACCTGTTCATGCTGGGATTCGCCTGGCAGAAGGGCCTGATTCCCGTCAGTGAGGCGGCTCTGGACCGCGCCATTGAACTCAACGGTGTGGCGGTGGAGTCCAACCGTCACGCATTCGCCTGGGGGCGTATGGCGGCGGCGGACCCCGACGCCGTGGCCACGGCTGCCGGCCTGGGCAAAACACCCGCCATGGAACCGGCCGGGGCGGCCGAACGCCAGATGGCCCGCCGGCTGGCCTTCCTGACCGATTACCAGAACGCGGCCTACGCCAGCCGCTGGCAGCGCCTGGTGGACCGGGCCGCAGCGGCGGAAAAGGAGCGGGCGCCGGGACTCAGTGGACTGGCCGAGGCGGTAGCCGAAAGCTACTTCCGGCTGCTGGCCATCAAGGACGAGTACGAGGTTGCCCGGCTGTACACTGACGGCGAGTTCACCCGGGAGCTGGCGGAAACCTTCGACGGCAATTATTCGCTGAGGTTTCACCTGGCGCCGCCGGTACTCGCACCCAGGGATCCGGATACCGGGCAGCTCAAAAAGAGGGAGTTCGGTGGCTGGATCATGCCGGTGTTGCGCGTGCTTGCGCTGCTGCGGAGAATCCGGGGAAGCTGGCTGGACCCGTTTGGATTCACCGACGAACGTCGGATGGAGCGCCGCCTGCAGCGGGATTACGAGTCCTGTGTTTCCGAGCTGCTGCGCGACCTGGATCACGACAACCATGGCCTGGCGGTGGAAATCGCCGCCCTGCCAGGCCGCATACGCGGGTTTGGCCATGTGAAGGAACGCAGCCGCGATGACATCCATTCCCGGCAGTCGGAACTGATGGAGCGCTTTCGTTTCAAGCATAATGCCCGGGCCGCCTGAGGCGACCGGTCTGGATTCGACCATGACTAACGACCATCGGCGCAATGGCGGCGCTGTGCCACCATGTGCCACATTCCGCCAGCGGTAACAAACTCACGAGCCTGTTCGTTACCCCTGTGAATAGGGAACCTGCTTTAAGACGGGGAAGCAAAATGAACAAATTGACCATTCTGGCCATCATCCTGATCACCACCACCGCGGGCTGCGTCATTGTCACCGACCGTGAGGATTTTGAAGACTGGGACTACAGCTCCAACAGCTGGGAACGCGAACAGGAGCGCAATCGCGAAGCTATCGCGGATCTGGCCCTGGGCACCTCGGTGGAACAGGTACGCCAGACGCTGGGGGACCCGGACTTTTCGGAGGCCTACCGCAACGAAGGTCACGACTACCTGATCCTGCGCTACCGCACCCACCACCGTCATTCTGACGGGGACACCACCCAGGACGAAACCACGCCCCTGCTGTTCGAGGATGGTGTGCTGGTGGCCTGGGGTGAAACGGTGCTGGCGCAGATGGTAAATTGAATCCGCAAGACGGGACATCCTGTCCCGCTCGCGGGCGGGAATAGAAAACGCGGTTTCCGATTCCCTTACGGCCTTCGGCCGTTGGCACATCCTTGTGCCAAGGGTTATCCGCAAGACGGGACAAGGATTATCCGCAAGACGGGACATCCTGTCCCGCTCGCGGGCGCTACGCAAAATGCGGTTTTGCTTCGCTTGCGGCCTTCGGCCGTTGGCACATCCTTGTGCCAAGGTTTGTCCGTAAGACGGGAGGTCGGGCATTGAACTGACAGACTGGCGAAAGATTTTCCCAGGGGCCGGGGTCTTTATGGAGTGTCGCCGCTGAACCACCGCTTCCCTGCTTCCCATACCCCTATGGACTGGTTCTCGGCGACATCCCAGTGAGGGGGCGTCCAGGACGGACGCCCCTTTTTTTGGGTGAACGCTTGCTTCGCAGCTAGGGAACGCTCGCTTCGCGAGCTCGGGAACGACCGCTGCCGCGGTCTAGGAAACGCGCCCTGCGGGCGCTGGGGAACAGCCCCTGCGGGCCCTGGGGAACGCGAGCATAGATAGATCCCAGCGCGAAGCGCGTTCCCCAGGCTGCGACGCAGCCGTTCCCCAGCTCACGTAGTGAGCGTTCCCCAGCGCGAAGCGCGTTTCCTACCTAGCTCGCGCCAGCGAGCGTTCACCGATTATGCCCCGGGTTTTGGCCCGTCCACCTGCCATATACTGTGCCCGGACCGTTCAGTCAGGTGGCGCCGATGTATACTTGGATGCCATGGGAGCCATTGGAGAGATCATCGGTGCCGCGGCGGTGATCGCGACTCCTGCCATCGGCCGCAGCGACTGAACGTGGACGATCCTGGGCCCTATCTGGAGCTGCTGGGCACCGACGTGACGGTGGTCATCGATCGGCCCCTCGGCAGTGCACACCCCGACTATCCGGATCTCGTCTACCGGTCCAACTACGGTTATGTTCCGGGAACTCTGGCCGGCGACGGTGAGGCCATTGATGCCTATGTGCTCGGCCCCGAAGGCCCCGTCAAGGAATTCAGGGGACGCTGCATCGCTGTCATCCAGCGCCGGGACGACAACGAGCACAAGCTGGTAGTGGCTGCCGAGACGCTGGAAAAACATCAGATCGAGCGGGAAACCTGGTTTGTCGAGCAGTACTACGACTCCATTGTCCTGTTGCCTGGTGACGTCAACACCTGACCCTGGTCTCAGGGAAGCCGACGATTTTCTTTTCGGATGACCAGGCGCAGGCCGGACCAGGTGTCGTCCAGGGCACAGATCTTGTTGTCCACCAGGCCTGCGTCCAGCCCCGCGGTCTGGACGCGGTCGAAACTCAGGTCCGTGGGGACTCCCGAAGACTTCTTGGGCCAACCGATCCACAGGCCGGCGTCGGGCAGCATCAGTTTCATCAGCCCGGGAAAGGACTTCAGCATGGCGGCCTCGGAATCGAAAAAAGCCACGATGACGTTGACCGGGCTGCGGGCGGATTTCAGGATCCGGACACCATCGGCCAGCGGATCCAGGCAGGATTCAAATCCCTCGGGGGCACCCCGCAGAAGTACCCGATGTCCCGGCTTGATGCCCAGCTTCCTGTGCAGTGGGGTAGAGGAGTATCCCGCCATCGTCAGCCGGCTCTCGTGGCCAGCACCGTGAGCGGCCAGCTCACCGTTCGTGTTGCCGGTCCCCAGGCCTGGCGCATTGGCTCGGCCAGGTTTTTGATGGGGTCGACACCGCGGTCCTCGAAATACCGCCGGGTGGCCGACCAGGATTCCATGTAGGCCAGGAACTGGTCCGCGGTCCACTGGCAGGTCATGGCAAAGTCCGGCAGGGTCAGCCGCTGGAACGGAAAGTCCAGGTCCCGGTAGTTGTTTTCCGGAAGGTGCCGCTCCGGCGGCCAGTAGTCGCCCAGCAGCTCGGAGTACGCTGAGCGATAGATCACGTCCACTTCGGGTGTCACCGTGCACAACCCGTAGCACCAGACCGCCAGCACGCCACCGCTGACCAGCACCCGCATGGCCTCGGCGTAGAACCGGTCCAGATCGAACCAGTGGGCCGCCTGAGCCGTGGTTACCAGGCCGCAGCAATCGTCCGGCAGGCTGCAGGCCTCGGCCGGCTCGCAGCGATAATC
This sequence comes from Lysobacterales bacterium, assembly GCA_030065125.1. Lineage (GTDB taxonomy): Bacteria > Pseudomonadota > Gammaproteobacteria > Xanthomonadales > SZUA-38 > JASJDM01. Next base: position 73,781 of record JASJDM010000018.1, on the reverse strand, counting down.
GATCCGGGGGTGGAGTCTGGCCTGCTGGATCTGGGTTTCACTGGGGTCAGTGGCGTGAACCGAATCAAACCAGCCCGCCAGCTCATAGGCCACCTGGCCGTTGCCGCAGCCCGCGTCCCACGCCTGGCTCGTGACCGGCGCAAGCCGAGCCAGGGACTCATACAGATCCGCGGGATACCCCGGGCGCGCGGTGGCGTACAATTCGGCGTGTTTGGAAAAATGGTCCTTGAACATGGGTTCAATTGTAGCCCGGTGCCTGGTGGCAATGCTGCTGACCGTCGCGGCGGGCCAGGCGCAGGTCGTGGTAGACGGCGAATTCGACGACTGGCGCATGCAAGCCAGCCTGGCGGAGTCCTTCGGCGACAGTGCCGGGGCGCTGGATCTCGGTCCGGTGCAGTGGCGGCTGGACACGGCCGGGCTGTGGGTCTCCCTGGCCCTTGACCAGCCCCGCAACCTGCAGGCCATGGACCACACCCTGGCGCTGCTGCTGGACACGGCCCCCGATTCGGGCCTGGCCTACCGGGGCCACTCCGGGGTGGACCGGGTGATCGAGTATTCCGCCCCGCGTGAACAGGGACTTGCCGGGGTGACGGTTCTGACGGCCAGCGGATCGGAATGGCGCCGGGGGGCTGCATCCGACCTGGACCTGCGCTCGTCTCCGACCTTTGCTGACACCCGGTTTGAACTCAGGATCCGCGCCTTCGACGGCCTGGACGGCGCCTCGCTCCGGGTTCTGCTGTCCAAGGACGACAAAACCATTGATCAGACTGATGCGGTCGTGCTCGGGGCTGCGTCCCAACCGGTCCAGCATGTCCGGCCGGTGCTGTGGCGGCCAGGAGATGCGGATCTTCGCGTCATGTCCTGGAACGTTGGCGGTGAAGCCGTGCGCCGGGATCCCCAGCCGCTGGCCCGTCTGGTGGCGGCGGTCAAACCCGACGTGGTGCTGCTGGACGAAGTGCCAACCGGCGTGGATTTCACCCGGGTCTTTGATGACACCTGGACGGTGGTCTATGGCACCAGCGGCGGCAGCCGCCAGCGTGGGGTTATCGCCTCCCGGTTGCCTTTGTCGCCTGCGCCTGCTTTCGAGACCGTGAAGTACCCGGACGGCGCCACCCAGCTGGTGCGCGCCAACGGCACGCCCTTCATGCGGCGGGATCTGCGACGGGCCGGCGCCGACGGCATATCGGCGGCGGGGGCGCTGCTGCGATTCCAGGGTACGCCGGTGCTGCTGGTGGCCCTGGACCTGCAGTGTTGTGGGCGGCTGGGCAGCGTGCAGGACCGCATGCGTCACTACCAGGCCGAGGGCATCCGCCGCGCCATGGCCACCACTCAGCAGGATTTTTCGGTGGGCCACGTTCTGCTTGGGGGAGACGTCAACCTGGTGGGGTCGCGCCGGCCGCTGGAAATCCTGGCGGATCAGTCCGGTCCGGGCGGCAGTGACCTGCAGCCCGTGGCCGCCCTGCAGCCCGACGGCCTGGCCAACGTCACCTGGTACCGCGACGGTGATATCTTCCCGCCCGGGAGGCTGGATTTCCTGCTGCACTCTGCCGGCCTTCAAGCCCTGAACGGCTGGGTGCTGGACACCGGGCTGATGGATGCCCCGACCCGGGCCAACCTGGGATTGAGCCTGGGGCTGGAAAGCGTCTCCGACCACCGCCCCATCGTGGCCGACTTCAAGCTGGAACACTGACCCGGCTCAGCCGGGCCGGTCAGGCGCTGGGCTGCTCGACCCAGGGCAGGCGGTCCAGGTCCACGTTGCCGCCGCTGAGAATCAACCCCACCCGTTTCCCGGTAAATATGTCGGGGTTCACCGATACCGCCGCCAGCACGATGGCGGCCGACGGTTCCACCACGATCTTCATGATCCGCCACAGCTGCTGCATGCTGGCCACCACCTTTTCGTCGGACACCGTCAGGACCTGCCGGACCTGTTCAGAGATGATGGCGAAAGTCAGGGGACCAATGGTGGCTCGCAAGCCGTCGCACAGGGTGTCGGGTGTGAATCCTTCGGCCAGGATTCGTCCCGCGGCCAGTGACCGGGCGCCTTCATCGGCGCCGGCCGGTTCGGCGCCCAGCACGTCGACCTGGCCCTGGCCGGCAATGGCGCAGCCGCTGAGCAGCCCGCCGCCGCCCAGGGGCGCCATGAGCAGATCCAGTCTCTCGACCTGCTCAAGCAGCTCCAGCGCGGCGGTGCCCTGGCCGCAGATCACGCGGAAGTCGTTGTAGGGCGGCACGGCTTCGGCGCCGGTTTGCTGCAGCACCTGGCCCAGGGTCTGTTCCCGGGCCTCCTGGGTGGGCGCGCAGCGGGTGATGTGGCCGCCGTACCGGGCGATGGCTTCCACCTTGCTCTGCACCGCGCCGTCAGGCACTACCACGTGGCAGGGAATGCCCCGCAGCCCGGCTGCCCGGGCCAGGGCCGCGCCGTGGTTGCCCGAGCTGTGGGTGGCTACCCCGGCCCGGGCCTGGCTGTCGTCCAGGGACAGCACCGCATTGGACGCCCCTCGGAACTTGAAGGCGCCGGTGCGCTGGAGGTTTTCACATTTGAAATACAGCTGGCATCCGTGCAGTTCGTCCATCACGCGGGACTTGAGCACGGGGGTTTGATGAATCCAGGCCTGGATCCGCCGGCGGGCGTCGTGCAGGTCGCTCAGGGTGGGTTGTTTGTCCATGCCGGGCATCCTACCGCGCCGCAATCCGGGATAGAATATGCCCCTTTTCCCCGGATCAAACGGCCATGCGAGTAGAAGCAGCTGTCACCATCCACCGTTCCGACTACCGGCCGCCGGATTACCGGGTGCAGTCCATCGAGCTGGACGTGTCCATCAACCCGGACGGCACCGTGGTGAGCTGCACACAGCAGCTGGAATGCCGGAAACCAGGAGCCCCGCTCAGGCTGGACGGAGAGGACCTGGAGTTGCTGTCCGTTAAGGTGGAGGGTGAGGACCTTGAGTGTCAGTCCGACGCCCATGGGATCACCCTGCCTGCCCGGGACGGTGTCTTTTCCGTGCAAACCGTGGTGCGAATCCAGCCGGACCAGAACACCGCCCTGGAGGGCCTCTACCGCTCCGGCAGTTTCCTGTTGACCCAGTGCGAGGCGGAAGGCTTCCGCAAGATTACCTACGCCCTGGACCGGCCGGACGTGATGGCCCGCTACCGGGTACGGATCGAGGCGGATGCGGCATCCTTCCCGGTGCTGTTGAGCAACGGCAACCTGGTGGAAACCGGCGAGTGCGGCCATGGCCGTCACTTCGTGGTGTGGGACGACCCATTTCCCAAGCCCAGCTACCTGTTTGCGCTGGTGGCCGGCGACCTGGGCCATATCGAGGACCGTTACCGCACCGCGGACGGTCGCGAGGTCACCCTGCGGATCTACGCAGAACACGAGAACCTGTCCCGGCTGGACCACGCCATGGCCAGCCTGGTGGCGTCCATGCGGTGGGACGAGAGCCGATTCGGGCTGAGCTATGACCTGGACGTCTACAACATTGTCGCCACCAACGACTTCAACATGGGGGCGATGGAAAACAAATCGCTCAACATCTTCAACGCCAAGTACGTGCTGGCGAGTCCGGATACCGCCACCGACTGGGACTACCAGGCCATCGAGGGCGTTATCGGGCATGAGTATTTCCACAACTGGACCGGCAACCGGGTGACGTGTCGGGATTGGTTTCAGCTGAGCCTGAAAGAAGGTCTGACCGTGTTTCGCGACCAGGAGTTTTCCTCGGATCAGCGATCCCGGGCGGTGAAGCGGATCGGGGACGTTCGCACCCTGCGCTCCATGCAGTTTCCGGAAGACGCCGGCCCCATGGCCCACCCGGTGCGGCCCGACAGCTACATCGAGATCAACAATTTCTACACCCTGACGGTGTACGAAAAAGGCGCCGAGGTGGTGCGCATGATGCACACCCTGCTGGGGGAGGACGGTTTCCAGCGCGGGATGCGGCTCTACTTCGAGCGCCACGATGGCCAGGCCGTGACCTGTGACGATTTCCGCCAGGCCATGGCGGATGCAAACCAGGTGGACCTGGGGCAGTTCGAGCGCTGGTACGCCCAGGCGGGAACGCCCCGGGTGACCGCAACCGGCGCGTATGATGCCGACAGCCGTCAGTTCACTCTCAGCCTGAGCCAGTCAACGCCGCCAACGGCCGGGCAGGAAGACAAGCTGCCCCTGCACATGCCGGTCCGGTTGGGACTGGTAGGGAAAGACGGCCGAGACCTGGACCTGGTGCCGGCAGAGGATACGCCGGGTACCGGGCTGATCGGCCAGGGCGTCATCGAGCTCACCCGGGAACAGCAGGATTTTGTGTTCGAGCAGGTTTCCGAGGAACCACTGGCGTCCCTGTTCCGGGGATTCTCGGCGCCGGTGATCTGCGAGGTGGACTACTCGCCGGAGCAGCTGGCTTTCCTGATGCAGCACGACGCCGATTCGTTCAACCGCTGGGATGCGGGTCAACGCCTGGCCACCCGCGTGATACTCGACGGTGTAGCCCAGCTGTCCCAGGGAGATGCGTTTCAGCCACCCGACGTATTCATCGAGGCTGCCGGCGGGCTGATCAGGGATCGCGACAGCGATCCGGCACTGCTGGCCGAAGCCCTGGCACTGCCCGACGAGGCGTACCTGGGCGAGCAGACGACGCCGGTTCCGGTAGATCCCATCCACCAGGTCCGCACCTCCCTGGTCCAGGCCATCGCCGATCGGTTTCGGGCCGACATTGAAAATCGCTGGCGGCAGCTGGGTGCCGCCGACAGCGGTATGTCCGGTCAGGCCATGGCCGCGCGGTCACTAAAGAACCTGCTGCTGGGCTATCTGGCCGCCGTGGGTCAGCTGAAGCCTGCCCGCCAGCAGTACCACGCTGCCGCCAACATGACCGATCGGCTGGCTGCTCTGCGGGCGGCCGTCCATCACGATGCCGGGCTGGGCGACGAGCTGCTCGGGGATTTCTACCAGCGCTGGCATGACGATCCCCTGGTGATGGACAAGTGGCTGGCGGTCCAGGCCAGCTCACCCCGGCCGGACACCCTGGACCGGGTACGGAACTTAATGGGCGACCCGGTGTTTTCCATGCGCAACCCCAACAAGGTCAGGTCCCTGATCGGCGTGTTTTCCCGCAACCCCACGGCCTTCCACGCGGCGGATGGCAGCGGTTACCGGTTTGTGGCCGACCAGATCCTGGCCGTGGACGCCCTCAACCCCCAGGTGGCCGCCCGCCAGGTTGGCGTGTTCAATGCCTGGCGTCGTTACGATGAAAGCCGCCAGGGCCTGATGGAACGCCAGCTGGACCGCATGCACAGCCACGACGGTCTCTCCCGTGACGTGGGTGAAATAGTCGGTAAGGCATTGGAGAGCCGTTGATGCGCCAGCAGCAGCCCAAGGTGCGGCGCGCAGTAGCGGCCGACTGCGAGGCCATTGCCGGGTTCAACCAGGCCATGGCCATGGAAACCGAGGGCCATGCCCTGGATCCTGCAACCATCAACGCTGGCGTTGCGGCAGCGCTGACCGATCCCGACAAGGGGTTCTACCTGGTGGCCGAGATGGATGGCCAGCCGGCTGCCTGCCTGATGATCACCTACGAGTGGAGTGACTGGCGCAATGCCTGGTTCTGGTGGATCCAGAGCGTCTACGTTGTGCCCGAGTTCCGCCGGCAGGGGCTTTATCGAACGCTCTACCAGGCGGCCCGGGACCTGGCCAGGGAGCAGGGTGATGTCTGTGGTTTTCGCCTGTACGCGGACAACGACAATCACCGGGCTCATGATACTTATCAGGCTCTGGGTATGGACCGGTGTCGGTACCAGATGTTTGAGGATTTAGTTGATCCGCAAGACGGGTCATCCGAAGTGGGTGCTAGCAAGGCTTAGGAAATCCCGGAGGCCTTGCCAATAGTTGCTTACACCCGGCTCGCGGGCGCTACGCAAAATGCGATATTGCTCCGCTTCCGGCCTCCGGCCGTTGGCACATCCCTGTGCCGAAAGGCTTCGACTTTTTTCTTCGTCATCCTGAACTCGATTCAGGATCCATCTGAGAGCGGGGTCGGCATAGCCTTCGATGCGGGCAGGGGTATGATCGGAGACTTCGATCAAACGCGTAGGCGGCGGAAAGGGTCACTGACGATGGCTTTGCAGTACGTCAGTGTAGCCGTCAACGAAATCAGCTTCGGGACTTCAGATGGATCCTGAACTCGCCTTCGATGCGGGTACGGGTTTGATCGGAGGCTTCGATCAAACACGCCGGCGGTGGAGAGGGTCGCTGACGATGGCTTTGCTCCACAGCAGTGCGGCGGTCAGCGAAGGCAACTCCGGAACTTCAGATGGATCCTGAACTCGCCTTCGATGCGGGCGGGGGTTTGATCGGAGGCTTCGGTCAAACACGCCGGCGGCGGAGAGGGTCACTGACGATGGCTTTGCTGTAAGGCAGTTTACTCGTCAACGAAGACAACTTCGGGACTTCAGATGGATCCTGAATCTACCCCGCCGTCATCCTGAACTCGCCTTCGATGCGGGTACGGGTTTGATCGGAGGCTTCGGTCAAACACGCCGGCGGCGGAGACGGTCACTGGCGATGGCTTTGCTGCAAGGCAGTTTAATCGTCAACGAAGACAACTTCGGGACTTCAGATGGATCCTGAATCTAGTTCAGGATGACGTCTTAAGGTTGCGCCCTTTGGGCGCAGGGTTACTCGAAGTACTCAATATCGTGCAGATTGCGGACCAGGTCCGCCAGGGTGCGCACGCCCATTTTTTCCATCACCTTGGCACGGTGGATCTCGACGGTGCGCTGACTGATGCCCAGGTCCAGGGCTACCACCTTGTTGGCTTTGCCCCGGCCCACCATGTCCATGACTTCCCGCTCCCGTGGAGTCAGGGATTCAACCCGCTGGCGCACCTCACGCTTATGGGCGGACGATTCCGCGTCGGCGGTGTTTTGCTCCAGGGCCTTGTGAATGCGGTCCAGCAGTTCCTGGTCGCGGAAGGGCTTGGGCAGGAAATCGGTGGCGCCTTCCTTCAGGGCTTCCACCGCCATGGGGATGTCTCCGTGGCCGGTGATGAAGATGACCGGCAGTGAGCAGCCGACCTTCTTCAGTTCCTTCTGCAGTTCCAGGCCGCTCATGCCGGGCATACGAACGTCCAGCACCAGGCAGCCCGATTCGTCCCCCTTGAGAGCAGCCAGCAGATCGGCGCCGGATTCGAACAGCTGCGCATCCAGGTTGACGGAACTCAACAGGAATCCCAGCGAATTGCGCACCGCCTCGTCATCGTCAACGATGTAAACCGTCTGCTTCATGGCCACTCCAGGCTGTTATTTAGGCTGTTAACTTTCTTCATTGACTGGCAGCACAAACAGGAATCGGCTGCCCCCTCCTTCATTGGGTTCGTACCACAAACGTCCCCGATGGGTACGTATGATAGTGCTGCAGATCGAAAGGCCCAAACCCATTCCGGTGGGTTTGGAGGTAAAAAAGGGCTCAAACACCCGCTCAGCCCGCTCTTTTGACATGCCTTCGCCATGGTCGGCTACCTCGACCCGGACGGTTTCATCCTCGGTCAGGCAGGTTGAAACTTCGACGCCCTGCTCCGCCTGGCTGCGTGTTGCCAGCGCGTCCAGGGCGTTGCGCACCAGGTTGAGCACCACCTGCTGGATCTGGATCTGGTCCATGGGTACCGGCGGCAGGTCAGCCGTCAGCTTCAGTTTCACCGGCGCCTGCAGGTGCTTGGCTTCCAGTTCGGCCAGGTGAACCAGGTCCCGGACCAGCTGATTGACGTCGTGTTTCTCCCGATCGCCAGTTGCCTGCTGGGCCATGGCCCGCATGCGTCGCACCACTTCGCCGGCGCGCCGGGCCTGCTCCCCGATCTGGGTGAGCGCAAACCGCACCTGCTCCAGCTGCGGGCTGTCCTGATTGATGAACCGGGTGGCAGCGTCGGAATAGGTGGATATGGCGCCCAGCGGCTGGTTGATTTCGTGGGCAATGCCGGCGGCCATTTCTCCCATAATGCCCAGTCGATGAGCGTGGGCCAGCCGATCCCGCAGCTGGTCTACCTCGGACTCGGCGGTGAGCTGGGCCGTCTTGTCCTCGATCTGCAGCACGAGACCCGCCTGCTCCAGCTGCTCAGGCGACCGGTAGAGACCGATGGAAACCTCCGCTCGCAGCTTGTTGCCGGCCCACTCCAGCGGGCACTGCAGCTGGCGCCGGGCCTGGCCGGTATCCACCACCTGGTCAATGGACTGCTGCAGGGATTCCCGGCCGGACACGCTGGCCAGGTCCAGGACCCGCAGCCCGATGAGCTCGGCGCCGGCGGCGCCCAGGCTGGCGCAAAGGGACTGGTTCACGCTTTCGATGCGGCCATGAATATCTGCCGTGATGATGCCCTGGGGGGCGTGCTCAAACAGCAGGCGCAGCCGTTCCTCTCGCTCCTTGAGCAGGTTGGCCATGCGGTGGGTATCGGTGACGTCGAAACCGCTGACCAGCAGTATGGGCTGATCTTCGGGCCGCTGGGCCGGCATGAACTGGTGCTGCCAGGCAAACTCATGGGCGCCCATGTCCCCGCACACCATGGTGTATTCCGACGAGGTCAGGTCGGTGGACTGGCGCCGGAACAGGTCGTCGAGAAACTGCCCGACACGATCCCGGTCCGCTGGCGCCACGCAGTCCCCGACCCAGTTGAGGCCCACGGGTCCCTGGCCTTCGCCAAACAGGGATTTTCCCTTGCGGTTGACCAGCTGGATCTCGCCGTCGGCGCCGATCCCCGCGATCACCACCTCCACCATGTCCAGCACCCGCTCGGCCCGGCGCCGCTCCTGGTTGAGCATGTTTTCCAGGTGGGTGCGCTGGCGCAGGTCTCGCATGATGCCCACGTACAACCGGTGATCGTTGAACTGGGCTTCGCCCACGGACAGGTCGATGGGGAATTCCTCGCCATCCCGATCCAGGGCCCGCACTTCCCGGCCCACCCCGATAATCCGGGCTGTGCCGGTTTTTTCGTACTGGCGCACGTAGTCATCATGTTCGCTGCGATAAGGCTTCGGCATCAGCATGGAAACATGCTTGCCGGCGACCTCTTCGGCGGTCCACTTGAAGGTGCGCTCAGCCCCCGGATTGAACAGCTGGATCATGCCCTTGCTGTCCATCACGATGATGGCATCAGCGGCTGCTTCCAACAGGGTTTGCAGCAGCCCCCGGGCGTCCTCAACCTGACTCAGATCAGGGGTTTCGAAACTCTCTCTGATTTCCATAGGTAGATCCCGAAGCACCGTACGGACATAACCGACTTCTTGGTGGTTCGGGAATTCAGTAAATAGTGTGCACTGGAATGGAAATCTAACAGCGCTGTCCCCCGAGTCAAATCAATGTCATTGAAATTCCAATGCATCGTCGCGGACATTCATGATCCGTCGGACGCTGAGCAGCCCGCCCTGGAAGCGGCAATGGCGCTGGCGCATGCCTCCGGGAAGGCAAGGGTGCTGCTGTTTCATAACCTGTACCACAAGAACTTCCTGGAAGAGGACGCGCCCAACGACGAGATGCTGGCCGAGGCCCGTGAGCTGCTGATTGCTGATCGCCGGGCCAAGCTGACGGCCATTGCAGACAAGCTCAGCAACGGCATCAGGGTTGAGGTGCAGACCCTGTGGTCGGCCGAGGGCGGGCTGGAGCTGACCCGTTTCGCCAAGGAGCAATCCGCGGACCTGGTGGTGGCGGTGACCCAGCCGCGTACCCGCTGGCAGCGCCTCACCCTGGGCAACGAGGACTGGCAGCTGATCCGTTACTGTCCGGCCCCGCTGCTGCTGGTACGTGCCGGCAGTGCCAAGACCTACAGCCACGCCATGGCCGCCATCGATCCGCTGCATGCCGACGACAAGCCGGCCAGCCTGGACCATCGCATCCTGGACGCAGCGGCCGTGCTGTGCAGCCTGAACCAGGCCAGGCTGGATGTGATCAACGTGGTTCCGCCGGTGCTGGCCGCGGCGCCCTCGGTGGCGGAACCCCTGGTGGCCACCGACATGGCGGCCCAGAAAGCAGCAACCCAGGCCCACCAGAATCGTGTGGGTGAGCTGGTCAAGAAACACGGGCTGGAAGGTGCCCACATCGAGGTGATGGTGGGTGACCCGGCTGACCAGATCGTGGATTACGCTGCCAGCGAGCAGTGTGACCTGCTGATCATGGGTGCGGTGTCCCGATCGGCCCTGGGCCGGCTGCTGATCGGCAACACCGCGGAAAAAGTGCTGGATTCGGTGGACTGCGACCTGTTCATCGTGAAATCGGAGACCGACAAAAACGGCGCCGAGCAGGCCGCCTGATTGTCACGGTTCAGGGAGCGCAGGTATGAGTCAGCCAATCATTGTTGGGTACGATGGCAGCGGGCCAAGCAAAAAGGCCCTGGATCATGCCATCACCCTGGCCAGTCGGTTCGGCGCCTCTATCCACCTGGTGCACGTCATCGACTGGTCGCCTTACGAATTCCACACCCTGGAAGAAAACGAAACCGTGACCCGGCAGCGCCGGGAGGAACTGGAACGGGATCGTCGAGAACTGTTTCCGCCGGCTGAGCAGAAGATCGCTGAGGCCGGCATCGACGCTGCGGCAGAACTGCGATATGGCCATCCCGCCGAGGTGCTGGCCCAGATTGCCGAGGAAACCGCGGCCTTTTGCCTGGTGGTGGGGCGCACCGGGACTTCGAGAATCAAGAGCCTGCTGCTGGGCAATATCGCGTCCAACTCGGTGCTCCTGGCCAACTGCCCGGTAGTGGTGGTGCCCTAACGGAACACGAACATCTCAAACTGGAAAAAGAAGTAAGCAACTCAGGAAACTCTCTATGAACAGCCAAGCCTATAACGACAAGGTGGTGCGCCAGTTCTCGATCATGACGGTCGTTTGGGGCATCGTGGGCATGCTGGTAGGCGTGATCATCGCCGCCCAGCTGATGTGGCCCGCCCTGAACTTCGACCTGCCATGGTTGAGCTACGCCCGCCTGCGCCCGCTGCACACCAATGCAGTGATTTTTGCCTTTGGTGGCAGTGCGCTGATGGCAACCGCCTTCTATGTGGTCCAGCGGACCTGCCACGCACGGCTGTTCTCCGACGGCCTGGCCGCCTTTGTGTTCTGGGGCTGGCAGCTGATTATCGTTGCAGCCGCCGTGACCCTGCCACTGGGCCTGACCCAGGGCAAGGAATACGCCGAGCTGATCTGGCCCATCGATATCGCCATCGCTCTGGTCTGGGTGGCCTTCGCCGTGGTGTTTTTCGGCACCATCGCCAAGCGGACGGTCAAGCACATCTACGTGGCCAACTGGTTCTACGGGGCATTTATCCTCACGGTAGCGCTGCTGCACATCGTCAACAGCCTGGCCATCCCCACCTCCCTGACCCATTCCTACCCGGTCTACGCCGGGGCAGTGGATGCCATGGTGCAGTGGTGGTATGGCCACAACGCGGTGGGCTTTTTCCTGACCGCCGGCTTCCTGGGCATGATGTACTACTTCGTTCCCAAGCAGGCCGAGCGGCCCATCTACTCCTACCGCCTGTCGGTGGTGCACTTCTGGGCGCTGATTTCCATCTACATGTGGGCCGGCCCCCACCACCTGCATTACTCGGCGGTACCGGACTGGGCCCAGTCCCTGGGTATGGTGTTCTCGCTGATTCTGCTGGCACCGAGCTGGGGCGGCATGATCAACGGCATCATGACCCTGTCGGGTGCCTGGCATAAGCTGCGCAACGACCCGATCCTCAAGTTCATGATCGTGTCCCTGTCGTTCTACGGCATGTCCACCTTCGAAGGGCCCATGATGTCCATCAAGACGGTGAACTCGCTGTCCCACTTCACCGACTGGACCATCGGCCACGTGCACTCCGGTGCCCTGGGGTGGGTGGCCATGATGACGGTGGGTGCCCTGTACTGCCTGATCCCGCGCCTGTATGGCCGCACCAGCATGTACAGCGTCAAGCTGATCGATATTCACTTCTGGACCACCACCATCGGCGTAGTGCTTTACATCGCCGCCATGTGGATCGCCGGGGTGATGCAGGGACTGATGTGGCGCGCCACCAATGATGACGGCACGCTGACCTACACCTTCATCGAGTCGCTCAACGCGACCTACCCCTACTACTTCGTCCGCCTGCTGGGTGGTGTCCTGGTGCTGGGAGGCATGTTCATCATGGCCTACAACACCTGGAAGACCGCCACCGACAAAGGCGCGGTGGACAATCCCGTCCTTGAGCCTTCACCGGCCACTTGAGGGAGACGAACATGTCACACAAAGCTGTTGAAACCAATATTGGCCTCATGGGCATCCTGATCCTGCTGGTGGTCAGTGTGGGAGGCATCGTTGAGATTGTGCCGCTGATGGCCCAGGTGGAATCCACCGGGCCGGCTGAAGGCATCGAGCCATTTCCGCCGCTGGAGCTGGCCGGCCGGGACATCTATGTCCGGGAGGGCTGCTACGTCTGTCATTCCCAGCAGGTGCGGCCGTTCCGCAGCGAAACCGAGCGCTACGGCCAGTTTTCCGTGGCTGGCGAATCCGTCTACGACCGCCCCTTCCAGTGGGGTTCGAAGCGAACGGGTCCGGACCTGGCCCGGGTAGGTGGTCGCTACAGCGACGACTGGCACCGGGTTCACCTGATCAATCCACGGGACGTGGTGCCAGAATCCAACATGCCGGGTTTTCCCTGGCTGATGGAAGCCGCGGTTGATCACGAGTCCATCGCCGGGCGCATGGAAGTCCTGCAGATGCTGGGGCACCCCTACACCGACGAACAGATCGCCGGCGCCGCCGCCGCGGTTGAAGGCAAGAGCGAGATGGACGCAATGATCGCCTATCTCCAGGGCCTGGGCCCGGATCGGAGGTAGTCATGGATATTGAAACTTTCAGAGGCGTCATGACGGTGCTGATCTTCGTGGCCTTTATTGGCATGTGGCTCTGGGCCTGGAGCAGTCGCCGTCGCAAGGACTTCAACGAGGCAGCCCAGCTGCCGCTGGCGGAAGATCCACCGGTTAACAACAAGGAATCAGGGGCTGAATCATGAATCTGATGAGCGAAACCTGGCACTGGGTGGTGATTGTCATCACCGCCGTCAACATTCTCGCCTGCTGGTGGCTGATCCGATGGAGCAGCGCCCAGGGCGATTCCAGCAAAGGTGACAACGACACCCTGGACCACGTCTGGGACGAAAACCTGCAGGAGCGGAACCAGCCCCTGCCGCGCTGGTGGCTGATCCTTTTCTACGGCACCATCATCTGGGGCTTTGGCTACCTGATCGCCTATCCGGGCATGGGTAACTTCGCCGGCACCCTGGGCTGGAGCCAGGAAGGTCAATGGCAGGCGGAAGTGGATGCCGTGGACGACATCTATGCCGAAAAATACGCCCGGCTGGCGGCACTGGACTGGGACGACCTGGTAGCCAGTGACGAAGCAATGTTGACCGCCTCCCGGCTGTTTGCCGCCAACTGCACGACCTGCCATGGATCTGACGGCGGCGGCGCCGTGGGCTTTCCCAGCCTGCGAGACAGCGAATGGAACTGGGGCAGCGACTACGACTCCATCCAGGCCACCATCGTCAACGGCCGCATCGGCGTTATGCCGCCCTGGGGTCCCGCCCTGGGCGGAGACCAGGGTGTCGCCGAGATGGTCCAGTACGTGCTGAGCCTGTCGGGCAGCGATCACGATCCTGCCATGGCCGCCAAGGGTCAGGCCAAGTGGACCATGTGCCTCGCCTGCCATGGGCCCGACGGCAAGGGCAACCAGGCACTGGGTGCGCCGGACCTGACCAACAATATCTGGCAGTACGGCGGCTCCGAGGCCGACCTGGCCCATTCCATTGCCATTGGGCGCAACGGCGAAATGCCGGCCCACAAGGACCTGCTCAGCGCCGAGAAGATCAAGCTGCTGTCGGCCTACGTGGGATCCCTGGGCGACAGCGACGGCAGCTGACCCGGCATGGAGCAGGAGCACTGGGGCTGGCGCCGGCGCAGCATCGCGGAAGTACTGTGGCCGTCATTTCTGGCGGCCGCGGTCGGCACCATGGTGTTTTTTGCGCTGATTGATCCGGATCTGCTGCTGATGGCGGCTGAACGACAGGCGGACTGGAGTCAAACCGCCATCTACTCAGTGGGATTTTTTTCGTTTTGGGCCCTGACGGCACTGTCGTCCGGGCTCACGACCTGGTTGATCCGCACCGAGCGGCGCAAGGCGGAATTCCCCCGCGATCGCCGCCGGCCACCGGAATCGGACGAACAGCAGGAGCAAGGTTGATAGCCCGTGAACAAACCGGCGACCAAGGATACGGTCATTCCCATCAAGCAAGAGGGCATGTACCGCAAAGAGCCCAAGATCTACCCTCGCGAGGCGAAGGGTCGATTCGCGCGGCTGCGAAAGCTCGCGGTATGGGTGCTGCTGGGATTGTTCTACGTGGCCTGCTGGCTGCAGTGGGACGGACAGCAGGCGGTCCTGTTTGACCTGCCGGCACGGAAATTTCATATTTTTGGGCTGACCCTCTGGCCCCAGGACTTCATCTACCTGACCGGCCTGCTCATCGTGGCGGGCCTGTCGCTGTTTTTCTTCACCGCCCTGGCCGGCCGTCTGTGGTGCGGATTTGCCTGTCCCCAGACGGTCTGGACCGAAGTGTTCCTGATGATGGAACAGTGGGTGGAGGGCGACCGCAACAAGCGGATCAAGCTGGACAAGGCCCCCTGGACCGCCCGGAAGATCTGGAAGAAGTCCCTCAAGCAGTTCCTGTGGATCACCTTTGCCCTGTGGACCGGGTTCACCTTCGTGGGCTACTTCACGCCGGTGCTGGAGCTGGGTCCGAAAATCCTGGCCCTGGACACCGGCCCCTGGGAAACCTTCTGGGTGTTTTTCTATGGCCTGGCCACCTACGGCAACGCCGGCTTCCTGCGCGAGCAGGTGTGCAAGTACATGTGCCCCTATGCGCGATTCCAGTCGGCCATGTTCGACAAGGACACGCTGATCATCTCCTACGACGAGGACCGTGGGGAACCCCGAGGCAAACGCAAGAAAAACGCTGACCTGGAAGCGCTGAACCTGGGCTCCTGTGTCGA
This sequence comes from Lysobacterales bacterium, assembly GCA_030065125.1. Lineage (GTDB taxonomy): Bacteria > Pseudomonadota > Gammaproteobacteria > Xanthomonadales > SZUA-38 > JASJDM01. Next base: position 58,735 of record JASJDM010000018.1, on the reverse strand, counting down.
CTGCACCCTGTGTGTGCAGGTCTGCCCGACCGGCATCGATATCCGCGATGGTCTGCAGTACGAGTGCATCGCCTGTGCGGCATGCATCGACGTCTGTGACGAGGTCATGGACAAGATGAACTACCCGCGGGGCCTGATCCGCTACACCACCGAGCACGCGGTTCACGGCGAACCCACCAAGGTGGTGCGGCCGCGGACCCTGATCTATGCCACCCTGCTGACCCTGGTAACCATTGCCCTGGTGGTTTCGGTGTTCAACCGCACGCCGCTGAGAATGGAGGTGCTGCGGGACCGTAACGCCCTTTACCGGGTGGTCGATCCGGCCACCGTGGAAAACGTGTACACTCTGAAAATCGTCAACATGGAAGACGTAGACCGCAACTACACCGTGTCGGTGGAAGGACCCGAAGGGCTGCGCATCGACGGCGACTCCACCGTGGAGATGAAAGCCGGCGCGGCTGAAGCCTTCGTGCTGCGGCTGCGGGCGCCCACCGAACTGGGCACCGGCCGCCGGGACATCCGGGTCAGCCTGGAGACCGAAGGGCCGGACGCCATCAGCGTGCACCGTGATTCCACTTTCTTCCTGCCATTCAATTGAGGCCGCTATGAGCAACACCAACAATCGACCCTGGTACAAAGAGCCTTATCCCTGGATGCTCATTGGCCTGGTCAGCAGCGCTGTAGTGGCCAGCCTGATCACCCTGGCCATTGCCATCAACAACCCCGCCGACCTGGTGGTCAGCGAGGCTGAGTACCAGCAGATCCGGGACGAGATGCGCCCCTCCGGGCACGATTCGCCGAAGCCGGACAAGCCCGGAGTCGATGCCGGAGTCGATGCCGGAGTCGATGACTGAACAGTCCTGTTTCCACTGCGGTGATCCTGTACCCGCCGGGTGCACGCTGACCGTCGAGTGGGAAGGCCAGGCGCAGCCCATGTGCTGCCCGGGCTGCCAGGCCGTGGCCGATCTCATCATCAGCGGTGGCCAGGGCGATTACTATCGCTTCCGGGACAGCACTGCTGCCCGGGCTGACGAATCCATCCTGCAGAACCTGTCCGACTGGGACGCTTTTGATTCTGAAGCGGAGCAGGTCGATGAAGACGGCACCGTGGGCAGCCTGGTGCTGGTGGGCGGTATTCACTGCTCGGCCTGCGGCTGGCTGATCGAGAACCAGCTGCACCGGATCGACGGCGTGTCCCGGGTCCAGGTGGACACCATGACCCGTCGGGTCCAGGTGAATTGGGCGCCGGACAAAACCGGTTTGCCGGCCATCCTGAAAAAACTGGCCAGCCTGGGCTACCGGCCACGGCCCATGTCGGCCGAGGCCGGCCGGGACCTGAACCGGGAAGAGAAGCGCACCGCCATCCGCCGGCTGGGGGTCGCCGGACTGGGCATGATGCAGGTGATGATGTACGCGGTGGGCACCTACTTCGGCCCCATGGGTGACATGGAGCCCGCCATGGAGCGCTACCTGCACCTGGTCTCCATGCTGGTGGCCACGCCGGTACTGGTATTTTCCGGCGCGCCGTTTTTCACCGGGGCCTGGCGGGCCATCCGGACCCGCCATCCCAACATGGACCTGCCGGTGGCCATCGCCCTGGCCCTGGCGTTTTCCTCCAGCTGCTACAACCTGTACGTGGGACATGGTTCGGTCTACTTCGAGTCGGTCACCATGTTCGTGTTCTTCCTGCTGCTGGGCCGCTTCGTGGAAATGAGCGTGCGCCACCGCTCCTGCGGGACTGCGGAAGGGCTTGCCCAGGTGCTGCCGGAGACTGCCCGGGTGGAATCCGACGGGGAAATCCAGTCCGTTCCCCGCAGCGCCCTGACTGAAGGCCAGCAGGTCCACGTGCGCCCGGGCGATGCCTTCGCCGCCGACGGCGTGCTGCTGGAACCCGCGGAAATCGACGAGTCGCTGCTGACCGGCGAATCCACGCCCTGCCTGCGGGAGCCCGGGGAGCGGGTCCTGGCCGGCAGCGTGAATCTGGGTTCCGCCACCCGTCTGGAGGTCACTGCCACCGGCGACGAGCTGCTGGTGTCCCAGCTGGAGCGCCTGCTGCGCCGGGCCCGGGCCGAACGGCCGGTGTGGATCCGCATGGCCGACGCGGTGGCGTCCTGGGTGATTGCCTTTGTGCTGCTGCTGGCCGGCGGAGTCTACCTGGTGTGGTCGTGGATTGACCCGTCCCAGGCCTTTGAAGCCGCCCTGGCGGTGCTGGTGGTGACCTGTCCCTGCGCACTATCCCTGGCGGTGCCCTCGGCCCTGGCGGCTGCCGGCGCCAGGCTCGGCCGGGGTGGGCTGCTGGTGTCCAATACCGGCGCCCTGATGGACCTGGCCCGGGTCGAGGCCGTGCTGTTCGACAAGACCGGAACCCTGACCCGGGGCCGGCCACAGATCACCGAGACATGGGTGAATACCGGGCATCCCGCGGCCGTCAGCCAGGACCGGCTGCTGGCCCTGGTGGGTGCGGTGGAGGACCATGTATCCCATCCCATCGCCCGGGCATTCCAGGACTACCAGTACGGCCTGCAGGTCGACCAGGTCCGGCTGCAGCCCGGCCAGGGTGTGGTGGCCCGGGTGGAAGGACGCAGCCTGCAGATCGGTAGCGCGGAACTGGCCGGCGCTGATGCGCCGCAGGATCTGACCCCGCCCCGGGACGGCATCGTAATCTACGTGTCCGACCAGCAGGGTTTCCTGGGACGGATCGTGTTGAAAGACCTGCTGCGGCCCGAGGCCGCCGGGCTGGTGCAGAGCCTGGGCCAGCTCGGCATCGGCAGTCATATTGTCAGCGGTGACCGCGAAAGCGCGGTGGCCGCGGTGGGCGAGGCCCTGAGTATTGCTGCCTGCCACGGTGCGTTGCGGCCGGAGCAGAAGCTGGCGGTGGTTCGACAACTCCAGGCGGAAAACCGCCGGGTGCTGGCCGTGGGTGACGGCGTCAATGACGCCCCGGTGCTGGGTGGTGCGGACGTCTCCATCGCCATGGTGGAAGGCGCCGGGCTGGCCCAGGCCGGTGCTGACATGGTGCTGACCGGCGGCCGCCTGGACCGGGTCGGCGAAGCGGTGAAAGTGGCGCGCAAGATGATGTCCATCATCAAGCAGAACCTGGCCTGGGCCCTGGGCTATAACCTGATCGCAATCCCCCTGGCCGCCATGGGGCTGGTGGCGCCCTGGATGGCGGCCATTGGCATGTCCCTGAGTTCTCTTGTGGTGGTGATCAATGCCGGCCGTGCCGGCCGGATCGCCAAGGACCGCTCGGATACAGACAGCCATCAGGCAGCGGAGGCCTGGGCATGAAAATCATATTTGTCCTGATACCCCTGAGCCTGATCCTGCTGGCCGTGGCCATCTGGGGTTTCTTCTGGATGGTTCGCAACGACCAGTTCGATGACCTGGAGTCACCGGCCTGGCGCATCCTCACCGACGACGACCCGCCCAGGCCGGACGACCAGACCCGCAATGAACCCTGAACCCATCAGCCTGCTGATGGCGCTGACTGCCGGATTCCTCGGCAGTGGACACTGCCTGGGCATGTGCGGCGGCATCGCCACCCTGCCGGCGGCCGCCGCCAGCAACACGGGGCTACGGGTGGTGCTGTTCAACCTGGGCCGCCTGGTCAGCTATGGCCTGCTGGGCGCCCTGGTGGGTCTGCTGGGGGCCAGCATTGGCGAACTGTTCGACGTTCGGCAATGGTCCATGATCCTGCGCATCGCCACCGGCGTGGTGGTGATCCTGGTGGGCATCTACCTGCTGACCGGTTTCCAGGCCCTGCTGTTCGGCGAGAAAGCCGGGGCCCGGTTCTGGGCGAAAATCGCGCCCCTGGCCAAACGCTTTTCCGGCCAGAAAAACCTGGGCCAGACCTGGATGCTGGGCATGCTGTGGGGTTATCTGCCCTGCGGCCTGGTCTACAGCATGCTGCTGGCGGCCAGCGTGTCCGGCTCACCGGTGACCGGCGCTGGGGTGATGGTGGCCTTCGGCGTCGGCACCCTTCCGGCCATGGCCGGGCTGGGGTTCGCCGGTTCCGGTCTGCTGCTGAAGCTGCGCCAGGGCCAGGCCCGCAGGATTGCCGGGGTGGTGCTGATCCTGGGCGGCCTTTGGACCGCCGGTCAACCGATCTACCACCAGTACCAGATGCAGTCCGGTGAAATGCAGGGGCATCATCACCATATGAATCACTGATCTTCCGCGGCGCCTGGCTGGTTTTCTTTCCTGCCACTCGGCGATAGCGCACAATGCCATGCTATGGGCGATTGGCTTGAGCAGTTCGATCGGTTTGTAAGCACCTCCCTGTTTTCCATCGGGGATGCACCGATTACGGCAGGACGTATCCTGCTGGTGCCGCTGGTTCTGATCGTGGGCTTGCTCATCATTCGCATGGCGGGGCGAATCATCAGCAACCGGCTGGCCGCGCGCGGCACCAACCCCGACCTGGTGCACTTTCTCCGGCGACTTTTTTTCATACTTGCGACGATCCTGCTGGGCTTCACGCTGCTTGAGATCCTCAACGTCCCGTTGACGGCCTTTGCCTTTGTCTCGGGGGCTGTCGCCATTGGTCTTGGGTTTGGTGCCCAGAACATCATCAACAACTTCATCAGTGGCTGGATCCTGATGTGGGAGCGGCCGATCCGGATTGGAGATTTCCTTGAAGTGGGCCCGGATAAAGGCACCGTTGAAGCCATCAATACCCGCTCTACCCGTATCCGCCGGGTGGACGGCGTGCACCTGCTGATCCCAAACAGCACCCTGCTGGAAACCAACGTGGTGAATTGGACGCTGATTGACCGGACCACCCGGACCATGATCCGGGTGGGGGTGGCCTACGGTTCACCGGTGGCACTGGTGGCCGAGTTGATCGGACAGGCAGTGAAGGAGCGTGAGGACGTGCTGACCGAACCGGCACCCAAGGTATTTTTCGAAGACTTCGGCGACAGCGCCCTGATATTCGACGCGTACTTCTGGATTCGCGCGACGGTGGAGCGGGATCTGCGGGAGATCCGCAGCAATATCCGGTTCCGCATTGCTGAGCTGTTCGACCAGAACGGCATCGTCATCGCCTTTCCCCAGCGGGACGTCCACCTGGACGGATCCCTGACCATCCGACAAGGCATTCTGCCTGAAGGAGACGCGCGGTGACCACGGTGGTGGATCGGATGCCGGATCAGCACGGCGTGCTGCTGGCCTACGAACTGGATGGCAACGGCGGCGGCAGGGAACTGGACAGGGAGGCCGGCCTGGCGCCCGAAGGAGCCGGATTCCGCTGGCTCCACCTGCAGTCCGACACGCCGGCCTCGGAGGAATGGATGAGCGCTCTGGGGCTGGACGAAAAAGTGATTGAAGTGCTGGCTGCCCATGAAACCCGTCCAAGATGTCTATCCGTTGGTGGGGGTGTCCTGATTGTTCTTCGCGGGGTCAACACCAACCCGGGGGCGGACCCGGAGGACATGGTTTCCATTCGCATCTGGTTCACGGAATCCGCGGTGGTGTCTGCCCGACTCAAAGGCCGACGGTTGCTGTCCGTGGAGGACGTTCGCCTGCAGATCGAGAGCCGGCAGGGCCCGACCAGCACCGGCGAATTCATCGACCGGCTGGTGGAGCGCATGGCCGATCGGATCGGCGACGTGGTGGACGGGATCGAGGAGGAATTGACCGGATTCGAGGAGCGTCTCGCCGGCGACGAAGACATGAAGGTGGTCAGGCGCAGCCTGTCGGATTCACGCCGCCAGACCGCGGCGATCCGCCGCTACCTGGCCCCGCAGCGGGACGCGCTGGATGCGCTCTACCGGACAAAAGGCGTGCTCAACGACGATACGGCTTACGCCCTGCGCGCCCATACGGACCGCATGACTCGGTACATCGAGGACCTGGACCTGGTGCGGGAGCGGATGCTGGTGCTGCAGGAGGAACTGTACAACCGTATGGCCGAGCAGCAGAATGCGCGGCTGTACATCCTCTCGCTGGTTGCGGCGGTGTTTCTGCCGCTGTCGTTCCTGACCGGCGTGTTTGGAATGAACGTTGCTGGACTGCCCGGGACGGCGAATCCCCAGGCGTTTTTCTATCTCAGTGTCGGGATGAGCGTCCTGGCGGTTGTGATGGTATTGCTGTTCTGGATGAAGCGCTGGCTATGACTGGGGCTGGGAGTTTGTTCCAGTTACCACCCCGTTAGCGGCGCTCGCGTTTGTACATCAGGTCCAGGGACTGGTCCTGGGAGGACTTGGCTTCCAGGCTCAGGCGCTCATTCAGTTCGTAGCGCAGCATCAGCGCCCCCAGCCGGTTGAAAATGCCGTAGCTGTATCGCACGTAAAGGTCCGGAGAAATCTTTTTACCCGCCATCACCGCGCCGCCGTCGGTGTCGTCGGTGTCCAGCCCAAGCTCATCCAGGCCTATGGACCGGCCAATCTGGCTGGCGATGGGCATGGCCTGCCGCAGGCCCAGGGCAACAGCGGAGTTCATCAGGTCGTCGCCCTCGGAGCGGGTTGCTTCCGCCAGGGGTCGGCCCAGGATCAGGTAGGAGAGGGCGTCGCTCTCGGCCATGGCCGGCTCAGAAAATACGCTGGACTCCAGGCTGCTGCCGGTGCCACGCAGCCGGATTCCGGCCTTAACGCCGGGCAATACCCGCACCGCATCGCCGCTGACGCCGGGGTCACCCAGGGGACCGGCAAACGTCAGGCGACCGTTCTCGATGTCGAGTTTCTGACCGTAGGCGCGGTACGTGCCTTCTGCCACGTCCACCGTGCCCAGTGCGGTCACGGCTTTGCCGGGTTCACTCTTGAACCGGAGTTGTCCCGCAAGCTTCGTGTCCAGGCCAAACGCGCTGAATCGGACGTTTTCGCCCAGCTCCACAAGGAGGTCCAGGGTAACCTCGGGACCCCGGGTCGGTGTCACGGTGTCCTGCTCGCCCGCCACAACGACGTCCGGGGACACGCTGATGGCCTGTTCCGGCAGATCCTTCAGCACTACCTCGAAGCGGGATGCTGCCAGGGTGCCGTTCAGCGCAAGCCTCTGGGCGTTTCCGCTGAAACTGATGGACGGCGCGACCTCCAGGCGAACGCCCGGCAGGTCGGCGGCGGTGAACTGCTGTCCCCGCAAGGTGCCCTCCACGGTCGGCCCGTCGGCCAGCGCCAGCCGGCCGTCCAGGCGTACCGAACCCTCGCCGGAACGGGCGTTGGCGTTGATGTTCAGCTGGTAGCCGGCTTGTGGCGTCACCTCGGCCTCGATGTCACTGAGCGCGATGCCCAGCCGGCGAATTTCCGCCCGGCCCTGCCGCAGTCGGACCGATCCCCGGGTCTCCGGCGCCAGCAGCTCACCGGTGACCCGCAGGTCGGCAGTCAGCAATCCCTGCCAGTCCGACAGCTCGGATGTCAGCAGCACCAGCGGGGAAGTGTCGGGCACCTGGGCCTCGATCCTCGCGTCGACGACGGGATCTTTGCTGTTCAACCCGTTCAGCCGCCCGCTGCTGCGAAGGAAGCTGCCGCCGGCGGCGCCGGCATCCAGCTCCCAGGAGAGCGAGGCGCGACCCAGCTGCCCGCGAACCGCCAGGGATTCAATGGACGTATCAACCGGTACATCCGGGTCCTCGGTTGGAATGACCAGGCGCACCGGCCCGGTGCCTGCAGCGAAATCCAGCAGCGGTTCAGCCGCGGTACCGGTCACCCGGAACTCGCCGTCCAGGCGGCCTGCGGCCCTGGCCCCCGCGGGCAGCAGCGCGTTCAACAGCGGCAGGGGCAGGTCGGTGATCGCGCCGGTCAGGTCCAGGTTGGCATCGCCGGCACTGCCGCTCAAACAGGCGCTGCTGTTGCCAGCGGCGTAACAGGCCTGCGCCAACATGATGGTTGCGGCGGTCACCTCCATGTCCGCCGGCTGGCGCAGCCGCCACTCAGACCGGTCCGGAAACCGCAGCAGGCCAGCCCGATGCTGTCCCCGCCAGGTTCCATCCCTGAATCCGCCCTGGAATTCAGCAGTCCAGGTGGCGCCATACCCCTGCATGATGGTGTTGACCTGGTGGGAGGCCAGGCTTCCGGCAAGCTCCGATTCGATCCGCGACAGCTGCGTGGAACCCAGCACCAACCGGTCAGCCTCCACCGAAAAGCGCGAGCGGTCGCCTTCCGGGAATACGGACCCGCTGGCTTGAACCGCGTCAGCCGACAGTCCGGGAATTCGCAGCTGCCGCGCAGACAGTTCCAGGTCGACCCGGGGCCGCACCACGTCACCGGCCAGCAGGCCGTCAGCTGCGATGGCTCCTTCCCATTGGGGACCGAGCACCGCCATGTCATTGAGTCGGGCAGAGAATCGCAGCGCGGAGTTGGCACCCAATCGGCCGCCGGCCTCCACCGAGTTCTCCGCGCTGGTCAGCAGGACCCGGTTGAGCACGATCTCTCCATCGGTCAGGCTGAAGCCGCCGGTGAGTTCGAATGGGCGCTGGGCGATCTCACCGGACACCATCAGGTCGTCAACACCGAAAGTGACAGCATCATTTGACATGCCGCCGTGAAACCCGGCTTCACCGGCAGCGGTGCCTGACAGGTCCGGATGCAGCCAGGACGCGTTCATTCCGTTGACAGACAATTTACCCTGCCAACGAATCCCATCGTTCCAGCCAATTGACCCCGAGGTCACCGCACGGGTCCCGTTGGCCGAGGCGATCAGGCGTTCGATCCGCAACCCGATGTTGTCGCCCCGACCCTGCATGGAAATGGATACCGGTGGAAGATCCGCCGTATTCAGGCCCGCTTCGGCCGTCAACTCATACTGGTCAATCCAGCCGATCAGCGATGCTGATACATCTTCCAACTGCCGCAACTGGTCCTGGTCCTCAAAGGGTATTGCGTCGGCGTGGCTGGTCAGTTCGATGTGCGGTCCGTCAGCCTGCCGAAACACGCCGGTGCTGGTGACCGGAAACGGGGTTTCCAGCTGGTGCCGAAACTCCAATTGATCAATCGGTCCGGCAACGGTCGCAGAACCGCTGGCGGCGCTGTCAGCAAATTGCCAGTCAAGCTCAGCCTGGATATCAGGCCCCTGGTCCAGGAGCACTCGGCCGGATACCTCCACGTCCACGCCCTGCGATGTTCCGCGCAGTGCCGTCACCGCCAGCGTGTCTCCGCTCAGTTCCATCGCGGTGTAGAGTTCGCTGACTGGCGTGCCGTCAGGACCCAGGAATTCTGCAACAGAGGCACGTTCAAGCGAGATGGCCAGAGGCAGCGGCGACCATTGCCGGGGCGTCGAAGGCGCCGGGTCGGTGTTTTCGCCCGGCACAAATTCCAGCCGTTCGATTTCGAGCAGCTCTATTGCAAGGTGGCGGCGAAACAGCGCGGCGAGCCGAATGCGCAGCTCAATACCGTTCAGCCGGAGCGCGGCATCCTCGCGATCCAGATCTATCGTGTCCACGTTGACCTGGTCTGACCACCGGCCCTGCACCCCGGTCAGCGTCAGACCCTCGGCAAAGGTTGCCAGGCGCTCCGCCGACCAGCGGGTGCCCGCCTCGGTGTGCGTGACCCACCAGGCAGAAAACGCGGCGCAGGCGGCCAGGCCGATCAATCCGGCAGCAATCCAGGTCAGCAGGCGGCGTCGGGTCACAGGTCGGGCCCGAATGTCAGGTGAATCCGCAGGGAGCGATCGTCCCCGTCCAGGGGCCGAGCCAGGTCGAGCCGTACGGGTCCAACCGGAGACAGCCACCGCAGGCCCGCGCCCGCGCCAACTTTCAGGTCCGGGCTGCTGCTGTCGAAGGCGTCCCCGGCGTCGGCGAACACGGCCACCGACCAGTGGGGGGTCAGCTGCTGTTCCAATTCACCGCTCAGCACCAGTTTGCGGGTACCGCCAATGACGTCACCGTTATCGTTGCTGGTGCCGATGGATTCGAAGGCGTAGCCGCGCACCGAGGCATCCCCGCCGGCAAAAAACCGGACTGATGGCGGCAAATCGCGGATGTCGTCATTAACGATGTAACCGGCTTCGGCGCGCAGCAGGGCCCGGGTTCCGGCCCGCAGCGGATAAATCCATTTGCCGCCGGCTTCCGCCGCAAGAAAAGTGGCATCTGAACCCAGTTTATCCACGCTGCCCTGGACTTCCAGCTTCAACCGAGAACCCCGCTGGGGATGGAGGCGATTGTCGGATTCAGAACGCAGCCAGGATACGCCGGGGATCAACAGGGTGCTGCGGTCGGCCTGGTCAGCCAGCGTGAAGTCCTCCATCAGGAAGTCAACGTAGCGGGTGTACTGCCAGCCGTTGCTGCGGCGCACCACCAGCCGGGCGCCGACCTGCACCGCGTCGCTGCGGCTGGTGTCCGTGGACTCGTACTTGTAGCCGGCGTCGAAACTGAGCCAGTCCGTCTGCGGATTCCGCATCGGTCGACGGAAATTGACGGTCAACTCCGACACCACGTCGGACAGGAGCAGGTCCGTCCCCCACTGGTGGCCCCTGGCATTTCGGCGTCGATTGGTGTGTCCCGCGCGGAAACGGGGGCCTGTATTGGTGGAATAGCCGACACCGGCAGTATAGATTTTGCGTTTTCCCGGCGTCAGGGCCACGCGAACCGGGATCTGGCCATCCGCACGACGGGCATGCTGCGGCTCGATCTGGATGCGCTCGAAAAAGCCACTGGCCGCAAGCGCGGAGTAGAGCTCGGTCAGCCGACGGCTGTTGTAGTGATCTCCCGGCTTGAAGGTCAGGTAGCCCCGCACCAGGGAATCCTCCAGAGCATCCTGCTCGAACACGACCTCGCCGAATCGGTATCGGACACCCGACTCCAGCTGCAGATTCACGTCCGCCCGGGAGCCGTCGGTGGAGATCATGACCTCGTGCCGCGCCAGCCGCGCGTCAGCGTAGCCGCGACGTGCTGCCACCTCCAGCAGCCCGCTCTTAAGTGCGGTGTAGTGGTCATGCCGGAATGCGGCGCCCTGGGCCAGCGGGGACTGGCCGATCAACTCGACAAAAGCTGCATCGTCTGCGGCCTGTCCCGCCACCGTGACGTCGAAGGCGTCAATTCGCGCCGGTTCCCCGGCGGAAATTCGGAGGGTCAGCAGCCAGCAGGTGTCATCGCGGGTGAGCTGGGTGTCCACGGAGGGCCGGTAATATCCAAGCGCCTGCAGCGCCGTCCGCGTCTCCTTGACCGCCTCTCGCGTGAGCAGCCGCAGCCGACGGTCCGATAGATCACAGGCTTCATCGTCCAGGGACAGGTGAGCCAGCACGTTGGTCCGCAGTTCTCCTTCAACACCCTCGATGCTGACCCGGGCGTCGGCGAGACCCAGAAAGCAAAGCAACGCCATGCCAATGCAACAGTTTTCGAGCGCTGACTTCACAACAGACTCACTGGACTCAGGCTCTGGTTGGATCAGGGGCCGAGCAAAAGGTTCAGGCAGCCCCGAGTGGACGTTCCAGCGTCACTCGGCGTCCGGGAACTGGTCGAACAGGACTTCGCCAATCCAAACTGCTCTCATCGGATCCCCATCAGAACCATCAGCTGGTACGGCTCCATCACCAGTTCCCGGGTGGCAACCACGGTTTTCCCGGCCAGGATATCGGTCAGGGTCTTGCGCAGTCCCAGCAGCCGGAGACGGCGCGCCGGGACGCTCTGGCTGCGCTCGCTGAAATTGGCCAGCACCAACACACCCTGGCCTTCGTGATGGCGGAAGTATCCGAAAACATGGTTGTTGCCGGTATCCGTGATCTCGGTATCGGCGCGCGTAAAAGCCAGGTTCTGGCGGCGCGTCTGGGCAAGTTTGAGCAGACCGCTGTAGATCTGGCCCGAGATGGTCTCGTTGTCAGTGCGATCCTCGGCCATGTCCCAGTCGAATTTCGGCCGGTGCACCCAGCGGCTGTCCCCTTCCTTGTCCGGCGAATCGGCATAACCATAGTCGTTCAGCATCCCCAGTTCGTCCCCGATGTACAGCATGGGGATGCCGCCAATGGTGTAGATTACGCCGTGCAGCAGCAGGACGCGGCGCACCGCCAGGTCCACGGCTTCTTCATCCTTTTCCAGCAATGCCTTTTCCAGCCCGCTCAATGACGCGGTCGTGCCTGAAACCCTGGCGTCCCCGGTGACCGGGTTTTCCTGGAACGGTACGCCCCGCGCGAAGCTCTCCGGGAAGCGGCCGGTGTAGAAGTCGTTCAGGAACCGTCGGTGGTTGTCGGGATGGATATCCACGGCATGAGCATCCTCATCCGAAAAAGCCCAGCCGATGTCGTCATGGCAGCGGATGTAGTTGATCCAGGCACAGCCGGTGGGCAGGGCAAAGCGGGATTCCATGGAATGCCGCAGCAGCCGAACGTCACGGGTCGCCAGGGTTTCCCACAACAGCGCCATCAGGTTGGGGTTGTAGGACAGCGGGCATTCATCTTCATCGATGTAGCGCGCCACTTCGTCGGGATGCACGATGGCTTCAGATTTGAACTCCAGTGCCGGCGCGGCAATCTTGAACACGGCGTTGAAGGCCTGGATCAGCACGTGGGCCTCGGGCAGGTTCTCACAGGAGGTGCCCAGTCGCTTCCACAGGAAGGCCACGGCGTCCAGCCGCAGCACCTCCACCCCCTGGTTGGCCAGGAACAGCATTTCCGCTGCCATGCTGCTGAACACCGCGGGGTTTTCGTAATTGAGGTCCCACTGGTAATTGTGGAAAGAAGTCCACACCCATTGCTTGATCCGGCTGCGATAGGTGAAACAACCGGGATGCTCGTCAGGGAAAATGGAGCGGACCGTGGTTTCAAACTGATCCGGCATCTTCCGGTCTGGGAACATGCGAAAGTACTCCTGGTAGTCCGGATCCCCGGCCAGGGCCCGGGCGGCCCACTCGTGTTCGTCAGCGGTATGGTTGAACACGAAATCCAGCACCAGGCTGATGCCGTGGTTGCGCAGCTCCGACGCCAGCAGCGCGAGCTCCTCCATGGTTCCCAGCTCAGCATCCACCTCGCGGTAGCTGCTTACTGCGTAGCCGCCGTCGTTGTCTCCTTCGGGCGACTTGAACAGAGGCATCAGGTGCAGGTAACTGATGCCCAGCTCAGTCAGGTAAGGGATCTTTTCCCGGATGCCGGCGAGGTCGCTGGCAAACAGGTCCACGTAACACATGGCGCCGATCATCCGGTGGGATTGGTACCAGTGTGGGTCGGCCTCCCGCATCACGTCCAGGGCCTTCAGCTCGGCCGGCCGCGCAACCCACATCTCCGTGGCCGTCGCCAGTATGTCCTCCAGGTAGTAGAAGAAGTCGTACTCGGAACCGTAGATCCTGTGCAGGCATCGGAACAGCCGCGGGAAGTGGACCTTGATCCGCTGGACGTAGGCCTGCCACTCCCCTTCGTCCACCTCGGTGGCGAAGCGTGCTTCCAGTCGCGGGATCAGGCGGCCAAGGGACTCCCCGGCGAACCGGTTGATACGGTCAGGGTTGTCAGACATGAATTGGTCAGTGTTCTCCGGGGTCACTGTGAGACTGAGCGCCTGCAGGTGCAACCCATGATGCCGTCGGGTCCGGACCGCATGACCAAACCCGCTTTTACCATGTCATTTTGCCGCATACGGGCAACTCGGGTCACGGCATAAGTTGAATAGTCTGACCGCTGGCAGCGCTTTGCCGGGCGGCCTCCAGAATTTCCATGACCACCATGTTGTTTTCCAGCGAGGACAGGTCGTCGGGGGGCAGCTCGATTTCGCCACGAATCACCGCGCCAAACATCACAAACGGGTCGTGCCATGGCGATTCACGCTGGGGCAACTTTTCCGACTCTTCCTTGAACCCATCGTAGCCTTCAGCAATGCGGACACGAAAGTCGTGGCGGTTGTCGGCGTAAGCGGCGCCGGTCAGCCCGTAAACTTCCATGTCCTTGCGCCCCATGGGCCAGTTCCAGGAGGCCTGGATGATGGCCTGGGCGTTTGGATAGGTCAGGATGATGGTGGCTTCGTCGTCCACCCGTGGATTGTTTTCCGGCTGCAGTTGCTGCGTTACCGCGGTAACGCTCAGCGGCCGCTGCCCGCCCTGCAGCCAGGTGGCCAGGTTGGCGCCGTAGCAGCCGAAGTCGAACAGCGCGCCGGCGCCGTTCTGCTCCGGGTCCAGCAGCCAGTCGAGAAACTCGCTGTTGATGCCCAGCTTTGCCGGACCCTTGTGGCCGTCCCGCACGATCAGTTTGCGCAGGGGGCCGATGTCACCGGACTGCAGCACCTCACGGGTGCGATGGTTGGTTGGGTACCAGGTCGTCTCGTAATTGGTCAGCAGGTGAATGCCGTGCTGCTCCGCCAGCGCCTGCATCTGCCGGGCGTGATCCAGGCTTACCGCCAGGGGTTTTTCCACCATGACGTGGATTCCCCTTGGCGCCATGGTTTGCACCACCTCCAGGTGTTCGAAGATGGTGCCGAAGGCGGTGACGCCCTCGGGTTCCACCGATTCCAGCAAAGCGTCCATGGTGGGATAGACCCGGTCCATGTCGAAGCCGTGCTGCTGGCTGTAGCGCCTGGCCAGGTCCAGGTTGGGTTCCACGATGCCCACGATCTCGAAGCTTTCGCGCTTGTCGCTTTCGAAGATCCAGTGGACGTGAGTGTGGGTGAGTCCGACCACGGCCAATCGGACCGGGTCGCTTTGTTTGTCGGCGGCCGCCGATGACGCACTGACCATAAGCAGTAATCCGAGGAATGCGTGCTTCATTGCACCAATGAGTCGATGACCTGCTCGATAGCCGCCCCGCAGACGTCACAGAAATCCCGGGTGCGGGTGAACATGATGCAGTTCATGGCTGAGCGGTAATAGCCTTTGGCCTGGTAATTGGCCCCTTCGAAGGCGCCGATAACCCGGTGGTTGGGGTGGCTGGCAAACAGCTTCTCCGAGAAGTCCTGGGTTTGCTGGAACAGCTCGTTCATCTCGGATTCCGGTCGGTTTTCTGCACGCAGCTTCTTGCGCTTTTCCTGGTAAGCGACAGCGTGCTTTTCGTATTTTTCCTTGGGCCATTGCGTGGGCAGCGCGGTGTCGGCAGACACCCGGTGGTTCCATTTCAGGTTGTCCGGGTCCAGCAATGCCGTCACATTGGGCTCGTGGGGTTCGGTGATTTCACCGGAGAACTCGTAGGCCACCGAACTGGTGTAGTACTCGTCCGCCAGGCCGGCGAAGTGGTGGCCGAACTCGTGGATAAACAGGTAGGCTGCCCAGGCGCTGTTGGCCGCCGCGGTGGAGTACAGGCCGTAGATGCCACCGCCGCCGTAGGTCTCATTGTTCACCAGGATTTCCACGGCGTCATAAGGCGCCGAGGAAGCGATGCGGCGGAAGGCCTTGTTGTCGTAGGTCAGAACGTATCGCTCGGAGCGGAAGGCGTCGTAGCGGGCGCCCACGGGCGAGTCGCGGTAGGTGCCGGTGGACGGCCGTGAGATGCCGGACTGCCGGGACGGCGGCGCCAGGGCCCAGACGTTGAAGTCGGTGCGGCGACGGTCGAACGGCGAGGTCTCAAAAAACTTTTTCGTCAGTTCCCGGGCCGTGGCCTCGAACTTGCCCATCTCCGCCTCGGTGTAACCGTCCCCGATCAGCAGCAGGTCCACCTTCTCGGTGGGGTCGCCGTTGACCTCGATGGGGATCACCCGGTCGGCGTGCAGCAGGGATTCGCGGTGATTCACGTAGTCGTCAGGGTCCAGCTTGATCGACCAAACCGGATCAAATCCGTTGGCCGCATTGCGCTTCTTGATGGTCAGCTCAAATGGCACTTCGGGTTTGGGGAATCGTACCGACTCATGGAAAGTGCGATTGATCTCCCGGGCCTCCCCGGTGGTTTCCCACTCGCCGTAGATGCTGGAAAAGCCCCGGGAGTAGAGCAGTTCGCCGGATTCGCCGGTCACTTCGAACAAATACTTCCCACGCTTCAGTTCATCGATGGGCTGCTTCGGATTGCCCGGCCAGGGCAGCGGTTCAATCACCAGTTCGTCCAGGCTGAACATCTCTTCGGTCGCGTTGCCGGAGTGGAAGTAATCCAGGCGGAGGGTGTCGGTGGCGTGGGCTGCGCCGGAGGTGGCGATCATTAGGAGAAGAAAGATCTTATGACCCATGGCAATTCCTGAGATGAGGACAGATCGTTATAGTAACTGCATGAATACTCTGATAAAGCGGTATCTGGGCGTTTTTGCCATTTTTCTGGGGTGGGCCTTGGTCACCCAGCCAGTCACTGCGAACGACGCGTACAAACAGAGTGTGTGGAAGTTCTTTCCGGACCAGGAATCGTCGGTGGTGGCATTGGAGTCACTGGGAGATCGCTTTCTGTTCGACCTTCCCGAAGATGAGATCTACGGTTCGATTTCCCTTGACGTTAGCGGCGTAGCACCGGCAGCAACCGGAGTTTTCGAGCCAGACCTTGCGGCGGAACTTTTGAAATTTCGACTCAAGCTTAAGGGAACCGTCATGGACGTGCTCCCTGTCGGTGGCGGACTGATTCCCACCGCAACCCTGTTCAACTCTGGCGGTGAACTGACGCTCTCAAATGGCCCGGAGACCTGGCGATTCTGGGTTGCTCAGGAAAATTACAGCATCATGAGCCCCACACTGCAGATCTGGCGGGTGGAACAGTTTGCAACGGTCTACGTGCCTGCCCTGTTGACCAACGCTGACACGGGCAACCAATCTCAGATCGAAATGGCTCTTCGATTAGTGCCCGATGATGCGGGCCGGTTGGTGGTTGATCACGATTACCTGCATTTCTATGACATTCCGGCTCGGCGCTTGGTCGAGAAACCCAGAACTCCGTTGGGCGAGCTTCTCACTGCGCCGACACCCGCGGAAGATGATGAGCTGGTCGAACAGCCTGCAGCTCAAGCGTCACTGCAGTTAACCGACGTGCGCAGCATCGCCAGCGGCAGCGTTCGGGACCGTGCCTGTGCTGCCGAAACCAGTCTGGCGCTGTGCAGGGTAGATGAATGGGACGATGAAGACATTGCAGCCATCGACATGTCGGCGGTCAGACTCGCCCTGTCTGGTCGACTGGGTGTCCTGGGAGAGCCTGACGGATCGGGTCCGCCTTTTCAGCTGGATCTGCTTCTGCTGGGTGTACCGGCCGTGGAGCGACCGGATGGGGATCTCGTGACTTACTTTGCCAACGCCGCGGCCGCCATCGATGTGGACGGGAGACTGTTTGAGGCCTGGCAGCGCAATAGTGGCGTGACCATGGCAAAGGCGCATTACGACCCCGACACCGAGCGCATCGGGTACCTGATACCGCTTCGCATTGCCTGGGAAGGGGAGAAACCCATGGCGGCCGTACTCCACGTGGTGTGCCAGGGGGAGCGATGTGATGAGGTCACTGTTTCGGACTCTGTGGACTCTACGGGCCGTGTGGTTGCGCAAAGGTCCGTGGCCAGCCTGGTTGGGTTGACCGAGGTCGAGTAGGAAGTTTGTGTCCAGAGCCTTCGTCTTTCACCAAGCACCGATCAAAGGCTGACCAGACTCCATTTGCTGATGGATCCTGAATCGAGTTCAGGATGACGGCGTAATGGAAGGACGGTTGGGGGCGACGGCTGGGGCCGGACCCGGCCTGGTGTTGATGAAAGAGCGCTGCGCCGTTCAGTCCTTGCCAGACCTGGACCTTAGCCGCTTCCGTGCCTCCAGGCTGTCCAGCGCTTCCACCGTCTTGCGATACCCCAGCTCCGCCATTTCCTCGGCACGGTCGAACTCGAAAAACGTGCAGGCGTCCCGGGGGATCTCGATCACCTTGTCCGGCGCGTAGGCCGCCAGCTTCAGCCGGGCGATGGAGCCCTGCATCACGTCGAATGAGCGGGTCATCAGTTCCGCCGCGTGGGGTGTATCCCGATCCGAGTTGTTGCTGCCGGTCAGGTCAGTAATGAAATCCAGGATGCGCTTGCGGTAGCCGGTCTCGCCATCGTCGTCCGGGTCTTCCCCGATTGATGGTTCAGGCTGGTAAGGCTCGGTCATGCTGTTCAGGTTGACCGCAATGGTCAGGTCGGTGGCGTCGTTCAGGGTTGGCGCGATGGGAATGGGATTAACCAGGCCGCCGTCCACCAGCAGGCGGTCACCGTCTTCCACCGGATTCAGCAGTCCTGGGACCGCGGTGGATGCCCGGATAGCGCGGAACAGCGAGCCGCGGGACAGCCACACCTCATTCTGGTTGTCGATGTCGGTGGCCACCGCGGTGAATCCCCGGTCCAGTTGCTGAATCTGGTAGTCACCGATCAGGCTTTTCATGACGTCGAACACGCGCTCGCCCCGGAACAGCGATCTGCGGCTGAAAGAAAAGTCCAGCAGCCTGAGAACGTCACTGCTGGTCAGGGAATAGGCCCAGTCCTTGTACGTCTCCAGTTCTCCGGCGGCATACACGCCGCCGATAAGGGAACCCATGGAACAACCCGCCAGATTGCGAATATCGAGGCCTCGCTCCTCGATGGCCTTGATCACGCCGATATGCGCGTTTCCCCGGGCGCCGCCGCTGCCGAGTACCAGGGAGACCGTCGTTGTTGAGGGGTTGGTGGAGTTCATGTTGTGGATCGGCGGATCGGGGGACAGTTTACTTAATTCGAACAGGTTCGAATTAAGTGAACCGTCCCCGTTGCTACTGCCCCGAGGCCTTCCGCACCTCTTCCGGCGCCGCCAGAAACTGTCGATAAGCCGGATTCTCGGTCTCGTCGATCCACTTGTAGCCGGTCGCATTGAGGAACTCGTTGAACTCCTCCTGGCGGCCGTGTTCGACCATGAAGCCACACAGCACCCGACCATAAGCAGCACCGTGGTTGCGGTAATGGAACAGGCTGATGTTGAAGCGCCCGGCCAGGGTCTTGAGGAACTCCAGCAGGGCGCCGGGGCGTTCGGGGAACTCGAAGCGGTAGACCTGTTCGGTGACGCTGGAGGGCAGGGCGCCGCCCACCATGTGGCGCAGGTGCAGACGGGCCATGTCGTTGTGGCTGAGGTCCTGCACGGCGTAGCCGTTGCGGCGCAGGCGGTCCTGGGTGGCTTCGGGCTCCATGGTCCAGCCTTCCACCTGCAGGCCCACGAAAACCTGGGCTTCGTGGGCATCCCGGTAGCGGTAGTTGAATTCGGTGATGGGCGGTGCGTCCATGGTGTTGAGGAAGCGCAGGAAACTGCCGGGTTCCTCGGGGATGGTCACGGCAATCAGCGCTTCCTCGCCACGGCCGATAATGGCCCGCTCCACCACGTGGCCCATGCGGTTGAAGTTGACGTTGGCGCCGGAGTTGATGGCCACCAGGGGGCCCTTCACCGGCCGGGTCTCGGCGCTGCGCTGAGCCAGCCAGGCCTTGAGACCGGCCAGCGCCAGGGCGCCGGCGGGTTCGGCCAGGGCCCGGGTGTCTTCGAAGGTGTCGCGCACCGCCGCGCAGATGTCGTCGGACTCCACCGTGATGATGTCGTCCACCAGGCCCTGGGCCAGGGCAAAGGAGGTATCTCCAACCCGCCGCACGGCGGCACCGTCGGCGAAGATGCCCACGGATTCCAAGGTGACCGGTT
Source organism: Lysobacterales bacterium (assembly GCA_030065125.1). GTDB lineage: Bacteria > Pseudomonadota > Gammaproteobacteria > Xanthomonadales > SZUA-38 > JASJDM01. The sequence continues at coordinate 39,329 of JASJDM010000018.1, read as the reverse complement.
CGCCGGCTTTCAGGGCAGCTTCCATGCAGGCAGCCTCCACCGGTTCGACGCCGATGACCCGGGTCTGGGGGTGCATCGCCTTAATGACCGCCGCCATGCCCGAGACCAGTCCGCCACCGCCCACGGGGATGAAAACCGCCTGGGGAGTCTCGGGGCACTGGCTCAGCACCTCCAGGGCGATGGTGCCCTGGCCGGCAATGACGTCGGGATCGTCGAAGGGGTGGATGAAGGTCGCGCCGATTTCCCCGGCCTGCTGTCGGGCAATGCCCTGGGCCTCGTCGTAGCTGTCGCCCAGCAGCTTGACCTCGGCCCCCAGGCGCCGCACGGCGTTGACCTTGATGGACGGCGTGGTCCTCGGCATGACAATGGTGGCCTTCAGCCCCAGCTTACGTGCCGCCACCGCCACACCCTGGGCATGGTTGCCGGCTGACGCCGCCATCACATGGGCGCAGTTCCCTTGCTGGACCCGGGCGTGCACGGCGGCGAAGGCGCCTCTGATCTTGAAGGAAAACGTGGGCTGCAGGTCCTCCCGTTTCAGGTAGATGGTGCAGCCCAATCGCCGGGACAGGTTCTCGGCGTAGGTCAGGGGTGTGCGTTTGGCAACTTCGTACACCGGTGAACCCACGGACCGCCGCAGATACTCCATTTCCTTGGGGAGATGTTCGTCCCGGGTGGATCTCATGCTGCTGACCGATGCTCCAGCCGGGCCAGCACGGCCCGGGTGGCGTCCTCGGTGCCCAGGGGGCCGCCCAGGTCGCCGGTGGTTTCGCCATGGTCGATGCACTGCTCCACGGTTTCCCGCAGCCACTGGGCTTCCTCTTTCAGGCCCAGGCTCAGGTCCAGCAGCATGGCGGCGCTGAGCAGGGTGCCGAAGGGATTGGCCCGGCCGGTGCCGGCCAGGTCGGGAGCGGAACCGTGGATCGGTTCGTACAGACCCGGTCCCGCATCGCTGAGGGAGGCCGAGGGCAGGATGCCGATGGAACCCGCTACGGCGGCGGCCTCGTCGGTGAGGATGTCGCCGAACATGTTCTCGGTGACGATCACATCGAACCGTGAGGGTTCGGTCAGCAGGCTCATGGCCGCAGCGTCCACCAGCAGGGTGTCGTAGTCCAATGCCGGATAGTGCTCGGAAAGGATCTTCTGCGTGACGGTAATCCACAGCCGGGAGGTGGCCAACACGTTGGCCTTGTGCACCAGGGTCAACTTGCCGCGGCGGTCGCCAGCCAGCTTCGCTGCCATGTGGACAATACGCGCGACCTCTTCGGCGGTGTAGGTGCACAGGTCCGAGGCCACCTCGGTGCCTTCGGATTTTTCACCGAAATAGATGCCGCCGGTGAGTTCGCGCACCACCAGGAAATCCACGCCTTCGAGCTTTTCATTCTTCAGCGGGCTGGCCGCCATCAGGGCGGGCAGGGTGTGCACCGGGCGCAGGTTAGCGAACACGCCCATGGCGCTGCGCATCTGCAGCAGTCCCTGTTCCGGCCGCACCTTGGCTTTGGGGTCGTCCCACTTGGGGCCGCCCACGGCACCCAGCAGCACGCCCCGGCAGTCCCGGCATGCTGCGGCGGTCTCGTCTGGAAACGGCACGCCGGTGGCATCGATGGCGGCGCCGCCCACCAGGTGCTCGGGCATATCGAACTGGTGGCTGAAGATTTCCGCGATCCGGCTCAATACCTGTCGCGCTGAGGACACGATGTCGGGTCCGATGCCGTCCCCGGGCAGCAGAACGATTCGGGCCTGCATTACGGGTTCTCCACGCGCTGTTCGTAGGCGTCGATGGCCTCGCCCTGGGCCAGGATATAGCCCAGAACGTCCTGGCCATTCATGAATCGGTAGCGGGAAAACTCGTCCAGCTCAAACGCCACTTTCCGGTCGTTGAACTCGATGGTGCCCTGTTCCACGTCCACGGTCACCTCGGCACCGGGATTGGCCAGCAGCCAGGCGTTGTCTTCCTCGGAAACTACCACCGGCAGCACGCCGCAGTTGCGGGCGTTGCCGGAAAAGATATCGGCGATCCTGCTGCTCACTACGACGCGGAATCCAAAGTCCCGCAGCGCCCAGGGGGCGTGTTCCCGGGAGGAGCCGCAGCCGAAGTTGGCGCCGGCCACCAGGATCTTGCGGTTGGGCGCATCGGGTTCGTTGAGTACGCAGTCCCCTATGGGCTGATCGTTGGCGTCGAAGCGCCAGTCCCGGAATGCGGCGTCGGCAAAACCTGACGATGCCGTGGTGGTGAGATAGCGGGCCGGGATGATCTGGTCCGTATCAATATTTTCTTCGGGCAGCACAAGGGTGGTGGAAGTGAGCCGGGTCATGGGTTCCATCAGGCCACCTCCAGGGTGGAGATTTCCACCGTGCGGGGGTCGGCGACGCTGCCGGCCAGTGCCGATGCTGCCGCCGTCGCCGGGCTGGCAAGCAGGGTGCGGGCACCCGGGCCCTGGCGCCCTTCGAAATTGCGGTTGCTGGTGCTGATGGCGGTGGCGCCGGGGCTGACGATGTCGCCGTTCATCCCTAAGCACATGGAGCAGCCGGGGATACGCCACTGGGCACCCGCGTTCTCGAAGATCTGGTGAAGGCCTTCGGCTTCGGCCTGGATGCGGACCTGCTCCGAACCCGGCACCACCAGCATGTCCACGCCGTCGGCCACCTGTTTGCCGGCCACCACCGAGGCAGCCTCACGCAGGTCTTCGATACGGGAGTTGGTGCAGCTGCCGATGAAGACCACGTCAATGTCGTGGCCGGAGATGGGGCGATTCGAATCCAGCCCCATGTACTCCAGCGCCTTGCGGTCGCTGTCGCTTGCAGGATCGGGAATGACGCCGTCCACTGGAATCGACATGCCGGGGTGGGTGCCGTAGGTGACCCTGGGAGCGATTTCAGCGGCATCGATCTGGACGTCGCGGTCATAGCTGGCGTCGGCATCGCTGGCCAGCGCCAGCCAGCGTTCGGCCAGAGCGTCGAAGTCCTGCCCCTGCAGTTTCGGGCGGTCACGCAGGTAGTCCAGGGTGGTGGCATCCGGCGCCACCATGCCGGCCCGGGCGCCGGCCTCGATGCTCATATTGCAGACCGTCATGCGGCCTTCCATGGACAGGCCGCGGATGGCTGAGCCGGCATACTCGATGACGTGGCCGGTTCCGCCGTCCACGCCGATGTGGTTGATGATATGCAGCACGATGTCCTTGGCGGTGACGCCCTTGCCAGTCTCCCCGTCCACGCTTACCCGCATGGATTTCGGCCGGCCCATCAGCAGACACTGGGTGGCCAGCACGTGGCCCACCTGGGTGGTGCCGATGCCAAAAGCCAGCGCACCGAAGGCGCCGTGGGTGCTGGTGTGGGAATCACCGCAGACGATGGTCAGGCCGGGCTGGCTCACGCCCAGCTCCGGCCCGATCACGTGGACGATGCCCCGGTGGGGGCTGTCCCAGCCGTGCAGCTCGATGCCGAACTCTTCGCAGTTATTCTTCAGGGTTTCCACCTGGATCCGGGCCTGTTCGGTGACGTAGGGCCGGACGCCGTCCCTGGGCGGCAGGGTCGGGGTGGAGTGGTCGATGGTGCCCAGGGTACGGCCGGGCCGGCGCACCGGGATGCCGCGCTCGCGCAGCACGTCGAATCCCTGGGGTGAGGTGACCTCGTGGATCAGGTGCAGATCGATGTACAGAATCGCCGGGGCCCGTGAGGACTCCGGCTGGACTTCGTGGGCGGCCCAGATCTTGTCAAACAGTGACTGCGGCTGCGACATGGCTTGCCTTATCTCCTTCAGGTTTGGGGCAGTATTCCAACCATCCCCACTGGTCTTCGGTGCTGCCGTCGAACAGCCCAAAGAACAGCTGCTGCAGCTTTTCGGTGATGGGGCCGCGTCCGCCGCAGCGCACCTCGATGCCGTCTACCGACCGGATGGGTGTGATTTCGGCGGCGGTTCCCGTGAAAAACAGCTCGTCGGCGATGTACAGCATTTCGCGGGGCAGGCTCTGCTCCACCACTTCCAGGCCCTGCTGGCGGGCCAGGGTGAATACCGTGTCCCGGGTGATGCCGCAGAGAATGGAGGAGCCGGACGGCGGCGTGTAGAGCTTGCCGTCGCGCACCACGAACAGGTTTTCGCCGGAGCCTTCGCTGAGCAGGCCGTTGGTGCCCAGGGCGATGCCTTCGCCGAAGCCGCGGTCGTGGGCCTCGATGGCGATCAGCTGGCTGGACAGGTAATTGCCGCCAGCCTTGGCCATGGCTGGGATGGTGTTGGGCGCCACCCGGTGCCAGCTGGAGATGCACACGTCCACGCCCCTGGTCTTGGCTTCTTCACCCAGGTAGGCGCCCCAGTCCCAGGCGGCCACGGCCACCTCCACCGGAGTATCCGGATCGGGGGCCACGCCCATGGTGCCGTAGCCGCGGTAGGCAATGGGCCGCAGGTAGGCGTGCTCCAGTCCGTTGCGGGTGACAATGGTGGTGCAGGCCTGGTGCAGCTGGTCGAAGTCGTAGGGAATCGGCATGTGGTAGATCCGTGCCGAGTCATACATGCGCTTGAGATGGTCGGTCAGGCGGAATACCGCTGAACCGCCAGGCGTTTCGTAAACCCGGATTCCTTCAAAAACGCTGGACCCGTAGTGAAGACCATGGGCCATGACATGAACGGTGGCGTCCTGCCAGGGCTTGATCTCGCCGTTGTGCCAGATGAATGGCGGTTCCTTGATTTTTGCCATGGTGATGAATCCTCAGTTGGCCGCGGCGCGGGCTTCAGCCGGGTCTCCTCGGTCGCCAGCCTGTTTTCGGGCCTGCTTCCGGGAAACGCTGTTGATGATATCCAGCAGGGCGCGTGCGCTGGCAGCCACGATGTCGGTGCTCAAGCCGCTGCCCTTCATTTCATTGCCCTCATAGGTGGCGCGGACCTCGGCTTCACCCTGGGCATCTTCCCCCTCGGTGATGCTGCGCACGGCCAGGCCGGTCATGTGCAGGTCGAGACCCGAGGCTTCGATCATGGCGTGGAAAGTGGCGTCCAGTGGTCCGTCGCCGCTGCCGCTTTGGCTGCGCCGGGTGCCGTCTTCGTGTACCAGGGTGACGTCGGCGTGGGGCTCGTGGTCCGCACCGATGCCGCTGGTAACTTTCAGCGCTTCGATGCGCCACGGTCCTTCAGAGTGGGGCTTGCCGGTAATCAGGGCCTCCAGGTCAGCGTCAAAGACACGTTTCTTCTGGTCAGCCAGGTTCTTGAAGTCGGCAAACACCTGGTCCACGTTGACGAACTCCAGGTCGAAGCCCAGCTGCTTGATGCGGTCGACCACCGCGTGGCGGCCGCTGTGTTTGCCCAGCACCAGGTCAGACTGGAGCACGCCCACGTCTTCCGGCTTCATGATTTCGTAGGTTTCGGCGTGGGCCAGCACACCGTGCTGGTGGATGCCGGCTTCGTGGGCGAACGCGTTGTCCCCCACCACGGCCTTGTTGCGCGGCACAAATGAGCCGGTGATGCCCGCCAGCAGCCGGCTGGCCGGATGCAGCTTGGTGGTATCGATCTGGGTGTCGCAGCCGAAATGGTCAGCCCGGGTGTGGATCGCCATGACGATCTCTTCCAGAGACGCGTTGCCGGCCCGTTCGCCAATGCCGTTGATGGTGCATTCGATCTGGCGGGCTCCCTGTTCCACCGCCGACAGGCTGTTGGCCACGGCCATTCCCAGGTCATTGTGGCAATGGGTGCTGATGATGGCCTGGTCGATGTTGGGCACGTTTTCCTGGATGAACCGGATCAGGCGGGTCATCTCGGCCGGGGTGGTATAGCCCACGGTGTCCGGGATGTTGACCGTGGAGGCGCCGGCCGCAATGGCGGCTTCCAGCACCTCCGCCAGGTATTCAGGTTCGGTGCGGATGGCGTCCTCGGCGGAGAACTCCACGTCGTCGGCCAGGCTGCGGGCCAGTTTCACGCCGGACACTGCCTGGGCAATCACCTGCTCACGGCTCAGCTTCAGTTTGTGTTCCCGGTGGATGGGGCTGGTGGCGATAAACACGTGCAGTCGCTTGCGGGCAGCGGGCTCCAGGGCCCTGGCCGCCTGGGTAATGTCGTTTTCGTTGCAGCGAGCCAGGCTGCAGATGCGCGGCCCCTGGATCTGTTCGGCCACCGAGTGAACCGAGGCGAAGTCACCGGGCGAGGCCGCGGCAAAGCCTGCTTCGATGACGTCGACCTTGAGAGCGGCCAGCATCTCCGCCATGCGCAGCTTCTGGGGACGGGTCATGCTGAAACCGGGGCTTTGTTCGCCGTCACGCAGGGTGGTGTCAAAAATTACTACGGAGTCCATGGTTATCCCCCCGATACAGCGCAGGCGCTGTAATCCTGTGATTGATCGATATTGATGGCCACGTCGATAACGTCGTGCAGCCTTTCCAGTTGTTTTGTCAGTACCTCGATGGATCGCATGGGTGAGCTCACCACCAGATGAAGGAGTTGAGATTCTGCCTGTTGTTCCACCAGCACACGCTCCAGTTTAAAGCCTCGGCGTTCCGCCAGGCCCAGAGTTCTTATGATAGAGCCTTCGACGGCTCGCAGGCGAAGTTCGATGGCATGATTCATGGGGTGCTTTCCTCCATCATTTGTGCATTGTTCGCACCGGGTGGTACCAGTGGCCACACGTTGGCCGTTTGATCGATGGGTACGTGCATCAGGCACGGCCCGTCGCTGTCCAGCAGACGATTGATTCCCTGGGTCACCTGACCGGGTTCGGTGATGCGAAACGCATCGATGCCGAAAGCCCGGGCCACCGAGGTGAAATCGGGATTGTCCGACAGATCGATCTCGCTGAAATTCTTCTCGAAGAACAACTCCTGCCACTGGCGCACCATGCCAAGAGCCGAATTGTCCAACAGGACGATCTTGACGTCTATGGAGTAGCGCGCCAGGGTTGCCAGTTCCTGAATGTTCATCATGATCGAGCCGTCGCCGGAGACGCACACCACCGTGGCATCCGGGCAGGCCATTTTGGCCCCCAGGGCGGCGGGGATGCCGAAGCCCATGGCACCCAGGGCGCCGGAGGTCAGGTGATGCCGGGGGTGGTCAAAATTCCAGTGCTGGGCCACCCACATCTGGTGCTGGCCCACGTCACAGGACACGATCATGGGATCCCGCCGCGACCGGGACAACTGGTTGATCAGGGCCGGGCCATAGATGCCGGGCCCCGGCGCATCGTAGCGCGGTGCAAACTCATGCTTGCGGCGCCGGCAGCGGTCTACCCAGGCCGTATCCAGCCGGGACGGCTCCGGGCGGAAAGCGGCGACATGCTCCCGCAGGCAGCCCACGATGCCCACGTCAGCCTGGCGCAGTTTGGAGACTTCAGCCGTGTCCCGGTCGAAGTGCAGTACCCGGGCGTGGGGTGCAAATTCGTCCAGGCGGCCGGTGGCGCGGTCGTCGAAGCGGGCGCCAATGCAGATCAGCAGGTCAGATTCCTGCACCGCCAGGTTTGCTGCCTGGCTGCCGTGCATGCCGATCATGCCCATGAAGTCGGGGTTGTCCCGGGGCACCGTGCCCAGGGCCTTCAGGGTGGCAACGATCGGGATGCCGGCGTCAGCGGCCATGGATCGCACCTGGTCCACGGCATCGGCCAGCACCACCCCGCCTCCCAGGTAGAACACGGGCCTTCGGGCCTCCTGGACCAGGCGGGTGGCCTGGTCCAGGGCGTCTGCCTGGATTGGATCCATTGCCGGCTGGTCCAGCGGCTGCAGCCGCGGGTGGCAGTGCCCCATGGCCGCGTCCTTGGGCAGATCCACCAGCACTGGCCCGGGTCGGCCGCTTTCGGCGATATGGAACGCGTCACGCACCACGGACGGGATGCTGCTGGAATCCCGCGCGATAAAGCTGTGTTTCACCACCGGCATGGTCATGCCGAAGATGTCCACCTCCTGGAAGGCGTCTGTTCCCATCAGGGGTGTGGGAACCTGACCGGTAATGGCGACCAGGGGCACCGAATCCAGGTGGGCGTCGGCGATACCGGTGATCAGGTTGGTGGCGCCGGGGCCCGAAGTGGCCATGCACACCCCCGCCTTGCCGGTGACCCGGGCCATGCCGTTGGCGGCAAACGCGGCACCCTGTTCGTGGCGGGTGAGTATGTGCTGGATGGGGGATTCGGTGAGGGCGTCGTAAACCGGCATGATGGTGCCGCCGGGATAGCCGAATATGGTCTGCACGCCCTGTTGCTGCAGGCTGTCCAGCAGCGCCTCGGCGCCATTGCGGGGCGTGCTGCCGCGGTCAGGGGCGCGGTCGTTCATACAGGACGGGTCGATGATCTCCGCATTCATCGTGGCCTCCTCGACCGTATACCTGTGCCGGTCATTGATCCTGGACATCGTTGTCGTTTCTGCACTGTCATTTTCCTGCTGCCAAAAAAAAACCCCGCTCCTTTCGGAAGCGGGGTTTTGTTGAATCCTTGTGTTTAAGGCGTGTTCAGCCGACCCCGCTCAGTCTTGAGACGATAATAAGAAGCACGAGGACCAGAAGGCTGATGGCCCCAACGGGCAGGCTGCGCACGGCAACCCGCGCCGTCTTGCGGCCGGTCCGTGAAGCACTGCGATGGGTCGTGTATCTGCGCATAGGTCTCGATAGTCCAGTTAATTGTGGTCACTGTCAAGCTCGGCTGGCGGAGCAAAAACTTTAACGACCAAACCAACGCCACTGCAAAGCGCTGGTGGTTTTCGCTAGAGTGGGGGTTTGCTGAATGATCCAGGAACACCCCATGTCCGACCAAGTGAAAGAAAACCTCTCCAATACGAGCCACTGGCTGCGGCTGCTGCTGACCGTGCTCTACGCCCTGATTTTCTGGCTGGGCGTGTGGGTGCTGGGTTTCGTGGTGGTGTTGAACCTGGTCATCCTGCTGATCAGTGGAGAGCGTAATCAGCAGCTGGCGGATTTTGGCGGCCAGGTGTCCCGGTACCTGGGACAGATCATGGCCTATGCCACCCAGAACACCGATGACCAGCCGTTCCCTTTCGGAGAGTGGCCACAGTCGGAGGCACCCGCCGATTCCCCGGCCGCCGAACCGGAGCCGGCCCCCAAGCCCCGCAAAAAAACCGCGCGAAAGAAAACCGGCAAGAAGAAGGTCTCAAAGAAGCCGGCTGACGACAGCTAGCCCGCCGCCTGCGGGGCGGGTTTGATCAAAAGAGAAGGAATTCATGGCCAAAATTCATGAGATCCAGGGCTACGCCATAGTGCTGGACAAGGTGATTCACATCACCCGGGTGTTCGAAGCCGCCAACGACGAGGGCGCCCAGGTCAATATTCAGCTGATTGGTGACGCGCTGCTGAAGCTGAAGTTCAAGGACCGGGCGACGGCGACGCTGGAGAGAGAGCTCCTGATTAAAGCCCTTAGGGAGGCTTGAAGACTCATTCGAACAGGCGTTTTACTTGAACGGCGGCGTCAGGGAACGCGCCCTGCGGGCGCTGGGGAACGACCGCTAAAGCGGTCTAGGGAACGCGCTTCGCGCTGGGCCCCATTGGAGACGCAATCAGCTGCCACGGCGGAGTGCATTCGAAAACCTGATGGAGAACACCTGGCGGGCGGCTACGCATTGAATCCCCAGCGCGCGAAGCGCGCGTTCCCCAGGCCCCGCAGGGGCCGTTTCCCAGACCGCCTCAGCGGTCGTTCCCCAGCGCCCGCAGGGCGCGTTCCCCAGCTCGCGCAGCGAGCGTTCCCCAGGCTGCGAAGCAGCCGTTCCCCAAAACTGAACCCATCTGTTCAGGATGGGTTCAGGGTCTCCGTCTATAATAAGGCTGTGTCATCAAGGAGTCTGCCATCGTGAAAGCCTTAGCATTGGTCGTTGCAGCGGCCCTGTTGGGTGGCTGTTCCTACTATTACCCCGCCGTTCCCGAATACGGGCATACCTCACAGGGTACCTATTACGCTGATGACCACGAGTACGTGGTGGACGAGGTGATTTACGGCGGTTATCCGGTCATAGGCGGCAGTGGCTACAGCTCGTTCAGCCTGGGTTACGGCTACGGCTATGACCCGTACTGGCACTACAGTGGCTTCAGCCTGTATTACGACAACTGGCCCAGTTTTTACGTGTGGACGCCGTACTACGGTCACCACTACTACGATCATTTCTACGGCTATCACAGCTATTACCCGCGGTACCACTGGCCGCACTACTATGGTGGATTTGCCTCCTACGGCTACTATTCGCCGCACCACTACTACCACCACTATTCCGGCTATTACGACCCTTATTACCACCGCTATGGTCGATATGACCGCCGGGTCCGGTCGGCCCGGGAAGAGGCCACCCGCCTGACCCGGGTCAGCGCACGGCGCGATCTGAATGAGCTTGGGTACAGCCCCCGTTACCGCTACAAGTCCGACGCGGCCCGGTCCGGGCGGGCCCGGGCCGAGAGTCGCGCGCTGACCACGCGTTCGCGATCTTCCGCAGCGGCCGTCAACGGGCGCCGCAGTGCGGCCCGGACTGAACGCAGCAATCGCTCGTCCAGTCGGTCGCAGGCCAACTCGTCCAGTCGGTCCCAAACCAATAGGACCCCCACGAGCCGGTCCAGTGGCAACCGTTCCAGGGACGGCGTTCCAGTGCCGAGGGCCTCGGTTCGCAGCAGTTCCTCCAGCCGGAGCAGCGCGACCAGCGTCAGACCGCAAACCAGCGCGCGACCCAACAGCGGTTCTGCCCGTCCGTCGACCCGGGCGACGGTGCCAACCCGGCAGTTCACCAGTTCGGACAGTCGAAACAGGGCGCCGGCGCGGGTTGACTCAAGCACGCGGCTGCGCAGCCAGTCACGTCCGCAAACCTCTGTTTCGCGCCCGTCCAGCCGTTCCAGCAGCAACCGGTCTGCCGCCCCGGCGCGTTCCTACAATTCAGCACGGGATTCCAACCGACCGGCCAGAACCTACAGCGCGCCCCGGCAGTCCAATGCCCAGGCCGGCGCAAGGGCGCCTTCCCGCAGTTCGGTGCGGAGCGCACCCAAACCTGCTGCACGGACGTATACCAAGCCCGCAGCCCGGACATACACCAGGCCGACCAGCCGCCAGTCATCACCAAGGACGCCGAAAGCGGCCCCGCGGCCGGCCCGCAGTCAGCCGGCGGCCCGTCCGGCACCGCGACCGGCATCCAGGCCTGCGCCCCGACCAGCCAGTCGACCGGCCCAGAGTTCATCCAATCGCTCATACAGCCGCCCCAGCAGCAGTTCATCCCGCAACAGCAACCGGTCCTCGAAATCGTCAGACCGGGGCAGCCGCTCCTCTTCGGGTCGGTCGCCGAACCGAAGAGATTGACCAAATCAAGCGGGCGAAGCCCGGCAGCGGAACAGTTGGACTCGTCCCATTCATTTCGCGTGCTTGGAGTTAATTGACGACTGTCAATTTGGCAATCCCACAGCGGAACTCGTGCATTCTGCGGGTTAGAAGGTTAGGGCCCATCCCGCCGGAGCGGGATGGGCCTTCGCCTTTGAGGGAGGAAGAAGTTTTGCGAGAATCAGGCGCCCAGTCGACTTAGCGCTGACTGCAGCTTTGATCGTTTGACCTGGAGCTGCTCCAGTGAAGCTGACGGCTTATGATCGTCTTCCAATTCCAGTTCCACTCGAAAGAGCTCAACCATGAGATCGTGCAACATCGCAACACGATTTACGCGAGTGGTGGTATTTGCATGACCCATATCCGTCAACTCCTTTGCCTTGTGTTACCCAGGGCTTGAATCACGCATTTATACTACCAGCAACATCCGTGCCAGTGTTTTAAATAATGTAAATTCAGAGGCTTACAGCCTCACCCGGGGGGTGTCCGGGGTGACGCTGGGCGTCAGTTTTGGTCCCATTGCGGGCAATTTCCAGCAAAATTGGCAGGATTCGGGGGAAACGCCCGAAATTCCTGTCTCATCCGCCGTCTAATCCGAAACAAACAGGTCACCCAGCCGAATAAAAAAGGTGCCGTCGCTGGATTCGCCCAGCCCCACGCCCATGTAAAGGGGACCAATTGGGGAGCGGTAGCCGAAATAAAGGCTGCCCTGCAGAAGGGCCGAATCCAGGTCGATATCAGAGCGCCGATCCCAGGCGTTGCCCAGTTCCAGGGTGCCGCCCAGGTAGGCTGGCAGGAATCCCGTCCGCCCCACTTCGTACCGGTAGCCGCCCACCAGCAGGGCGAAGTGCTGCCCTTCCACCTGATTGAACTCCAGCCCGGACAGCTGGCCGAAGCCACCGGCACGGAACAGGCCGTTGATGGGCGCGTCATCATCCAGGGTGGTATCGAAGCGGCCGCCCAGCAGCAGGTGGTGGCGCGGCGCGGGATTGAAATTGTAGTAGTACTCCATTTCCAGCTGTTCGAATGATTGTTCGGCGCCCAGGGAGGTGGAAGCCACCGAAAACTCGGCGCTGCCGAAACCCCCGCTGTTGGGGAAAAACAGGTCGTCCAGGTGGTCGTAGCGCAAGCGGAGGAATGATTCGCCGGTACCGATATTCAAGTCCACAAGATCCGGGTCCCCGATATTGACCTCGGCCCGTGCCGCACCGGTGCGGATTCCCATGGCCATCTCAGCCGACTTGCCGAACTCTTTGCCCAGGGTCAGCTCAAGTTCCGCGCTGTCCACGAAGATTTGCGCCTGCGGGTCTTCGCCCTCAAAAAGTCCGAAGCGGGCCCGTTCAACGGTCAGTCGCGGGTTGAAGAAATAGGGGGACCCGGCCCTGAGCGGCTTGTAGAGTTCGGTGAACAGTCCGGGTTCCTCACCCATCTGGGCAACCGTGCGCCATTCTCCCCCCACTCGGTCGATTCCGGTGCGCAGAAACCCCAGCCGCAGGTTGAATGCGTTGTTGCGGCCATTGGAGAAAAAGTTCAGGCCATATTCCACAAGGTTGGGGGCGCGGTGGTCGTCGGTGACGTGCAACACGATGCCCTGGCGCGGGCCGTCGTCCACCAGCTCATAGCGCACTTCGCGCAGGTGGCCCAGGCCATAGATGGAGGATACGTCGCGTTCGATCTGGTCGAAATCCAGCGGCTGTCCGGCCCGGACGTTCAGCCGGTCAAGAATGACGTCGTCGGCATAGCTGGAACGGTTTTCCAGTTTCACGAACTCCAACCGGGGCCGGGGACTGTCGCAGGCGCGGAGGCCGGCGCGATATTCCTGGTACTGCGCCTCGGGGATGGACAAACGCTCCAGCGCCTGGCGGTGCGCAATGGTCCCGGCCGCACCCAGCGGCACGGCCTTTTCGTAGGCGGCAAAATCGGTGGAGCCAAAGTCCTCGCCCAGCGGCGGCTGAATCAGGATGTCCTGGGGCCGCATGTGCTTTACCTGGTCCTGGGTGGCGCGATAGACCAGCAGGTTGGTGAGCTGCCCGATAACCGCGATGGCGTTTTCCAGCCGGTCCCGGGGATACAGGGGGTAGCTCACGTCCACCGCGATCACCACGTCGGCACCCATGGATCGGGCCACCTGGATGGGCAGGTTATTGACGATGCCGCCGTCCACCAGCAGACGGTCACCGTCGGCAACCGGGGCAAAGATGCCGGGTATGGACATGCTCGCCTGCATGGCCCGGGCCAGGTTGCCGGAGTCCAGAATGACTTCCTCGCCGGTGACAATGTCCGCGGCAACGGCCCGGAAGGGAATCGGCAGGCGGTCAAAGTCCTGCTCCGTTGTGTGGGACAGGGTCAGGCGCTGAAACAGCAGGCCCACCTTCTGGCCCACCAGCGCGGCCTCGGGCAGTACGAATTCACCGTCCCGGTAGCCCAGCCGTGGGCCAAAAAAATCCAGGTCATCGTCCCGCTTGCGACGGAAGGTGCGCTCGGTACGACTGGAATCATCGGTGAACATATCGTCCCAGCGAACGCTGAGAATGACGTCTTCAATCTCCTCGGGCCGCATGCCGGCGGAGTACAGGCCGCCCACGATGGATCCCATGCTGGTACCGGTGACCACGTCCACCGGGATCCGCATGGCCTCAAGCACCTTGAGCACGCCGATATGCGCCTGCCCGCGGGCGCCGCCACCGCTCAACACCAGCCCCACCGTGGGGCGGGTCTGGGATTCCCGGGTACACTCCGCCGACGGGGACGGTGGGTTCCACAGCAGCAACAGGGTCAGAACCCATGCCGCGGGACCGAAAGTTGACTTCATGGTTTGCTCCGTGTCCGCACTGGGGACAGGCGGAATTAACCACGGACCCGGCGGCACGGCAAGGGCGAACGACCCACCTGTAACAAAAATCCGGCCGGGGCGTATTATGGGTGTCATGAGCCTGCGATTCCGCCGAGCGATTCGGCAGCATCAGAACCGCTTGTTCTCACTGGCCTGCAACATGCTCGGCAGTTCGGCCGAGGCGGAAGATGTTGTCCAGGACGTGCTGATCAAGCTGTGGGAGCATCTGCCGGACCTTTCGGCCGATCACGTGCGCCCGTGGCTGTTGCGGGTAACCCGCAACGCCTGCGTCGATCTGCTGCGCCGCCGCCGGTATCAGCAGGCGTTTGTGGCTGAAGCCGTCAACAGCGGCCCCCGGGCCGTTGAAACGACCCCGATGATGGAGTTGTCCAACAGTGAACTGGGGTCCCGGCTCAAGCAGGCCATCCAGGACCTGGACGAACCATTCCGGTCCCTGGTAATCCTGCGGGAGCTCGAAGACTGCAGCTACAAGGAAATAGCCGAGGTGCTGGAGCTCAGTGACCAACAGGTCCGGGTCTATCTGCACCGGGCCCGCCGCAAGTTGCGGCATGCTTTAGGAAGTAATGATGATGAGTAAGGAAAAGCCCCAGAACTGGTTCGATCAGCGGGTCGAGGCCTACGTGGACGGCGACCTGGACTCCAGCGAACGCGCCCTGTTTGAGGCCCGGCTCCAGCTGGACGATTCACTGCGCCGGGAAGTTGACCAGGCACGGCTGATCCAGGGCGCATTGCGCGACATGCCGTCGCTGCAGTGCCCCAGTGACGTCCGCAAGCGGGTTCTGGAAATCACCGGCTCCAGGCCAGTCGGGTTTTCCTGGGGCTGGGCCGGCGCCGCCTGCGCCGTGCTGGTGGCGGCCATTGCCGTCGGCCTGATGCGCACCCCCGCGGGTCCCAGCGAAGCTGAACTGGCCCAGGCCCGGGCGGATATGGAAACGGCTCTGGCCTACCTGAACAGGGCGGGCCAGATGGCGGGGCGAGAGGCCGGCCAGCAGTGGATCGAGAGCGGCATAGCCCGGCCGGTATCGGCGGGCCTGCGGCGGCCGCCGGAAGTTGAAGGAGACGCTATATGAAGGCCAATACAAAGCTGACCGCAACGCTGACTTTGGTCATGACCGTGCTCCTGTGCGGGATACTGGCCACACCGGCGCTGGCCGACGATCGCCTGAAATCCCAGCCCGGTTACGTTGACTTTGGAGACCTGACGGAGCTGGGTGGCGCTGAGCCGTCGGTGGAAATTTCCCTGGGCGGCGCCATGCTGGGATTCGTCTCCGCCGCGGCCCGGGACGCCGAGCCGGAACTGGCTGATGCCCTGGGCAAGCTGCGCTCCATCCGCATCAGCGTGTTTGAAATCGGCCCTGAAAGCATGGACGAAGCCCGCGTCCGGGCGGATTCCGTCAGCAGGAAACTGGAAGCCGATGACTGGGAACCGGCAGTGGTGGTTCGATCTGCTGACACCTCGGTGCGCATGTACATGAAAACCGTGGGCGGCAAAGTGGCCGGCATGGCGGTCATGATGATTGAGCCGGGAAGCGATGCGGTCTTCATGAACATCGTGGGAGAAATTGATCCTGCCCAGCTGGGGCAGGTGGCCAGCCAGTTTGGCGTCGATATCACCGACCTGAACTGAAACAACCGTTTCCGCCGTGGCGGCGGCGACCAACGATGGCCTGTCACCCATGAATGATCCAGGCTAGTATCCGCCCATGCGAACCATTTTCCTGACAGGCCTGCTCGCCTGCCTGGCCGCCTGCGCCCCGGGCGGGCCCAGCGTGGTGCTCAAAGACCAGCGATTCTACGTTGAGATCGCGGATGATCCGGGTGAGCAGCAGATGGGGCTGATGTTTCGCAACCGCATGGGTGAGGACCGGGGAATGCTGTTCATCTTCGAGCGGGACGAGCCCCGTTCGTTCTGGATGAAAAATACCCGGATCTCCCTGGACATCCTGTATTTCGACAGCGGTTTGAGCCTGGTCAGCATGCAGCAGGACGTGCCACCGTGCCGGCGTGACCCCTGTCCCAGCTACCCCAGCACCGGACCCGCCCGTTACGTGCTGGAAATCAACGCCGGCATTGCCGAGCGACTCGGAGTCGAGGTCGGCGATCTGCTGGTGCTTGACCTGGATTGAGGGTCGGAAGCGCTCACGGGCCCCGTGGCGTCGTTCGCGGTGGTTCTTCGCCCAGCAGCGTCTCCGCCAGAGGGCGGTCGTTGACGATTTCCCAGTGCAGGCAGGGCAGGCCAACACGGTAGGGCACCAGCTTGGCCGTTTGATTCAGCTCCACCAGGCTGTCAGTTACGGGTACGAATCGTTTCACTGTTGCCGTCCCTGGTCGTTAAGATGGGAACATTGAAACAGCTCGAGATGGCAGCGCCGTATCCAGAATATGTCAGAACAATGGCCCCTGAAGATTGCCCAGATCACCGACTGTCATCTCGGCCCGGAGCCTGATTACGAGCTGAACGGCCAGCCCGTGGAGTCCCATCTGCTGCGGGTGCTGGAGGCGGTCCGGGACTGGCGGCCGCACCTGCTGGTTGCCACCGGCGATCTGACCGATTTCGGCGACGAGGCGGCTTACCTGCGCTTGAATCAGCATCTGAACATGGTGGACGTACCGGTTCGGGTCATTCCGGGCAATCACGACGATGGCGACGTCCTTGCGCGCCACCTGACTGGCGGGCGGGTGGCCTTGACCTTCGACTGGCATCGCCCGCCCTGGACGCTGCTGTTCCTTGACAGCCTGATCCCCGGCTTTCCCGACGGCCGGGTGTCACAGCAGGAGCTGGACCGTCTGGCAGAGCTTGGGCCGGCTCAGCTCGCCCTGGTTTTTGTCCATCATCCGCCCCAGCCCGTTGGCAGCGATTGGATCGACGCCATGGGTATGCGCAACGGTGATGACCTTCTCCGGGTCGCCGAGGGCCTGCCCGGCATCCAGGCGATTGCCTGCGGTCACGTGCACCACGTGTACGAGGACACGAGCCGTCATCCGGCGGTACTCACCACGCCGTCCACCAGCTACCAGACTCTGCCGGTCACGCCGGATTTCGAGGTGGATACACAGCCGCCGGGTTTTCGCGCCTTTGAGCTGTATCCAGACGGCCAGTGGACGACCCACGTCACCCGGGTCCCCTGATACAAACGGGTGTCGCTCCGCTGCTGATCCTTTGTTAATCTGCCGGGCTCCGACGGATTTGGAACCACAGCCCATGCAAACCAGCCAGCAACTGTTTGACGCCGCCTGCGAGAACATTCCGGGGGGCGTGAATTCCCCGGTGCGGGCGTTTCGGGGCGTTGGCGGAACGCCAATCTTCATGAGCCGGGCCGACGGCTGCCACCTTTACGACGTCGAGGGCAAGCGCTACATCGACTATATCGGGTCCTGGGGCCCCATGGTCGCCGGTCACAACCACCCGAAGGTGCTGGAGGCTGTACGAGGCGCCGTGACCAACGGTCTGAGCTTCGGCACGCCGGCACCCCTGGAAGTCCGCATGGCCGATACCCTGTGTGGGCTGGTCCCGGGCCTGGAAATGGTACGAATGGTCAATTCCGGAACTGAGGCCTGCATGAGCGCCGTGCGGCTGGCCAGGGGCGCCACGGGCCGTGACCGTATCATCAAGTTCGCCGGCTGCTATCACGGCCACGCGGACGCCTTCCTGGTCAAGGCCGGCAGCGGTGCCCTGACCCTGGGCGTGCCGGATTCCCCGGGGGTGCCGGCGGTCTACGCCGATCTCACCACGACCCTGACCTTCAACGACATCGATGGCGTGCGGGAAACCATGCAGGCTATCGGCTCTGAAGTCGCCTGCATCATTGTTGAACCCATCGCCGGCAACATGAACTGCATCCCCCCAGTGCCGGGTTTCCTGGAGGGGCTGCGGGAAGTCTGCGATGAGTACGGCTCGGTGCTGATCTTCGACGAGGTCATGACCGGATTCCGGGTTGCCCGGGGCGGCGCCCAGGAGGTTTACGGGGTGCAGGCCGACCTGTGCACCTTCGGCAAGATCATTGGTGGCGGCATGCCCGTGGGCGCGTTTGGCGGCCGCCGGGACATCATGCAGCAGATTGCCCCTACCGGCCCGGTTTACCAGGCCGGCACCCTGTCGGGGAACCCGGTGGCCATGGCGGCCGGTCTGGCCATACTGGAACTGATTTCCGAACCCGGTTTCCATGACCGGCTGGGCGAGATCACCGGCAAGCTGTGCCAGGGCCTGGAGGCGGCGGCAGCCGCTGCCGGCGTCCCGTTCACCACCCAGCGGGTGGGGGGCATGTTCGGTATGTTCTTCACTGATGCCGAGGAGGTCACCGGCTTCGACCAGACGTCGGCCTGCGACATCGAGGCCTTCAAGTCATTCTTCCACGCCATGCTGGAACGGGGCGTGTACCTGGCCCCATCAGCCTACGAGGCGGGCTTTGCCTCCACCGCCCACGATGACACGGCGATAGAAGAAACCCTGCAGGCCGCCCGGGAAAGCTTCAACCTGCTGGCGGGAGGCTGAAGGCCGGGGCAGCGCCATGCCGGAGTGGCTTTCCGGAATCCTGGAGTGGATTCGGGCCCATCCCGAGATGGCCGGGCTGGCCATTGGGCTGGTGGCCTTCCTGGAGGGCCTGGCGCTGGTGGGCATCCTGGTGCCCGGCATCATTATCCTGTTCGGCTTCGGCGCCCTGGTGGGCCTGGGCATCCTGGACCTGGGTACGGTCTGGCTGTGGTGCAGCGCCGGCGCCATCGTCGGTGACGGGGTGAGTTTCTGGCTGGGATACCACTTCAAGGACCACATCCGTGACATCTGGCCGTTCACCCGCTTCACCAATCTGATCAGCCGCGGCCAGTTGTTTTTCCGGCGCCATGGCCTGAAGAGCATCGTCATCGGCCGGTTCGTTGGCCCGATCAGGCCGATCATGCCGGTGGTCGCGGGCATGATGGACATGCCGGTTCGGACCTATCTGCCGGCCAACATCATTGCCGGACTGGCCTGGGCACCGGCCTACCTGCTGCCGGGTGTGGTGTTCGGTGCGTCCATCGAACTGGCCCAGGCCGTGGCCTGGCGTCTGGCGCTGATGCTGTGTGTGCTTGCCGGGTTGATCTGGGTCATCACCCTGCTGGCCCAGACGGCCTACCGGGTGTTTTCACCCCATACCACCGAGGCGATTGAACTGCTGACCCGCTGGTCCCACCGCCACCCGGTCATTGGCCGTTTTGCTCGCACCCTGGTGGATCCGACCCGCCCGGAATCCCGCTCACTGACGGTTTTTGGCCTGCTGCTGGTGGCGGCTGCCTGGGGCCTGGCGTCCGTACTGATTACGGTCCCCCTGGGCGGTATCGCCGGCTTCGATCAAACCGTGGCCGAGGCCATGGCCAGCCTGCGCAGCCCCTGGGCGGACGACCTGATGGTCTACTTCAACGGGTTGGGCTCCCTGGCGGTGCTGCTGCCGGCGGCGACCCTGGTGCTGGTGTGGCTGGTGTTGCGGCGACGGCCGCTGGCGGCGTGGCACTGGACGGCGGCGGTGGCCATGGGTGTGGTGTTGTCCGGTGTCATGGGTTTTCTGCTGGGCTGGACCCGCCAGTCACCCGGCCCTGAGGAAGACTGGTTCAGTCCCATCATGCATGTGGCCATGGCGGTGGTGACCTACGGATTCCTGGCGATTCTGCTCGGCCGGTCCCTGCCCCGCCGGGACCGCAGCTGGCCCTACGTGGTGGCGACCGGCCTGGTGGCCCTTATTTCTTTCGCCAGGTTGTATCTGGGCGCGCACTGGTTCAGCGACATGATGGTGGGCCTGCTGCTGGGCCTGATCTGGATCATCGTCATTGGCATCGCCTATCGACGACGCATTCGGCGCTCGTTCTGGGCGGCACCACCAGCCATCCTGTTTTTCGGTACCGTGGCGGTTTTGTCGGTGTTTTACGCCAGCACCCTGGGCCCCCGGGTGCTGCAGGAGATCCAGCCCGAGGTCAGCTCCCTGTCAGGGGACGCCTGGTGGGCGTCAGGTGTGAGTATCCCGCCCGGCAGCGAGAATCGCAGCAATTTCCAGTTCGCCGGCGACGCTGACGCCCTGGCATCGGCCCTGCGCGATGCCGGTTGGGTCGATCCGCCACCGGCGACATGGAAGACGCCCCTGGCCATGCTGAACCCGGAGCCGGACCCTTCCTCCCTGCCGCTGCTGCCCGAGGGCTACAACAACCGCCGGGAGGGACTGGTGCTGTCCCTGCCGGAAGCTTCAGCGGATCAACAGATGGTATTGCGTCTTTGGTCCACCGGCGCGCGGCTGGCCGGGGAGACGCCGGTCTACGCTGGACAGCTGGGACGCTATGAACTGGCCGGCGTGCTGTATTTTTTCCAATACTGGAAGCGGTCAGAGCTGCTGGAGCCGCTGGAACGGCTGGAGGGCTTCGGCCTGGAGTGGGCAGAGCGGGAGGAACTCACCCTGTTTCGGTTTGCTCAGTCCGATTGAAGTGTTGGCACCAGTTCGATCAGCTGATCCAGCCTTTCCTGGGGATCATCGGTTTCCAGCAATTGCTGTTTGACGTCCAGTTCCAGGGGCAACAGCTCGGACAGGCGGCAAGCCACCCAGTCTGAATCTCCCAGCTCCTGCTGACCTGCATGAGGGTAGTGTTCCGCAACGTTTTCCAGCAGGCGCTCCAGCAGGGTGCGCAGCAGCAGGTAACGGGTATCCAGCGGCGTCGCCGCCGGCGGCGCCAGCATCTCGACCTCGGCCATCAGCAGGCCGTTATCGCGAACCCAGGTACTGCCCAGTCGGAAACGCTGGACGCCGGTGGCGCGAATCCCCAGCAGTCCGTCTTCCATGGTGAAAAAGTCAACGATCCGGGCGGTGGTGCCCAGGCCTACCGGGGCGGCAGCGCTGCCGGCCTCGGCGCCGTGGAGAATCAGGCAGACCCCAAACTCGGTATCTTCCCGGGTGCATTCTTTCACCATGTCCAGGTAGCGGGGTTCAAACACGCGCAGGGACAGGGGGCCACCGGGGAACAGCACCGTGTTCAACGGGAAAATGGGAAGATGCTGCTCAGGTCGGCCCATACAATTCAGATATCCGTCCAACGAAGGCTGACTGGATACCACCAAAGCCGCCGTTGCTCATGAAAACGATACAGTCGCTGCTTTCAGTATTCTGGCACAAACTGGCCAAAAGGTTTTCCACCGTATCGGCCACGACCAGGCGTTGGCCCAGCGATTGCAGTTCTTCGTCTGGATTCCAGCTGAGCCCCGAGCCTGCCAGCAGGTACACCTGGTCGGCCAGCTCTACGGATTCGGCCAGGGCTGACAGGTGAGCGCCTGAGCGCATGGAGTTGCTGCGGGGTTCCAGCACGGCCACCAGCCGGCCCTGGGGATGCCGGGTTCTGAGACCGGCCAGGGTGGCTGCAATAGCGGTGGGATGATGGGCGAAATCGTCGTAAATCAGCAGCTCGGTGTCACCACCCTGGAACAGCAGCTGCTGCCGCCGGGCGGGGTTCCTGAATTCCGCCAGCGCTGCCACGGACTGGCCGGCGGGTACTCCGCAGGCAAGACTCGCCGCCACTGCCGCCATCGCGTTCATCAGATTGTGTTGCCCGCTGAGCTGCCAGTTGACCCGGTGGGTATCACCGGATGGATCGATGATGGACAGGTCTCCATTTGCGTGAATCTCGCCGCGCCAGTCGCCGGGTGAGCTTGCACCCGCGCTGAATGAGGTCACCGGAGTCCAGCAGCCCATCTCCAGCACCTGGGCCAGGGCATTGTCAGTGGCATTGACTACCAGCTGGCCATTGCCCGGAATGGTACGCACCAGGTGGTGGAACTGGACCTGGATGCTGCGCAGGTCGGGGAAGATATCCGCGTGGTCATACTCCAGGTTGTTGAGCACCGCCACCCGTGGCCGGTAGTGCACGAACTTGGAGCGTTTGTCGAAGAAGGCGGTGTCGTACTCGTCGGCCTCGACCACAAAGAACCGGCCGTCGCCGGGCTGTGCGGAGACGTCGAAATTTCCGGGTACGCCGCCGATGAGGAACCCCGGGTTGAGACCGGCCCGCTCCAGGATCCAGGCCACCATGGAGCTGGTGGTCGTCTTGCCATGGGTGCCGGCGACGGCGACCGTGGTGGTGTTCCCCAGGAAATGCTCGCCCAGCCATTGGGGTCCCGAGCAGTACTTCAGTCCCTGGTTCAAAACGTATTCGACCGCCGGGTTGCCCCGGGAGAGGGCGTTGCCGATGATGATCAGGTCGGTATCAGCCTCAATATTGGCCGGCGTGTAGCCCGAATGGATGTCGATGCCCTGGTCGGCCAGCAGAGTGCTCATGGGCGGATAGACCTGGCCGTCGCTGCCGCTGACCCGATGGCCCAGGTGACGGGCCAGCAGAGCCACGCCGCCCATGAAGGTCCCACAGATTCCCAGGATATGGATGTTCATCCGCCTTCGAAGATGAGGTAGCGGGACAGCGTGACCACGGCGAAGGCCAGGGTGGCGAAGAAAAATCCAACCGTGAACGAGCTGGACAACGCGTTGCGGAATATGTGCGCGTCCACCACGAAGCTCCACACCACAAGGAAGATAAAGCCCAGGGCAGTAATGGGGCTCGACGGCGAATCCGTGGCTGCGGCCTGATTCAGGGACCACAGGATGGGGACAAACACCAGGCTGATCAGGGCGCCGGCGGAGGCAAAGGCAGTCCAGGTTTGAACAAACCGCTCCTGCAGCCCATAGCCACGGAGGATCATGTAAACCACCAGCGTCGAGATCAGCGTGGAAACCAGCGGCCGGGCCACCGCCTGCTCGGACTGTCCCACGGTCTCAATCAGGATGCCGCTGGCCAGGTAAACCAGCAGCGCCGTCAGCGCGAGGGTGATGGATGTCGGCAGATGCTGTGGACCCCGGCGCAGCAGGCAGATGTCAAAAACCACGTTGAACAGCTGGGCTGTGCCTCCGGTCTGCGGTTGTTTTTGGTCAGACACCGTGACTAAGATGCTGCCGCGCCCGGTGCACTGCCGGAAGCCAACGACCCATGCATGAGGAACAGCCGCCAATTGAAGTGGATGCCCGGGGCAGGCTCTGCCCGGAGCCCGTGTTGATGGCCCGTGCTGCGCTGGACGGGGTTTCTGCCGGGGAAACCATCAAGCTGCTGGCCACCGACCCCCATGCGGCGCTTGATGTTGAAGTGTTTTGCGCCCGCTCCGGCCACGTGCTGGAGCAGTCGGAAGAACAGAAGGGAACCTGGATTTTCTGGATCAGAAAATCCTGACGACGGCGCGGCGGCAGGGCCGCTCACGCGTCGCCGCTGAGGATCTCGATGATCCGCTCGGAAACCTCGTCGATGGTGCCCATGCCGTAAACGCGCGCCAACTTCTCCTGGCGCTCATAAAATTCCACCACTGGCGCGGTTTGCTCTTCATAGACGCCCATGCGCTTGCGCACGGTTTCTTCCGTGTCGTCGCTGCGTCCTTCTTCCAGCGCGCGTTTGGCCAGTCGCTGTACCACGGCTTCCACGTCCACCTCGATCTGGATCGCCTCCTCCACCGGCTGGTTCAGCTCGGACAGCAGCCCGTCCAGGGCCTCAGCCTGGGCCAGGTTGCGCGGGTATCCGTCCAGGATAAACCCGCCCCGGGCGTCATCCTGTTCCAGCCGTTCCCGCAGCATGCCCAGGACAATTTCGTCGGACACCAGTTCGCCGGCTTCCATCACGGCCTTGGCCTTCAGGCCCAGTTCGGTTCCGGCCTTTACAGCCGCCCGCAGCAGTTCCCCGGTGGAGATGTGGGGAATGTTCAGTCGGTCGCGAAGAATGGCCGCCTGGGTGCCTTTTCCAGACCCTGGCGCGCCCAGCAGAACAATGCGCATGAAACTTTCCTCTCGTGGCTTCCCGAGCCCAGCAAAGGCCGGTAAGCTACCGCTTCACCTAACCCAAGTCAATTGAGCCGGAAAGGGGTCCCATGTCTCAGAAAAACGCCTTGTATTCACAGTCCGGCGGCGTCACAGCCGTGATCAATGCAACCGCCTGCGGCGTGATCCAGACCGCCAACGCACACGACGAGATTGCCACCGTGTATGCAGCACGCAACGGCATCCTGGGGGCGCTGCGGGAGGAGCTGATCGATACCAGCCTGGAAGACCCTGCGGACATCGCCGCCCTGATGCACACTCCCGGTGGAGGTTTTGGCTCCTGTCGCTACAAGCTGAAAAGCCTGGAAGAGAACAAGGCGGAGTACGAGCGCCTGATCGAGGTGTTCAAGGCTCACGATATCGGCTATTTCTTCTACAACGGTGGTGGTGATTCCTCGGACACCGCATTCAAGGTGTCCCAGATCGGCGACGCCCTGGGCTACCACGTCAACTGCGTCGGTATTCCCAAGACCATTGACAACGACCTGCCGGTGACTGACACCTGCCCCGGGTTTGGCTCCGTGGCCAAGTACGTGGCGGTTTCCATGATGGAAGCCAGCCTGGACGTGGAATCCATGGCGGAGACCTCCACCAAGGTGTTTGTCATGGAAGTCATGGGGCGCCACGCAGGCTGGATCGCCGCGGCCGGCGGACTCGCCGGGCGCAACCACGACGAGCCGCCCCAGATCATCCTGTTCCCGGAAGTGGCGTTCGACCAGGAAGCGTTCCTGGCACGGGTCAAAGAGTCCGTGGAGAACTACGGCTACTGCTCCATTGTCGTCTCCGAAGGGGTGAAATGGCCCGACGGCCGCTTTCTCTCCGATGCCGGGACCCGGGATGCTTTCGGCCATGCCCAGTTGGGCGGATGTGCGCCGGTCATCGCCAACATGGTCAAGGAAAACCTGGGCTACAAGTACCACTGGGCCGTGCTGGACTACCTGCAGCGCTCAGCCCGGCACCTGGCCTCGCAAACCGACCTGGACCAGGCTTATGCCGTGGGCAAGGCAGCGGTGGAGTATGCCGTGGCAGGCAAGAACTCCGTGATGCCGGTCATCGAGCGACTGGCCGACAAGCCTTACGAGTGGCGCATCAGCGAAGCACAACTCGGGGATATGGCCAACGTGGAGAAGATGATGCCGGAGGACTTCATCACCGATGACGGGTTCGGTATCACCGAGGCCTGCCGCACCTACCTGGAGCCGCTGATCCAGGGAGAAGCTTATCCCCCTTACAAGGACGGTCTGCCGCAATACGTCCGGATGAAGAACCAGTTGGCGGACAAGGTTCTGCCGGCCTTCGAAAAGTAAACCAGGCAGCCTGTCGGACTCAGGGGATCGAGACAGAAATCCGATCAATGGAGGGTCATCATGCGATCCGTTGACGCGAATAGCCGTAGCTATTTAAGGAAAGGGATCGGATGATGAGACCCATTCAGCGGATTTCTGGCCGATTCTGCCTGATTCCGACAGACTGCCAGGACTAAAGAGGGCTGACCCGGTCTGCCGGGCAGCCCTGGTTGAACCACTGGTCCAGTTCCTCGGCCAGGCGGTCACACTCCGACACCACCTGGTTCCAGATGCGCAGCCGCTCTGACGGCTCGTAGCGGGTGAAATCGTGTCGATCCGGAATACGACCATGGGGCAGTCCGTCGATGAAATCCGCGCTGGGAAAAAGCAGCACCACGTTGTCGAAGCCTGATGCTGCCATGCGCCGCCAGCCCAGGTGCTTGTCGAACCAGCCCGCCTTGAAGGTCCCCGAGAAGTGGGGAAACAGTACGATGCCGCCGGCCTCGGCATAGCTCAGCGGCATGTGGTAGTCGGTGACGCCGCCGTCGCGGTAGACGCCGTTGCCAGCTCCCGCAATATCTCGCACCCCCTCCAGCACCAGCGGGATACTGCCGGAAGCCTGCAGGGCAGGGACCAGGTTTTCCACTGACAGCCGCGAATGTTCCGTTGACCAGCCGGGCCGCCGAGCCCAGCCCGGGGCAGCACCGTCCGGGCCGAACAGGTGTCTCCGCATGGCCCACTGCTGCAGGGTTGGATGGATGGCGTTGGCCAGTGCGGTCAGCAGCAGGCCGGCACCCAGCACGCCACGATGCTCACTGGCCAGCGGGCCGGTGCAGCGAGCGGTCAGGATATGCAGGCGCAGCCTGGGGCTGTCCAGGACAGCCCTTGGTCGGGGCAGCAGTTCGGCCAGGATCCGACGGGCCACCCCGGTGATTTCGACGGCGTCGGGGCTGGCCGAGTACTCCTGGTGCAGGTACAGATCCAGCAACTGGTCGGTACGGTCCGTCGCCGCCGCGGCAAAGCGCCAGCTGCCAATGGAGGAGCCGACCGTATCCACCGGCGTCTCCCGACCGGCCAGCCAGTGGCGAAACAGGTAGTTGTCCAGGGCCCGTAAGACCAGCCACTTGGCACCGCCGGCCGCACCGGGGATCAGCTGGACGTGCCCGGGTGCCAGCCCGCTTTCCTGGATGTGGGCGAGGGCGGCGGGACCGGCCCGGATTTCCAGCGCCGCCGAGGTCCCTCCCGGTTTCCGTTCGGTCATGGAGGTCATGATAAACGGGACGGGGTGATGGCGTTATGATGTATCCATGAAAAAGCTGTTCCGAATCCTTCTCGGGTGCGCGCTGGTGGTGGCCGTGATGGCAGCCGCCGCGGCCGGCTTGTGGGCATTGACCTCGCCGGATCCCGATCTCTCCGGGCCGCAGCCGGATGACCGGTTCCTGGACATGCACGTGCACGTGGCCGGCATCGGCGCCGGCGGCAGCGGCTGTTTCGTCAACCAGGCCATGCGGGACAACTTCCGGTTTGGCATTTTCCTCCAGGCCATGGGGGTGACCCTTGACGAGCTCGAGGCCCAGGGTGATCAGCTCGTGATTGCGCGACTGGCGGAAAACATCAGCCAATCCAGTCGCGTGGGCAGTGCGGTGGTCCTGGCCATGGACGGGGTCATCGGCAACGATGGTGAACTGGACCGGGAACTGACCCAGGTTTACGTACCCAGCGATTACGTGGCGGAGCAGGCCGCCCGCTACCCCCAGCTTCATTTTGGCGCCAGCATCAATCCCTACCGGCCGGACGCCCTGCAGCGGCTGGAGCGCGCCCACCGACAGGGTGCGGTGCTGATCAAGTGGATCCCCGCCATAATGCATATCGATCCGGCAGACCCGGCCATCACCCCGTTTTACCAGCGACTGGCGGAATTGGGCCTGCCGCTGCTGAGCCACGCCGGCCAGGAGCGGTCTTTCGCCACGGCCGAGGATCAGTACAGCGATCCGCTGAAGCTGGAGCTGCCGTTGAGCCTGGGAGTCACGGTCATCGCCGCTCACATCGGCACTACCGGGGTTTACGAAGGTGAGCCCAGCTACGAGCGGCTGCTGCCGCTGTTCAGGCGCTATCCGAATCTATATACCGAGATCTCCAGCCTGACCCAGGTCAACAAGCTGGGCTATCTGGAGCGCGCACTGACGGTGCCTGGGCTGATGGATCGCACGCTGTACGGCTCAGACTGGCCACTGCAGATGCTGCTGCTGGTGCATCCGGCGTACCACTGGCCCGACCTCAGCCTGGCCGAGGCCAAGGCTCTTACCGGGATAGAAAATCCCTGGGATCGCGACGTTCGCCTGAAGCAGACCCTGGGGGTGCCGCCCCAGGTGTTCGAGCGCAGCGCTCGACTGCTGCTGCCCGAAGGTCAATAGCACTCTACGGGCCAAGCTCCAGTGCAAGGGCACGCGGCTGAGATTTCCTCCGACGACAACTGTCGCGTGAGTTGCCGTATGGGTTTCTAGCCCTGCTCCAGCAGGTTTCGCAGGTCAATCATGGCGGCGTTGGCCTGGGAAATGTAGGAAGCCATGACCAGTGAGTGATTAGCGGTAAAGGCAAATCCCCGGCCGTTCAGGATCAACGGTGACCACACCCGGGCCTGGGTCGACTCCAGGTCACGAATGATCTGCCGCAGGCTGGCACGGGCGTTTTTCTTCTCCAGGACGGACTCAAAGTCAATCTCGATGGCCTTGAGGAAGTGCAGCAGAGCCCAGCAGGAACCGCGGGCCTCCCAAAACACGTCGTCAATCTGCAGCCAGGGCGTCTTGACCCGGAGTTCGCTGGGCGCGCTGGTGGACTGTTCAGCGGCGGGGTCGCCGCTGAGGTCCGTGTTGACCCGGCTGGGGCCAACGCTGGCATTGAGCCGGTTGGCCAGTGAACCCAGCTGCATGCCCATGACCGCCAGGGCGTCTCTCAGGTTGTCGGCTCGCGCGTAAAACTGGGCCGAGGGTTCCTGGGGATCAGTAAGCCGGTCTGCATAGCGCCCAAGGGCCTCCACCGCCTCGGCATACTCGGATTCGGGACGGGGGAACAGCCAGGTTTCAGAGTCAACGTTGAACTTGGGGTCGGCAATCTGCAGGTCTTCGTCCTCGGTGGACTGGCTCTGGGAGCGGCTCATGTCGTACCGAAGCACCCGGGACAGGTCCCGTACCTGCCGCAGCACGCCCCATTCCCAGTTGGGGACGTTGTCCATGATGACGCTGGGTGGCGTCACGTCGTTGGACAGGTACCCGCCGCGTTTGTCCCACAGGCTGGAGGCAACGCGCTGCAGCGTGGCCACGGTGATGTAACCGGTCACCACCTCATGGCCGTGGGCCGCAGCCTGCTGCCGGGCATTGGCGCGGACGTCAAACTGCGGCGGCACGGTATCGTAGTAAAACATCAGGATCAGCATCAGCAGCGCCAGGGCACCGGGAATGATGATCAGGACCAGTCGTTTCAAATCCGCGAGCAGGAAAAACTCGCGAATTCTGCGTGCAAAGCTCATGGATTCTCCGAAGGGGTCTAAATGGCCACAACTGGTGACCGCAAACATGGTTTTATTTTAGCACCGGGGCGTAGAATTGGCTCGGGCCATAGGTTGGGCCGAGCGGGTTTCAGACCGGCTGGCCGCGCCGACCGAAAAGGCTGGTATGCCCCGGGTCAGGGGTTGGATTCGGGTTCCGCGCTGAGAGTTTTCTTCAGTTTCTCCCGGGCCCGGAACAGCTGGGTCATGACGGCGCTTCGGCTGATGCCCAACTCACCGGCGATCTCTTCACAGCTGAGCCCGACGATGACCTGCAGCATCAGCGGCTCCCGGTACTTGGCGTCCAGCTCCGACATGGCCTGGCGCAGCAGGCGAACCTCCGAATCTCCCTCGGGCTTGACGTTGCCGGGATCGGCCAGTTCGAGGCCGTCGATGTCGGTCAGGTCGGGCACCTTGCGTTCAAAGGTCCGGGCGAACTCACGGCGCAGGATTGTAATCAGCCAGCTCTTTGCCGCCTTGGCGTCACGCAGTTTGTCAAATGAACGCCAGGCGCGCAGGTAGGTTTCCTGGATCAGATCGTTGGCAAACGTCGGATCTTTGCACAACCACAGCGCGTAGCGCTTGAGATCGTCGGCATACTCTCGCACTACGGCTTCGAATTGACTGGGGTCTACGGGCATGAGTCGGGTGGTCTGCGTTCCTGTGTCCGTGTCTGGTTAAGGGGACATCCGTAGAGCCTGGGGTTCGGATCGAAGCAGTGGTCAGACTCAGTCGCGATTTAAATGCAGCACCTGCCCCGCGTCAAGTGACGGGGGACATCTGGCTTGTGACCAATGGCACTCGATTGACGGCGCGCCCGGAGACAGCATGGTGATCCGCTTGTCAGACCCCCCCAATCTGCTTACCCTGTCCCGTTGTTTTGATTACGGGGCAACCCCGGCAGAGGGTTTACAGGCATGGGTATGAATTTCGACCAGGCGCGCCGCAACATGGTAGAGCAGCAGGTGCGGACCTGGGAGGTGCTGGATCCGGAGGTCCTGGAGGTGCTGGGAACGCTGCACCGGGAGGACTTTGCCCGGCCGCGGCACCGGAAACTGGCATATGCCGACATGATGCTGCCGCTGGATCATGACCAGGTCATGATGAAACCTGTGGTAGAAGGACGTGTGCTGCAGTCGCTGGACCTGAGCGGCGACGAGGAAGTACTTGAAATCGGCACTGGCAGTGGCTACCTCACCGCCTGCCTGGCGACGCTGGCCCTGCGGGTCACCAGCGTGGATTTTTTTCAGTCTTTCGCGGACGCGGCAGAACGGAAGCTCGGCGCCCTGGGCCTGAGTAACGTGTCGTTTGAGTCCGGGGACGTTCTGGGTGAATGGTCGCCGGGCCGCGCCTTCGACGCGGTGGTGGTGACGGCCTCGGCAGCCGAAGTGCCCGGCCGATTCCAGGAATGGGTCAAACCGGGCGGGCGCCTGTTTGCCGTGCGGGGACACTCGCCGGTGATGGAAGCCGTGGTCATGACCCGCCTCGACGCGGAGCAATGGTCCACGGAGAGTTTGTTCGAAACAGATTTGCCCCGGCTGATCGGGGCTGAGGATCGCGAGACGTTCGAGTTTTAGTGGCCATTTCGGCCCACCGGGCGCTCGCGGTCTGGAAGACAACAGGAAGGATTTGATGAAGACCAGTGTAATTGTTTCAGGCGTAGCGGGCCTGATTTTGGTGGCCGGCCAGGCCCGGGGCGAAGACCTGATGGACGTGTATCGCCTGGCGCTGCAGAACGACCCGCAGCTGCGGCAGGCGTCGGCGGTGGTCCGCAGCACCCGTGAAAACAAAACCCAGGCTTTCTCGAATTTCCTGCCCAACCTGTCCGGAAATGCAACGTACTCGGACAGTTCCGGTGACTTTGAGCTGGTGAACGGCCAGGTGGGTTCCTTCGACTCCCAGCGTGAGAACATCGGGCTGACCCTGAACCAGTCGATCTACGATCAGCGCAACTACACGCGGATGGACGCGGCGCGCTCGCAGATCTCCCAGAGCGACGCTGATTACCAGTCGGCGTTGAACAGCCTGCTGACCCGGGTGGCTGAAAGTTACTTCGGGGTCCTGACCGCGGAAGACGCCCTGAAATTTGCCCAGGCCGAGGAAACCGCCAACGAACGCCAGCTGGAGCAGGCCGAGCAGCGCTACGAGGTCGGGCTGACCGCGATCACCGACGTGCACGAAGCCCGCGCGTCCTACGACCGGGCCCGTGCCAACACCATCATTGCCGCCAACCGCCTGGACGATGCCCGGGAGGCACTGCGCGAACTCACCGCCCAGGACATCACCACACTGCGGTCCCTGGCGGAGGAATACCCGTTGGTGCAGCCGGAGCCCAACGATCCGGAGGCCTGGGTGGCCACGGCCCTGGAAAACAACCCGCAGATTCAGTCCCGCAAGTTTGCCGCTGACGCCGCCTATCACAACGTCCGCACCCAGCGGGCGGGCCACCTGCCCACGGTCGGCGCGCAACTGTCCTACTCCGACACCACCAATGACGGTGACCTGGGACCGTTCTCCACTGAAACCCAGGACTCCACTACCTTCGCCATCCAGCTGACGGTGCCCCTCTACGAAGGTGGATCGGTGTCTTCACGCACCCGCCAGGCTGTGGCTGACTACGACGCGGCGCTGGAGCGGCTGGAGCAGGACCGCCGGGCCGTAATCCGGTCAACCCGCAACAATTTCCGCGCCGTGATTGCCGGCATCAGCGAGGTGGAGGCGTTCAAGCAGACCGTGGTGTCGGCCCAGAGCGCCCTGGAAGCCACCGAGGCCGGTTTTGAAGTCGGCACCCGAACCATCGTTGACGTACTGATTTCCCAGCGCACCCTGTTCCAGGCCCAGCAGGATTACTCCCGGGCCCGGCATGACCTGATCCTGGATCACCTGCGGCTGCGCGCCAGCGCCGGCACCATCGAGGTGGATAACCTGGAGCGGGTCAACAGCGTTTTGGAGTAGCGATTCCGGAAACGGAAATCGGGTCAGCCCGGCCTGTCCGGACGGCCGCTCAGTCCGTAGGCATCCTGCACCAGTTGAATGGTGCGCTCCACCGCGCCACGTTTTTCGACGACCAGGTCTTTGGCTGCCTGGCCCATGCGACCGCGAAGATCAGGGTCGGCTTGCAGCTGCTGCCAGGCCCGGGCCAGCTCAGCGGCATCGTTGACCCGGATGGCACCACCCCGATTCAGCAGCAGCTCTGTGATTTCTGAAAAATTGAAGGTGTGGGGGCCGACCACCACCGGCACGCCCAGGGACGCAGGTTCCAGCACGTTGTGTCCGCCCACCATGGCCAGGCTGCCGCCCACGAAGGCAATGTCGGCTGCTGCGTAATAGCCCATCAGTTCACCCAGGGTGTCCAGCACGAAACACTGGGTTTCCGGTCCCGGATTGCCATCCTCGCTGCGGGTGGCGGTCCGGTAGCCCAGGCTGCGGCAGCGGGTACTGGTCCGGGCGAATCTCTCGGGGTGGCGCGGGGCGAGCACCAGCAGCACTCGCGGGTCCTGCTGCAGGATGGCCTGGAATGCCTCCATGACGGGTATCTCGTCATCCTCGTGGGTGCTGGCGGCGACGATGACGAATCGGTCGGCGCCCCAGCTTTCACGCAGCGCCTGGCCGTTGGAGGCCAGGTCCGGCGCCAGGTCCAGGTCGAATTTCAGGCTGCCCACCACATGAAGAATCTCCGGCCGGCCGCCCAGCTTCAGCAGCCGGTCGCGGTCGGTGCCGGTCTGGGCTGCCACGCTGGTGGCGCAGTTGAGAGCCATGGCGGCCAGGGACTGCACCGGACGGTAACCCTTGAGAGAACGCTCCGACAGCCGGGCGTTGGCCACAACGATAGGAATGTTGCGGTCACGGCAGCAGCAGAACAGATTGGGCCAGATTTCGGTTTCCATGACCACACCGATGCGCGGCCTGACCCGGTCCAGGAACCGTTCCACCGCTGCGGGCAGGTCGTAGGGCAGGTAGACGTGATAAACGCTGTCGCCCAGGGCCTTGATAACCTGGTCCGACCCCGTGGGGGTCACCGTTGTCACCACAAACGGGCTGTCGGGGTAATGCGCCATCAGTTTGCGAATGAGCGGCAGCGCCGCGTTGAATTCCCCAACGGATACCGCGTGGACCCAGATGCAGTGGTCAAAGCCCGGGTCCGGGATGAAACCGAAGCGCTCTTTCCAGCGCCCGAAGTACGCGCGTGCCCGCAACCCTCGGACCGACAGCCGGTACAGGATGACCGGCGTCAGCAGATACATGACCAGGGTGTAGAGGGTGCGCATGGGGATCGCTTCTAGCCGAGGGCGCCGAAGTATATCATCGCCACCCATAACGATAGGTAGCGAACTGACATGGAACGCCCCCGCTGGAATTGGAGTTTGCTGGCCCCGGCCCACTGGCCGATCTGGCTGGGCTTCGGCCTGCTGCGGCTGACGGCTCGGCTGCCTTACCGGCTGCAGCTGGCCATGGGCGAGAGCCTGGGCGGACTGTTGCGCCGCCTGATGAAATCCAGGGTCCGTGTCGCACGCCGCAACCTGGAGCTGTGTTTTCCTGAAATGCCCGAAGACCAGCGCGAAGACATGATCGTGCGGGTGTTCAAATCCATGGGCATCATGCTGATGGAAACCGGCATAGCCTGGTACGGCTCACCCAGCCGAATTCGCAGCCTGGTAACCCTCAAGGGTTTCGAGCAGCTGGACCAGGCCGAGCGTGAGGGTCACGGCGTGCTGCTGCTGGCCCCCCATTTCACCACCCTGGAAATCTGCGGTCATATGCTGACCCTGCATCCCGCTATGAAAAAGGCGGGCCTGTACCGGGAGCACGGCAATCCCGCCCTGGAGTGGCTGGTGCGCCGGGGCCGGCTGGGTTACGCCGATGCCGTCTACGGCCGCCGAGAGACCCGCGCCGCGATCCGGCACCTACGGAACGGCGGATTGCTGTGGTACGCACCGGACCAGGACTACGAGCGGGGCGACAGCGTGTTTGTCCCTTTCTTCGGCATCCAGGCCTCTACCACGGCGTCTCCCCACCAGTTCGCCCGGCTGGGCAAGGCCCGGGTGCTGGTCATGCGCCAGCGGCGCCTGCCCGACGGCGCCGGCTACGAACTGGAGCTGGTCCCCTGGCTGGACCGCATTCCCTCGGACGACGTGGAGGCAGACTGCCGGTTGATCAATGAAACCATCGAGGAGGCGATCCGGCGATGTCCGGAGCAGTATCTTTGGGTGCATCGGA
Organism: Lysobacterales bacterium; assembly: GCA_030065125.1. Lineage (GTDB taxonomy): Bacteria > Pseudomonadota > Gammaproteobacteria > Xanthomonadales > SZUA-38 > JASJDM01. The sequence continues at coordinate 5,319 of JASJDM010000018.1, read as the reverse complement.
GGTTTAAGAATCGGCCGCCTGGGGAAAAGAGCTTGTATTGAGGGAACGGCTGCTGACGCAGCCTGGGCAGCGCTCGCAGGGTGAGCTAGGTAATTTCCGAAGACCTGCGACATTTTCTCGCAGGCACGCTTTTCTTCCTGGCCTCTACCAGCTACCGTGGCAATCGTCTTAGGGTTTTTTTCCCTAAATACAGCCACGACAGCACCGGGGGAGGTCAATATGGGGCGGCTCGTCTCTGCAGCACTGTTTCTTTGTTGGTTCACGGCACCTGCGTCGTTCGCCGTTCCCGAACCGACGGAGATCTTCTGCGACAATCAAGACAACTACTGCTGTGACACCGCGGCCAATGAATGCAGCAAGCCGGTACAGCTCAAAGACCCGACCTTTAACTACCAGGGCATGCCCAATCCGACCATTTTCGACTCGTTCGATGAGGCCAAGGAAGACGCGGAAAATTGGCTCACGGACATCTACGATGCCTGCAGTGTAGAGGAGATATCCGCGACCGGCTGGCACTATCCCTTTTGGATAGGTGGAGAGTTCTACACCAAGCGAAGAAACCTGGTGACCTACCGTGTGGTCTACGATTCCCCCTCCACCCCGTGTTCCAGTCAGCGCGACTATGTGGTCTGGTTCAATGAATTCACGGAGCCACCGTGGTGCCCGGACCCTACCTCGATATACGTTAGTGTGTCCCAGGGGTATGGCCCCTACTATGAAGACCTGGGCACGATTTACTGCAAAAAGCGGATCGTGGGTGGAAGCTGCGCCGCTGAGACCAGCGACCCCGTGCGGACCGACCTCGGCGGCAAGATGCAGCGGGAGACGGATTATGCCGCGCCCAATTCGATGCTGCGATTCCAACGGACGTTTAACGGCGGGCACGTCTCCGTGCGCAGCGGGCAATCCAGGGGCGTGTATTGGCACAATACCTGGAGCCGACGAATTGACGTTGAAACCCAAGGCGCCAACATCGTGGCCTTCGCCAGACGACCGGAAGGATTTGACCAGGTGTTTTGGCTGGATGGGATCGACTATGTGGCTCGGGCCAACAGCAAGTTTCAATTGGAATCGGTAGGTGGCCAGTGGATCCTGACCACGGCACAAGACCAGGTTGAAACCTATGCAGGAACCGGGGAGTTGATCCGGGTCGAGGATCCGCGATCCGGCACCTGGGTGGACCTCACTTACGACATCAACGGTAATCTGGATCAGGTGGAGGACCATCGCGGGCGCACGCTGGGATTCACCTTCAACGGCAATGATCAGATGACCACCATGACCAATCCCGCCGGGCAGCTGTACACCTACGCCTGGGATGCCGAAGGCAGGCTGAGCTCGGTGACCTATCCCGACAACCGGACCCGGACTTATCACTACGAAGACACCAGCTTTCCCTTCGGCCTGACCGGCATCACCGACGAAAACGGCGACCGCTGGGCCACCTACACCTACGATTGGAAAGGGCGCGTTGCGACAGAGTCGTTCGGAACCGGTGTCAACACGTATTCGTTTGCCTACACCACGTCCAGCGGCGGGATTGGCAAAGCCAGCGTGACCGACCCACTGGGGCTGACCACCGACTATTTTTTCAGCCTCATCAACGGAGTAAACCAGCTGACCCGCGTCACCAATCCCTGTGAGTCCTGTGGGTCCAATACAGACCGCTACTATTACGATGCAAACGGCAACGTCAATCAAACTTTGGACTTTGAGGGTACCCGGACGGATTACCTGTTTGACCTGACACGAAACCTGGAGATCAGCCGGACCGAGGGCAAAGACTATTATGGACAAGAACGCATCGTCGAAACCGATTGGCATGCGAGCTTCCGCCAGCCTGTAGAGATCCGCGTCAAGGACGGCGCCGGAACGCTGGAAACCAAAACCCAGTTCAGCTACTCGACCAGCGGGCAGATGCTGACGCGAACCGAGGTGGATCCGACTACCAGCAACACCCGGGCCTGGACCTACGATTTCTGCGACGCCGCTGAGGTCACCGCAGGCACCTGTCCTTTCGAAGGGCTGCTGCAATCCGTAGACGGTCCCCGGACCGATGTCACCGATGTGACCAGCTACGAGTACTACGACACCGCGACATCCACCCACGAGATTGGCGACCTGCACAAGATCATCAATGCCCTGGGCCACGAGACGGAATATCTGTCCTATGACGCCAATGGACGGCCACTGCAAATTGAAGACGCCAATGGTGTCGTCACCACTCTGACCTACCATCAGCGCGGATGGCTGCTGACCAGCACCACCGATGGTCAGACCACCACCATGGCCTATGACGACGCCGGCCAGGTGACCCGGATTACCCAGCCCAACGGAGCGTACATCGATTATGAGTACGATGAGGCCCATCGGCTGACGGCATTGGAAGACAACTTCGGCAACCGCATCGAATACACCCTGGACAATGCCGGTAATCGAACCGCTGAGAAGACAAAGAACACGGGCGGTGTGCTGACCATGCAGTTAAGCCGGGTTTACAACAACCTGGGTCGGGTCACCGACCTGATCGACGGGGTGAACAATACAACCACGTTCACCTACGACAACAACGGCAATCAGATCACGGCAACCGATCCCAGGAACAACACCACGGACTCCACGTATGACCGTCTTAATCGCCTGATCGAGAGCACGGACCCTGACAACGGAGACACGGACTACGATTACGACGCCCGGGACAACCTGGTGTCCGTGACCGATCCGCGGGGCCTGCAGACCACCTACACCTACGACGGCCTGAACAACCTGTCCCAGTTGGACAGCCCGGACACCGGCATCAAGACGTACCTATACGATGATGCCGGCAATCGCACGTCCATGACTGACGCCCGAAGCGTGACCGTGGACTACGAGTACGACGCGATCAATCGATTGACAAAGATCGACTACGCTGGGACCTCCTTGGATATCACCTACAACTACGACGCCGGGACCAACGGCAAGGGCCGGTTAACCTCGATGACGGATGCCGTGGGCAGCATCACCTACACCTACGACGCCCGCGGCAACCTGCTGACCGAGACCCAGGTCATCGACGGGCACACCTTCAACCTGGCTTACACCTATGATGGGGCCGGCAACCTGCTGACCATGACCTATCCCAGCGGGCAGGTGGTGACCTATACGCGGGATGCCGGTGGACGGGTGACGGGCATCAGCCGGTTCAACGGCACCACCGACATCCTGGCCAGCAACATCACCTATGAGCCGTTCGGGTCGATGAAGTCGATGACGCTGGGGAATGGGATCCAGGTGACGAAGACCTACGACCTGGCGTATCGGGTGACGGATATTGTTCAGGGCGCGGTGATGGATCGGGATTACAGCTATGACGCGGCGAGCAACATCACAGGTATCACCGATGTCCTCTCCTCTACTAAGAGCCAGACCTTTGGGTATGACGATCTGAATCGCCTCACCAGCGCCACAGGAATCTACGGCTCGGAAGCCTATGTATATGACGAGGTCGGAAGCCGGACGCAGTCCACCATCAACACGGTTGTTACCAACTACGGCTACAGCAGTACGAGCAATCGTCTGACCAGTATCGACTCGACGACGATCAGTTATGACTCGGTCGGAAACATTACTGATGACGGCTCCCAGCAGTACGTGTACGACGACCGGAATCGGATGGTCGGTGCGGATCAAGGAATCACAGATCTAGGAGACTATGACTACAACGGGCGTGGGGAGCGGGTTAGAAAGACCATCGGTGCGGCGGATTCATACTTCGTTTTCGACAAAACCGGCAACCTGGTTGCGGAGGCTGACAACATCGGAACGGTCACCAGAGAGTACGTATACGACCAGAGTATGCGTCTTGCGATCACGGAAGGAAGTTCAATCTATTACTTTCACCCGGATCATATTGGAACGCCCCAAAAAATCACTAACAGCAGTGGGTCCAGTGTTTGGAGTGCCGACTATGAACCTTTTGGCAGTCTTCATGCCGAGTCGGGTTCGCTGTTGAACAAACTGCGGTTTCCAGGCCAGCATGAAGATACTGAAACTGGTCTGCGCTATAACTATTTCAGAGACTATGCCCCGGCACTTGGCCGATACACCCAAAGCGATCCGATTGGGCTAGAGGCCGGAATCAATACATATGTATATGTCGAATCATCGCCATTGACCGCCTTCGACAAGTTCGGGCTCAACCCGACCTGGTTTCAGGGCGCATTCAATACTGGGCGGGCCTTCGCGATGTGGTGCGCAAGAAATCAGGGGTGCAGGGATTGGCTCACGCCGGATAGACCGTATCCTCCCTTTTTGCCACCAGCACCTAACCCAGACTGGTCATTGCCGAAGCCTTGGTACATGAACCCCCCTGTGCCGCAAGAGTGTGAAGACGACATAGATTGCGAAAAACAAGCTGAAGAAGACGAACGAAAGTGTAGGATGTATACCATGCCTGGCACCGGGGCAAGGGCCCGATGTTGGCAAAGCGTCAATGAGCGTTATGGCGACTGTGTCGCCGGGAGGCCACTCCGACCGCTCGTGCATTGGTGATGGCAATGTTGGTAAATGATGAAAAATTAGGCGTTCGAACCATTAGGGTTGGCCAGGAACTTGGAAAAATCACCGTTTTTGTTCCAAGGCAAGTAGAAGAAGGTGATTATGAATGTAGATTGTCGATTTCTATTGGTGACCAGAACAAGGAAAGTCGGGTAGTCGGCATTGACGGGATTCAAGCCGTCCAACTTGCCTTTCGTAGAGCAGAGGCAATTCTGAACGCTCTGACAAAAGAAAGCTGTGATGAAGTTTCATGGCTTGACATGCCAGGATCTGGGCTGGCCAGTTTGTGACAATTGTTGAGCATCTAAATACGGCGAAATACGGGACAGGCAACAAATCGCTGGGGAAATGAACGTCGCGCGGGTCGGACCAATCTAGTTCCTTGTATTGAAAATAAAGCCCTGCCGAAATGCGGGCAGATTGTCGCTTAAACAGCCCATTTTCGGGTGGTTTTTGAGATTCTAAGGAATGGGTGAATCCGGGACAGGCAGCAAATAGAACGGAAATCCTGGGGAAATCCTGGACAGGTAACAAAGAGCAAGACCGAAACACGGGACTGCCAAATGCGGGACAGGCAACAATTACAGCAAATACGGGACAGGCAACAAATACATGCAAACCGGCAACCCGGTGTGGCTCGACGCGACCAACAGTCCGCGGCCAAGTCGCGTTGAGGTACGACGATCTGGATGAAGGGACCAGACGTGCCATATCAGCGCGCCTGTTTGTGCGCGTTTGTGCCAACGGAGAAACTAGCGGCGGCCGCAGGTTGCGGTCAGC
>JASJDM010000133.1 GCA_030065125.1 Lysobacterales bacterium | reverse complement strand
CGCAGCCTGACCTGTTCCGCCTGGCCCTCGGGGGGTGGGGTCTTGGAGAAGTGGACCACGCCGTTTTCATCGGTCCACTTGTACACCTTGTTCTGGGCGGCTGCCGGCCCGGCCATTGCCAGGGTCAGCCCCAGGGCGACTGCCCATGCCATCTTTTTCGTCATGACCATATGCTCCACACCGGCGAACAGCGCGCGGTTTCCTGCCTGACACGCCCTTCATTATGGCCAGCGGGGATGCCGACGCAACAGCCCGGCCGACGGACGGCGTGATCTGCAGCACCAGTGACGGCAATATTTTTGGAGTAAACTGTCCCGATGCAGATTGAGGACCCCAACCAGGCCGCCGGCGACGGTGATGGCAATGGCCAGCGTCGCGCCGGCATCTACCTGTTGCCCAATCTTTTCACTACCGCCGCCCTGTTCGCGGGCTTCTACGCTGTGGTTGCCGCTATTGACGGCCGATTCGTGGCTGCGGCAGTTGCGATCTTCATTGCCGGCCTGCTGGACGGGCTGGATGGGCGCATCGCGCGGTTGACCAATACCCAGTCCGAGTTCGGCGTTCAGTACGACAGCCTCGCAGACCTGATTTCATTTGGCCTGGCGCCGGCCCTGGTGGTGTACCTGTGGGCCTTGCGCAGTCTGGGGGAGTATGGCGAGAACCTGGCCAAGGTTGGCTGGCTGGCGGCGTTCCTGTTTGCCGCCTGCGCGGCGTTGCGCCTGGCGAGGTTCAACGCCCAGGTGGGCGTATCGGACAAACGGTATTTTCAGGGGCTGGCGTCTCCAATGGCCGCCGGCGTCATGATCACCATGGTGTGGTCCCTGGAGTCCGTCGGCGTGACCGGCGCCGAAGTCAGCGTCCTGGCGTTGGTGGTCACCGTGGTGACTGCGATGCTGATGGTCAGTAACGTGCGCTATCACAGCTTCAAGTCCTGGCCACCGTCCCAGAAAGTCCCGTTCCTCTGGGTGCTTCTGCTGGTGCTGATTTTTGTACTGCTGGCACTGGACACCCCCAAGATGCTGGCGGCCATGGCGTGGATCTACGCCGCCTCGGGACCGGTAATCACCGTAGCAGGCCGGATTCGCCACCGCAGCCGACGCAATCGGCGGGTGGAGGGGAGCGCCGATGAGTAAGGCGATTTCCGACGCCCTTCACCTGCCGCTGACCCACCTGGATGTGCTGGCGGAACTGGGCCAGGAATTTGCCCAGTCCATCGACATCGGTGCCACCCTGAATCACGCGGTCAATCGCATTGCCGAGTACATGGATGCCGAAGCGGCGTCGGTTTTCCTGGTCGACCACCAGACCGATCAGCTGGAGTGCCGGGCCTGCGCGGGGCCTGTGGACGTGACTGGCCTGCGGATGGAGCTGGGCCAGGGCATTGTCGGCCGGGCCGCCAAGAAAAACATGTGCCAGCTGGTCCGCGACGCCCGGGCGGATCCCGACTTCGCCCAGCGGGTGGACCAGAAGACCGGCTTTGAAACGCGCTCCATCCTGTGCACCCCGCTGCGCTCCTCGCGGGGTGTCATCGGTGTGATCCAGGTGCTGAACAAGCGCCAGGGCGGCCTGTTCAACGACAGCGACCGCGAGACGCTGCGGGTGCTGGCCTCACCCACGGCACTGGCCATCAACAATGCCGAGATGGCATCCGACCTGGTGGAGCAGAAGCGCCTGCGCAAGGAGCTGTTCATGGCCCGGCGGCTGCAGCGTTCGCTGCTGCCAAAGCGGCGGCCGGATCCCTTTCCCGTCCAGGGCATCAACCTGCCCGCCCGGGAAGTATCCGGCGACTTTTTTGATTTCTTCGAGCTGCCCGACGGGCGCGTGGGTTTCGTGGTGGGTGACGTATCAGGCAAGGGCATGAACGCAGCCCTGCTGATGGTGAGGGCCACCAGCCTGCTGCGCTGGGTGGGCAAGTCGGGGGTTTCACCGGGTGACTGGCTGGCCCAGGTCAACGATGAGCTGCTGACCACCGTGACCCAGGGAATGTTTATCTGTGCCGTGGCGGGATACGTGGACCGGGAGTCCGGCGAGCTGGTGTGGGCCAACGCCGGCTTCCCGCCGCCGCTGCGCCATCTCGGCCAGGGAAAGTTCGAAGAGCACCGGGCTGGCGCACCGCCCCTGGCGATCCTGGAACAGAAGCAGTTTCCCGAGGAACGGGTCGACCTGTCGGACGGTCCGGTGTATTTCTACTCCGACGGCGTGACCGAAGCGCGTTCGGAGGATTCGGTGATGCTGGGTGAGGACGGATTTCGGTCCCTGGTCGATGCCCATGGTCCGCGACCGTCCAAGGCCCGTCTGGGGGCCATCGTTTCGGATTTACGCAGGCTGGAGTTGTGCGACGATACCACGCTGGTGATCGTGGAGAACCACCAGTGACCCTACCAGTCAACATGGAAACGCTGGCCAACATCACCTTCCATTCCTGCCCCAGCAATCTTCAGCAGATTCGCAGGCAGGTACGGTCCATCACTGCGGCGGCCGGCTGCAACGAGGAACAGGTGCGGAAGCTGGTGCTGGTGGTGGAAGAGGCCATCACCAACGTGATGCGCCACGCCTACCAGGGCGAGCTCACCGGCGAAATCAAGCTGGTGGTGGCGCGTCAGGCTGACGTCCTGTACTTCAAGTTGCGTGACTTTGCCGACCCGGTGGATCCAGGTTGCATAAAGCCACGGGATTTGAGTGAATGTCGACCCGGTGGTTTGGGGGTCAACTTGATCGACGAGGTCATGGATTCCTGGGAATTCGGCCGGCCTGACAGCGGCCAGGGCAATGTTTTGACCATGACCAAGAGCATTGAGCGGGGAATAGATGAAAGGGTGTGAAGCGAGGGACGAGGACGGTTTTCGCATCGTCAGCGTCAGCGGAGAGGTTGACCTGTCCTGGTCTTCCGATGTGCGGTCGGCCATTCTGGACGCGCTCAACCAGCACTCGGCGGTGCTGGTCGAGCTGAGCGGCGTCAGTTACATCGACAGTTCCGGCATCGCGGCGCTGGTTGAGGGTTATCAGACGTCCAAGTCCCGGGGTGCCAGTTTCGGGCTGCTGGGGATCAGTGACGCGGTGCGCGCGGTACTGGAACTGGCCCGGCTGGACCAGGTGTTCCCGATCTTTCCGGACACGGCGGCCGCCAAGGGCTGACCCCCTGACTGACGGGTCATGCTGGAGAAATCGGCAAACGCCATTGGCGGCGTCATCCTGAAGGCAATCGAAGGCATGGGTTATGCCGGCGCACTGCTGGTGGAGAGCCTCTACTACATGGTGCTGGGCCGTCGGCGCGGCCAGCCGGTGAAGGCTGCCTCCATCGCCTACCAGATGATGGAGGTTGGTGTGCGTGCCATCCCCATCGTGACGGTGCTGTCTTTCGCGGTCGGGGTGAGCCTCGCCATCCAGAGCATTTACGCCCTGAAAAACTTTGGCGCGGAATCCCAGGTGATCCTGGCCATTGCCATTGGGGTGACCCGGGAATTTGGCCCACTGATAACCGGCATCCTGGTGGCTGGCCGTTCCGCCTCCGCCCTGGCTGCCCGAATCGGCTCCATGGTGGTGTCCCAGGAAGTGGACGCGCTCCGGGTGATCGGCGTGAGCCCGGTACGCTACCTGGTGGTGCCGCCCCTGGTGGCCCTGGTGATTATGGTGCCCAGCCTGACCATCATTTCAGACTTCGCCGCGATATTCGGCGGCGCCATCTACAGCCTGCCCAACCTGGACGTCGGCATGTGGGCCTACCTGATGGCCAGCGTGGACTCGCTGCAGACCAGTGACGTGACCCAGGGCCTTTGGAAAGCCATGACCTTCGGCGCCATCATTGCCCTGGTCGGGGTGAGCTCGGGATTCTCCGTCAAGGGTGGCGCCGAGGGCGTGGGTCGGGCCACCACCCAGGCCGTGGTGCTGGCCATAAGCTGCATTGTCATCACCAACATGGTGTTCACTTTTTTCCTGAACCGATGAGCCGGGCAGCAGCACAGGACACAACGGCTGCCGGTACCGAGACATTCGGTGAACCGGTGATCGACGTGCAGGGGCTGGTGACCCACTATGGCACCCGCAAGATCCTGGACGGGGTCGACATGACCATGCGCGCCGGTGAAATCCGGGTCATCATGGGCGGCAGCGGCTCCGGCAAGAGTACCTTCCTGTGGCACCTGCTCGGCCTGTACCGGCCCACCGCCGGCAGGATCCGCCTGCTGGGCAAGGACATCAACACCATCACGCCCCAGCAGTTCCAGGAGCTGCGAAAGGAAATCGGCGTATCATTCCAGGGGGGTGCGCTATTCACGTCCATGACGGTGGGAGAGAACGTGGCCATGCCGCTGCGCGAGCACACCGACCTGGACGAAAACACCATCCGCATCATGTCGCGGCTGAAACTGGAAGTGGTGAACCTGGGCGGTTTCCAGGACCTGATGCCGTCCCAGTTGTCCGGCGGCATGATCAAGCGGGCGGCGCTGGCCCGGGCGGTGGTGATGGATCCCAAGCTGCTGTTTTTCGACGAGCCGTCGGCCGGGCTGGACCCGGTTGTGGCGGCCGAGCTGGATGAGCTGATCCTGCGCCTGCGTGACGCCATGCGCATGTCCATGGTGGTGGTAACCCATGAACTGGACAGCGCCTTCAAGATTGCGGATAAGATCACCGTGCTGGACCAGGGCAAGGTGCTGTTGACCGGCACCGTGGACGAAGTCCGCAACAGTGGTCTGGAGAGGGTCCAGGATCTGTTGAACCGGCGACCCCGGGATGTTCAGGTCGACGCGGAAGAATACCTGCGCAGGCTGACCGAGGAGCAGTATGGCTAGTCGGCCTGGAAGCGCTCGGGAATGAGGAGTCCGATGTGAAACGCGATAATGTCAATTACCTGGCTGCCGGATCCGTGGTGGTCCTCGCCCTGGCGTTCCTGTTCATGGTGCTCTACAAGATCACGGGCCGCAGCGGGGACACTGACGCCTATTACGCGTACTACGATTTTGTCGCCGGGTTGCGTTACGGAACGCCGGTTTACTTCGAGGGCTACCGGGTGGGCCAGGTGGAGGACATTACGCCGGAACGCAGCGGCACACAGACCCGTTTCCGAATTGATTTCACGGTGGAGGAAGACTGGCCCATCCCGGAGGACTCGGTGGCGGAAATCGCCACCGCGGGCCTGCTGTCCGATACCTTCATCGTGCTGGAGCAGGGCGAGAGCGAAACCCTGCTGCAGTCCGGAGCCCAGATTCAGGGCCGCGAGGCGGCCGACATATTCGGCGCCCTCAACGACCTGGCCGGGGATGTGTCAGACCTTACCGAGTCTCGCATAGAACCCTTGCTGGACCTGCTGGCCGAACGCTTCGACTCCATCAGCGCGAACCTGGAGACAAATACGCCGCTGGTGGTCGAAGACCTGCGCGAACTGCTTTCGCGCCTGAACGATTCGGCAAACCAGCTCAACAGTATGCTGAGCCCGCAGAATGCACAGGTTATCGACCGCACCCTGGCCAATTTTGAGCAGACGTCGGAGCACGTGAAAGGCCTGGCGGCGGAGCTGGACGGCGTGCGTGACGAGGTGGCTGGCCTGATCAAGGAATTCCATAATATCGCCGTCGAAAACCGCACGGAGGTTCGCAGCACCGTGGCCCAGATGGAGACCAGCATTGCCAACCTCAGTCGACGGCTGGACAGCATTGGCTACAACCTGGACGAGGCCAGCCGCAACTTCAATGAGTTTACCCGGGCGATTCGGCAGAATCCGAACCGGCTGATCTTCTCTTCGGGTGGTGAACAGGAGGATGAACAATGATCCGGGTCGCCTGGCTTTCTGCCTTCGGGCTGCTCGCCCTGACAGCCTGCAGCTCCCCGCCGGTTCCTGAAGACCGGTTCTACCGCCTGGCAGACCTGGCGGACACGACCGGAGGCGTCGGACAGCGTTTCAGCGGCAGCCTCGCGGTGGAAATGCCCCGGGCTGCCGGCATCCGACGCCAGCGCGCCATCCTCTACAGCAACGACCCGGAGCACCTGGAACTGCGCCGCCACCGTTACCATCTCTGGGAGGCGCCGCCCCCGGACATGATCCAGCAGCGCATGCTGCGCCGGTTCAGGCCGCTGGCCACCACGGTGACCGACCGCCCCGTGGCGGACACGGACTACCGCATTCAGACCAAGCTGCATCGCTTCGAGCGGGAGGTTGACCGGGGCTCGGTGACGGCCGTGGTGGCCATGGATTTCATGATTCTGCCCGGGCGTGGCAGCAACGATCCGCTGCTGGAAAAGCAGTACAGCGTCCGGGTGTCCGCCAGCAGCAGCGAGATGATCGCCTCGGCCAGAGCTTTTTCTGATGCGGTGGACCAGATCATCGACCAGTTCCTGGGAGAAGTCCGGGAACAGCCGGCACGCTGATGGCCATGAACCCGGACAGCCTCCGGCGTCTGCAGGCCATGGGCATCCAGCCGTGGCAACTGCGGCCGCCGCCGGAGTCGCGGCCGGTTGCCGCGGCCAGCGCTGCCGTGACCCCGCAGCCCGTTGCCCCTCCGCCCGAGCCGCCCCGGTCTACGGACCCCGGGCGCCGTCCGGCCGCGCGTCGCCGCCCGGACTCGCGGCTTGTGCCGCTGCAGGTGCCGGAAAAGGCCCTGGCCAACCTGGTGGTTCACTGGGGAGACGATTTCCAGCTCAGCCCTTCACACCCCGCCGGAGAGCTGCTGCTGAACATTGCCCGGGCGCTGCACGCTGACGTGGCGCAGTTGGGGTTTTTCCGCTCCGGCGACGCCCAGCCGAACGTGGCTGGCCTCGGTAATCCGGTGTTCTGGTTTGGTGATCGCTCGCCGGCGCCGGATGGCGCGTATGCGCTGCCGTCGTTGCGATCCATGCTGGAGGATCCGTCCAGCAAGCGACGGGCCTGGGCAGTTCTGAAACCCTGGGCGGCGCGGCTGGGATGAGTGCAGTACTGAAACCGCCGGCCCCGGCCATGCGACCCATGACCGAGCGGGACGTGGACCAGGTGTTGCGGATCGAGCAGTCCGCTTATCCTTACCCCTGGTCCGCCGGCATTTTTCGCGACTGCCTGCGGGTGGGCTATTCCTGCTGGATCCTGGAGCTGGAGGACCAGCTGCTGGGCTATGGCATTCTTTCCAGCGGCGCGGGCGAAGCCCATATCCTGAACCTGTGCATCGATCCCCGGCAGCAGGGCAAGGGTTACGGCCTGAGGCTGCTGGACCGACTGATCGACCTGGCCCGCTGGCACCATGCCCGCTCCATATTCCTGGAGGTGAGGCCCAGCAACCAGCGGGCCATCGACATGTACCGCCAGCGGGGGTTCGAAAACGTCGGCCGCCGGCCCAACTACTACCCCGCCGAGAACGGGCGTGAAGACGCCATCATCATGGCCATGAAGCTGGCGCCGGAAGGGGTGGGGTCAGAGTAAAGGGACAGAGTAAACCCGGGTTTACTCTGTC
>JASJDM010000017.1 GCA_030065125.1 Lysobacterales bacterium | reverse complement strand
CGCAGGGATCCGAATGCCGGGCACATGCTCTGGGGCTGGTCATGGGGACCCACCGGGTAATCCCGGGCGAACTGTTCCAGCATTTCCCCGTTGCCGGCCCTGGCAGCCGCCTCGCGCAGCTCAGCCTTGCCGCCACTGCAGGACACACTCTCCGTGGGCGCGGAGGAACGATCCTGCAGCGTGACGGGGATTTTTGCCATTACCGGGCTCGCTCAGACGTGGTCATAGATGACTTCCAGCGACGGCTTCTCGATCTTTTCGCTGCCGCACATATCGGCCACGGTGGCAGGCTCCAGCACCACGTCACGGCCAACCTCGTCGCCGTCGAACAGACCCAGCAGGTCCTCCTGGGACAGCGGGTTGGGCAACTGCGGCGGCGCCTCGGCCACGTTGACGCCCAGCTCTTCGAACAGGGGCCCCCAGCGGCCGCCGGGAATGCCGACGATTTCGTAATTGGCGCTCTTGCGGCGGATATCGTCGTGGGCGGGAATCGAGGCCAGCACCGGAATCCGGGCCGCTTTGGCAAATGCCTCGGCCTCGCCGGTGCCGTCGTTCTTGTTGACCACCATGCCGGCCACCCCAACGTTACCGCCCAGCTTGCGGAAGTACTGGACCGCGGAGCAGACGTTATTGGCGACGTACAGGGACTGCAGGTCGTTGGAGGCCACCACGATGACCTTCTGGCACATGTCCCGTGCTATGGGCAGGCCAAATCCGCCACACACCACGTCCCCCAGGAAATCCAGCAGGACGTAGTCAAATCCCCAGTCGTGAAATCCGAGTTTTTCCAGCAGCTCGAAGCCATGGATGATGCCGCGGCCCCCGCAGCCACGGCCGACTTCCGGTCCGCCGAGTTCCATGGCGAAGACGCCGTCACGCTTGAAACACACGTCGCCGATCTGCACCTGTTCGCCGGCCTGCTGCTTCATTGACGAGGTCTGGATGATGGTGGGACAGGCCCTGCCTCCAAACAGCAGCGAGGTAGTGTCACTCTTGGGGTCACAGCCAATCAGCAGGACCTTTTTGCCCTGCTGGGCCATCATGTAGGACAGGTTGGCCAGGGTGAAACTCTTGCCGATGCCGCCCTTGCCGTAGATGGCGATTACCTGGGTTTCCTGCTCCACCGAGGGCTGCTTTGAAGCGCCGTTGTCCGGCTGGGTGGAGGTTCCGTTGACCTGCTTGATGGCAAGCTTGTTGGTGGGGCGGGTGGCAACCTCGGAAGTCATGGGTCAGTTTCTCCAGTCCAGGACCATCTTCAGGCAATCCGAATCCTCAAACGCCGTTTGATAAGCGGATGTGGCTGCCGAGGCTGGGTTGTGATGGGTAATGAGTCCGTCCAGGTCCAGACGGCCCTCTTCGATCAGTTCGCGCACCAGAATCAGGTCTTCGGGCTGCCATTCGGCGGCCACTCGCAGCTTCGCTTCCTTCATGAAGGCAGGCGGAAATGCAAAACTGATGGGGGCGGAATAGAAGCCGGCCAGCACCAGTTCTCCCTGGGGCGCCAGGCGGCCAATCAGTTCGTCCAGCAACGACGCGTCGCCGCTGACGTCGTAAATGCTCTGGTAGTCGCGCCGGGAATCATCTTCCGGGGAAGTCACCTGGTAGCCCCGGGCTCCGGCATGGCGGGTCGGATTCGTTTCCCATACGACCGGCGGTTCATCGCCGGCCATGACTGCCAGTCGTGCCAGCAGTCGTCCCAGCACACCGTGACCGACGATCAGGTCAGGCAGGCTGGCGTTCTCGGGGCTAACGGCGTGGTACGCGGTAGCGGCCAGCGCCAGCAGCACACCCTGCTGCCCCAGGGATTCGTCGATGGGCACCACGCGGCTGGCATCCACCACGACCTTGGAGGCGGATCCACCAAACAGACCGCGGATTTCGCCGTAGCAGCGAGCGCCGGGAACAAATACCTGCCGGTCCAGCAGGTCGCTGGCTTCGTCGGACACCGCGGTAACCCGGCCGATGGATTCGTAACCCGGCACCAGCGGGTAGCCAAGGCCGGGGAATTGGGGCATTTCACCTCGCCAAAGCAGGCGCTCGGTACCCGTGCTGATGCCGCTCCATTCCATCTCCACCAGGACCTCTCCCTCTGCCAGGACAGGTAGGGCAAGATTTCGCAGCGACAGATTGCGCGGTGAATCGAAGACGACGGCAGTGGTGTCCATCGGAAAGACGGTTTTCCCCTTTTTCAGCGTTTGTCAGTTTAACGTGACACGGCTAGCTGTCAACTATTATTTACAGTTCGAACGGTGCGGTGTCAGCAAATCAGGACACTTTCGCGACGATCAGCTGTCCCTGCAGCGGCACCGGTGTCGGCACCAGTCGGCTGCCCGCAAATCCGGCTGCTGACAGCATGTCTGCCAGCTGGCGGGGGCTGCGCGGCCGGCCGCTGCCCATGGCCATCAGGTAAAAGGCAAAGTACGCATCACCCACGGTCTCCGCCCCCCGCGTGCCGGACATGGGCTCGGCCAGCAGCAGGGTGCCGCCGGGTGGCAGGCTGCTGCGCACCGATTTCAGCAGCGCCATGGCCCGGTCATCGTCATGATCGTGAATAACCCGGACCAGGGAGATCACGTCCGCCCCGGGCGGCAGCGGGTCAGCGAAAAAGTCCCCACCGTGCACGGTCAGGCGCGATTCCAGGCTGGTGCCGACAAAGCGACGGCGAGCCCGGTCAGCCACTGCCGGAAGGTCAAACAGCATCAGCTGAAGGTGTGAGGCGCGCTGGCCAACAGCGGCGAGGAAGGTGCCATCCCCACCGCCAACGTCCAGCAGGCAACGACAGTTGGACAGGTCCATGGCCGCCAGCACCTGGTCGGCGATGAGGGGTTGCGAGGCGGACATCAGGTCGGAGTAATCCGCTACCTGCCGCTCCGCCAGATCCTGTCGGTCATCGTCCCGTACGTAGGCCCAGTAGCGCTGCAGCTCGGTCTCACCAGCCTCCCCGCGCAGCAGACCCACGGGATCGCACAGATCGCGATAAAACAGCGCATGGTGACGGATCATGGCCAGCAGGGCGGGATTGCCCAGCAGGGTAGCGCCAGTGGACGCCAGACGGTACTGATCATTGCGCAGCGTCACCAGGTCCAGGCTGGCGGCGGCGTTCAGCAGACGGTCCGCGGCGTCAACGTCCAGCCCCATCTGCCCCCCAAGCTCCGCCGCAGAAACGGGGCCTTCGCGCAGCCGTTCGAGCAGGTCCAGCTGAACACAGGCCTGGAGAATCTGGGAGTAGACGAATCCGTTGCACAGGTCGAACAGGGACCGTGCCCGCCGCCTCGCAACCAGCCGGGTCAGCGGAAAACGCGAGGCCCAGCGCTGGAAGGACGGATCGGCCAGCAGGCGGGTGCGCTGCCGATCCAACAGGTCGCGTAAGGAGGCCATCAGGCCTTTACCGGGGCCAGCTCGGGAGTGGGCCCGGGAGTGGGCCCGGGAGTGGCCTTGCGGCAGTCCCCCGGGAGCACTGGCGGAATCAGGCGACAGCGGCTTCGGCTGCGCGCAGCGGTTCGTCGGGCGTGAAACGCCTGGCCTCCATGGCCACCTGCTGCCGCATCGCCGCCCGACCGGGGCAGGGAGGAATGGCGCGGATCGCTGACGACACCAGGTGCTCCAGCCGGCGCTTGGCTTCCTTCAACCCATGCTCGATGGCGAAGCTGGGCCGGCCGTGGACGGCATCCTGACCCACCGGTTTGCCAATCTTCTCCGGGTCACCGGCAAAGTCGAGGATGTCGTCGGCCACCTGGTAGGCTTCGCCAATGCGGTCGCCCACCTTGCCCCAGGCGTTTGGATCCGCCCCGCAGGCGATGGCGCCCGCCGCCGTGGCCGCTGCAAACAGGGAGCCGGTCTTGGATCGTTCGTAATCCACCAGGGTCACCTTGGGTTCGGATTCCCAGGCCTGGCCAGCCACGATCCCGGTGGGTCCGCCCACCGAGTCTCCGATCAGGCAAAGCAGCTCACCCAGCCTGCGTGGCGCCACCCGGCCAGCCCGGCCCAGCACCTGGAAGGCCTGAACGATAAGGGCATCTCCGGTCAGCACCGCCAGGTCTTCGCCAAAGGCCCGATGCACCGACGGCTTTCCGCGACGAATCTCGGCATCGTCAAAGCAAGGCAGGTCATCGTGGACCAGGGAAGCGCAGTGCAGCAGTTCGATTGAGGCCGCCGCCGCGTTAACCAGCTCCGGGCTGTCCTCAGCGCAGGCCATGGCCACGGCCAGGCACAGTTTGGGCCGCACCCGCGCGCCCCCGGGAAACACCGCGTAGTGCATGGCTTCGGCCAGCTTGGGTGGACAGCCGTTGCCGCTGGCGTGCTCCAGCGCCTCCAGCAAGGTGGATTCGATTCGATCTGTTGAAACCATATGCGGCCCCCGAAGCCCAGCTGGAAATTGACTTGTGTCTAGTTTTGTAGACACTCTTGATGTCATCTAATATAGACACTAGTCCGGGGCAGAGTCAAAACTCCGGAGGCAACCCGATCCATAGACACCGCCATGTCCGACCGCCAGAACCAGAAGCAAAAGCCGACGCCAGAGGCCGATGTCCCGCCGCCCATACGCCAGGATCCCGAGGCGGCACTGGACTTCAGCATTGCCGTGGAAGACAACGGCTACGCCTGGTGGTACCTGGACGCGGTCAGCGACGACGGGGTGTACGGTTTGACCCTGATCGTATTCATCGGCAGCGTGTTTTCGCCCTACTACGCGACGGCCCGACGACTGGGATCAGCCAGCCCGGAAAACCACTGCGCCATGAACGCGATCCTTTACGGACCCGGCGTTGGCCGCTGGAGCATGACCGAGCGGGGCCGCGGCTCGCTCAGCCGTGATTCCCACCACCTGGCCATCGGTCCCAGCCGGATCGACTGGGACGGCCAGCGGCTGGTGGCGCAAATCGAGGAAGTGACGGCGCCGCTGCCCAGGCGGCTGCGCGGCAGCATCACCCTGGACCCGCAGATCCTCTATGCCCCCTGGTTTACCCTGGACAGCCGGGAAGATCACCAGTGGGTGCCCATTGCTCCGCGGTCCCGGGTCCGCGTGGAATTCCAGAATCCCGCGCTGGCCTTTGACGGCCACGCCTACTTCGATTCCAACCGCGGACGGGTACCTCTGGAGCAGAGCTTTGAGCGCTGGAACTGGTGCCGCACCCTGCATGGCCGCCGGGTGCTCTACGACGTCACCGACCGCTATGGCGGAGGGGCACACCTGTCGCTGGGTTTCGGGGATGACGGTCGGGCCAGGCACGTGCCTATGCCGCCGACAGCGGAACTGCCGGTCACAACCTGGTGGCGGATTGCCCGGCCGACCCACTCGGACAATGGCCAGGCACGGCTGTTGCGTACGCTGGTGGACGCCCCGTTTTATTCGCGGTCAGAGGTGGGGCTGGAACTGGACGGGGAAGCGGTGACCGCGGTTCACGAAAGCATCGAGCTGAACCGTTTTGCCAATCCCCTGGTGCAATACCTGCTGTTGCCGTTTCGAACGCCGCGCCGGTTCTTCTAGGGCCTCACTTGCCGCGGTCTTTTTTTCGTCCGCGCCGGAGGTCCCGCCGAACCTTGTACAGCTCCCACCCCAGGAACCCCAGCAGCACAGCAGCCAGGGCCAGAAAGTCATAGCTCATCTCACGGTCGGGTCAGCTGACCAGCCCCGCGCCGGGCCGATAACGGCACTTTACGTTGACCCAGACGCCATAGCTGGCCAGGACGAACAGAATTCCGGCCAGGTCAACCGGCCCAAACATGGCGTTGGGTCCCACGATCATGTAGCCAATAATCACCTGGGCGGCACCAATCACCAGGCCAAAATTGATGATCGCCGGCATCATGATGACCATGTTGGTCAATTTGCCGGTCTTGCGCTCGCTGTCGATGGGGATTGAAAGCACCATCTGCCGGTGCTGCCAGGCGCGGTACAGGAACCAGCTGCCGTAGCCAAACAAAAACAACCCTATCCAGTTAGCCATATCAGGATCCCTCCACGGTATTGAGGCCGGGTATTTCGGCAATTTCACGGTTGCGTCGCTCAAGGCGGTCCAGCAGGACCAGGGCACGGGTCAGCGGCGCAAAAAAGCCAGCTGGCTCGCGCGGACCCAGCATGGCCGCGTCCACCAAGTAGCGGGCTTCGGGCAGGGCTTCACCCGCGGCCGAACGCGCCGGCAGCAGAATCCGGCCCACCAGGCCCAGGGCCAGCCAGAGCTTTCGAGAGGTGGGTACGACGGCCCGCTGGCTGACCGAGTCCAGTCCGCGTCGCTCCAGTTCATGGCCGATCTCGGCGTAGAACGTGCGGGCCGCGCGGATGCCGAACTGGCATCCGAAGGGAAGGCCGTCGATACCCCGGTCGGCCTGCCGGTAAAGCTGTTCCGCAGCGTCCAGCAGTCGCTGCACCACCCGGCCCAGGGCCAGCGACCACCGGGGGTTGTGCAGGAAATCTTCGGGATCAATGCCCTCCTCCAGCAGCCAGTCCCGGGGCAGGTAGAGTCTGCCGTTGCGAGCGTCTTCGCCAACGTCACGGGCGATGTTGGTGAGCTGCATGGCAATACCTAAATCCGTGGCCCGGGCCAGCAGCGCGGGCGTGCGTGCGCCCATCAGCACCGACATCATGGCCCCAACGGTTCCGGCCACCCGGGTGGAGTAGTCGTAAACGTCCGACAGGGTGTGGTATTCCCTGCCCTGCAGATCCCACAACATGCCCTCCAGCAGGGCCTCGGGCAGCTCACGCGGCATGTCGTACTCCCGCACGACTTCGGCGAAGGCCATGTCGGCGGGGTGATCAATGGGCTGCTGCCGGTAGATCAGCTCCAGGCGCAGTCGCAGGTCTTCCAGCTCCCGCATGCCGCCGCCGTTATCGATGGCATCGTCGGCCACCCTGCAAAAGGCATACAGCGCCGTGGCGGGCTGCCGAACGCGGCCGGGCAGCGCAAAAGACGCCAGGTAGAAGGACTTGGACCCGCCGCACAGCATCTTGCGGCATTGTGTGGCTTGGCTACGACTGCTCACGGATACTCTCCCAATGAGTGGCGCGGACCGCGGAAAGGCCCGATTGTTCAACAAAAAAGGTCACGACGACGTCAACAGGGCTGCTTCAGACGCCCCCCCGCGAGACGCTCCCGGTGCTGCCCGGCGACTCCGACCGGGTACGGCGCCGGGCCGGCAGTACGCCTGGCAGATCTCGTATATGGCCTGGGGGTCTTCTTCGTGGGCCAGGTGCCCCAACCCCTTGAGTTCCGTGACGCTGGCGCGGGGCAGACGCGCGGCCACGTCCCGGGCTTGACGCGGCGGCACCATCCGGTCCAGGGCACCCGTAACCAGGTGGACCGGGACGTTCAAGCTGTCCAACCGCCGGTTCAGCGGCTCCAGATCCCAGCCCGACATCATGGTCAGCGCCGACTGCACGTGGTCGGGGACCGCCAGCAGCTTCTGGTAACACCACCGGCCGGTGGGGCCGATGCGTGAGCCCGTGCTGTCCAGCAGCCGGGTCATCACGTCCGGCCGTCCGGCCCGCCAGGCCAGGAACCGGGCAACCCCGGTGGACGAGGCCAGCATGCGGGCCATGGGCGCGAACAGGTGCCCCTGCAGGCCGGAAAACGGCAGCAGGGCACCGTTGATACCCACCAGCGCGTCGGGATTGACGGCGCCCTGGGCCACCAACTGCAGCCCCACGGCCACCCCTGCCGAGTGACCCACGATCAGCGATGGATCTATCTCAAGGAGCCGGGCAAGGTCCGCCACCGCGCCCGCCATACCAGGCAGTGTCAGCACCCCCTCGGCACGGACGTGGCTGAGGCTGTGCCCGGGCAAATCGGGAACGATCACCGTGTAATCCGACGCCAGCAGGGGCGCCAGCCCCCTCCAGCTGTGGGCAGAGGACCCGGTGCCGTGCAGCAAAAGCGCTACCGGCGTCTTATTCCCCACATCTTCCTGACTCTCAGGACCGAACACCTGAAGGTGCCAGTCCACCAGGCGGCTGCTGACAAAGCGGCTGTGACCTCGGTGTGGCCAGGAGAGGCCCAGGCGGTGAAACGCCAGCTTTCCGCTGCTGGTTTCCGGCTGCCGCTGAGTCATCGGTGACATCAGTGCACCCCCGATCGCACCGCGTCGCTGATGGCGCTGGCGTCAGCAAAGGGCAATGGCAGGTAACGGGCTCCCATGGTGGCGGCCAGGGATTCCGCGACCGGCCGTGGGCGCGGCGATACATCGATTACCACCGCGGAATGACCCAGCCCGCGAAACCGGCCCGCCGCGTCCAGGGCCTCTTCAGCCGCCTGCTGGGGATGCCCCGTACCGTCCCGGGTTACGTTGGCGCGACCGTCGGTCATCAGCACCACGGTGGGCGTCACGCCGTCCCGGCGAACCGCCTCGGCCAGGCCGCAGGCCGCGTCGATGCTGCTGGCCAGGGGCGTGCCGCCCCCCGCCGGCATCCGCGCCAGGGAGCGCTTGACCCGCACCAGCGAACTGGTGGGCGGCAGCACCAGTTCGGCGATCTTTCCACGAAAGGCGATCATGGCGACCCGGTCGCGTCGCACATAGCAGTCTGCCAGCATCAGCTCCACCGCACCCTTGGCTTCGGCCAGGCGGTTGGCCGCGGCAGATCCCGAGGCGTCCACCACGAAAATGGTGGTGGTCTGGGACTTCTGCCGGTAGTGATGCACGCGGAAATCGGAACCGCGAATTTCGATGCGTCGTCTCAGATTCGGGTTGGCCGACTTGCGCAACCGCTGCCAGGGCGCCGCCGCTCGCAGGGTCTGGATGACGTGCAGCCGGGAGCCATCGGCCGGATTGCCGCGCCGGGCGCCTACGGGCCGCCCCCGCATCCGGGACCGGTAGCTGCTGCCGAAGCGTGACTCGCCCCGGCCGCCGCGCTGGGGCGTGTTCTGCAGCTGGTTCAGCAGGTCCGGCGGGATGGCCGCCTGGGCTGCCGCGATGACCACTTCGTCCAGTTCTTTGTCCGCATCCATGGATTTCCCGTCGGAATCCGGATCTCGGGATTCCGCATCAGCGCTTTGCGGCGGCGGTGCCTCCTGGTTTTCCTCCGGCGCTTCGGGTGGCTGCGGTGCCACCAGGGCCCGGGGTGCCAGCACCAGTCTTGCGGCAATGGTGGCGCACTCCTGGTCAACCTGCTTTTTTCCCAGCCAGGCCGCGGCAGCCCGTGCTGACGCCACCGCGGCAAGCACGGGCCGCATGGAGCCGATTCCCAGGCTGGTTGCCGCCAGGTTGAGCGCTTCGATGATGTCGTCGGACACGCTGATCCCAGCGAGGCGCCGCTGGGCCCGGCGGACCTGGTTGACGTCAGGCAGCGGACCCGAGGGCGCACCCGTAGCGGCCAGGTCGACCCGCAGCACCAGCCGTTCATCCAGGGCGCTGGGAACCGACTCATCAGGCTGACAGCTTTCGTCCAGGGCGATCAGGCTGAAGCGGGCCGGGCTGCGCCGGGCCAGGCCGTCCCGTTCCACGATCACCTCGCCGCAATCCATGGCGGAGGTCATGACCCCGGACGCCAGGGCATTCAGGCGCTCAGCCATGGACACCAGGATGACGCCGCCATCAGCGGCGGCGAGAATTCCCCGTTCGGCCACGGCCCGGCCGCTCTGCAGCGTGGCGGCAAGATCCAGCCCACCCAGCAGCTGTCCTGGAGACACGCTGGCCGGCACCTTGCGCCAGGGAGTGTCTGCAGGCAGCAGCGATTGGACCAGCGCCAGCCACTGCTCCCTCTGCGGTCCGGCACCACCCCGCAACAGCACCGGCACCGGTTGCACGGCGAACAGCGCGGCGGCCAGCAGCGCATCGCTGGTCAGGCCCTGGCGGTCCTGCAGCCAGGTCATGGCAGCAGGGTCTCCGCCACCGCCCGCTCGATGCGAACTGTGGAGCCGACGTCGTCCAGCGGGTCCCGGCGCAGGCGATGGCGCAACGAGGACGGCGCTACCCTGGCGATGTGGTCGATTTCGACGGCGTCGTCACCGTCCAGCGCCGCCAGCGCACGGGCCGACCTGAGCAAAGTGAGTTCGCCCCGCAGTCCGTCGGTGCCCAGAGCCAGGCAAAGGGCGGAAGCTTTTTCCATCACAGGGTCAGGCACGGTCACCTGCTCGACGCGTTCCTGGGCCTTGACGATTCGACGCCGGACCGCAGCGTCCTTTCTTTTCCAGCGCCTGACGAAATCCTCGGGGTCACGGTCAAATTCGTCCCGAAGTTTGACAATCCTGACCCGGATCGACAGGTCCCTGGGCGACGCCACTTCGACCGACAGGCCAAACCGGTCCAACAGCTGGGGCCGCAGCTCCCCTTCTTCCGGGTTGCCGCTGCCCACCAGCACAAAACGCGCGGGGTGGCGGATACTCAGGCCCTCCCGCTCCACCACGTTCTCGCCCGATGCCGCCACGTCCAGCAGCACGTCCACCAGGTGATCCTCAAGCAGGTTCACTTCATCTATATAGAGAAAGCCGTGGTGAGCCCGGGCCAGCAGACCGGGTTCAAAGCGTTTTTCCCCGTGGGCCAGGGCCCGCTCGATGTCCAGCGCGCCGACCACGCGGTCCTCGGTGGCGCCCAGAGGCAGATCCACCACCGGTCTCGGCACCAGCCGGGTCTTGGGTTCGCCCCCGCTGGCGCAGACCGGGCACATGCCCAACTGCTGCTCCGGGGTGCAGTTGTAGGGACAGTCGACAACGGCCCGCATCTTCGGCAACAGCGTAGCCAGCGAACGTACCGCCGTGGACTTGCCGGTACCGCGTTCACCAAACACCAGTACCCCGCCCACCCGGGGATCGGTGGCGGCAATCAACAAGGCCTGCTGCATCTCGGACTGACCCAGGATGGCTGAGAATGGGAACACCTCCGCCACGGTCAACGCCCGGTCTGGACCAATGTCTTGGCTTTGGTGGAATCAGTAACGGACCGCTGTTGCACAGCGGAGCGCCACAAGGCGTCGTCAGCAACAGGCAGAACCAGGAACAGGTGCTCCAGCAATCCCAGCAGGGCAATGCTGGCCACCAATCCCCAGCAGGCAGCCGCGAACGTGTCGGCCGGGTCAGCGGTAGCCAGCAGTACAAGCTTGACGATGGCCAGCACGCCCAGGGCCACGGACCAGGGAAACAACCAGTTCATGGGTTTGCGCCTGACAAAAGTCTTCAGGTAAGCGACTTTTTCCGGGAAAAAATCTTCGTTCAGGTTGGACACGCCCAGGAAAATATTCAGCTTGCTGCTCCAGCGCATCAGCCAGAGCACGGTGAAGGCCCAGGCGCCGGTCTGGTTCGGCTCCCCCCAGGTCAGCACGAACAAAACCCCGGCCATCGCCACCACTGCCAGCTCGTGATACAGGCTGGTTTTCACCCCCAGAACGAAGCGCCGCCAGCCCGCCGCTCCAGCCGGGCAGGGTTGCGCCCAGGGGCCGGTAACAAATCCCATCAGGTAGGACATCTCCAGCCACCCCCACACCAGGATGCCGCACAGGAATGACGCATACGCGGCGGCCGGCGTTTCCACTGACCCCAGCAGCGCCATGGCCACCAGGGCGGACATGGCGAGCACACCCGCAATCAGCAGACTGACGCGGAAGCTGCGCGGTGAAGAGGTGTCCAGGAACAGAATGAGCCAGGTGCTGCCCCACCAGACCAGCACGCAAAACAGCAGCGGCAGCAGCAGGCTGGTCACGTTCCGTTGCCTGACAGGTTTCCGGGACCCGACACCCGGCTTACCAGGCCGGCACCATCCGTACCTGGCTGGGCAGTTCGTTGCGCAGGGTGGGCAGCGTGTAGAGGCGGACGAAAGTGGCCAATCCAGCGACGGCGAGACCCGCGCGCTTGATGCCACCAACGATTCCACCCTGCTCCCTGGCTGCCGCGCTGGCCACGGATATGCGGCGCAGGCGCTCCAGCCCGGCCCGGAACTTCGGGTTGTCGATATCCAGCATGAGTGGGAATATCTGTCGGGTACAGTCGCTGCAGATACGGAATACCTGGTAGTCGTATTCCGTCGGGTCGAAGCCCATGGCCTGGTGCAGCGCCGGCCGCTGGTGGTCCCGCACATACATGGTGGCGTAGACCGCCAGCAGGAAAAACCGGATCCACAGCTTGTTGGCGCCCTTCACCAGGTGCGGATTGGCCCGCATGATCAGGGCAAAAGCCTCGCCGTGGCGGAATTCGTCATTGCACCATGATTCAAACCATTTGAAGATCGGATGGAAGCGCAGCTCCGGGTGCTTCTCCAGCTGTCGGAAGATGGTGATATAGCGGGCGTAGCCGATCTTCTCCGACAGGTAGGTGGCGTAAAAAATGAATTTCGGCCGGAAGTAGCGGTAGCTTTTCTTCTTGCGCAGGGTAGCCAGGTTGACGCCCATGCCGAAGTCTTTCAGTGCCGTGTTGATAAAGCCGGCGTGCCGGGACTCATCCCGGGCCATCAGGCGCATCAGTTCCTTGATGTCCGGATTGGAAACCCGCTTTTGAATGTCGGAGTACAGCACGCAACCGGAAAACTCGGCCGTGACCGAACTGATCAGGAAATCCAGGAATTCATCCCGCAGTTCCTCGGGCAGGTCCTCCAGCGTCATGTCGAACTTTGCTTCCCGCTCGAAGTGGTGCCGGTTCGCGTCATCGCGGAACTCCTGCATCATCTGATCCCACTCCTCGCGTACGGGACCCACGTCGAGCCGGTCCATGGCGTCAAAATCCGTTTTGTAAAAACGCGGCGACAGCATGTTGTCCCGGCGCGCGCGCTCGGTGCTGTCGGTTGAGTGATTCTGGTTGCTGCTGACTTCTCTCATGGTGTTCTCCTAAGGCCGCGTGACCCGGCTGGATGCGGGGTCCGTCGCTGCCAGGCCGGCCATTGCCGGCGCTGTGTCCAGAAACAGTTGTCTGAAAATTCCATAGTTGTCCGGGCCAAAAGCGCCCAGGTCGATACTGTGACCCGTGGCTGGATCCGACACGGTCATGCGCCCGTCGTCCCAGCGGGTTAAACGGTAGGGTGCTTCGCTGCTGATAGCGCCCAGCTTGCGCCCCCGGGACATGCCCCGCAGGACACCCCGGATAAATCCGCCAGCCCCGGCGGGAATCCGGGTTGCGGGTTGATCCAATGCGTCGTTGAACACGGCGATGCTGCCATCGGCCTGGTCGATGAATCGGAGGTCACGGACTTCCACCGCCGAGCCGGTGAGGTTGGTGGTTACGCCAATCCCGGTGGTGCGGGACACCCCGGCGCCGACCAGCGCCGCCAGCGCCAGTCCCAGCATTCCCAGTAAGGCACCGCGAGGAACGCTGCCGTGGGCAAACGGGTCGCTCATGCGTGGGCCACCTCGGCAGGTCCCGCCAGATCACCGGACTCTGGCTGCTCCGCCTGAACAGTCGCCTGGCCGGCGTCCGCCGCCAGGGCTTCCGCCAGGACCCGTGCCACCGACTGAACGTCGGCAATGCCTCGAATCAGCGGTCGGGGCTGGGCAAAGTACCAGCGCTGCACCAGCGGCCACATGTGCACGTAACCCACCCGCTCTTCCGGGTCGAGGATGAGCACCACGTCGCCACTGCCGTCGGATTCCACCCGGAGCTGGGCCTGCTCGATGACTCGCAGCGGCAGATTAACGGTCAGGGTCACGGCGACGCCGAAGCGCAGCACTACCCGGCGGTTAGTGATCGTGTAGACCGTTGTGCCGGCATACAGCCAGCCGAAAAACGTGGAGATTCCCATCACCAGCAATCCGATCAACAGGGTCATGACCGGACCGGCGGCGGCAACACCGAGTGACTCGCCGTCAGCAACACCGAGGCCAAACTGTCCCGCTGCAATGACGGCGAAGTAAATGCCCAGGGAGCGGCGGAAAAACGCCGTTCTTGCCAGGGTCCCGGAATTGGGCTCCCCCTGCCACAGCATGCGCTCTCCTTCCGGCAGGACTTCCGGCAGTCCGCGCACGGGTTCAAACTCGTGTTCGTGGGTCAAAACAGTGGCTCCTGTCGTTTGCGGTCGGCGTACAGGGTGCCGGCGCCGTAGTACGCCACCACCCGCTCTTCCTCGTAGCGGGTGACCTGGTCGGGATTGCCGAGTCCCGGCACGCCACCAAACTGATGGCTGTAAATGGATTCCACCTTGACGCTTTCGCCGCCGACTTTGGCGAAATTGATCGGCAGCAGCACCCGCTTGCTGCCCGTATCACCGGGCACCTCGACCTCGAGATAGCGGATCATGTGCTCGCAGCGATCCACCCAGATGTCAACCACTTGGCCGCCGGCCTTGCCGTCAGCGCCGATGGTGCTCATGCCCCGGGGATCGGGATCCTGCGGGGCCACGCTGAAGCTCGAGTCCACCCGGAAAGGCACGATGCGGTTGTCACCATGGGGGGTCACGTCCGGCACATTGGCGCGTTCAGCGTAGGAGCCGGGGCCGATTCCAGCCTGCATGGGATCACCGGTGGGAGCCAGTGGTGCGCCCGGAAAACCGGCAACGGGCTCACCGTTGATCTCGCGGGTGTCGCGCAGCCCATCGGGCTTGTTCACTGTTGACCCGTCAAAAGACACAAAGGTCTTGGGCTCTGGGAAAAACAGCAGGCCCTGCTTCTTGCGCACGCCGCGTTCGTCCTCCAGGGGATAGCCTTCCCGGCGATCTTCCCGGCGGATGTAGAGAATCAGCCCGAGAAAGAAGAACCAGAATAGGTACAGGACTATCTGGGCCACATCGAGATTTGCAGTTAACGCACCGGTTTCCATATTGAACCTCCTACCCTCTCAGCCGGGTAATCCAGCAAGACCGAACTGGCGGCGAGAGTCTTGCTGCGTGTTAAGCGAACGGACCAGCGGCCCGATCGCGATCAAAGTGGCAAACAGCAGGGCAATCTCGAGGTGGTACACCACGATGTAGCCTGCCGACACATCATTCATGGCCTCGCCCAGCAGACCGCTGGTGGCCAGCTTCGAAACCAGGTCCCGGATGGTTCCACCCAGGGCAACGCCGATACCCATGGCCACGGCCTGTACGGCACCCCAGGCGCCGATGACCATGCCGGCACAGTCCCGGTGATCCAGGCCCATGGCGATGACCAGCATGCTGACCGAAAACAGGCCAGCACCGACGCCGATAAAAGCGGTGCCGCCCCAGAACAGCAGCGGCAGTTCCAGCGGAGCGGCGAATACGATGGCGGAGAAAGCGGCGATGCCGGTGAGCAGACCCAGGGCAGCCAGTCGATGGGGGTCTCGGTTGCGGCCAAGCCAGCGCGCGGCCATTGCAAAAGCCACCACCGAGCCGGCGGCGAACAGTGCCGTCAGCAAGGTCGTTGCCCCAACCGTCATGCCCAGCACCTGGGCGCCAAAAGGCTCCAGCAGCACGTCCTGCATACTGAACGCCGCAGTCCCCAGGGCCACGGCCACCAGGAAACGACGGGTCCCGGGCTGGGCGGCGAACTGCGTCCAGGCCTGGCGAAAGTCCACCGGCGCCTCGGGATCCCGCTGGGGCCGGCGCCCCTCCTGTTTCCACAGGGCAATGGAGTTGATCACGATGGTCACCAGGGCCGCACCCTGGATCACCTGGATCAGTCGCAGCTGGCTGAAGTCTTTCAACAGCGCGCTGAACACCAGGGCGCTGCCCACCATGCCCACCAGCAGGGTCAGGTATAGCAGCGCGACCACCCGGGAGCGACGCTCCGGCGGAGCCAGGTCCGTAGCCAGGGCCAGCCCGGCGGTCTGGGTGGTGTGCAGGCCGGCTCCGGTCAGCAGGAACGCCAGCGCCGCGGAAACGTGGCCCAGCCAGGCGGGGCCATGGGTGTCGCCGGACAGGATGATCAGGGCAAACGGCATGATGGCCAGGCCGCCGAACTGAAACATGGAGCCAAACCAGATGTAAGGCACCCGGCGCCAGCCGAAGGCTGACTTATGGGTGTCCGAGCGGAAGCCCACCAGCGCCCGGAACGGGGCCACCGCCAGGGGCAGCGCCACCATCAGCGCCACCAGCCAGGAGGCCACACCCATCTCCACGATCATCACCCGGTTGAGGATGCCGGTGGTCAGCACCATGGCCATGCCCACCGACACCTGGAACAGGGCCAGGCGCAGCAGCCGGCCCAGGGGCAGTTCGTCACTGGCCGCGTCAGCAAACGGCAGGTAGCGCATGCTCATTCGCCGAGCTGCGTTTTCCCGCGAGACCTGTGACGCGGTGGAATTCATTCGCGGCAAAGCTCCATGGCGTGGGAGATGTAGAATCCGCTGGCAACCGGATGCCGTCTCTGGTTGTTCCATCCGACGGCGTCGTCCAGGGCCGCAGCGAGTTTTTTCTCCGCCACCGGCTGAATGGCCGGTGAACGGTCGCCCCGGGGAAACAGCTTGCCGGCCAGGTGCATCAGGGACAGCAGTGGCGTTCTCGGAACAAAGGTGAACAGCAGGGACTGGTCAATGCGGCCGGCCAGGGCCGACACCGAGGCCACCACGTCGGACAGGCGATAGTGAATCAGCGAGTCCATGGCCACGGCATGATCAAAACGCCCCAGGGACGGATCCAGCATGTCGCCGGCGATAAACTCGACGCTGCCCGGCAGGTCGTCGGGCAGGCGTTCCCGGGCAGTGTCCAGCAGGTTTGGGGCCACGTCCACGGCCACCACTTCGGCGCCGCGGCGTGCTGCCTCTACCGCCAGGGCGCCGGTGCCGCAGCCCGCGTCCAGCAGCCGCTTGCCAGTCAGGTCCTGGGGCAGCCACTGCAGCAGTGTGTCACGCATCTGGTCCCGGCCGGCCCGCACCGTGGCGCGGACCCGGCTCACCGGGGCATCCGAGGTCAGGGTGGCCCAGGTATCCGCGGCCGTGCGGTCGAAATACTCCTCCAGCTGGGAGCGGCGATGGCGAAACGTCGTGGTAGGCATCAGTCAAACCCCAGCAGGTCAAAAATTTCACGGTCGCGCATGGGCTCGGCCTGCATGGGCGGAACGTTGGCGTCAGTGCCGTCCCACAGGGTCTGGGCCAGCCGCAGGTATTCCTGCTGCACCGCCTCGAGTTCCTTCGACTCTTCCATTTCAAACAGGGTGGATTTTTTCAGGCGGCTGCGGCGGATGACGTCCAGGTCGGGAAAATGGGCCACGGTATCCAGGCCAACGTTCTCGTTGAAGCGCTGAATTTGATCCAGGCCGGCACTGCGATTGGCAATGACACCACCGACGCGAACCTTGTAGTTCTTGGACTTGGCCTTGATGGCGGCCACGATGCGGTTCATGGCGAATATGGAGTCGAAGTCGTTGGCCGTCACGATCAGCGCCCGGTCCGCGTGCTGCAGGGGTGCGGCAAAGCCGCCGCAGACCACGTCTCCCAGCACGTCGAAGATCACCACGTCAGTGTCTTCCAGCAGGTGGTGCTGCTTCAGCAGCTTGACGGTCTGCCCGACCACGTAGCCACCGCAGCCGGTACCCGCCGGCGGGCCACCGGCCTCCACGCACATCACGCCGTTGTAGCCTTCGTAGACAAAGTCGTCCACGCGCAGCTCCTCGGAATGAAAGTCCACGTCCTCCAGGGCATCGATCACTGTGGGGACCAGCGACTTGGTCAGGGTAAAGGTGGAGTCGTGCTTGGGATCGCAGCCGATCTGAAGCACGCGCTTGCCCAGCTTGGAAAACGCCACCGACAGGTTGGAGGAGGTGGTGCTCTTGCCAATGCCGCCTTTACCGTAGACCGCAAACACCTTGGCGCCAATGTCGAGGTTCTGGTCCATCTTGACCTGGACGCTGCCTTCGCCGTCCGGGCGCCGCCCGTTCACGGTGGATACCGGGATGGTCATGGTGTTCATGCAGCAACTCCGTTGGTTATACCTTCGATGCGGTCTTCGAATTCGTCCCCGGCCTCGCGCAAGGCGGCCAGGGTAGCCTCGTCGGGAGACCAGTAGTCACGTTCGTGGGCTTCCAGCAGGCGGTTGGCCAGCTTGGCCGATGCCTGGGGATTGAGTTCAGCCAGGCGCTGGCGCAGGCCGTCTTCCAGGATGTAGGTCTGGGTGATCTGCTGGTAGACCCAGGGATCCACGTGGCCAGTAGTGGCCGACCAGCCCATGGTATTGGTGACCTGGGTCGCGATCTGGCGGACGCCTTCATGGCCATGGTCCAGCATGCCTTCGTACCACTTGGGATTAAGCATGCGGGTGCGGGTCTCCAGGGCCACCTGTTCTTTCAGCGTCCGCACCCGGGCGTTGTTCTGGGTCTGGTCACCGATGTAAACCGGCACGTCGCTGCCTCGGGCCCGGCTCACCGCGCGGCTGATGCCGCCCAGGGTGTCGAAGTAGTGATCCACGGTGGTCACGCCCAGCTCCACTGATTCCAGGTTCTGGTAAGCCAGCTGCACGTTGGCCATGGCGCTGGCCAGCAGTTCCGGCTGCTTGACCGGGCTTCCCGAAACGCCGTAGGCAAAACACTTGCGCCGGCTGTAGGTTTCAGCCAGCTCGTCTTCGTCGTTCCAGGCGCCGCTGTCCACCAGGTGATTGACGTTGGACCCGTAGGCGCCGTCGGCATTGCTGAAAACCCGCAGTGCCGCCGTTTCCAGGTCGCACTGGTGTTCCTGCTGGAACGCCAGGGCGTGAGCGCGGACAAAATTCTGATCCGCCGGCTCATCCGCCGCGGCCGCCAGGTAGCAGGCCTCGGCCAGCATGCGGGTCTGCAGCGGCAGCAGGTCCCGGAAGATCCCGGACAGGCTCAGCACCACATCGATGCGCGGCCGGCCCAGCTCAGCCAGCGGCACCAGCTCGGCGCCGCACAGCCGGCCATAGCTGTCGTGGCGCGGCCGGGCGCCCAACAGGGCCAGGGCCTGGGATATGGGTCCGCCTTCGCTCTTCAGGTTGTCCGTACCCCAAAGCACCAGCGCCACGGTTTCGGGCACCCCGTTGCCGTCTTCGGCATGGCGGTCCAGCAGCAGCTGGGCCTGGCGGGCGCCGTCGGTGACGGCGTAAGCGCTGGGGATGCGAAACGGGTCGAAGCTGTGAACGTTGCGGCCGGTGGGCAATACTTCTGGATTGCGCAGCAGGTCTCCGCCGGGGGCCGGCCGAGTATATCCGCCGTCCAGGGCGTGCAGGATGGCGGGGATTTCACTGTCCTGGCTCAAACGTTTGTTGACCGTGGACAGTTCCACCACGCGATCCGCGTGATCTGGTCCAAGGTCGGGGGACTCGCCTTCAACCAGCGAACCGATGGCCGAATCCGGCAGGGCATCCCCGGTCTGGTTCATGGCGTTGAGCAGGTCACTGCGCTGTGCCCGATCCATGGGCTCACCAATCACGTGCAGCCCGTGGGGAATCAGGGTGTTTTCCAGCTCCCGGACCGCTTCCCACAGGGCACTCAGGTCAGCGTCCCGGTCATCCAACTCGCCCACCTCGGCCAGCTCCAGTTCCCGAGCCTCAACCCGGATCAGCTCCAGCAGGTCCTGGTGGCCGTCCCGTTCATCGGGCAGCAGCCCGCGCCAGCGCTGCAGCGACCCCTTGAGGTCACTGAGCTTGTTGTAGACGCCGGCCTGGGTCACCGACGGCGTCAGATAGCTCACCAGGGTGGCGGCCGAGCGGCGCTTGGCAATAGTGCCTTCGGACGGATTGTTGGCGGCATAGACATAAATGTTCGGCAGGTCACCAATCAGCCGATCCGGCCAGCAGTGATCGGACAGGCCGGTCTGCTTGCCGGGCATGAATTCCAGCGAGCCATGGGTACCGAAGTGCAGGCAGGCGTTGGCGCCGAAATCTTCCCGCAGGTAGCGGTAAAACGCCGCGGTGGCGTGGGTTGGCGCAAAGCCGGACTCGAACAGCAGGCGCATGGGATCGCCTTCATAGCCAAATGCCGGCTGCACCGCCACCAGCACATTGCCGAACTGCCGGCCCAGCACCCAGATGGACTCACCGTCGCTCTGCTGGCGCCCCGGGGCCGGTCCCCATTGCTTTTCGATTTCGTCCAGCCAGGGCTGACTGCGCACGTAGTCCCCGACCGGGATGCGGGCACAGACGTTGGCGTCAGCTCCCAGCTGCTGGGCGTTACCTTCCAGGATGCCGGCCCGCAGTTCCTCCGCGCTTTCGGGCAGGCCTTCCACCTGGTAGCCCTGGCCCGCCATGGCTCTGAGCACGTTGTGCAGGGAGGCAAAAACGTTCAGGTGAGCAGCGGTCCCGGCATTGCCGGAGTTGGGCGGAAAATTGAACAGCACAATGGCCACCCGTCGCTGGGACACGCTCGACTGGCGCAGCTGGATCAATCGATCCACCCGGGAGGCCAGCATTTCCGCCCGCTCAGTATGGACGGTCATGTCACGCGACCCGGGAGTCTGGTCGGAGCGGCCGCCGTAGATCATGGAGCCGGTGGCGCCGTCAATTTCCGGGATGGCCACCATCATGGTGGCTTCCACCGGCGTCAGCCCTCGGTCAGAGGCGTCCCATTCCTCCAGGGACTGGAACTCGATGGCCTGGGCGGCCAGGTAAGGCACGTCCAGGGCGGCCAGCATTTCTTCTGCCGCCCGGGAGTCGTTGTAGGCCGGACCTCCGACCAGGGAAAACCCGGTCAGGGATACCACGGCGTCCACCGCTGGCTTGCCGTCGCGCACGAAGTAGGCATCCACGGCCGGGCGCGCGTCCAGGCCGCTGGCAAAAGCCGGCACCACCTCAATACCGCGGTTTTCCAGGGAGGCGATGACGCCGTCGTAGTGGGCGGTGTTGCCGGCCAGAACGTAGGATCGCATGATCAGCAGCCCGACCCTGCCCCGGGGTTTGCCCTTCAGCCCGGGAAGCCGACCGGCGTCCGATGCCACCCGCTGGCGCAGACGCGGGTGATAGACACCCACCTCGGGATACTCCACCGGGTCCTGCACCCGCAGGCTGCCCCGCAGCGGACCGCTGGCGTACCGGTTCACCAGGTGTCGGACCAGGTTGGTCAGGTTCTGGTCGGAGCTGGCCAGCCAGTACTGCATGGCAATGAAATAGGCGCGCACGTCCTGGGCGGTGCCGGGAATGAACCGCAGCAGCCGGGGAATGCGGCGCAGCATGGCCATCTGCTGGGCACCAACGGTCTTGTTTTTCTGGCGGCTGCCGCGGAGCTTTTTCAGCCAGGCCAGGGCGCCGGCTTCTTTGCGGCTCAGGTCAAAACGACCCATGCGGGTCAGCCGGGCCACTTCGCCGGCGGACATCAGGCCCACCAGGGCGTCACAGTGGTTCCGTCGCGCCTGCAGGTCGGGAAGCACGGCCTGGATGTGCTCGTCCAGGAACAACATGGTGGCGACGATGATGTCGCCCCGGGCAATGTCCTGGCGACAGCGCTCCAGGGCCGACTCGTCGCTGCCCCATTCCGATGCCGCGTGCAGGGTCAGCGTCAGCCCAGGCACTTCGTTCGCCAGTATCCGGCCAGCCCGTTCCGCCGCGCTGCCCAGGTGCGCGTCCAGGGTGATGATCACCACCCGCAGGGTGGAATCAGCGGCTGAAGTGCGCTTTGGCATCGTAAAGTGTGTCCAGGGTGACCGTGTGCAGGTTCTGTTCCCGTGCGAACCGCTCGGTGTTGCGGCGCGCCTTGCCGCGGACAAAGAACGGGATCTTGCGCAGCTCCTGTTCCGCGTCCTGGGACCAGCTGACGTCGCCGTCTTCCGCCGGCGCCGGAACCGGCTGGGGCGTGTCCGCCACCGGCTGGTGCCCCAGGTGGGACGGCGCGCTGTCGTTAAACTCAAAATCGTCCCGGAACATGGCCAGCAGGTGTTCCTCCAGCCCCATCATCAGCGGGTGGACCCAGGTGTCGAAGATGACATTGGCGCCCTCGAAGCCCATCTGCGGCGAGTAGCGCGCGGGGAAATCCTGTACGTGAACCGGGGCCGAAATCACCGCGCAGGGGATTCCCAGGCGCTTGGCGATATGACGTTCCATCTGGGTCCCCAGCACCAGCTCCGGCTGCAGTTCGGTGACCCGGTCCTCCACTTCCAGGTAGTTGTCGGTGATCAGAGGCTCAACGCCATAGTCACGCGCTGCCTTGCGCACGTCGCGGGCGAACTCGCGGCTGTAGGTCCCCAGTCCGACCACCTCGAAGGCCAGTTCCTCGTGGGCAATGCGCGCCGCCGCCAGGGCGTGGGTGGCATCGCCGAA
Source organism: Lysobacterales bacterium (assembly GCA_030065125.1). GTDB lineage: Bacteria > Pseudomonadota > Gammaproteobacteria > Xanthomonadales > SZUA-38 > JASJDM01. The sequence continues at coordinate 102,632 of JASJDM010000017.1, read as the reverse complement.
TATAAACACCCGCTTGCCGGTCAGGTAGGTCGAATCAATGGATCGGGAATACCACGGCAGCCGGCTGTCCCCCGCCGAGTCGGAGGTCTCCGTGCCGGCCAGCCCGGCCACCTCGGCCAGGAAATCCCGGGTGGCGCCAACGCCGATGGGAACGGTCTGGGTAAAGGGCTGGCCGAAGCTGCGCTTGAGCCACTGGCAGGTCAGCAGGGCGGTTTCGGGGTAGAGACAGCAGTTGAAATCCGCCTCGGGGATTTTCAGCAGATCCTGGGGGCTGGCGCCGTCTGGAGCGATAACGTTGACCTCCACGCCGACCTGGCTCAGCAGGCTGGAGATTTCCCGTACGTCGTCGCGACAGCGGAAGCCCAGGGAGCTGGGGCCCAGCAGATTGACCAGCGGCGGCCGCCCGGCATCCCGTTCCGGCCGCTGGGTGCCGGGCGGAGGCACCTGGGACAGCAGCAACCCGCGCACCATCTGGTACATGGTTTCGCTGGCGCCCCAGTTCTCCTTGCGTGAGTAGGCGGGCAGTTCCAAAGGAACCACGGGAACCGGCAGCTCGCCATTGGCCACCATACCCTGGGCCAGAGTTCCCGGCTGGTCCTGGATCAGTTCCGCGGTACAGGATTCCCCGACCAGCATCACCTGGGGTTTGAACCGCTCGTAGGTTTCCTTGAGCATGCTGGTCACCATGTTGGCGGTATCGCCGCCCAGGTCCCTGGCCTGGAACGTGGTGTAGGTCACCGGGGGGCGCTGGTCGCGTCGCTCGATCATGGTGAACAGCAGGTTGGCGTAGGTGTCGCCCTGGGGCGCATGCAGCAGGTAGTGGACGTCGCGCATGGAGGTGGCAATGCGCATGGCGCCCACGTGGGGCGGCCCTTCGTATGTCCACACGGTCAGCTCCATGGTCAGACCGCCAGCCGTTCCTTGCGCAGCAGGGGCCGGGCAAACAGCTCGGCCAGGTCCGCGGCCTGCTCGAAGCCCTGGATCGGGCTGAACACCAGTTCGATGGACCACTTGGTGCGCAGTCCGGCGGCTTCCAGGGGATTGGCCAGCCCCAGGCCGCAGACGGTCAGGTCGGGTTTGACGGCATGGATCCTGTCCAGCTGCCGGTCCACGTGCTGACCCTCGGAAACCGGCAGCTCGGCAGGCAGCGACGCCCGCTCGTGACCGTGGAACTGCCTGTCGAAATAGGGGACGCCAACGCTCTCCAGCTGCATCCCGCACTCGCTGCCCAGGAACCGGGCCAGGGGAATCTCCAGCTGGGAATCCGGCAGAAAGGCAATGCGTTTACCCTGTAACCGCGGCCGGTAATGCTCCAGCGCTTTGCGCGCCCGGGTCACCGGCGCCTGGGTGGCCAGGGTCAGGGCCTCGTCCGACACACCCCAGTGACGGGCCGCGGCCTGCAGCCAGCCCAGGGTGCCTTCGACACCCAGTGGATACGGAGCCGGTAAATGGGTCACACCGCGCTTGATCAGCTGGCGGGCGGTTTCGCAGACAAAAGGCTGGGCCAGCAGCATGGATACGTTGGGGCCCACCGGCGGCAGTGACTCCGCCCGCCGCGGCGGCAGAAAATCCACCGGCCCGATCCCCAGTTGCTCGAAAATGCGCCGGAACTGGTCCTCCACCACATCCGCCAGGGTGCCCACCACCAGCAGACGGCGTTCGCTGGTTTCCGGCATTTCCGGCACCAGGGACAGCAGGCAATTGTCTTCTCCCTGAGTAAAGGTGGTTTCGATGCCGCTGCCGGAGTAGCTGGCGACCCGCACACGACCCAGGTAGTTGCGCGACAGCCGTTCGGCCGCCGTGGCCAGGTCCAGTTTGATCACTTCAGACGGGCAGGACCCCACCAGGAACAGGGTCTTGATATCGGGCCGCCGGTCCAGCAGTTCCGCCACCACCCGGTCGAGTTCGTCGTTGCAGTCGGCCAGGCCGGCCAGGTCACGATCGTGCAGGATTGCCGTGGCAAACCGGGGCTCGCCGAAAATCATGACGCCGGCTGCGGACTGGATCAGGTGTGCACAGGTCCGGGACCCCACCACCAGGAAAAACGCGTCCTGCATCTTACGGTGCAGCCATACGATTCCAGTCAGGCCGCAGAACAGTTCCCGTGGCCCCTGCTCGTAGCTGACGCCGGGGTCCAGATCGGGGGTACAGTTGGTGTTGAGTGAAGCGGTCATGCCCGGCGATTACCCCACGGCCTGGGGGCTGGGGGCAGCGCCGCTGGCGCCTGCTCCGGCGTCCTCGCGGGCACCCATCAACGAGGCCTGGCGCCGGGCCTGGCGGAACTTCACCAGGAACTGAATTGCGTTGACCAGGTACGCGGCGTATGCTGCCAGGGCGGTGAATATTTGCAGCTGCGTGTTGAGGGGAAACAACAGCAGCACCGCCAGGTAAGCCGTGTGCAGCGCCAACACCAGGATACTGACCACGTCTTCCCAGAAAAAAGGTCCGGCAAACAAGTACTTGCCGAAGACTTCACGTTCCCACAACGAACCCGTGACCATAATGGTGTAAAGCACAAGAGTTTTGACCACGATTGACAGCGTTGTCAGGGCTAGTCCCTGGCCGGTCAAAAGGTAGCGAAAAACCAGAAAAAGACTCACGAGAAAGATCAGAAATTGCAGGGGAGCCAGCACACCTTGAACCAGCGTCCAGCGCGTCGCATCGCGGCGACGTCGCTGCTCGTCGGTGTAAAGACCTGCTTGGGCATTACGCCCGGGATCCGCGCTGCTGATCACACGTCGCCCTCTCCTGTGCATCGGGTCAATCTAATCCCACTACCAGCAAGTGTCAACTGAAGTTGACGTAAATCAATCTTGACAAAAATGCCCCACAGAATAATGATGGTTACTGAAACAGTCCCGAGCGGCCGTCGGCCTCCAGGGCAGTTTCGACCTTTTCGGAGGGGGCTCGTGGCCAGTCTGATCAACGGCAGCCGCCGATTCAGTCGCCACGCGGAGCAGAGTCATGGCTAACCGCCCATCCGACAGGGACTCGCGACCCGATCGCGGTACGTCCGGCGATACCAACGAACGGGAACTCGACCGACTGATAAGAGGTGAAGTCATTCCTCGACTGATGATGGCCTACGCAAGCAGCTCCGACGTCCCGTCGGAGCAGACGCGTGTGGCTGATCTGTCGAGCGAAATGATCCAGGATTTCAGCCAGCTGATCGTGGACGGCGCCGAAGAGCAGATTATGGCTTTCGTCGATGAGGTGCTGCAGCGGGGCGTCCCGCTGAACAGCCTGTTCATGGATATCTTTGCGCCCGCGGCCCGTCTGCTGGGCGAGCGCTGGAGCGAAGACACGCTGGATTTTTCTTCGGTCACTCTCGGACTGGTGCGACTGCAGCAGCAGCTGCGTCGGCTGGCTCCCAAGTTTTACGCCACGGCCCCCGCCAATCCCGAGGGCCGCGTTTTCCTTACCACCCTGCCCCAGGAGCACCACACTTTCGGACTCCTGATGGTCGGGGAATTCTTCCGCCAGGCCGGCTGGGAAGTACACGATGATCTGCATAAGTCCTCGGAGAACCTGGTGCAGCGGGTCCGGGACAACTGGTATTCAGCCATCGGCATCTCCCTGAGCAGCGAAAGCCGCATGCAGGAACTCAGCGACCTGCTTCGGTCAATACGGAGTATGTCAGCCAATCCTAATGTAGGTATCATGGTTGGCGGCTGGCTCTTCTGTGAGCGGCCCGATCTCGTTGAATTTGCAGGAGCCGACTTTGGCGCCGACAGCCCGGAAGAAGCCATCACCGCTGCCCGACAGTGGGTCGCCCAGCACGCCTCCCCCTGATCCTTCGGACGCCTCATTCATCATGGACATGATCAACGCTCCCGGATTTTCAGATCCCCGAGGATCGTTTGGTGCCATTGATGCCGAGGGCGCGGCCCAGCTGCTGGCCCTGGCCACCGACGTATCCCTGGTGATGACCAGCGAAGGCGTGATCGAGGACTTGTCCCTGGGGGCTGGCGATCTGCCCATCGCCAACTCCGACAACTGGATTGGGCAGCGCTGGATAGACACCGTCACGGTGGAAAGCCAGACCAAGATCCGGGAGCTGCTGGACGATGCGGCCAATGCACGCCAGCCGCGCTGGCGCCAGGTCAATCACCCGGCATCCGGTGCCGACATACCCATCATCTATTCCGCGGTTCGGCTGAAAGACGGCGATCGGCTGGTGGCCTTCGGACGCGACGTGCGGCCCATCGCCCAGCTCCAGCGCCGGCTGGTGGATGCCCAGCATTCGCTGGAACGGGACTACCTGCGACTGCGTCAGGCAGAAACCCGCTACCGCATCCTGTTCCAGGAGTCCGCCGAAGCGGTACTCATCCTGGACGCCTCGTCCCGACTCATCGTTGACGCCAATCCGGCGGCCAGTCAGCTGCTGAACGAATCCGCTGAACAGCTGGTGGGAACGGTGTTCCCGCGCGGCTTCGGCGCCGACGAGAGCAGCGCCGTCGTCAGCCTGCTGGAATCGGTGCGAGGCAGCGGCAGCTCCGAATCGGCCACGGTACGCTGGCAGCAGCGCGGACAGCGGGTCAAGGTTTCCGCCTCGGCCCTGCTGCACGACGAACGGCCGCTGCTGGTGGTTCGCCTGGGCACCGAGGCCAGGAGCGCCGACAACAACCAGCTCATCGACGTGCTGGAACAGCTGCCGGATGCCCTGGTCATCACTGACACCAGTGGAAGAATTCTCAAGGTCAACCACACGTTTGTGCGCATGGCGGGCCTGAAGGACCGCAAGCAGACTGACCAGCAGGCCATCGAGCGCTGGCTGGGCATGTCCGGCGTTGACATGCCGGTGTTGCTGGCGACCCTGAACGAGCGCGGCCAGGTGCGGCTGTTCAACAGCGCTCTGCGTGACGAGTACGGCAGCCAGGTCGCCGTCGAGGTCTGCGCCGTCTCCGTGCCGGGACCGGAAAAATCCTACTATGCCTTTTCCATCCGCAACGTGGAGCGCCGACTGGAGGCCCCCGAGGACACCGCCAACCCGGTCCTGCCCCGATCCATGGAACAACTCACCGAACTGGTGGGGCGGGTGCCGCTGAAAGACCTGGTGGGCGAAGCCTCCGACATGGTGGAGAGACTGTGTATTGAGGCGGCCCTGAACCTCACCGGCGACAATCGCGCCTCGGCAGCGGAAATTCTCGGCCTGAGCCGCCAGAGCCTGTACGTCAAGCTGCGTCGGCACGGCCTGGCCAAGCGCAAATCGGCCAACGACGAAGAACTCTGATCCGCCCGCCCGGCGGATCCTGCCCCCCTCCCTCACCCATCCGAAAGCCCCGGTACGGGCCCTCGGTTTCTTGCAATAGCTCAGACCCGAGCGTAAACTCAAATTGACACTTTTTTTGTCCATTTTTCTTGACATATGTCGGAACGACTGTCCACCGTGCAGTTGGGGCCACAGCCTGGTGCTGTCGCGGAGCTGCTGAAACCGATTACCTGGTTCCCACCCATGTGGGCCTTTGGCTGCGGGGTTATCTCAGCCGGGGTGCCCGTCGTGGATCACTGGCACCTGGTGGTGCTGGGTGTGCTGCTGGCCGGGCCCCTGGTGTGCGGCGCCAGCCAGGCCGTAAACGACTGGTTCGATCGGGAAGTGGATGCCATTAACGAGCCGAACCGCCCCATTCCGTCTGGCCGTATTCCGGGCCAATGGGGCCTGGGAATCGCCATATTCTGGAGCCTGCTGTCCGCCCTGGTGGCTTACAGCCTGGGACCTGTGGTCTTCGCGGCCGGACTGGTTGGCCTGGCACTGGCCTGGGCTTACAGCGCACCGCCGTTTCGCCTGAAGCTGAACGGGTGGTGGGGAAATGCCGCAGTCGGCGCCTGCTACGAAGGGCTGCCCTGGATCACGGGCGCGGCTGTGATGATGGGTGGCGCCATGCCCTCGGTTAACATCCTGGCCCTGGCCGGGCTATACAGCTTCGGTGCCCACGGCATCATGACGCTGAACGACTTCAAGTCCATCGAGGGTGACCGCCGACTGGGTATCCGGTCCCTGCCCGCCAGCCTGGGAGCCGACCGCGCTGCCCGGCTGGCCTGCTGGGTGATGGCTGTACCCCAACTGGTGGTGGTGGGTCTGCTGCTGTGGTGGAGCGCCATCATTGCCGCTGCCCTGGTCGGTCTGTCGCTGGTCATCCAACTGGCGCTGATGGCGCGCATGGTGCAGCGGCCCCGGGAGCTGGCGCCCTGGTACAACGCCACCGGGGTCACTCTCTATGTGCTGGGCATGATGGTCAGCGCCGTGGCCCTCCGGGACATGGTGTCTTGAGCCGCTCCGTGAGCGACCCCTTGACCGGCTCCGTGACCGACCCCTTGACCAACACTGGGTCCAACAGCTTGTCCTGGCTGGGCATCGTCCGGCTGGGACTGATCCAGGCGTCGCTGGGGGCCATCGTGGTCCTCACCACCTCCACCATGAACCGGGTCATGGTGGTGGAATTGTCCCTGGCCGCCGTGCTGCCCGGGGCACTGGTGGGACTGCACTACGCCATCCAGCTGTTGCGGCCCCGATTCGGCTACGGCTCCGATCTGGGCCAGCGTCGTACCCCATGGATCGTGGGCGGTATGGCCACGCTGGCCCTGGGCGGCGTAGGCGCATCCCTGTCCATTGCGCTGATGAGCACTGCCCTGGTGCCGGGCATCCTGGCCGCGGTGCTCTCTTTCGTGGTGATCGGCGCAGGCGTTGGTGCCGCCGGCACCTCGTTGATTGTCCTGCTGGCCACCCGGGTTGACGAGACCCGCCGTCCCGCCGCCGCCACCATCGTCTGGGTCATGATGATCGCCGGTTTCGTGGTGACCACCGTGGTGGCGGGCCATATGCTCGATCCCTTTTCCATGGCCCGCCTGGTCACCATCACCGGGATGGTTGCTGCCGGCGCCGTGGTGGTGACCGTACTGGCCATCATTGGCCTGGAGCCCCGGTCCGAAAAGCCGTCGCTGCCCTCTACCGAGCCAACCGACTCGAAGACGCCGTTTCGGACGGCCTTCGCCCAGGTCTGGTCGGAGCCCCGGGCCCGGCTGTTCACCCTGTTCGTAGTGACGTCCATGCTGGGGTACAGCGCCCAGGATCTGATCCTGGAGCCGTATGCCGGCCTGCTGTTTGGCTACAGCCCGGGCCAGTCAACCCAGCTGGCGGGAGTCCAGCACGGCGGTGCCTTGCTGGGCATGCTGGTGGTGGGATTCCTGGGCACCCTGCGGCCGGTGAGGCGATTCATTTCCATCCGAAGCTGGACCGTGGGCGGTTGTCTGGCGTCAGCCGCGGCCCTGGTGGTCCTGGCTTTCGGTGGTTTTGCCGGACCGGGCTGGCCGCTGGCCGCGACGGTGTTCTGCCTGGGGACCGCCAACGGGGTTTTTGCCGTGGCGGCCATCGGCTCCATGATGACCATGGCCGGCCAGGGGCGCGCCCGCCGGGAAGGCGTGCGCATGGGACTGTGGGGCGCGGCCCAGGCCCTGGCCATGGGGTTTGGTGGCCTGCTGGGCGCCGCAGGAGTCGATCTGATCATGTTGTTCTCGGATCAGCCGGTGCTGGCCTATGGCAGCGTTTTTGTTATCGAGGCGGGGCTGTTTGTATTTGCAGCACTGCTGGCGATGCGGATTTCAGGCACGCATCCCGCTTCGCGCCGGCATTCCATCGGTCGCGTCAGTGAACACCTGGTAGGGGTATCTCAACAATGAATTCCATCAAACCGACAGACACTTTTGATGTCGCCGTCGTCGGCGGCGGGCCCGCCGGCGCCACGGCGGCAGAGACCCTGGCCCGGCAGGGCCGGCGCGTGCTGCTGCTGGACCGGGACGGGCGAATCAAACCCTGTGGCGGCGCGATCCCGCCGCGGCTGGTGCGGGATTTTCATATCCCGGACCACCTGATCAAGGCCCGGGCCCGGTCCGCCCGGATCATATCGCCCACCGACCGGAAGGTGGATATGCCCATCGACGGCGGTTATGTCGGAATGGTGGACCGCTGCGAGTTCGACGAATGGCTGCGGCAGCGTGCCGACCAGGCCGGAGCCGACCGGCGCACCGGCAGGTTCCAGCACATCAACCGGCCTGACGACGGTCCCTGCGTGGTGCACTACACCAGCAAGGACCAGGGCGAGCAGGCCGTTCGCGCCCGCTTCGTCATCGGCGCTGACGGCGCATCGTCCAGGGTGGCCCGCCAGAACATCCCCAAGGCCGACCAGATTCCGTTTGTCTACGCCTCCCACGAAATCATCGAGACTCCGGAAGACTTCGACGGCACGCGCTGCGAAGTGTATTACCAGGGTCGCCTGTCGCCGGATTTTTACGGCTGGGTATTCCCCCACGGCGGTGAGTCCAGCGTCGGCACCGGCACCGCGGTCAAGGGATTTTCCATTCGCAAGGCCCTGACGGATCTGCGCGCTGCGGCGGGTCTGAGCGACGCCCGGCTGATCCGCCGGGAGGGTGCGCCGCTGCCGCTGCGACCGCTGAAACGCTGGGACAACGGCCGCGACGTGGTAGTGGTTGGTGACGCGGCCGGCGTTGTTGCGCCCGCTTCCGGCGAAGGCATCTACTACGCCATGCTGTCCGGCCAGCTCGGTGCCGAGGCGGTTGACGCCTGCCTGGAAACGGCCGATGCGCGGCTGCTGAAACAGGCGCGACGACGATTTGCCAGGGAACACGGCCGCATTTTCTGGATGCTCGGCATCATGCAGAAATTCTGGTACTCCAGTGACGCCAGGCGCGAACGATTTGTCACCATGTGCGGTGACCCGGACGTGCAGCGCCTGACCTGGGAAGCCTACATGAACAAGCGGCTGGTCCGGGCCCGCCCCGCGGCCCACGTGCGAATTTTCATCAAAGACATGGCCCACTTGCTGGGCCTTGCTCCAAGTACCTGACAGGAGTTTGGTTGATGCCGGTTGATCAGTTGATTCAAGCAGTCCTGTCGCCCCAGGGGGTGGTGGTCATGGCGGCGGTTGTCCTGGCGCTGGAAATGCTGGTGCTGTCGGTAGTTCATTATCGAACCGGTCTCGGCTTGCGCCCGGCCGAAATCGTACTGGCCAAGCTGCCGGGCCTGATGCTGCTGTTTGCCCTGCTGGAGGCCCTGTCCGGAAACTCCTGGGGGATGACCGGAGCGTATCTCGCGGCTGCCCTGTTGTTTAATATCGTCGACGTGGTGCTGCGCCAGAAGAAAGCCCTGCAGGCCGCACGCGACACGGACGCCGAAGCCTGACCCACACTCCGCCATGAAGCTGCAAGCTGCCCTGGACGGCGAACGCCTGGAGCGGAACGGGCCGGCCGGGCGCGTCAGTTACTACGTCCTGGGCCAGGGTGAACCGGTGTTGCTGGTTCACAGCGTCAACGCCGCCGCCTCGGCCAGGGAAATGCAGCCCGTGTTTGACCACCTGGCGCCCCGTCGCCGGGTCTTCGCTCTGGACCTTCCCGGGTTCGGGTTTTCCGACAGGTCCAGGCGGGACTACGGGGTAGACCTCTTCGTTGCGGCCGTGGCCGACATGCTGGCACTGATCGAAGCCGAATGCCCGGGATCGCCGGTGGACGCAATGGCACTGTCCCTGGGCAGCGAGTTCCTGGCCCGCGCTGCTGCCCAGACTGATTCGCCGCCACGAACGCTGACCCTGATCACACCCACCGGATTCAACCGCCGCGCGGCCGAGTCGGCAAGCACGGAACCGGGAAACCGGGAGGTACCCGGGATGCTTGCAGGGCTCTCGCTGCCCCTGCTGAGCCCCGCCCTGTTCGGGCTGTTGACCACCCAGGCATCGGTCAATTATTTCCTGAAACGGACCTGGGGTTCAGACCAGATTGACCAGGATCTCGCACGCTACAGCTACCAGACCAGTCATCAGCCGGGTGCCCGTTACGCTCCCCTGGCGTTCCTGTCCGGCCGCCTGTTCAGCCGCGACATTCCCAATGTCTACAGACAGCTGAAGATGCCGGTATGGGTCCCCCACGGCACCCGGGGCGACTTCAAGGATTTCAGTGGCGCGGACTGGGCGCGAGACCTGGAGAACTGGCGATTTCAACCTTTCCATAGCGGTGCCCTGCCGCATTTTGAGCAGCCCGTCGAATTCTGCGAATCCCTGGACATATTCCTGGATTCCTCCATCTCCGCCAGCTGAGCCACAGCGGATGGCGAACAGCCGAAAGAAAATCATTGTCATCGGCGCCGGCATGGGCGGACTGTCCGCCGCCACACAATTGGCCGTTGCCGGATTTGACGTCACGCTGCTGGAACGGCAGCCCCACACCGGGGGCAAGATGCGGGAGGTCGTCGTGGACGGCCGGGGTATCGATTCAGGTCCCACGGTATTTACCATGCGCTGGGTGTTTGAGCAGCTGTTCGCCGACGCGGGTGAGGAGTTGTCGGAGCATCTGGCCCTGGAACGTCCCGAGGTGTTGGCGCGCCACGCCTGGCTGGACGGCAGCCGGCTGGACCTCTATTCGGATGTGGAGCTCTCGGTGGAGGCGGTGGCAGAGTTTGCCGGTCCCCGCGAAGCCCAGGCCTACGCCCGCTTTGCCAGGGACTCCGAGGACGTGTTCAAGACTCTGGACCACACGTTCATGCGGTGCGAAAAGCCAGGCCCCCTGGCGCTGACTTTTTCCCTTGGGCTGTCGGGCATCCCAAAACTCTACGCCACGCGCCCGTACAGAACCCTGTGGCGGGAACTGGGGCGCTATTTTTCCGATCCGCGCCTGCGCCAGCTGTTTGGGCGGTACGCCACTTACTGCGGCTCCTCGCCGCTGCAGGCACCGGCTACCCTGATGCTGATCGCCCACGCCGAGCGGGCCGGGGTGTGGTCGGTGACGGGCGGCATGCAGCGACTGGCCGAAGCACTCACTGCCATGCTGGAACGGCAGGGCGTGGCGCTGCGGACCCGTTCAGAGGTGAGCCGGATTGACACCCACAATGGCCATGTCCGCGCGGTTGAACTGGCATCGGGTGAAACCCTGGCGGCGGACGCGGTCGTGTTCAACGGCGACGTCCAGGCGCTGCAGCGAGGCCTGCTGGGTAACGCGGTGCGGTCCGCACTGCCTTCGCGCAGCGGAGAACCCCGCTCGCTGTCCGCGGTGACCTGGAGCCTGTCGGGCAGTGCCGAGGGGTTTCCGCTGGCCTATCATACGGTGTTTTTCGGCGGCGAATACGCCAATGAATTCACCTGCCTGTTTGGCCAGGGCAAGACGCCTGTCGAGCCCACGGTTTACGTATGCGCCCAGGATCACGTCGACTCCCGGCCAGACCCCGAGGCAGGTGATCAGAGACTGTTCCTGCTGGTCAACGCCCCGGCGCGCCCTATGCCGGACCAGGAACTGGATGAGCTGGAATCACGAACCTGGGGATTGCTGGATCGACACGGACTGCGCATTACCCCCGGGTCCCCGCCGGTACGCACCTCTCCCTTTGATTTCGACCAACGCTTTCCGGGCAGCGATGGTGCCATCTACGGCTGGCCTACCCACGGCATGACCGGCTCCTTCCGGCGCTGGGGATCGCGCTCCAGGATTCCCGGGCTCTACCTTGCCGGCGGCACAGTGCACCCCGGCCCCGGTGTCCCCATGGCGGCACTGTCCGGACGCATCGCGGCTGCCAGCGTTGCCGCCGACCTGGGACAGTCCTGATCTGGCAGAGACGAGACTGGCTCAGGCAGGATCCGGCACCACCTCGTCCAACACCTTGGCGGATGAAATCACGCCGGGCATGCCGGCCCCGGGGTGTGTGCCGGCGCCCACCAGGTACAGGCCCGGAATGTCTTCGCTGCGGTTATGGGGACGAAACCAGGCGGTCTGGGTCAGCACCGGCTCCAGCCCAAAAGCCGCCCCTTTCAGGGAAAACAACCGATCCTGGAAATCCGGCGGCGTCAGCATGCGGGAGGAAATGACGTGGCTTTCCAGATCCGGCAGCACGGTATCCGACAGCTTGCGGGCAATCCTCCGGCGGTAGGGTTCAGCCATCTCCGCCCAGTCGATGTCGGCATCCAGGTTGGGTACCGGCGACAGCACGTAGAAGCAGTCACACCCCGCCGGGGCCAGGGACGGATCCGAGGCGGTGGGGCGGTGCAGGTACAGGCTGAAGTCATCCGCCAGCACCTTGCGGTCGAAGATGTCCCTCAGCAGCGGCTCGTACCGAGGCCCCAGCATGATCATATGGTGGGGCACCTCGGGATACTGGCGGTTGGTCCCGAAGTACCAGACCACCAGGCTCATGGAATAACGCGACCGCTCCAGCTTGCGGTTGGTCCAGCGCTTGCGATGACTCTCGGAAAGCAGGTACCGATAGGTGGCGGCGGAATCGGCGTTGGATACCACCACGTCGGCATCCACCTGCTCACCGGACTCCAGCTCAACGCCGGTGGCACGACCGCCCTCGACGCGGATCTGCTTGACCGTCTGGTTGAGTCTTAACCGGCCACCCTGCCCTTCGATCAGATTGACCATGCCACGGACCAGACTGCCGGTACCGCCCATGGCAAAATGCACGCCGTGCTTGCGCTCCAGCTGGGCGATGAGCACGTAGATGGCCGTGGCGGTCAGGGGATTGCCCCCAACCAGCAGCGGGTGAAAGCTGAACACCTGGCGCAGCTTGGGATGCTTGATGTAGCTGCAGACCAGGCTGTAGACGGAACGGTAGAACTGGCAGCGCAGCAGATCAGGCACCGTGGACAGCATCTTGCCGAGGCTGTCGAAGGAGACGTTGAGCAGCTTGTCGAACCCGACGTCGTACAGCCGGGCGCTGGCCCTCAGCAGTCGCTGGAATCCGGCAGCGTCCGCCGGGTTGAACTTTGAAATCTGCTCGTCCATTGCGGCATCGTCGCCGCTGTAGTCGAAGTAGGTTCCGTCGTCGAATCGAATCCGGTAGAAAGGAGACAGCGACTGCAGATCGATGTCATCGGAGAGCTGTCGACCGCAGAGTTCCCACAGCTCCTCCAGCAGAAAGGGCGCCGTAACGATGGTGGGCCCTGCGTCGAAGGTGAAACCGTCCTGGCGGTAAACGTAAGCGCGCCCGCCGGGCTGATCCAGCTTTTCCAGCACCGTGACCTGGTAGCCTCGAGCCCCCAAGCGAATGGCCGCCGCCAGCCCGCCGAAGCCGCTGCCGATGACCACGGCACGGGGTTTTGCTTTCTGGTCCAATTCAGGCTTCCCCTTTGTTCCAGCGCTGGCTCAGGTCCAGCATGTGAAAAATCAGCGCCAGCACCAGGCTGCCGGCGGTCCAGGTCCAGGCCGCCCCGGACAGCACCGTTTTCAGGGCCAGCATCAGGCTGCCGCCGGCGCCGATGTTGGTGATCAGCGGTACCGGGGCTATGCCCTTGCCGGTCAGCCGGAACAGCAGCAGCAGCGCGAGGATTTCCAGCAGCACAAATCCCAGCATGATGTCCACGATTCGACCCGACGTGACGAGTTGTTCCAGCAGTTCCATCTCGTTTCACCCCCTCTCCGTGCCGAGCTGTATTATGTGCCAGATGGGGCCATACCTGTTATCCCGTAAAGCACTCCGAGGGGCCATCGGTTGATGGCCAGAACCATTCTGATCAGCCTTGGGCGACTGCCCAAGGGACTGGAGCTCGCCCGCGCACTGGCCGGGGCCGGCTGCCGGGTCATCATCGCTGAACCCTGGCGCTGGCACCTCAGCCGGGTGTCGCGATCGGTCAGCCGCAGCCTGACCGTTACGCCGCCCGACGCCAGCGCTGAGCGCTACCTGGAGGATCTCAATGCCATCATCCGGGAGCACACCGTGGACCTGGTGGTGCCGGTGTCGGAAGAGGTGCTGCACCTGGCGGCCATTACCGACAGCCTGCCGCAACACGCCCGCCTGTTTGGTATGCCACAGGCGGTGCTGTTGAAACTCCACAGCAAGCTGGCCTTCATGCAGGCGGCCCGGCAGCTGGATCTGCCGGTGCCCGCCACTTATGACCTGGCCAGTGCCGAGGCGGCAGAGTTTGCTTCGCGCCATGACTACGTGATCAAACCCATCCTTTCCTCCGCCGGCCACGGCGTCACCCTGCACCGGGCCGGGGACGCCCTGCCGGACCTGGACTCGCCCGCCGTTGTCCAGGCCCTGCTGCCGGGCGAAGAGTTCAGCTCCTTTTCCATTGCCCACCAGGGCCGGCTGGTGGGGACCGTCCTCTACCGCGGGCTGATCATGACCGGCACCGTAGCGGTGTGCTTCGAATCCATCCCGCAGCCGGATCCCGAGGTGCTGGCATGGATCAGGTCTTTTGTCGAGCAAACCGGTCACAGCGGCTTTATCTCCTTTGACTTTCGCCGGGACCAGACCGGGCGTGCTCTTCCCATCGAATGTAATCCCCGCACCACCAGCGGCATCCACTTCGTGCAGCCCGAGGACCTGGCGGCGGCCATCCTCGAGCCGGACCAACCCAATCCCTTCCGGCTGCGCAGCGAACGGGTTCTGCAGCAGTTCTACCCGGCACTGACTGAAACCCAGGGTGCGGCCATCAAGGGACGCCCCTGGCGCGGCAACCTCAGGCACCTGTTCGGCTGTCGCGACGTCAGCTGGGGCCGGCGTGATCCCCTGCCCTTTCTGCTGATGCCGCTGACGTCCCACCAGATCCTGCGCCGAACCATATTTGCCGGCATGACCTTCGGCGAGGCTTCAACCTTCGACATCGGCTGGTACGAGTAGTTAGTCCCGTTCTGTGGCCACGCACTGAATCTGCTCCACCGGGCGGGTGGTCAGCCGCGCCACCGGACGAACGGTCTCGGCATTCAATGTCTCAAAATCAAAGCGCCGCGCCAGCCGGGCAATGATCAGGCTGGCCTCGGTCTGGGCAAAGCCGGCACCCACACAGGTTCGGGGACCGATGCCGAAAGCCAGGTAACAGCCCGGGGTCAGCTCGTGCTCCCGCTCCGGTGTGAACCTGTCCGGGTCGAACACGTCGGGGTTCTTCCAAAGCCGCTGGTTGCGATGGGTGGCCCAGGGAGAAATCATGATCATGGCGCCGCGCTTGACCTTGAACTTTCCGATCCGGGTCTTTTCCATGGCAACCCGGGGAATAAAAGTGATGGGTGGATAAAGCCGCATGGTCTCCCGGAAGACGTTTTTCACATAGCGCAGCTGCCTGACGTGTTCGAACAGCACCGGCCCGGAGCCAACAACCTGGTCCACTTCTTCCCGGATCCTCGCCACCACTTCGGGCCGCACCGACAGGATGTAGAACAGCCAGGTCAGAGCACTGGCGGTGGTCTCGTGTCCGGCCAGGAACATGACGCCCAGTTCATCAATCAACTCTTTGCGGGTAAACCCGCAACCGGTGTCTTTGTCCCTGGCGCCGATACAGGCCGAGGCGATGTCGTTGTATTGCTGCTCGCCGTCATCCATGTGGCTGTCCACCAGCTGCCCCAGGTGATCCCGAATTCTCTGGCACGCGTCCAGCACCGGCTGATGCTGGGGTACCGGCTTGAACGCCGGGTCAAAAATCAATGCCTTCAGCTCAACCTGGGCGGCACTGCGCTCGAAAACGGCAAAATCATCGAATACCTCCCGGGCGGTCTGGGTGGCCAGGGAGGTGGAGAATACCGTCCGGCATATGACGTCGGCGGTCAGGTGGCTCATGGCCAGGTCCAGGGAGAAGGATTCACCCCGGGACGCCAGCTGCGCCAGGCGGGACTCGTAGTCGTCCACCGCGGCGGTCATGGAGCCGAAAGCCCGGCTCAGCCGCATATGGGAAAAAGCCGGATCGATCATGTCCCGCTGCCGCCGCCATTTTTCGCCGCTGGAGACAAAAATGGACTCGCCGACCAGGGGCTCCAGGGCGCCCACGAACAGGTCGTTCTTGGGATAGATGCCGCTGGGGTCGGTCATGACGTCCTTGATCAGGGCGGGGTCGTTAACCAGCAGGATGGAGCGCCTCGACCAGCCCAGGTGCGTCACCGGCAGCCGATAGGCCGCCGCCGGCAGCAGGCTGAGCAGATTGCCCTCGCCCTGCCAGGCCGTTCGAACCAGGGCTGGCAAGGGCGACAGCGGTGCCGGGCGGGGGGGCACGTAAGCAGCCGGCGAGGTTGCTATGGGTTCCGGATTCTCCAATATGCGAGATAGAAGGATTGACAGTATTAAGTGTATAGTTGGGTTGACAGTTGAGCAACGCGTGAGTGAGCCTCTTGGGCCTGTTCCACGATCCATTTATCTGGCCGTTTCACCTGTTCGTGGCGGCCCACATTGTGACCGGCAGCGTCGGACTGCTGGGGTTCTGGGTGCCCGTGGCGAGCCGCAAGGGCAGTCCGGTACACCGCCTGTGGGGCAAAGTCTTCGTCCTGTCCATGCTGACCACGGGCAGCATCGCGGTCTGCATGTCCAGCCTGACCATCATGGACCCGGTGGGCACCCACCCAAGCCTTGAGTTCGACCCGGCCCTGATCCAGGGCATCTTCGGCTGGATGATGCTCTACCTGGCCATCCTGACAGTGAACCTGGCCTGGTACGGATTGATGTGCATCCGAAACCGCCGTGACCATCTGGCCAACCGGGGAACCTTCAACCTGTTTCTCCAGGCCATCCTGGTGGTGACCGCCGCCAACTGTGCCTGGCGCGGCGTCCAGCTGGAGCAGGTGCTGATGGTGGGGATCTCCATGGTGGGCTTCGCCACGGCCGGCACCAATCTCTGGTTCATCTACAAGTCCCGGCCCGGGCCCACGGACTGGCTGAAGGAACACGTCAAGGGACTGGTGGGCGCCGGCATCTCCGTTTACACCGCGTTTTTCGCCTTTGGCGCGGTCCGCCTGATGCCGGAACTGGCCCTCAATCCCGGCCTGTGGGCGGTGCCGCTGGTGACCGGCATCGTGATTATCCTGTATCACTGGCGCAAGATCGGGCTGCAGCAGTCCGCAAGGATGAGCCGCCGCACGGCCTGACCGCCTGCCGCGATGAATGGTCGCGAGGCTGTATCATGTGCTGCCCGATTCTGAATGAGTTGTTGTCGTGCTGACCCCGGATCAAAAGCAGCAGTTTGACCAGGACGGTTTCCTGGTGCTGGAAAACGCGTTCGCTGCAGGCGAATTGGAAAAAGTCAGGAAAGCGGCGCTGGCCATCGTCGATGAGTTCGACATCGACCGGCACCGCACGGTGTTCAAAACCACCGATCGGGACGCCGGCCGGGATGACTACTTTTTTGACTCGGCCGAAGCGGTGCACTGTTTTCTGGAGGAAGGCGCCCTGGGGGCGGATGGTGAGCTGATCCGACCCAAGGAGCTGGCCATCAACAAGATGGGACATGCCATGCATGACCTGGTGCCGGAGTTTGGCGACTTCTGCCGGCTTCCCCTGATCGGCCAGGTGCTGCGGGACCTGGGCTACAGCCACCCCACCCTGTGGCAAACCATGTACATCTTCAAGCAGCCCGGCATCGGCGGCGAAGTGCGATGGCACCAGGATGCCAGCTACCTGATCACCAGCCCGCCTAACGTCATCGGCATGTGGATCGCCATGGAGGATGCGACCCGGGACAATGGCTGCCTGTGGATGATCCCCGGCCAGCACCGGTCCCCGCTCCGTGAGATCTTCAGAGTGGACTGGGAGTCGCGAACGGGCACGTTGACCACGCTGGATGAAACCCCGTGGCAGATCGGCACCGATCCGGTGGCCATGGAAGTGCCCGCCGGCAGCGCGGTGCTTTTCCACGACCACATGCCCCACTACAGCTCGCAGAACACCTCAGACAAGTCACGGCATGCGCTCACTCTGCATCTGTCGGACCGGGCGGATTCCTGGCTGGCGGAAAACTGGCTGCAGCGGCCGGGACTGGGGCATTTTTTGCTTTAGCGGGCGAGCCGCTGGGGAACGGCTGCTTCGCAGCCTGGGGAACGACCGCTGACGCGGTCTCGGGAACGCTCGCTGGCGCGAGCTGGGGAACGCGCTTCGCGCTGGGTCCCATCACACACGAAATCCGACTGACCAGACCCAGTGTGTCCATCAGTCCAAATTCATGGAGTGTTTGCAAATAGCTACGGGGTGAATCCCCAGCGCGCAAAGCGCGCGTTCCCCAGGCCCCGCAGGGGCCGTTCCCCAGCGACCGCAGGGCGCGTTACCCAGACCGCGTCAGCGGTCGTTCCCGCCAAAAAAAGGGGGCCGAAGCCCCCTTTCTTGACAGGATTCCCAATCGGTTCAGGTTGCCGACGCATCAAAAATCGACTGAATCGACCCATCCAGCATGGCGTTGAACTCGTCATCGGTCTGCTGGGCTGACAGGCCCTCGGACAGGGCGCGTGAGAAGCTGGCCACCATGCCGTTCTGGGCGGCCAGGCGGCGGTTGGCTTCTTCCCGGTTATAACCGCCGGACAGGGCCACCACCTTCATGCAGTTGGGATGGGCGATGCAGTCCGCGTACAGGTTGTCCTGCTCGGGCAGGGTCAGCTTCAGCATGACCAGCTGGCCATCGTCCAGAGCGTCCAGGTGCTTGATGATGTTGTCATGCAGAATGGCTTCAGCCTCGGCCTTGTCCGGTGCATTGATGTCCACCTCAGGCTCGATGATGGGATGCAGCCCAGCCGCCAGGATCTGCTTACCGACTTCGAACTGCTGGTTGACGTTGGCCTCGATGCCTGCGGCATTGGCGCCCTTGATGACGGAACGCATCTTGGTGCCGAATACGCCCTTTTCCCTGGCCCGTGCCAGCAGGGCATCCAGGTCCGGCATGGGCTTCATGAGCTGGGCACCGTCGACCTCGTCGGCCAGGCCCTTGTCCACCTTCAGGATGGGCACCACGTTCTTCACGTTCCACAGGTAGCTGGCAGTCCCCTGTCCCTCGATATCGCGGTCCATGGTGTTTTCGAACAGGATCGCGGCCAGGATGCGCTCGCCGTTGAAGGCCGGGCTGGTAATGATGCGGGTGCGCATCTCGTGCACCTTGTCGAACATCTCGTCATCACCGCTGTACTGGTCTTCACCAATACCGTACAGCCTCAGGGCCTTGGGCGTGCTGCCGCCGCTCTGGTCCAGGGCGGCAATGAAGCAGCCGTTCCTGGTGTTGATCTTCTGCAGTTGTTGGTCGTAGTTGCTCACGATTTACCCTCGGAATTCGCACAGTGGAAAAAATTCTGACGCAATTTTAGGTGATCCCCGGAGCGGGAACCATCAGGGTATCACGCAACCCCGCGGCAACGCTGCCGCTTGCAAAAGTATCAGAAAAATGGCCGGCGGCGGCCGGTTTGGCCGCCGCCGGGTGCCGGGTTCAGGGCCCTTCGAATCCGTTGGCGAAGATGGTCAGGACCGAGTCGTCGCTGAACAGGTTGACCGCGTTGTCAACGCCAGCGGTGACCACCACGAAATTGCCGTTGGGGCTGACCGCCACCGAGGTGGGTCCGCCCAGGGTGGTGATGCCGCCGGTGTTGTCCAGCCGGATTTCAGCGAAATTCAGGTCGCCGTAGGCCGAGCTTTGGACGTCGGTGACCCGCCTGAACATCACGAAGCTGGAGTCTTCGAAGCCTACGGCGTACAGCGCGTCGCCGGCCGGGCTGATGGTGACCGCGTCAGGACCGTCCAGCCCGGCAAAGCGATCAGCCTGCCGGTCCAGGGCCGCCATGAACGAAGCGCTGCCGCCAACCAGGGAGAACTGGGCCAGGGTGTCGTCGGACCGGCCCAGCACGTACACGTGACTGCCGTCCGGCGACACGTCCAGGTCTGAGGCACCGCCGATACCGGACACGCCGGACACGTTGTTGCGGAAGGTATCGACGAAACTCAACTCGCCGGCGCCATCACGCTCGAACACCGTGAATGCGCTGGAAAAATCCGATCCCACCAGCAGCCGGCTGCCGTCGGGAGAAAGCCTGACGCTGACCGGACGATCAACGAAGGCTACGGCGGCCCCGCTGTCGCCGGGATCGTTGGCGCCGTTGACCTCGCTTTCCAGGAAGGTCAATGCACCCGATCCGGCATCCACGCTGAAGGCCGCCACGGCATCGTCCCCGGATCCGGCCGCGTACAGGTGGCTGCCGTCGGAACTCAGAACCAGATCCCACACCGTGGCCAGGCCACTCACCTCGGTGCCCGAGGAGTCATCACCGTTGGCGATGGTACCGACCAGGGAAAGGCTGCCGTCACCGGAGTCCCGTGACAGCACCATAATGCCGTTGTTGCCGCTGGCTGCCGCGTACAGGTAGTTGCCGTCGGGGCTCAGGGCAATGGACTGAATGCCTTCGAACAGCCCGGCTTCAAAACCCGCGGTCTGGGCATCGATCTTGCCCAGGAATCCCATGACGCCGAAGTTACTCACGCTGAAGGTAACGATGGTCCGGGAGACCAGGGTCGACACGTAGAGGTACTGGTTGTCCGGGCTGAACACCGCATCCGACGGACCGGCCAGGCCTTCCACGCCGTTGACGCCGTTCTGGGCAACATCGGCCAGCTCGTTTTCAGACGCGCTGTCGTTATCCAGGATAATGGCCAGGCCAACCGCGTCAGAGATGGTAGCGTTGGCCGGATTGCTCAGGTTCAAGGTCAATGCCTCGGGCGTTTCGACGAAACCGTCGGCCAGGATACTGACCTCAACCACGGCCGACATGGATCCAGCGGGTATGGTCAGGCGGCCGGCGGTGCCAACATAGTCGATTCCCCCGGTAGCGGTATCGGACAAGGTTTCGAAGTCCACCTGCACATCCTGGGTGAACGCCCGGCTAAGCAGAACCTCGAATGTCGCTGTCGCGGTACCCGTCGCCGGTTCCCACACCACGGTGTCAGCCACGCGAACCTGAGGCTGACCGTCATCGTTGAGAATGGTGCCGGTGGCACTCTGGAACTGGATGATGGCGTTGGTGGGGTTCGACAGGTCCACGCTGAAGGTCTCGTTATCCTCGACGATAGTGTCGCCGCATACCGAGATGGCAATGCTGGTGGAGGTTTGTCCCGCCGGGAAATCGCCAATGGTATTGTCGTGGATGAAATCACTGCCGGATTCGCAGGACCCAACCCCACCGGTGGCGGTGCCGTTGCTGGTGGTCCAGTTGAATGACACCGGGTCCTGGGAGGGAACCGTCAGATTCACGCTGAACAGCATGGTCGAAGTGCCGCTGTTACCTTCCTGCACCTGGGCCGGGGAAATCACGATGGCCGGCGTGGTTCCGGTCAGGAATGCGGGATCGATGTCCAACCGCTGGGCTTCACCGTAATCACCGATGATGACATTGGCGACTATGGAGTCATTGATAAATACCGATGCACCTTCGCCAGGCCGGGCTCGTCCGGGCAGCCGCGGGTCCAGGGAATCCATCGGGATCCTGAGGGCGTAAAGCCCGCCGAGCTGCGCGTTCTGACCCAGCGTGTAGGTGGTCAACACATCTGCGCTGCCGTCCAGCCTCAACGAGATCACGGTACCCGCGACCAGGGGCTCACCGAACCAGGTGGCGGTTCCGTAGAGCACGTGGTCCGGCTCGGACAGGCGGGCCAGCAGCGGACCCGCCGTCAGCGCGGCCAGCAGACCGGCCAGCAGGGTGCCGATCTGAATCTGTTTCATGGTCTGTCTTGAAAGATTCATATCAATTCCCCGAGTAAGCGTAGGTCTTGAAATTGAGCAGGATGTCTCTCACCCCGTTGCCGTCCCTCAGGCCGTTGGATCCGGGCACCTCCTGACCGTCGATGAAGGTGTCCAGACCTTCGTCCGGATTGAACAGCAGGGTTTCGCCGGGGATGATCAACAGCCAGCGGTCATTCCAGACCGAGCGGCCCACCAGGCGACTGTCGCTGGCCAGTTCACTTTCGTCCAGCGGCTCGATGAAGGGATAGGCACGGAAGCGCGAGAAGCGCCGTACGTCCGCGGTGGTGCCAATCACCGAATCCACCTGGGGAATCCAGCTCGGATCATCCAGGTCCTGGCTTCCCAGCGGGTACGGAACCGGGATCACCTGGTCCACGATCTGCCACTGCCTCACCTTGAAGTCGAACGGATCCGGACTGCGCAGGATGTCGGCACCCACGGGGAACATGTACACCCTGGGGGTGTTGGCCAGAGGCAGATTATCGTAGTCGTCAAACCACACGCCCACCGATCGCACCTTGGTGGCGAACTGGCTGGGATCGTAAGTGCTGTCTCCCGGCCCAAGCTCCCAGTTGAAGAAGTTGAGGCCAAAGCTCACGCTGGTCTCGAACGGGATCACCAGGGCGGGCTGGGGTCCGGCAGACTCCGGTGCGAACGGTCGGGCGTAGCGCCGGAACTCCGGCAAAGCCCACAGGTTCGGCACCCGGTAGTCTTTCAGCAGCTCGCGCCAGTCGGCATCGCCCTGCTCGCCATCGCTGATGCGGAACAGCTCCCGCCGCAGTGAGAAGCGGTTGGCTTCCACCTGGGGATTGTTGAATCCCATCTGGCCCTTCAGCACGTCGAAGTTCAGCTTCATCCGGGCCATGGGATCGGCCAGGCCACTGGAGCCCGGCACCACTTCGCCACTGATGATCTGGCCGATGGAGCGTTCCCGCACGATGTCGGTAAGGAAGGTCTGGCCCGCCTCACTGTTGGAGCCCAGCTGGTTGGTCTCGTAGTCGTAGGCGGATGCGGCCAGGTAGGTGTAGCGGGCCGCCATGTCGAAGGCTGCACGGTACTTCTGCAGCGCGTCGTTGCGGGCAATGCGGAACGCCATGTCTTCATAGCGATGCTGCTGCACCGCTTCGGCGCCCCGTTTGCGGAAGGCCACCAGTTCCTCCAGCACACGCTGACCTTCTGCCAGGGAGGCGAAGTAGCCCTCCCAGGCCTGTCGCATGGTCTCGGTCTTGGCAAACACTTCAGCGCGGCGGATGGGTTCTTCCCGCAGCATCTTGTCCAGGTCACCCTTGATGTTGAACAGGTCAAGCCGTGACTCCAGGATCTGGACCTTCTTGTCCGCCAGGTTGGAGATGCCACCAACCTGGGCCTCGGCCGCCTTGGCCTCCCACTTCAGGGCAGTGCCCGCGAATCCGAGCAGCTTCTTGCCGATGCTGGCGGCTACCTTGACCGAGCAGCGCGCCGGGGCCAGGGTGTCGCCACCGTTGGAGAATCCAAACACCAGGGAGCCCGGGATACAGTTCGCCGTGCTGTCCCCGATCTCCTTGGTCGCTTCGCCGGCTTTCTCCAGCGCCCGGCCGATCTTGTCCATGGCGAAGATCTTCAGCTTGATGGCGCCGGTGGTCCTGGCGCCGGCATCCAGCACCTTGATCTGGCCCTGTTTGACGTTACGGGTCGCCTGCAGGGTATCGAGCTGGTCGATGATGTCCTGGCGCAGGTTGGTGTACTCCCGGTAGGCCCGCTTCAGGGCGACCTGGGTCTGGAACACCTGGGCCAGGTTGTCCTGGATCTTGCCCTGGGCGCGGCGCCGGCCGGTCCAGCTGGGATCCTTGATCAGCAGGGTGCCGAAGTCAGGGTTCTCGGCCTGGATGTACTGCACCTCGTAGCTCAGGTCGGGCGCAATCTCACCCAGCTTGCAGCCGGTTCCCGTGATCTTGCGGATCAGGGAAATGACGCCGGTGGTACCGGCGGTCACGCCGTCCAGGCATTCCGTGGGATCGGAGCCTTCGACGGTGGAGAACTTGGAATCCTCGCCCAGGCCGAAGAAATCCAGCCCCGCCTGCATGGGTTTGTAGGCGCCGTTGAAGACGCGGATGTCGCTGGGGAACAGCGGCGGCAGATCGCCGTCTTCCGCGGACTGCTGCACGCCATCGATATCGAACGCCGTTCCGGAAAGCTCGGCCGGGTCCACCAGCATGTAGTGGTACACGTCGGGACCGTTATAGCCGGCCGGGTAGGTTCCACCAGGACCGATGTCGTCCTCGTAGGGATAACCGAAAATCTCAATCAGGCGGTTGCGGTAGTCCTGTTCCGAGGTACGGGAATCCCGCCGCAGGTCCTCGGTGTTGTTCTGGGTGTAACGCAGCATGCGATTGATGGCATTGGCGTGATCCCACACGCTGACCACGTTTTCCATGGCCACCGTGGCCCGCTCGAAGATCTGCTCAAAGTGGGTCTTGCCCGCGTCCAGCTGGGTGGGATCGATGTCGAAGGGCACCACCCCCTTGGCCAGACCCAGCGGGTTCAGGCCGCGGTCGGCCTCGTCCACCTGCTGCTGGATCAGAACGGCCTGGGCCGAGATCTCGTCGATCTCCGGCAGGTTGGTCCGGTCGATGCGCTGAATGCCGCGCTTCTCCGGATCCGGCTCCTCGGCCTGGACAATGGCGTTGGCCGTGACCCAGTCAAAGAACGCTCCCTGGCCGGCCCGCTTGCCCCACTCGGAAAGACCCCAGGCGCGCTCGGCGCTGATGTCCTTGTATCCCTGCCACTGGCCGGCGGGATCGTCCACGTAGGCATTGCGATAGGTCAGGTCCACCACGGCAGCGCCCACCTTGGCCTTCAGAGCCGCGGTTTCCGCGAACTGCCGCTCGTCCAGGAAGTCCACCTGGATCGGTACGCCGGCCACGGTCACCGCTTCAGGCCTGGGATCCCAGGAGAAGAACGGATGGCGCAGCAGGTCGTAATAGTAATCCAGCGCGGTCAGGTAGTGGCCCCAGGCGTCCCCGTGACCCTGGGGAAACTGGATACGGGCGTCGAACTCGTCGATCACGCCATCGTTATTCTGGTCGGTGATGTTGTAGGAGATGGCGTAGGCCACTTCACCGTCGTTGCGGGTGAAATTCCAGAAGGCCCGGTTGTAGACCGGGTTGGCCGCCACCGGCCCCTGGGAGTTGTCGCGCCCGCGCAGCAGCACCAGCTCCTCTTCCAGCAGCGAGGCAAACTGGTTCTGGAAGTTGAAGATAGTGGGCGCCAGAGTACCGAGACCCTGGGTCTGGGTGGCAGTGGTGATGCCGATGGTGGGATCGTCGGCGTCCGCCTGGGCCTCGTTGCCCAGCAGGGTATAGAAGTCCACCAGCCGCGAGGCCACCAGCAGGATGGCCGCGTTGGCCGGGCCGTAGTCCACCGGCGGCGTGGAATCCACCGACAGGGTCAGGGCGCGGCGCATCACGGTTTGGTACGCCTCGATCAGACCCACCATGTTGAGATTGTTGGGGTCGCTGTTGAGGGCAATGTCGCCTTCGTAACGCTCACCCAGCTGGATCAGCATGCTGGTGAAGTTATTGGTTTCAGCAGCGGCAAAGTTCTGCACCCGTGCTTCGAACGGGTTCAGCCGTGCCAGCACCCGCTTGACCCAACCCTCGGCCAGCTGTGCCCGCTCCTCCAGCGGGGTGGCGCCGGGCTGGCCGGCGTACAGGCTCCAGTCAGTCTGGTTGCCACAGGCCGGCAGGCCGCGGTAGCGGGCCACGTACCAGTTGTCGCTCAGGGTCTGGATGTTGGCGCCCTCGATGACAATCTCCACCGCGCCCTGGGGATCCGGAATGTTGAACTTCAGCCAGCCGTTGAGCTGGCCGTTGTCCGGATCCGGCAGCGGGAACGGCGGCGTACCGTCCAGGTCCGGCTGGAAATACCACTCGAATTCCAGCTCTTCCACCCGTCCGCCGAAGTCGCCGCTGTGACGCAGGGTGAGCTGCTCGTCGAACACGTTGTCCGGGCTGATCACCTGAAGCTGACCCTGGTACGGCGCCTGAAACGGCGGCATGGCCGGCACGTCGATACAGTCGACCCGGATCACCTGCAGGCTGACCGGGGCGGGATTCAGCGCCGGGTCATTATTGAAAGCCAGGGTCATGTAGCCGGTACCCTGGGCGTTGCCCGCGGTCAGGGCCGGGCTGATGCCGACGGCCCCGAAAGGCTTGAGCGCGCCGTCGCCGCTGGGATCCGAGGGATTGAGTTCCTCCCACGCGATCAGCACGTCGCTATCATTGACCGAGCGAAGCACCGTATCCAGCACCCGGCGCACGCCATTGGGGTTTCGGGTCAGGCGGAACAGGGCCTGGACGGCCTCGTCCCAGGTACAGGCATCACCTGAACCCAGCGCGCAGTCCGTGTGGTCCAGGGGCGGAATCGGGCCGCCGCCGTCCAGGCTGAACAGCACGTCCCGGTCGGCGAAGCTCATCACGTTCAGCAGCAGCAGGGGTTCACCCGCACCGCTGTTGTCGAATATACCCTTGAACGACAGGCGGCCATTCAGCGGGTCATAGACCAGTCGATTGCGCAACGCCACCGGCAGCTTGATCAGCCCGTCCGAGCTGCCAAGGATGGTTTCCTTGCCGTCGGTGCCCAGCTCGCTGGCCACTTCCGAGGGCAGCGCATCCAGTTCCACGGTTCGCGGATTCAGCGGATCGATCAGCTGCGCCAGGGTGTCGTCGGGCTGACCGCTGGCCGCGTTGACCTCGTCGAAGGCGACCTCAACCGCAGCCTGGTTGAAGATATTGGGCAGGCCGCGCTTCTGCTGCAGCAGGGTTTCACCGGGCGTCAGTATGGGCACCGTGTCCGGCCAGGTGATGGTGTAGGCCACCTCGATGGGCTGGCTGGGATTGGCGGTGCCGCCGTCAGCTTCGGGCAGCCTCGGCATCCAGGGCACACAGTCGCCGGATCCCAGGTCGGGATTGTCCACGTCCATGCCGGGCTGCAGCGGATAGTAATAGAAAATGCTGCCGGCGCCCTCGGACGAAGACCACAGCTGGTTCTTGTAATCCCGGAAGAACGGCGGCGGAACCGGCCGGATCGGTGTGGAGCCTGAAATCTCGGATTCCGCGCAGCCGCCCAGCAGGCGCACCGGATAAGGTGGCTCCACCGGGGTTGCCGCGATGCCGGAAAAACGGAACTCGTTGAAGCCGGCGCCAGTGGCCTCCACCCGGTAAACCCGGAAGGCCCAGTCAGAGATGTTGGGATCAAAATACTTGATCAGCACCCAGGGGTCGGACTCGGCATCGATGTCGCCCACCGGGGAGCCGAAGTCGGCCCGCAGCGCAAAGATGGCCTCCAGCCCGGTGCCGGTGCTGGAGGGCGCGAAGAACGCATGCTCTTCGTTGGGATTGAACCCGGGCAGGTTCGGGTCGGCCTGCCGGTACAGAGTCTGGCTTTCGAACAGCAGCGGGTCCAGGGGCTGCTGACCCAGCACCTCGCCACCGAACTGACTGGCAATAATAATGCGGTCCGGATTGAGCGGCCAGGCCGGGTCGTACTGGACCGGCTTCTCGCCCCAGAACACACCCTTGAGGTTGGCGCGATACCAGACCACCACCATTTCCCTGCCGGCGTCCTGGGGACGGGCCGGGTTGACCTCGTTGACCGGGATGATCTGCCCGATGCGGGCGTCCCGGTTGTAGGAGGCGTCGGGCCCGACGCCGTCGTAGAACGCCAGTTCGTTGACCACGTAACCCGTGCGCCCGGGTTCCTCGTGGAAGATGTCGGTAATGGGCTCACCGATTTCCGTCGGAACGCCGTTCTCAAACAGCGGCGCCTCCTGGAAGTTAACGGTTCGGATGACCTCCAGGTCTACCGGGAACTGGGATGGGTTGGGTGTCGATCCCTCCACATAGACCACCGTGGCAAATCCGCGGGTGGTCGCGGTGAAGACCGATCCGCTGACCTGGGCGTTGCTGGCCAGGGAATCCGGCAGGATCACGCCATTGGCATTGAGGTAGGTGAAGCTCTGGTCCGCCGGATTGATTTCCACCGGGGCGCCCGCCACGTGGACCTGGTAACAGGCGGTGTCGTTGGTGGGATCGCAGACGGCGGTCGGCCAGGCTGCGTTGCCGATGCTGACGGCCCGGTTCTCATCCACCGGGTTGTCGCTGACCCGCCATTCAATGGTGACCCCTTCGGAGGGCTGCACCGGGAACAGCTGGGCGTCGGCACCGGGCACCGGCGTCTGCCAGTAGAACAGCCGTGGGATACCGTCCACCACCTTGACGCCGTCCACGAAAATTTCCGGGGGCAGCACGGTGGCCGACGACAGCTCGGCGGTGGCCGGCGCAGGGATGGGTTCACCCACCACCCAGCTTTCCACGTCGAACCAGTTGCCGTCGATGTCCAGGTTGGCCACCACGGCGTCACTGGCACCGTTTGACAGGGCCTGTTCATCGCCAAAAATGGCAAAGTCCTGGAAGGTGCCCAGCAGGTAGAGCTGGTCGGGGGGGTTGAATGCAATGCCGTTGGCGAAATCCTCCAGTGCACTGCCGGCAATCCCTGGGAGAGTGTCCGCGGCACAGCCGCTCATATCCAATGTACCCAATCCGGTACCATCACCGCCGGTGGCCCAGCACCAGTTCAGCAGGGAATCCAGCTTGGCCACAAAAATATCTCGGCTGTCGGACTGCGGGAACAGGTCAAAATCAAAACCGATAGCGGTGGTGGTTTCGAAATCCCCCACCACGTAGACGTTGCCGTCCAGGTCGGTGGTGGTACCGCGCAGGTTGGCGCCCGCAATGGCCTTGGCCACTTCGCCTTTCAGGCCCGGGCCTTCCAGGTCCATCTTGAAAATCGCGGTCCCGGGAACCGTAAGGTTGGCGGCGGCGTTGTCGATAGACACCGAACCACCACCGGCGTGGGTTGTGGTCAGGTACAGGGCTTCTTCGGAGCCTGTCGGGTCGGCATAAAATGCCAGTCCGGTGGGGCTCAGTTCACCCGGGATCTGCTTGAAGCCCGGCACCGCCGTTGGCGGGGCAACGCCGTCATCCAGTACGTCACCGGTGAAGTCCACGTCATTGACGTCGTCGGACATGGCGTTGATGACCTGGGCAATGAACGGGTCGCGGGTGGAAGACAGGATCTCAACGTTGTCCACGTGCCAGAAATCCCAGCAGGGACCGCTGCCGGTGACCCGGTGAAATCGCAGCTTGAAATCCGCATGCAGGGCGTCGGACGGCAGGTCGTAGGTAAATGTCCCGTTGGTGCGGCCACCGCCGCCACTGAAGCGCTGCAGCTGTTTCCAGCCGGCATCGTTGTTGTAGGTACAGGTGGCGCCATCCGGGCAGTAGAGAACGCGGAAATCCTCGCGGTAGTCGGTGTCCTCGGAGAAAAAGTCCTGGCCCTCGATGATGTCCACCTTAACGGTCACGCTGGTGAGGCCGGAAGTGTCGATGGTCTCCGACATCAGGTTGCGGTTCGCACCACCCGACAGGAAGGCCGCAAAATCGTTGTTGTTGCCCACCCCGATGGGCACCGGGACGTACTGCCCGCCGGGCGTGCGGTGGTCCCAGGCGCCACCCAGGCAGGCGCCACGGTCACCCTGCCAGCCAATGGGAAAGCGGTCGCGAATGCGACATTCCTCGGCGTTCCAGCGTGGCGGTGACTCAGTGCAGCCCGCGTGGATTTCGGCTCCCGGATCGCTGTACTGGGTGGGGTCGTCAAAGGTCATCAGGTAGTTGGAGGTTTCCCCGGTCTTGGAGTAACCCGTGATGAAGATGCGGCCGTCCTCGGCCACGGTCATGGCGGTGATGCCTTCGAAGCCGGTGGCGCCCGAAATGCGGGACTTGGCCCACTTGGTGCGGCCGTTGTCCGCGTTGATGCGGGCGATGAACACGCCAACGCCGGCCCCGGTCGGCTGGGGCAGGGTGACCAGGTCGTTGGTGTCGAAGGGAAGCTGGTCCAGGGGACCGAAGTCCGTGCTGGCCCCGCGATACTCACCGGCGATAAAAACGCTGTCCGGTGTCGGGGGCGTATTCAGCGGATTACCCGGGACGATGCCGATGCCGGTGGCGAAATCATCGAAGCCGCCGCCGGCCTGGTAGGCCCAGTCCAGGCTGCCGTCGGATTCGTTCAACTTCAGTACGAAAACGTCGGCGTTGCCGTTGGGCGCATCAAAGGTGCTGCCGCCCAGGGTCGTGGTGCCGAAGAAGTGACCCGTCACGTACGCATTCTCGGCATTGTCCGAGGCAATGGCGGTGGGTTCCTCGAAGTTGGCGCCGCCAAAACGGCGGGCCCAGATCACTGCACCGTCGGGCCGCAGCTTGGCCACGAATACGTCGGTTCCGCCCTGGGCGGACAGCGTGATGGGGCCGATATCGATAGTGCCGGTAAAGCTGCCGGTGACGTAAATGTCGCCGGTGGCCGTGGTGGTGATGGCAGATGCCTCGTCATCCAGGGCACCGCCGAAATTTTTTGGCCACGCCGCCAGTGCCTGCCCGCTGACCAGCATGCCGGCCAGCACCAGGGCGCCGAGGCCCGATACCCACGAAAGCCGCGGAGATTTCAGTGTCCGTTTCATAGCTCGTTCCTGTGTCCTGGCGGCCATCACTGGTTCAGCACCGCAACGTCGGTGATCCGGGTGATGCGGAAATCTCCGGAAAGAAAGATCGGGTTCTTGTGCAGCCCGGTTATGGTCTCGGTGTAGTCACCCCCCATCAGGGAATCGCCCCAGTCCGGTGGCGTTGTACCTTCGGGATCTGTCACCGAAAAGCGCAGCTGGATGACCCGGGTGACGTCAAAGGCTTCGGCCTGGAAATTGACGAACTGGGCGTCCAGGTTGTCGTGGTCAGGGTGATAGCGGTGCTTGAACGGGTTGGTCGGAAACTGTGCCGGCAGGTCCAGGTTAACCGACAGCACCCCGGTTGGCCCAAAGGTTCCAGAGACATCCAGGAACTGATCGGCGAAGTCGTAGCTGGTGGTGCTGTGGCGTACGCCCACGCCCTGCCCGTCCCTGGAGGTCAGACCCTCAAAGTTCGGCAGCAGGCTGTCGTCGGTAATCAGCACCTCGTTACCCTGCTCCACGATTTCCAGGTTGGCGGGATCGTCCGCGGCCGGTGCCAGCACCGCCGGACGGGCCATCTGGATCACTTCCTTGAGCAGGCGCACGGCGCCATTCCCGTCAACGTGGATGATGATTTTCTGGGGAAACGGGCGGCTGACCTGCTTGGGCTCCACCCCGGCCAGCTGCGCCTCGCTGACGCCGGTGACAAAAACTGAACCCAGCCACAGCCCCGCGTAGGGATTGACCCCCAGGCCCTTGAGCCGGCTGCCGGACTTGGTGGTGCTGTCTTCGGCCAGGACCGACTCCAGGCTGGGCGTAACGGTAACGGGCGTGCCGGCTGCCACGACCCGGTAGCGCACCCCGACGCCGTTGGAGAACTCCAGGATCTGCTCGTACTCGGGCAGCGCAAAATTGGCCCGGTCAGTGGACAGGTTGAAGTACTCAACGCTGCCGGCAGCCACGTCGATGGGCAGGCTGGCGGGCAGGTCCGGATAGCTGGCCTCATTGGTGTCCGGGTCTCTCAGCTCGTAGGACAGAGGCATGTCCTCGCCGGTACCGCGGGATACGGTGACCGTCACATCAGCCGACCCGTTGTTGATCAGGCTGACCGTGCGTTCGGTGCCGGTATTGCTGAAATCGAGGTTTTCCGAGCCGGACAGGTCCAGCTCCAGCGGCCCCTGGTAGGCGGAAACCCCCTCGGTGAAGATCCAGTAGGCCTCACCGGAGTTGACCGCTTCGGCAAACGGGCTGTTGACCCGCTGCCACACCCCGCCGCTGCCCAGCTTGTAGACAGGCTGACCGGCATGGGCAGTTGAGGTTTCGAAAAACTCGCCGAAGCTGGGCGCGCCGGACTCAGCAACCGGCAGCCCTGTCAGGGTGAATCCGCCGGTATTCCAGCGCAACCTCTCCAGCATGGGCTTGCCGGTAATGGTCAGCGTAGCAGGTGTGGTGGACTGCAGGTTGACCAGGTAGGCGGTGTTGGCGTCGATGCTGAACAGGCTGGTCAGGAAAGACTCCGGTTCGGTGGCGGGGAAATAGGGATACCAGCCGTCCACGTTCAACAGCCCCTCAGCGGGATCCGACACGAAATCCAGACCGGGTTCCGGTGGAATCCAGCGCCACACGCTGCGCACCGGTACGCCGGAAAACACAACGTCGATGTCCTTGTTGTCCGGTTCCAGCTCAACATAGATCGCGTTCCAGCCGGGCTGCAGCGTGAAGGTCTGTTGAATCGACACGGCCTGTGCCACCGAGGCCTGCCAGGCCGCGGCAACAACAAAGACGGCCAGCAGGGCGCGTTGCAGCCGGCCCCGGGCGTGGTTGTGAGTGCTGAGTTCAAGATCCATCATGGTCTCTGTCGTCCTGTAGTTCGATTCCGCCATCGGTGCTGTCATGACTTGGGTAGCGCCGGCGGCGTTTTCCTGGGGTCCGCGGTCTGCGGGTTCAGCGGCTCCACCTGTTCCAGGCGGTCGTCGTATATCTCTACCTTGGAGTTCTGGGTCAGCCGGGCCAGCAGCGCCTCCTTGGCCTGGTGCCGCCGGGTTCGCTCAAGGTGGTAGCGAATGCCGTCCGCCACCTTTTCAAACGGCCGCGGCCGGGCTGGCTCCAGGGCCATCAGTCGCAGCAGGAAGATGCCGTCAGCGGTTTCCACCGGCGGCGCCAGTTCCCCGGGAGATGAGAGCGCAAAGGCCGCCTCCACCACCGCCGGGTCCCAGGGGTGCCGCTTGCCGGGATGCTGCACCAGCCACGCGACCGCGCCGCCGTTGTATCGACTGGCCCGATGGGCCGAAAACTCCCTGGCCAGGTCGCCGAAATGCCGGACATCAGGGCCCAGGTCCGGCACCCGGTCCTGGATCTCTGCGGCCAGGTCGCGCAGCCTGGTCCAGGCCTGCGGGGAATCGTCCCCGGGCGACGGCAACAGGATCAGCGCTACGCGGTATCGGGCGGGAATGGCATAGTCATCCTGGTTGGACTGGTACCAGGCCTGCACGTCCTCGTCCGTAACGGTGGCCTTGGCCAGTGCAGCTTCCATTTCGTCATCGTAGAACTTGCTGATGGCCGCCCGATCCGACACCCGGAGCACCTCCGGGTCCTGGTGGAAACCGGCGGCACGGGCCGCCGCCAGCTGGCGACGGTAATCCACCAGTGCGTCCAGCAGCTCCCGCTTCTGCTCCAGCGAGTGGAACTGATCCGGAAGCTGACCACCGCGACGGGCCATTTCCTGTTGAAACTCAGCGATGGTTATGACCTCGTCGCCCATGCGTGCCAGCACCTGGCTTTCGTCTACTGCGTCCACGGCCTCGGGAGGCTGCCAGAACAGCAGGCTTGCCGCGGCGAACCCCGCGGCAAACACGGCGCTGAACACCAGAGCCTTTTGCGTCGCTGTTGTCATGGTGTATCGGGTTCCTCGAATCCATTTGAGAACACCACGTCATCAACCAGGATGGTCGTGATATCGGTGTTGTTGGGCACAAACAGGTCGCCCGCCGCATCCATTACCGTTGCCGTCACGGTGCTGTCGATGGAGTCAACCAGATCGACGTCAACCGCTGCGTCCAGGGTGCCACTGAGCGTGATGGCCAGTGACTGCCGGGCTGACAGGCCGCCGGTCAGATTCAGCTGCCCGGTGCCGGATGCTGCATCACAGACGGACTGCGCATCGGCTTCACAGGTCCAGCTCAAGCCGGTCACCAGAGCCGGATCCATCTGGCCCGTGACCTCAACCTCAAGCACCGGTGCCGAACCCTGGTTGGATACCAGGATGTCAATCACGAACGAATCGCCCGGCACCAGGTTGTTGACGTTGGGTGTCTGGGATGCCGCCACGTCGATGCCCCGCGCCAGCGTGGTTTCTTCGGTGGCAAAGTTGTCGGCAGTACCGGCATCGATCGCATCCGACACCAGTTCCCCTGGCACCTGGTAAGTACCATCAGGCAGCGACGCATCCGGCCGCAGCCGCAACGACACCTCGCCGCTGCCCGGCAGCAGATCTGCCAGACGGCATTCGAACACCGAGGGCGGAGACTGAACGGTGAGATCCAGGAAACAGTTGGTGGGCGGCTCGACGGCGGTGAAGCCATCGGGCAGAGTGTAGCGAACACCAACGTCGGCCGCTGACGGTCCCGTGTTGACGATGGTCGCCAGGTAGGTAATGCCCGGGCCATTGCCATCGGGATCATAGGGGTCGCGGTTATCCACCAGGCTCACGGACAGGTCCGCTCGCCGCTGGATATCCGGCATGGCGCTGTAGTCGTTGTTGGCGGCATCAGGATCCGTCACCGCGGCCGGGGGAGTGATACCGCCGCTGGCGGTCACCGAACCGGCACGGGTCAGCAGTGGCAGATCACCCTCGATCACCAGCACCGCTTCACTGCCGGCAGGCAGGTCCACCGTGGCGTCAAAGCCGGTGCCGTCGGTTGGGCAGATCGGCGAGGTGAAGCTGGAGCAGCTGATGGTCACCGGCTGGATCGCATCGGGCACCACCCCGCTCAGGGCGTTGCCCAGGCTGTCGCTGGGCCCGTCGTTGCGCACCAGCACCTCGTAGCTCACCGAGGTACCCTGGTTCCAGGGTGATCCCAGCTGCATGAACACGGCACTCAGGTCCGAAACCTGGACAACCTCCGGCAAGGGCGTAAAGACCAGTGAGTTGTTGGCGGGTAACGGGTCGCTGGCCCCGGCTTCAACGGCTATCGAGCCGCTGACGGCAAGCGGGCCAACCAGGCTGGGGTCCAGGCTGCCGGTAACGTCCAGCTGCACGCTGCCCGCAGGATCCAGCTCCAGCGCGAATCCGCTCACCGGACCGCTGCCGGACGCGGCACAGGATGCGCCGGTTGCCGGGGTGCAGCTGTAGCTGATGCTGCTGACGCCTGCGGTCAGATCCAGGTTGATCTCACCACTGACCGCAGCACTGGGGCCGGCGTTGCTGAAGCCCAGAGACAGGTCGATGGTCTGGCCGGCGACCGGGCTGTCGGTGACCGACAGGACCTCGGCCACCAGATCATGTTCGACCAGGATATCGTCGCTGACACCATCCAGGGCCGCCTGGCCCACCACGGCGGCGCCGGAAACCAGCCGGGTGGAACTGGTGAGGCGCCCCCTGGAGCGCGGGTTGACCGTGGCAGCCACGGTCAGGTCCAGGCGCGAACCGGCGGCAATATCAACCAGTTGGGTCAGTGCGTCCGCGCCACCCAGGGCGGTGTCTGGACAGACCGAGAAGCCCAGGAAATCCCACCAGCTTGCCTGGCCCTGGGTCGGGTGCGCCACCAGCAGTTCACGGTCATCGGGTGATACGGCCAGGGCGCTCACGTCATCCAGGGTCGGCCCGGCGGACGCCTCGCCAACCAGGCCGCCGAAACGCAGGCTGCCGCTGGCGAAGTCCCGATGGAACAGAAGCAGTTCCCGGGTGGCGGTGGAGGCCACGATCATCTTGCTGCCGTCCGTGGTGAGCACAAACGCGGCCAGGCCTCCAAAGGCCGGATTGGACCCGGCGCCGGAGGATTCGACCTCGATCAGGCTGAACTCGCCGGTAGTCGAATCGTGGGCAAAAGCAAAGACCTCACTGGCCGTGATGGCGTAAACGGCAATTCCGCTGCGGCTGATGATGACATCACGGGGCGCCGTCAGGGTCGGCGTCGCCGCGGCGTCATTGGCTCCGCGGTACTCCAGGTTTCCATCCACCGGATTGATGCGGAAGCTCACCAGTCGGTCCGACCCGGTGCCCGCCGCAACCAGCGAATCCCCGGTACCCGATATGGAAAGCGCAGACACGCCCCGGATGACATTGCTGTCTGGAGCGATGGTGCCGAACCCGTCGCGCACCCGCTCATCGAAGGTCAGCACGCCGGAGCTGTCGCGGTTGAACTGGACGATGGAATCCGCCGCCGGCGCCGCCACGTACACCTGGCCACCGCCAGGCGCCACGGCAATGTCCACCGGGCCGGTGAGGCTGGTCACATTGTCCTGGCCGTTGCTGAGGACCTGGAACAGCGCAAGGGAGCCGTCCCCGGTATCCCGGTTGAATACCAGCAACTGGTTCGAAGCCGTGGCGGCCACGTACAGCTGGGTGCCGTCCGCTGCCAGGGCCAGACCTTCGGCCCCGGCCAGACCGGAGACCATCAGTCCACCAGACATGGCACCATCGGTGATGGTGTCTTCCAGCACCAGGCTGCCACCGGCGCGCCGGTAAGCCAGCAGGTTGCCGCCGTTGGCACCCAGGGCGTAGACGAAATTGCTGTCGCCGCTGATCAGGCTGTCCGACACGCCACCCAGGCCGGTGTCGCTGAATGACTGGTTCAGGGTCAACGGCTCGACAAACTGGCATACCGGCAGCTGCACGCTGGCCTCATCGACGCCGTTGGCATCGTCGGGATAGAAGGGCAGCAGGATTTCCAGGCTGGCCAGCAGGGCATCGGCGCTACTGTTGTTGACCAGGGAGATGTCGTACTCCACGCCGACCCCGGCCACGGGATTGCCGTCGGGTCGCCCGACGTTGCGGCGCACCATGGTGACGTCCACGCCGCCGGTCTGGGGCGTCACGGAGTCGCTGTCTGTGGCTGCGTTGCTCAGCGGGTTCAGCTCCATCACGTTGCCCAGGGCAGTGGCCTGAACGGTGCTGTCCACCGTGCCCACGGCGGCGGTGGACACCCGGGCATCCAGGGTGTAGGTCAGCTGTCCGCCAGCCGACACCTGGGCCACGTCACTGATGTTGCCGTTACCACCCGGTACGCAGCGGGAGCCCGCATTGACGTCGAAGCCATCGATGTCGTCGGCGGCCAGGTAGGCCTGGCGCTCGCCCGGCGCCAGCACGATGCCGGCCAGGTCTGTTGGCAACCCGGCCTGGACGGACTGTCTCTGGACCAGTTCGCCGTTCAGCAGGGTGAACAGGGTCACGCTGGGAGAATCAGCGGATGCCACGTAAAGCTCAAGTCCGCCTGACGACAATGCCAGACCCACGGGTCCATTCAGGGCGTCCACACCCGGATCGCCGTCGAAGATGGCCTGCTGCAGCGTCAGGACGCCACTGGTGTCGTCCACCGAGAAACGGGCGACCGAGTCGCTGCCGGTTGCGGCCACGAAGGCCGACAGGCCGTCAGCTGAGAACACCAGGTCCGCCGGCGCCACCAGTGCGGGTTCGGTCAACTGGCTGTTCTCCAGCACCACCGCGTTGGCCAGGACTCCGGAGGGATCCCGCTCCAGGCGGGTGATGCGGTCGTTGGCCTGGGACAGGACGTAGAGGAAGTTTTCGCCCGGGCCCAGGATGAGACGCGACGGGCTGTCCAGCCCGGCAATCTGGGCACTGCTCACGGTGTCCTCAAAGGTGAGGGTACCGTCAGCCGCGTTCCGGCTGAATCGTGCGATGGCGTTGTCCGCGCCGCCCGCGACGTACACGTCACTGCCGCCGCCGGCAATCACCACGTCCAGGGCACCGCCGAGGCCGTTGACCCCGGCTACGCCGTCCAGCACCCGCCCGACAAAACTCAGTTCACCGTCAGCGGCGTCCCGCTGGAAGATGGCCACGGCGTCGTCTCCGGCCGAGGCCACGTACAGGTGCAGACCGTCCGGGCTGAGCGCCAGGCGCTCTGCCCCGCTCAGGCCGTTGACAATGTCGCCGTCCAGGTTGGTTCCGTTACTGATCGGCAGGCCCGCCGCCTGCACAGAGCCGTCCCGGTTGTCCCGCCGGTAAAAGGCAATCGCGCCACTGGGGCCGTCACGGCCGACGGCATAAACATGTGTGCCGTCGCTGCTGATAACGATATCCGTCACGTCCGTCATGCCCATGGGCGCAGGGTCGGCCAGGGCTGACAACCGTCCCGGCACCGGCAGTGCTTCACAGCTCCAGGTGCTGAACGAAAGACGCTCGGGCAGGATGTGCTCCACCAGCACCTGGGCCGCGTTGCTTGGACCGTTGTTGGTGACGCCAAAGGTGTAGGTCACCGATTGACCCGGGTTCAGGGCCGACACGCCGTTGCTGTTGGTGGCCACCAGGTCTACTGCCGGCGCCAGCACCGTGTCATCGTCCACCGCCGTGTTGTTGATGGGATTGGGATCCAGCGCGGTCTCGGCGGTCACGCTGGCCGTGTTGACCACACGACCGGTGGCATCAGCCCGCAGGGTCGCCAGGGCGGTGAATCGAACGCCGGTGCCCACCGGCAGGATGACCGGCTCACCGTCCAGGGAACCGTCACCGGATGCCTGGCAGCTGGCCGTCACCGGGCCGCTGATGTCGGTGGGTGCACAGGTCCAGGAAATATCGCTGAACTGATCCGGGAACAGGTCGGTGACCCGGGCAACGTCCACGTTGCTGGGCCCGGTATTGTTGACCTCGATGACATAGGTCACCACGCTGCCCGGCGCCGCGCCGCCGCCGCCGTCCGCGCGGTTCAGCAGGTAGGTCAGTTCGCCAGACGCGGCGTTGCGGCTGAACTGGGTGATGGACCCGGCGGCCGGGCTGGCCACGTACAGATCATCGCCGCCCGGGGAGATCACCAGGCCGGCCGCCCGGGTCAGACCCCGCACGGTCTGGGTCGGGACAACGGTGGCGTCACCCTGGCGGATTTCCCCAACGCCAGTCAACAGTCCGGTGGCATCATCCCGCTGGAATACGGCCACGGAGTCACTGTCCGTTGCGCTGGCATACAGGAAGTCGGCCGGCAACGCGTCATTGAACGCCAGTTGCGAGACCCCGGACAGGCTGAGGCCCGCGCCAGCCTCGTCAATGGCGCCGGCAAAAGATACATCCCCGCTCACCCCGTCGCGTTCGAGCACAACCAGGGCAGCACTGTCGGCGGCGGCGACGTAGATATGCCGGTCGCCGGGTTCAACGGCGACCGCGGCCGGGCTGAGCAGGTTGGTGACCCCGTCGATTCCGGTGGTCAGTACCTGTCTGGACATCAGTTGCCCGAACATGCCGGATTGCTCGTCGGCATCGCGGTCAAACACCAGCAGGCTGTTGTCCAGCGCGCTGACGACGTATAACTGGTCCCCGCCAGCCGACACTGCCAGGTCCACTGGCTGGGCCATACTGACGACACCGTCCAGACCATTCTGGATGCCCTGCAGGAATGTCAGGGTCCCATCCATTTCGTCCCGGGCAAACACGGCCAGGGTGCCGGTGTTTCGTCCGGACACATAGACGTGGCGGTCGTCGGCGCTGAGGGCAATGGCGCTGGCCCCGCTGAGCCCCGAGATGGTGCCGTCGTTGCGCAGATCCTGGGATATGCTCAGCTCGCCGCTGACGGGATCGCGATCGAACACGGTGACGGCACTGTCAAGGGAGGCGACGGCGTACAGGTTTTGCCCATCGCCGCTGATGGCCAGGTCGGTCACGCCGTTCAGGCCGGACACACCGTCAATGCCATTGCGCACGAAGGAGTCAAACACCGGCTCGCCGAGAATCGGATCGTCCAAACCACCCGGGGCAACGGTATTGCGCCGGAATATGGCGATGGACTGCTCGCCGTTGCCCGCCACGTAGAGAAACTCTCCGTCCGCGGACGCAATTACGGCGTCGGCCCCGGCCAGACCGTCGAACTCGATGAATTGGTCAGACTTGGTGATGACCAGGTCTGCCTCCGGGTTAAGGTCGTTGACGTCGGTGGCGCAGTTGTTGTTGTCGTCACCCGGGTCATCCAGGTCACCGCACTGGACCCCATCGCCATCCACGTCGGCTGCTATGGTGGCGTTGTTGCGCAGGGTACCGGTGACGTTGGCCGCCACCCGGGTATCCAGGGTGAAGACAATTTGACCGCCAGCAGCAATGTTCACCGGTACCGCGTCGATGTTGCCGGAACCGCTCACCGGGCAGCTGGAGTCAGCAATGCGTTCGAATGCGGCTACCGAGTTGTCGATCTCGGCCAGGCTGTAAAGGAACCGGGAATCACCGTTCAGCGCCAGGCCGGACACGCCGCCCAGCCCACCGCTGTCACCGATGTCGCTGATGACGCCGTTGAGGACCAATTCGCCGTCGCTGCCCAGGCTGATGATATTGATGGCGCCGGAGCCGGCCGCAGCCACGTAGACATGGAAGTCGTCGCCGCTTACCACCAGGTCCGACGGGCCTGACAACTGGCTGATGTCACCCACGCCCTGCTGGATGCTGTCCACCGGAGTCAATGCCCCGCTCATGCTGTCACGCTCGAAGGAGGTCACCGCGTTTTCACCCGAGCTGGCGACGAACAGGAATCGATCATCGCTGCTGGCGGACACTGCCGACGGCGCCGCCAGCAGCAGCGTGGCGTCGTCAGCCAGGACTGAATCGAAACTCAGCTGGCCGGTACCGGGATTGCGGTCAAACACCACCACGCTGCTGCTGTTGGTGGCAGCCGCATACAGCTGGTTGCCCGCGATGGCCAGGTCAACCGGGCCCTGCAGGCCGCTGATCCCCTGGCCGCCGTTGACGTAGCTGGCCTGGAATGACAGCAGTCCGCTGCTGGTATTGCGATTGAACAGGACCACCGCATCGGCCTTGGACGCGGCCACGTACACCTGCTCTTCGCTGCCGGCCAGCAACACTGACACGGGCTGATCCATTTCCGGGATGGTGCTGGTGCCCAGCTCCTGAATCAGCGCCAGGCTGACCGCACCCGCGTTGTCCGACGCCTGGAATACCGAAATGGCGTCGCCCAGCTGGCTGACCACGTAAATGAACTGGCCGTCTTCTGTAACCACCACGTCGCGGGCGCCGGCCAGGCCGGTGACCTGCATGCTGCCCACCGTGTCACCGTTGCGCACGCGCTGCTGGAA
This sequence comes from Lysobacterales bacterium, assembly GCA_030065125.1. Classification (GTDB taxonomy): domain Bacteria; phylum Pseudomonadota; class Gammaproteobacteria; order Xanthomonadales; family SZUA-38; genus JASJDM01. The sequence continues at coordinate 62,396 of JASJDM010000017.1, read as the reverse complement.
GGTCAGGCCACCGGTGTTGGGGTCGATCTCGAACACCATCAGCGAGTCATCCAGCACGCTGGTGGCATAAAGGTGCGCCTGAACCGTGCCAAAGGCTGGCGCCACGGCGGCACTGGTCACGCCCAGCAGGCCGTCAATGTCCTGCTCCACCTCGATCAGCGACAGACTGCCGGAGCCGATGGCGGTACAGGCCCAGGAGGTTTCCGCCAGGACGAATCGATCGTCATCACTGATGTCGCCGGGCGTGTCGCTGCCGTCAAGAATGTCGGACACCCGTACGTTGCCGGGCGCCGCGTGGATGGCGTCGCTGGGCCCAAGGTTGCCGATGGTCAGGGTGTAGCTGGTGGTTTCGCCCGCGATGTTGGAAATGCGGTTGTCGGTCTTGGTGATGAACACGTCAGACTCGGCCGCCAGCGCGGTCACCACCGTGGCGCTTTCCGATTCGGCGTTGCCGTCCATGCTGGACTCCACCGGATCCTCGAAACCGTCCGGAACCGCCACCGTGGCCGTGTTGGTCAGGTTGCCGGTGGTGGCCGACGACTTGGCGGTGCCGGAAATAAAGAAGGTCAGCACCCCGGCCGGAGCGATATCCACGGAAACACCGGAGAGGTTGCCGCTGCCGCCGGCGGGGCAGCGTGAGCCTTCACCCAGTCGGAAGGCCGCCACGGCATTGTCATCCAGGCCCACGGCGTAGACGTTTCGCGAGTCCCCGCTGACCGCCACATCATAGGTCTGGTCCAGGCCTTCCACGCCCTCCTGGTTGTCGATGCGGGCCTCGATGAAGGTCAGTTCGCCGAACGTGGAACTGCTGGATTCGGAATTGACCGAAAACACGTTGAGTGCCTGGTCCGTCTCCGCCACCACGTAAGCCCGCTTGCCGTCCGGGCTGATGGAAATGGCGCGCGCACCGCCCAGTGTGTCAACCCCGTCGAGTCCGTCGATATACACCGCCCTGAACTGCAGGCTGCCGAAGTCCGGGTCGGTTTCGTCGTCGTTGCGGGAGAACACGCTGACCGACGAGGTGTTGGCGGCAGCGGTATACACGTGCTTGCCGCTGGGGCTGACTTCCAGGTCCAGCGGTCGCTCTCCCACGCCGCTGCCGTAGACTTCCTGGAAGCTCAGCATGCCGCTGACCCGGTCCCGGGCAAACACTACCAGACTGTTGTCCACGGCTGACGTCACCATCACGTGGCCCGGTTCCGCCCCGGAATCCGGCGCCACCACCACGGCGGAGGCCCCTTCCAGGCCGGAGACTCCGGCATCGGAGTTGGAGATTTTTTCGACAAAGCTCAGCCTGCCGTCGCCGCCGATGGCGAAGACCCCTACTGCTGCCTCGAACCGCGCCGCGACGTAGAGGAATTTGCCGTCCGGATCCACCGCCAGCGCCGCCGCGCCGGAGAGCCCGTCAAAACCGCCGAATCCATCGAACACCGCCTCCACGAAACTCAGCGTGCCGGTCATGGAATCGCGCTGGAACAGGGCAACGGCGTTGTCGCCTTCGCTGGCGGCATACAGGTAGGTTCCGGTGGGATCAAAGGTCAGGTCGGCTACGCCGTTGAGCCCTTCAACGCCGCCGGTGCCGCCGGTATAGGATTCAATGAACCGCAGATTCTGCCCGCGGGTATCCACGGTGATCCCGGCCGCCGCGTTGCGGCTGAATGCCGCTACCGAACCATTGCCATCCACCGATGCCGCGTAGACGTGATCGCCGTCAGGGCTCACCACCACGGCCGCGGGACCGATCATGCCGGTGACCACGGGTTGCCCGATCTCCCCGGCCTGACCGTCTTTCTCGAATTCGATGAAGGTCAGGATCGGATCCGGCGCGCGCCGGTCGTAGACGCTGATTGCGTTGTCCGCCTGGGAAGAGACCAGCAGGTGGCGGGCGTCCGGACTGAAAACGAGAAACGTCGGGTCGGCAATGAGGTTATTGCCGCCGGCGCCGTCCACCAGCTGGCTGCCGTCCTGGGGCAGCAGGTCGCCGGTGACGGCATTGATTCGCAGGTAGTTCACACGGTCGCTGGTCAGCGCGCCGGCCGCCAGGTGCTCACCATCGGGTGAAATATCCAGGGAGGTGACGTTGTCCAGTGCGTCAGCACCCAGGCCCGCCGTCACGGCGGTGATATCGCTGGGGTTGGTCAACGTGCCGTCAGCCTGCAGGGAGTACCGGGTGATCAGGTTGGCCGCGGGCCGGGCAACGTAAACGAAATTGCCGTTGGGGGTAATTCGCAGACCCGAGCCCGAGACACCATCGTAGTAGTCCAGGTGGGTCAGCGCACCAAAGTCCACAGCGCCGCTGTCGGTCTGCCGTGAAAGCACACGCACCGTGTTCTCGGACTCGGTGTTGACCGCGGATACCAGCACGAATTCACCCGAGGGGCTCAACCGCACCGCTGACGCCAGGCTGACGGCGCCGCCGGTGGCGGCCGCGTGGGGATACGCCGTGGGCATGGACAGGTTGCCGTTGCCGGTATCACGGGTCAGCCAGACCACCGCGCTGGAGGCCGTGGCATAGACGTGCTCGCCGTCGTCGGATATGACCAGGTCCACCGCACCGGCCAGGCTGGGATCGCTGATGGAGCCGGCGAAGGTCAAGCGGCCGTAATCCGCGCTGGCCGTAAGGGTATCGCGCTGGAACCAGGCAATGGCGCCGGAGTTGACGGCCGTCACGTAGACGTAGCGGCCATCGGGGCTGACAGCCACGTTCAATGGCAGATCCATGTCCGCCACAGCCGGTCCAAAATCGCCGCCGTCGTCAACGCCATTGACTTCAACTTCCAGGAAACTGATCTCACCGAAGTCGAAACTCGGAATGGTGACCCGGCTGAATACCAGCAGCGAATCGGTGGCCTGGGACGCCACGTAGACGTGCTCGCCGCTGGGGCTGTAAGCAAATCCGCCGGGCTGCTGCATGTCCGCTGCCCGGGTTTCCGCTTCCACCAGGGTCAGGTCACCGGGGACCGGCGTCACCGCGGAGCATTCCCAGGTGACATTGACCACCTGGGACGGCAACACGTCGGTGACCGAGGCAGCCGGCGCGAAATCAGGCCCGTTGTTGACGATCTGCACCGTGTAGGTCAGATCAGTACCGGCGACCACGTCCATGGCCGGCCCCTGCTGGGAAATCTCCAGGTCCGAGGCGCCGGTGAGCACCACCCGCTCGGTCGCCGTGTTGTTGGACCCGATGTTGTCGGTGACCCCCGCGGGCGCCGCCACGCTGGCGCTGTTGGTGACCGATCCGCTGGTGACCAGTGTCTCCACGGAAATCATGAACACCGCGGAAGCCCCGGGCTCCAGTGAGACCGGGACACCATTCAGGGCGCCGGTTCCGGACGCCGGGCAGATACTGAGGGCCGTCCCCCCGTCGGTGGCACAGCTCCAGACAACGGTGGATGGATCGAAGAAGGCCCCGTCCACCGGGTCCGACTCGTCGAACAGGTCGGTGACCAGGGCGCCACCGGCGAAGCTGGGTCCGCCGTTGCTGACCCGCACCTCGTAGGCAATGGTGAATGGTCCGGTTCCTGTGGTGCCGGTCGAGATCTTGGTGATGGACAGGTCAGCTTCCTGGTTTACGCCGACACCGGTCAGGGTGTTGATGTTGGTGTTGTCGCTGGTGTCCTGTTCAAAGCTGCCGGGCGCCACGCTGGCGGTGACGCTGTTGGCCAGGGTGCCGGAAGACCTGGGATCCAGGTCGCCGCTCACGGTGATGATCACGGAGCTCAGCGGCGCCAGGTCCATGGGCACGCCGGTCAAAGCCGTAGTCAGGGGCGAAGTGGGATTGGGCGTGGTGCCGCAGTTGGCGCTGTTGGAATTGCAGCAGGCACCGTCAAAGGCCTCACACTGCCAGCTCACGTCGCCGCTGAATCCGGCGCTGGGCAGGCTCATGCCGTCGAAGGTGGGATAAACGTCGCTGACCAGCACCCCGGTGGCGTTGACCGCAGCGTTGTTGGCGATGCGGAACGAGTAGGTGTATTGGCTTCCGGAGACTCCCGGGTCCGGAGCGGTTTCCTGAGTCACCACCAGCTCGGCTGCGGTGGGTGCCGCCGTAATGGCGGCAAAGTCATCTTCGCTTTCAACGCCGTTGCCGGGGGTGGAGTCAGCGTCCGGCGCCCCTGCTGAGGTGACTTCCGCCGTGTGGCGGTAATCGCTGCCCGCGATGACCTCGGCGACCAGGGTCATGGCGGTTGACTGGCCCGAATTCAGACCCCCGCTGACCGTCCACACGATGACCGGGTCGCCGCTGTCGTTGATGCTGCCGCTGGCCGGGGTGGAGGACACATAGTTGTAGCCATTGGGCACCGTGTAGGTGACCACGATGGGACCGGGTTCATCGGACAGGGGCCCGTTGTTCAGCGCCAGGGTGAAAGTCGGGCTTTCGCCGATATCAGGCAACGGATCCGATACGCTCAGGTTCAGGCTGAGGTCCGCGACCTCCACCGGGTTGTAGGTGAAGCTGTCGTCATCGTCTTCAGTCGTGCTGCCGTTTTCGGCCACCGAGTCGCTGTCCGGGGCGATGCCACCGGCGGGGTTGGGATCGACAATCTCGGCGGACACCACGTAACTGCCGGTGGGATCGATGGTGGCCGTGATGGTCAGGCTGTCCGACCCGGTGGCGCCCAGGGTCCCCACGTTCCAGAACAGGTCGCCACCGCACTCCGAGGCACTGGTGGACGCGGCACCGGAATCGGTCACGGTCAGCCCGGTCGGGATATCGATGCAGACCGCTACCTGGGGCGCATTGCGATTGCCGTTGTTGCTGACATTGACGTCGATGGTCTCGGTGCCGCCCACTACCGGCGTGAGGGTGTCCGGTACCAGGCTGAGACTGAGGTCGGCAAAATTGGTGATGGCCGCGGTGGCGCTGTCGTTGCCGGTATTGATCAGGCCCGTGTCCGAGTCGGTAATGGCTGCGGTGACCTGGAACTCGGTGGTGTCCGCGCCGCCGTTGCCGGCGGTCAAAACGGCTTCGGTCCGGAAATTCGCGGTGGAGCCGTTGGCGATGTCCTGATTGTCGAAGCTGATACCCGCTGAACCGGCCGCGCAGTTGGACACGCTGAAACCGGACGGTACGGTGATGTCGATATCAACGTTGTCCGCGTCGTCCGGGCCCAGGTTCTGCACCGAGGTGGTGAAAACCACGCAGTCCCCGACCTCGGGGCTGGTGTCGTCGGGGCTGATGGAGACCACCAGGTCCGCCGCGGTGGGGGTCACCGTCAGGGTTGCCTCATCGTCTTCCCCCAGGCCGTAGGCGTTGGTGGGAATGGAATCGAAATCCGGGGTAGTGCTGTCGCTGACCGCCGCCGTGACCTGGTAGCTGGCCGGCGAGGCCAGCGCCCTCAGCACGACGAGGCAGTTGTCCTCCAGCACCGACGAACTCACGGTGCCAAAATCCACCAGCAGGGTGCCGTCGGTGCCCGTATTGTCGGCCACGGAGCATTCGTTACCGCTGTCGCTCCGGAAGCTGTAGCCGCTGGGGACGTTGACCGTGACGTTAACCGAGCCCGCACTGCGGGTCACGTCGTTGCCGGTGCTGCGGGCGTTGTTGACGCCAACCCGGAACGTGACGTCGTCACCGACGGTCACTCCGCCGCTGCCAACCCGGGTGAGGCTGAGGCTGAGATCAGCGGTGTCGAAATTTGCGAACCCGGAGCTGTCGTTGACCGTGACATTGTTGGCACCGCTGAGGGTGCCGGTGGCCTCGAGGGGGCCGCTGCCCACGATGGTCACGGGAACGGTCAGGGTGTAGGTGCCGTCCATGCCGGCATCCAGGTCGATGTTGTCCCAGGTCAGCGTTGTGGAGCCCGAGGAATTGCCGATAAGCGCTCCCACGCCCGGATTCGTGGTTGCCCCCCCGGTAAATCCCAGGCCGCCGCTCAATGTCAGCGTCATGTCCACTGACCGGTCCGACGCACCGGACGAGTCGGTCATATCGAATTCAGCGATGATGTTGGGTGTATTACCCAGGTCATCTGCGGTGTTCGGATCAAATGTCACCGTGAAGCTGTCGATCTGCTGGGACCATGCGGTACCCAGCGACAACAGCGTCGCCATGGTCAGCGACTTCAGGATCACTTGGCCTGCTTTCCTTAAACGGCCCGTGGAAACCACGACCCCCCTCACCTGGCCCGCATGGCGGGCGCGCACACAACGGCTTGAGCCGCTGCCGACTTCACTCACGGAAATCTCCCCGAATTGTCACGAGTTTTTGATGCCCTTCCCCTGGGAATCCACTCTAAAAAATAGGCCCTGGTTGCTTCCAGCCAGGGCCTGTAATCCCACTTTTTGCCACTATAGCACCTTCTCTGGAAATAGTTTTCACCGGAAATATTTGTTTACATATCTTGAATATTCGAGGTTGCTGCCACATGTCTGAAATGCCCACAAGACGGCCTCCGCTGGTGAAAAACCTGGTAACCGACAACGTGAAAATTCTCCTTGCCATCCTTCTGCTGGCGCTGGCCGCAAGCGGGCAGACTCAGGCGGAAGCCCTGAAGGTGGAGTGGAAAGACCTGGTGCCCGAGGGCGAGCCCGTGGCCACCCAGAGCATGGATCCCATGGCAACCCTGCTGGGCGAGTCAGCCAGCCAGGACTTGTCCGGCAGCCTGGTGACGGACTTCAACGGCAAGACCATTCGCCTGCCCGGTTTTCTGGTTCCGGTTGCCTCGGACGAGGTTGGACTGCTGTCAGAGTTTTTCCTGGTGCCCTACTTCGGCGCCTGCATACACGTTCCGCCGCCGCCGCCCAACCAGATCGTTTACGTCAAGCTGGACAAGCCCTTCGACCTCAAAAATCTGTGGACCCCGTTCTGGGTGGAGGGTGAAATGTCCACGCAAGCCTTCACCAGCGTCATGGGAACCGCGGGATACACCATTACCGCGAACCTCATTGAAGAATATCAGTGGTAACCATGTGGCTGGACGGCGGCCATTCGGTCAGGCCCCGGAAATGGCTCAGGTGTCAGGAGCGATCTGACTCCCGCTCGGGCTTATCGGGCTTTTCCATAGAGTAGGCGTCGGCCACGTAAGCCGGCCCCTTCATCACCATCACCAGGACGCAGCCGATAGCAACCGTGAACAGCGCCGTCCACACGGTGATGACTGTCGCAATAGCCGTGATATCCACCGTGGTGATGTGCTTGGCAATTTCCGCCGAGGTACCGGCCGGGGGCCACAGTCTCGTCCCCATAGCCACGAAAAAGGGAATCAGCGTGCCTCCCAGGGTCAGCATGGGCAGCTTTCTGAAAATGACGCGCTCCAGGCCGGGGGGCGTCTTGCGGTTATGCAGTTTGTTGAACCAGCTCATGCAGATAGACAGGCAGATGTTTACGACGCGGTCAAGCTAACTTGAGACGTGTGACCATAACATGAATGTCCCGGCCCCGACCCGTGACTCCGATTTTTCTCGACCCCTACCGCGGATTCTGTCAGCATCGCCTCCGGCCATTACGAGATCACCCCGCATGAGATCACTTTCTGCCGCCTGCCTGATGATTGCCCTGTGGCTGTTGGATGCCAGTATGAACGAGACCACGGCTGAGACCTCGAACAACCCCGATTCGCTGACCGTTGCCCGTCTGGTAGGCAGCCCCTCTCTGGACGGAGTCTCACTCAGCGGTGTCAAGCTGTCACCGGACGGTCAGCGCATCACCTTTCTCAAAGGCAAAGAGGGCAATTTTCGCCAGCAGGATCTGTGGGAGTTCAACGTGGCGGACAGGACCACCCGCCTGCTGGTGGATTCCGATGTGTTGCTCGGTGGCCGGCAGGAGCAGCTGTCCGAGGAAGAGAAAGCCCGCCGGGAACGCCAGCGAATCCGCGGAACCGGCATCATCGAGTACTACTGGAATGACTCTGGATCCGCCCTGTTGTTTCCCCTCAATGGTGACCTTTACTACCTGCCCATCGGCGGCGACCCCACGCGCCTGACCCAGTCCGAGGCATTCGAGACCGACGTCAAGGTCAGCCCCAAAGGCACCTACGTGTCGTTCATCCGCGAGCGCGAGCTGTACGTGGTGGAGATTGCCACCGGCAGGGAGACCCGCCTGACTCGGGGCGCCAGCGACACCATCGCCAACGGCGTGGCCGAATTCATCGCCCAGGAAGAACTGGATCGCGATACCGGTTACTGGTGGGCGCCGGACGAATCCGCCATCGCCTTCACCCGCACCGACGAATCCCCGGTGGGCATCCTGAACCGCTATGAATTGAATGCGGACGGCTCGGTCACCACCCGTCAGCAGCGCTACCCGGCAGCCGGTACGGACAACGTGCTGATCCAGCTGGGCGTGGTGCGGGTATCGGACGGCCAGACCCACTGGGTGGACCTGGGAGATGATGCCGACATTTACCTGGCCCGGGTGAACTGGCTGACCGACTCCAGCGGCTTGATAGTGCAGCGGCTGCCCAGGGATCAGCAGTCCCTGGACCTGCTGCGGGTGGATGCCGACGGCGGCAACCCCGCCCTGCTGGTGCGGGAGCAGACCGAGGTCTGGATCAACCTCCACCACAACCTCAAGACCCTGCAGTCTACCTCCGACTTCCTGTGGACCAGTGAACGCAGCGGCTTCAGCCACATCTACCGGGTCAGCGCAGACGGCAACAGCGTGACCCCGCTGACCTCGGGCGAATGGGTGGTCAGCGAGATCAGCCACGTGGACGAGGAGCGCGGCTGGGTTTACTTCACCGGCTTTCGCGACAGCACCCTGGAAAAACACCTGTACCGGGTTCGCCTGAAACCCGACCCGTCATCGGTTGAGAAAATCAGCCGGGAAGCCGGCTGGCACGAAGTGGAAATGGGCGGCAGCGGAGAGGTCTTCCTGGATCGCTTCAGCGCGCCCCGGATTCCACCACAGCTGTCGGTGAGGAATGCAGATACCGGTGAACTGATCGACTACGTGGTGGAAAACCCCCTGAACCGGTCCCACCCCTACTTCGCATACCTGGGCGGACACGCGCCGTCGGAATTCGGGCAGCTGGAAGCAGCGGACGGGGAAACGCCTCTGGACTACCAGCTTATCCTGCCGCCAGAGATGGAACCGGGCCGCCGCTACCCGGCCATCCTGGCCCCCTACGGTGGGCCCCATGGCCACCGGGTGCGGCGGGACTGGTCCATGGACTTCAACCAGGTGCTGGCGCGCAACGGGTTTGTCGTGCTGGTGGTGGACAACCGCGGGTCATACAACCGGGGTGTTGCCTTCGAAGCACCCATCAAGAACGCCATGGGCGGAGTCGAGGTGGACGACCAGGTGGCGGCCGGCCGGTTCCTGCAGGAACTTCCCTACGTTGATCCCGAGCGCATCGGCTTTCACGGCTGGTCCTATGGCGGCTATATGGCCCTGCTGATGCTGTTCAAAGCCCCGGAACTGATCAAGGTGGGCATATCCGGGGCGCCGGTGACGGATTGGCGCCTGTACGACACCGGCTACACCGAGCGCTACCTCGGCATGCCGGACGCGCCGGGTGAGGTGTATGACAAGAGCTCCGTGTTCCGCTACGTGGACGGGCTGCAGGGCAAACTGCTGCTGATTCACGGCATGGCCGACGACAACGTGTTTTTCGACAACTCGGTCAAGCTGATGGGACTGCTCCAGGCCAAAGGGGCCGAATTCGACCTGATGACCTATCCGGGCCAGAAACACGGCTTCCGCACCGAGCCCATCCGCCGGCACCTGTATGAGTTGATGCTGGGCTATTTCCAGGAACACCTGTAGCCAGGCTGGTTTCATGTCCATTAAGGCGGAAACCTCGTTTTCCCTGAAGGATCAACTGTTCAACGCCGACCGCGTCAACGAATTCGGATCGGCGGTGGCCGATGCCTGTCCCGGCTTTGACCGGGAGTCCTACAGCACCGAGGTCCTGGGGAAGTTTCCCGAACTGGAGCTGAAACAGCGGATTGACTGGATGGTGACAGTGCTGGGCAGGTACCTGCCGGCCGAATTCCCGGAGGCCCTGGCGGTCCTCGGCCGGGCTCTGCCGCCACCGCTGGACCCCACTCTCACCGACGACGACTTCGGCACCTTCGTTTGGGTGGTGCCCGGTGAATACGTGGCCCGGCACGGCTGCAACGCCCGTTATCTCAAGCGGTCGCTGAAATTCCTCGGCCAGGCCACCCAGCGGTTTTCGTCGGAATCCGCCATCCGGCCCTTCCTGCGCGGGTTTCCGGATCAGACCATGGCCTGCGTGCGCCGCTGGACCGGCCACCGCAACTACCACGTACGGCGGCTGGCTTCCGAGGGTATCCGGCCGCTGCTGCCCTGGGCCATACGTGCCGAGATTCCGGCCGCCGACATCATCGAAGTGCTGGACCAGCTTTACGCGGACAGCACCCGCTACGTGGTTCGGTCCGTGGCCAACAATATCAACGATATTTCCAAGTCCGAGCCGGCGTTGGTCATCAACACCCTGGGGCGCTGGCACAAGGAAGGCCGACAGGATCAGCGGGAAATGCAGTGGCTGACCCGCCACGCCCTGCGCACCCTGCTCAAGCAGAACGACCCGGCTGCCTACGAATTCCTGGGTTATCCCAGCAAGCCGGCGTTTCGCCTGTCGGGGATTGACTGTTCCCCGGCCGTGTCCGTGGGTCAGCACCTGGACTGGCGCTGCACCCTGCAGTCGAAGGCCAGGCAGCACCTGAAGATCAACCTGCGGATCCATTTCCTCAAGGCCAACGGCAGCCATTCCACCAAGGTATTCAGCGTCACTGACGGGCAGTTTGATGCCGGCCAGCGGCTTCAGATCAGCAAGAAGCTGCCCATGCGGCCCATGACAACCCGGACCCTGTATCCCGGAAAACACTACGCGGAGCTGGTGGTCAACGGTCGGGCGCGGGGCCGCAGGGCATTCCAGCTGACGGCCTGAATACCCGCTCAGAGATCCCGGTAGAAGGTCAGGCCGTTGCCGTCCGCGTCATAAAAGGCAAATTCCCGGGTTCCCCAGGCCGTGTCCCTGAGCGCCGTCCCCGGATGGAACACATCCTGGGCCCGGTATTCCTCAAACAGCCGGTCCACTTCCGGCACCACTAATCGCAGCATGGGCCGCTCCACCGCCGACCACTCTGCCGGGTCGTGCCACTGCAGGTGGATCTCGACCGCGTCCCGACGCACCCCGGCGTAACGCGGAGGCTCCGCGTCCTGGAATGCCATTTGAAAGCCGAGACGATCCACATAAAAATTCACCGCCGCGACCACGTCCCGGGAAGGCAGCACCGGCTGCACCGCATCGAGGACAGCCCTCATTGGGGGTTCGGCTGGGTGGGCCTGGGCTCGTACAGGCGAAGCGGCGGCTCACCGTTGACCCAATCCGGCGGGTCCTCGACCTTGTGCAGGGACACGCTCAGAGGACCCATGCCGGCTCGAACGGGCCGGACCGACTGGTAGTCCTCGGAAAACCAGAATCCACGGGCCGCCGCAGCGCAGGGAAAGTGGGCGCCGATAAACATGCGGTCTTCCGGCCACTCCCCCTCCAGCAGCTCGAAGGGGCGTCGCAGGATGTAGTAGCCCTGCTGCTCCGGATAGGTGTTGATGGACTGGAGCCCGGCCACGTAAGGATCCAGCAGCTCCGGTTTTTCTATGGTTCCGAATACCAGCATCATGACCGGCTCGTCGCAGGCGGCTGCCCCCGTAGCTTCAACGGCCGGCGCCACGTCCGCCGCTTCATCCGGGCCGTCGGCATCCTGGACCAGGAAGAAGCCGATCAGGCCGGCCACAAAACCGGCGGCAAAATAAGCAAGATATTTCATCAAAGGCGTCCTCGCAGTGCGGCCAACAGCATTGCCGCTGCCTGCCGCGGGGTCAACCGCGCGGCGTCGCGCAACGGGCGGCCGCCACCACTGCCTGGCCCAGGGCAATGCCGCCGTCGTTGGCGGGGAAGGCGACTGGTGCCAGGACTTCAAGACGGGAGCCGCGGATCCGGCTGGAGACGGCCTCCAGCAGGAAACGGTTTTGAAAGACCCCCCCGGACAGCACCACCGCCGTCAACCGGCTCTGCCCGCACAGCTCAACCGCCAGGTCCGCAACCCCATCGGCCAGGCCACGGTGAAATCGAGCGGCAATCACCGGTCGGGAAACGCCATCGGCCAGGTCGCCCAGAAAAGCGGACCACAATGGCGCCCAGGTCAGCGTCACCATTCCCTGCCGGGACAGCGCGACAGGATAGCCCCGATCCGCCGGGTCCCGCGCCGCACTGGCCAGGGCCTCCAGTTCCACCGCCGCCTGCCCCTCGTGGGCCACAGAACTGGGACAGACGCCGAGCAGTGCCGCGGCCGCGTCAAACAACCGGCCGCAGGAGGACGCCACCGGGCTGTTGAGTTTGCGCTCCACCATCCGGGCCAGGTTGCCCAGGGGCATGGACTGCAGGAACCTGATGCAGTCCAGTTCGCCGAAACGCTCGGTAACCGCGTCCCATCCCAGGGCCGCGTCCAGGTGGGCCCAGGCGTTGCGCCAGGGTTCCAGGATGGCCCGGGTACCGCCGGGCATGGCCACCGGCAGAAACCGCCCCAGACGCTGGAATCCCCTGTAGTCGGCACGCAGGAACTCACCTCCCCAGATGGTCTGGTCTTCGCCGTAACCCAGTCCGTCCAGGGCAATGCCCAGCACCGGGCCCCGATCCAGGGCCCAGCCGTGCTCGGCCATGCACCCGGCGATATGGGCGTGATGGTGCTGCACCTCTACCAGGCCGTCCGCGACGGCCTGCTGCTGGCCGATCTTGGTGGGAATGTATTCCGGGTGCCGGTCTACCGCCACACTGCGGGCCTCCAACTCGAACAGTTCCCGGTACAGGTCGATATTGCGCAGGAAATCCCGCGTCGACTCTCCCTGCTCCATGTCGCCAATATGCTGGGACACCACCGCCTTTCCCTGCTTGACCAGACAGAAGGTGTTCTTCAGTTCCGCGCCCATGGCCAGGATACCGTCGGCCTGCTCCAGACCACCGGGCAACGGCACCGCCTGGGGCGCGTATCCCCGGGCCCGGCGCAGGAAACGCAGCTGACCGTCGGCAAAGCGCAGCACGGAGTCATCCAGGCGATTGACGATGTCGCGATCGTGCATCAGGAAGAAATCGGCGATGTCCGCCAGGCCCGCCCGGGCCTCATCGTTGTCAATCACCTGGGGCTCGTCGCTGCGGTTGCCGGAAGTCAACACAATGGGCGCGGACACGGACGCCATCAGCAGGTGATGCAGCGGCGTGTACGGCAGCATGAAGCCCAGGGTGTTCTGGCCCGGCGCGATGCCCCGGGCCAGTTCATCCGCGCCGGCCTTCCGTGCCATCACCACGATGGGTCCCGAGCGATCCTGCAGGGCCGCCCGCTCCGCATCGTTGATGGAAACGTAGCGTTCCACCATGTCCAGGTCCCGCCCCATCATGGCCAGCGCTTTCTGGTACCGGTGCTTGCGCTGGCGCAGCCGGTCCACCGCCGCGTCGCTGGAGGCGTCGCAGGCCAGGTGGAATCCACCGATGCCCTTGACCGCGACAATGTGGCCCTGGCCGATCAGGCGGGCAGCCTGCAGAACCCAGTCACCATCCTCCGGCCTTTTGAGCCGATCCCCGTCGGCGCTTTCCAGCCAGACCCGGGGGCCGCATACCGGGCAGGCGTTGGGCTGTGCATGGAACCGCCGGTCTGCCGGGTCCTCATATTCCGACTGGCAGTCCCCGCACATGACAAACTCCGCCATGCTGGTGGTCGCCCGGTCGTAGGGAATGGACCTGATGATGGACAGCCGTGGGCCGCAGTGGGTGCAGTTGGTAAACGGATAGCGGAACCGCCGGTTGCCGGGGTCCCGGATATCGTCGACGCAGGCCGCACAGGTCGCCGCGTCGGCCGCCACCTCGGTGCGCACCGCGCCGGCCGCGCTGGCGACGATCTGGAAATCCGCTGGCGCTGATCCCGGCCGGTCCACGGGCCGCCGCTCCAGGTCACGAATCGTGGCCAGAGGTGGTGGCTCATCACGTATCCGGCGGCAGAATTCGTCGATAGCGCCGGGCTCGCCCCAGGCGTGGATCAGCACTCCCTCGGCGTCGTTGAGCACTTCTCCCACGATGCCGCAATCACCCGCCAGGCGCCAGACCGTGGGGCGGAATCCTACGCCCTGGACCACCCCGGTCACCCTGATCCGCTCGGCGCGCATTCAGTGCACCGTGCACACCATGCAGGGGTCGAATGAGCGGACGATGTGCTGCACCGTCACCGGCTCTTCCTCGCCCACCCGGACCGGCGCCCCGACCAGAGCCTGCTCCAGGGCGCCCGGGACCTGCCGCTGATCCCGCGGCGAAAAATTCCAGGTAGTGGGAGAAATGATCTGATAGTTGTCGATCCGCCCGTCCCGGATTTTGAGCCAGTGGCCCAGACTGCCCCGGGCGGCCTCGATCATGCCGCAGCCGCTGCAATCCCCGGGCAGCTCGGCCTGGGTGCAGAAGGCGTCTCCGGGCCGGATCGCCCTGACCCAGCCCTCCATGGCCATCACCACCCGGGCGATCTCCAGCAGGCGCGCCACCACCCGGTTACGCACGTTGCCGCCGCTTTCCCTCACCAGGGACAATGCCAGGGGATGGCCGTCGATCACCTGGCGGGCCAGGGCGCCAACCTCGACCACTTCCCCATCCAGCCGCGGCGCCTTGCACCAGGTATAGGCACCCTCCGCATCGGCGTCGGGCCGGGTGATGCCGTCGTAGGGGTGCAGCGGCTGACCGCGTGAGGCCATCCAGCTGTGGCTCAGGTCCTCAGCAATTGTCCGGGCATCCACGGCATGGCTTTCATCAGCGGACCAGACGCCGGCCTTGAACAGGGGTTGTTCAAGGTCAGGGTAAACGCCGTAACTCATGAACCGGTCCGGCCCCCGGCCCAGTGCATCGAGACCCAGTTCCCGGGCCAATCGCAAAAACCGGCGAAAGTCGCCCCTTTCCGGGGGCTGTTGCTCGAACCACCTTTGCAGTGAATCCGCAGAATCCAGTGCGGCGATGTTCTCCAGGGTGTCACCGAACAGCACCTCTTCCAGGAACCGGCGGAACCCGAACAGGATGGACACCATGCGGGACTTTTCGCCCACCTCAATGGAGCGGGTGATGCCGCCGGGCTGAATCGCCAGGCTGTGAGGCCACTTGCCGGCCAGCAGGCCCATCAGGTGCATGAACTCGGCCCGGGGGGGAAGTACCTGGGAGGCGGAGGTGCCCGACACCGCTTTGAATCGGGCCGCGGCATCTTCGAACCAGGGTTCAGAGGAGTAAATGTCTCGGGCAAAGTCCGGCATGAAAAACAGGTAAAAGTGGGTCAGGTGGTCAGCCACATTCTCGGTGGCCATGACCAGGTTGGTGGCCAGCCGGCCATTGGGCGGCATGGCCAGGCCCTGAGCATCGGCCAGGGCCGCAGCCGCCGCGGCTGACTGGGCCACGGAACAGATGCCGCAGATGCGTGGTGTGTAAACCAGGGCGTCCCGGGGATTCTTGCCGCTGAGGATCTGTTCGAACCCGCGATACAGCGGTGACACCACCCGGGCGTCAGCCACCTGTCCGGACTGGATGTCCAGGTGAACCTCCAGATCGCCTTCCACCCGGTTGAAAGGACCAACGATGCGCCGGCTCATGTATCCCCGGGCTCCCGACTCCTTGGCGCCACCTTGATGTGGTCCGACACGGCATTTTCCCGCAGCCGTTTGGGGGTCGCCGCCTTGGACAGGGACGCCAGCGCCACGAACCAGGCCTTGGGCATGTCGGTGGGCAGCCCCACCGGGATGCCGGCGATCTTGGGAGTCTGGTGAAAGGCGTGTCCCGGCTCCTCGAACCCCGGTGCGGTGCAGTTGATGCAGGCGAATCCGCCGCGCAGGCAGGAGCCCTCGCCGTTCCATAGCCGCGTGTTGCAGTCACCGTGGGCCTGGGTGCCCAGGCAGCCCATGTGTTCCATCATGCAGCCCAGGTCGGAGGGTTTCTCAGCGCTGGCCTTGAACTCGTAGAACTCGTTGCGCGGGCAACCGTGATGGACCAGGTGATCGGCGTAGCTGCGGGGCCGACCCAGGTCATCCAGCTGGTCCTCGGTCAGCTCACCGGATGCTGACTGCATCAGAGACTCGGTCACCCAGTTGGGGTGCACCGGACAACCCGCGATGTTGATGACCGGAGCGCCCGACCTGCCGCTGAAGTCGGCCCCCAGCAGGCCGCCCCGGCGGTCGCCGTCAAACTGCAGGCCCCGGGCTTCGCTGGGATTGGAACCGGCCGCCGTGATGCCGCCGTAAGCCGCGCAGCTGCCCACGGCAAAGACCTGTCCCGCCACGGCGGCCAGGTCCTCGATCCACCGCATCATGGGCTGGTCGGAGCCGGCCATCATGTGAAACCGGCCGCTGCCGTCGGGCCCGGTTACGGCGGACCCTTCCACGCACAGGATGTCCAGCTTCTGGTCGCCGCTTT
This sequence comes from Lysobacterales bacterium, assembly GCA_030065125.1. Taxonomy (GTDB): domain Bacteria; phylum Pseudomonadota; class Gammaproteobacteria; order Xanthomonadales; family SZUA-38; genus JASJDM01. Next base: position 46,008 of record JASJDM010000017.1, on the reverse strand, counting down.
TCAGCCGCTCCAGCAACGCCCGGAACTCCTGGCCGCTGGCTTCGCTCAGGCTGGGGTGCCACAGCAGGCGAATGCCAGCCGCCTCCAGGCTGGTGAGGAGATCCGGCGATTCGGCGCCCAGCAGCGACAGGCTGCAGCCACCGCAGCCGCCGGACTGCAGCCACAGCAGGTTCAACAGACCATTGGCCGACGGGATTTCAGCCACGATCCATGTACTCCACCGGCAGCACCAGGCTGAATTCGGCGCCGCCGTCGGGGTGATTGCGGGCGGTCAGGTCGCCACCGTGATCCGTTGCCAGGCGATAACAGATGGACAGGCCAAGACCGGTCCCTTTACCCACCGGCTTGGTGGTGAAAAACGGATCAAACAGGCGCGTGAAGTGCTGCTCCGGAATGCCGGGCCCGTGATCGCGCACGGTGACCCGGACCCGTTCAGAACCCTGGTCACAGGCGATATCGATCTGCAGCTTCTGCTGACCCTCCATCACGTCCACGGCGTTCTGCACCAGGTTGATCAGGATCTGGTGCACATGGCCCTGGCGCCCGCTGATCATCACGGACTCGGGCATGTCAAATGCGACTTCCGGCTTGACCCGGCAGGCCTTCAGCACCCAGCGCACCCCTTTGCGCACGGACTCCGCCAGGTCGAAGCGGCAGACCGCCTCGGTCTGCTGGGTGGAATAACGACGCAGGTCCTGGACGATGTCCCGAACCCGCTCGGCACCCTCCAACGTACCTTCGATCAGGGAATCCATATCCGCCATGATGCGATCGATTTTTTCGATCTCGCGCAACCTGGCCAGCTCTTCCGGCGGCAGCTGATCATCCACGGCCCCAAGGAACCGGTTGATGCGCTCGCCATACTGCTGCAGGGCCCGCATGTTGCCAAACACGAAACTGATGGGGTTATTCAGTTCATGGGCGACACCCGCCACCAGACGTCCCAGGGACGCCATTTTTTCTGACTGCACCAGCTGGGCCTGGGCTTCCTTGAGCTCCTGGTGGGTACGATGGAGATCGTCGTACGCCAGGCGAAGTTCACCAATGGGACGGCCCAGCAGCACGGTCCCCACCCGTCGGTTGTCAGCGTCATAGCGGTTGGAGCAGTTCATGGCCAGGGGCACGGTGCCGCCGTCCCGGGTTTTCAGTCCCACCTCGCAGTCGATCAGTGACTCGCATTCCTGGGGGCCCAGGAACGATTCAACTTTATCCGCGAATTCGTCGGCGAACAGGCTGGCCAGCGGCCGCCCCAGCAGCTGCCCGGCCGGCCGGCCGGTGGTCACCTCGAGCGCCCGGTTGACCTGCTGGATACGCCCGCGAAGATCGCTCACCACCAGTACGTCGGTCATGGAGGTCAATACGCTGCGGATGAAGCGCTGGGCTTCCTCCAGCTCAGCGTTCTTCTGCTCTTCCTTGATCTGGGTTTCCACCAGGTCGGAGTACACCGATTCCATCTTCTGGATCACCTCGATCCAGGTATTTTCCGGGACGGACTGGAGGGTCACCTCCTGGTCCCGGGAAAGGTTGGATTCCGCTCCGCTCATGATGCGCCTCAGGCCGTGGCCTCCCGGGCGTCACCGGTGTCCAGCTGCTCGATTCGCTCCAGCCCGTAGCGCTCCAGCTTGCTGCGCAGCCCGACCCGGGACAGTCCCAGCTCCTTCGCGGCACGGCTCTTGTTCCAGCGGTTGCGGATCAGGGTTTCTCGGAGAATGCTGGCTTCTACCGATTCAATGCGTGTCTTCAAAGGCCCCTGGGCACCGGCGATGGCATCGAGCATGGACTCCGATTCCTGGGGGGCGGCGCGCAGCACACGCGGAGAAATCAGGTCGGCCCCCAGGGTGCCGCCGTCGACCAGGATCAGCATGTGCTGGATTTCGTTCTGCAGCTCCCGCACGTTGCCGGGCCAGTGATACTGCTGCAGGCAGACCAGCGCCTCATCGGTGAAGTCCGTGGCCGGTTTACCCAGGGCGTGGGTGGCCTGGTGCAGCAGCGCCCGGGCCAGTACCGGAATGTCCCCCAGCCGGTCGCGCAGCGGCGGCATGCAGATGGTGACGCCGGCCAGCCGGTAGTAAAGGTCCTCGCGGAAGCGGCCTTCCCTGACGTCAGCCTCCAGGTCCCGGTTGGTGGCCGCGATGACGCGAACGTCTACCTTGCGGGTGCGGCCGCTGCCCAGAGGCCGGATCTCGCCCTCCTGCAGCACTCTGAGCAGTTTGACCTGGAAGGCCGGGGAGACCTCGCCGATTTCGTCCAGGAAAACGGTTCCGCCTGCGGCCCGTTCGAACAACCCGGTGCGGTCCTCGGTGGCCCCGGTGAAGGCGCCCCGCTTGTAGCCAAACAGCTCGCTTTCCAGCAGCTCGTCCGGCAGCGCGGCGCAGTTTTCCACCACGAACGGATTCTCCCAGCGCAGGCTGTTGTAGTGGAGCGCCCTGGCGGCCAGCTCCTTGCCGGTCCCGGATTCTCCCGTGAGCAGCACGGAGACGTCGAAGGGTGAGACCTGCCGGAGGCTGGCGCAGACCTCGTTCAAGCAGCTGTCTTCGGCGCGCACGATACCGTCGTCTTCGCTGTAGTGGCTGCGCAGCCGCTCGCGCTTGTCGGTGACGTCCTCTTCCAGCTTCCGGGGCGACAGTTTCAGCTCCACCGACAGCAGCTCGTTCTGGCGATTCAGCTGAAACAGGTGAGCCGCGTTGCGCAGAGTCAGGATCAGCTGCTCCGGGTTCCACGGCTTGGTGATGTACTGGTAGATTCCCGCGTCGTTGACCGCGTCGATAATGTCCTCGCTGTCGGTGTAGCCGGAAATGATCATGCGGATCACATCGGGCCATTGCTCCCGGACCTGCTTGAGGAATTCCACCCCGGTGATGTCCGGCATGCGCTGATCGCACAGGATGATCTGCACCCATTCCTTCTCCAACAACTGCTCCGCCTCAGCGGCGCTGCTGGCGGTCAGAATTTCGAAGTCGTCCTGCAGGATCCGCTGCATGGACTCCAGGCTGCGAACCTCGTCATCGAGGATCAGTACGGTGGGTAATGTGCTCATGAGACATTCCTCAGTGCCGTCTCGCTGTCCGACCGCCGGTGACGGGCAATGGTCAGCGGCGTACGTGATTTGGGCACCTTGTAGACAAAGTTATAGCGGGCGACGTGGTAACTGGGATCGAACCCGTAAAAATTCAGTTTCATGCGGGCCAGCTCCTCGTCCCGATAGGCGCTGAGCGGCTTTTCTGCTTCGTCCCGTCTCCGCCGACGGGCTTTCTCCTGCAGGCGCTCGGCAAAGTCCGGCGCATCCGCCAGGGCGCCGGCCTGCTCGACAATGGTCCGTTCAAACTGTCGGGCGTCCTGGTCAAACCATTCGTCCACCAGCCCCCGGGACTGGCCTTCCCGGACTCCCATGGGCAACCGGGCCCGGGCAATCCGGTCTGCCTGTTCCTGACCGGCGCAGCGAGGCAGCAGGTAGGTCCAGTACTCGGATCCGTACAGGTTGCCCATGTCCTTGTAGTGGGGATTGAGGATGACCCCCTGCCTGGCGATAACCCGGTCGGCCGCCCGGGCAAGGAACACCCCCCCGGCACCGGCATTGCCACGCAGGGCCGAAACAGTCAGGTGGGACGTAGTCTGGATGATCTCCCGGGCCAGGTCATCGATGGCGTTAATGTTGCGCCAGGATTCGTCAGCCGCGCTGGACGCCGCCTCGATAACGTTCAGATGCATGCCGTTGGACCAGAAATCCGGCCCACCCATCAGCACGATCACCCGGGTGTCGCGCCCTCGGGCGGCGAGGAAAGCGCGACGCAGGCTTTCACACTGGCGTGTGCTCATGGCGCCGTTGTAGAACGGAAAATGCAGGTAACCGACCTGGTCCTTTTCTTCATAGCGAATGACCCCGCAGCCGAATTCGGCCGAGGTGGACACCTGGGGAAGTTCGCCTGCCGGGCCCGCCAGCACCTGGGTGGCGGGCAGCTTGAAGGGATGAACCGAGCCCTTGTCTTTCAGGTGCCCGATCCAAACAGCGCCATCGACCGTGGCGCGGCACACCGCACCGCCGCTGCGGGCCAGCAGCAGGCCAGGCTCTCCGGACCATCCCGGCGCCGGGCTGGCGTCGTACAGAAACACTTCACGGCCCGCGATCTCGTCGCGCAGACCCGGGAAGCCGTCAGCGCTGCGAATTTTTTTCAACACCATGGCGGTGTCGTCCCGCTGCCAGTCGATAGCGCGGTCCTGCTGAGTCACCAGCGGGCGCTTGATCCCGCGCGCCCGCGCCGGATCCAGCGGAGTCGGCCGGAAACTGCCCGACTGGATTTTCTCGATGGCCTCCACCACCGCTGACGCTGCGGCGTCGGTCACCTCGTTGCGGTAAAGGCTGGCCTTGGAGGCATCACGCATGTCAAATTCATGTGTGGCCCAGATATCACCGCCATCCATCTCGGCATTGGCCTGCAGCACGGTCACCCCCCAGCGGCGCTCGCCGTTGAGTATGGCCCAGTCCAGGGCCGACGGGCCGCGGTCCCCCACGATGCCGGGGTGCACAACCAGGCAGGTGTAGCGGCTCCAGACCGCCTCCGGGATGGCGCGTTTGAGAAACGGCGCCACCACCAGGTCGGGCTGGAACAGCTCGACCGCTTCCAGGGTCACCCCGTCGTTGACGTCAAACTCCACGGACAGCTCATGACCCAGCTCGCCCAGCAGCACGAACAGCCGCTGGCTGAGGCTGTTGAAGGAGTGGCATAGCAGCAGGATCCGCATGACTCTCTCAACAGATCCTGGGCAGCTGTTCGCCGGTGAGCCAGTCCAGCATGCGGCTGCCGCCAAAGCTGGTGTCCATCTGCACAAAGCCGTGCTCATCCGCCACCACCTCGCCGATCATGGCAGCGTCCTGGCCCCTGGGATGGGCCTGCATCACAGCGAGCAGGAGCTCGGCGTCAGCCGGATCGCAGATGCAAACCAGCTTGCCTTCGTTGGCCACGTACAGCGGATCCAGCCCAAGCAGTTCACAGGCCGCGGTCACCGCCGGCTTCACCGGGATGGCGTCTTCGCGTAGCCGCATGCCCACGCCGGACTGGCCGGCCAGCTCATTGAGGGTTGTGGCCAGGCCACCCCGGGTCGGGTCCCGCAGGCAGCGGATGCCGGGACAGGCGGCGATCATATCGTCCACCAGGCCGTTCAGTGCGGCGGAATCCGATTGCAGGGTGGTTTCAAATTCCAGGTTCTCACGGCTGGACATGATGGTGACCCCGTGGTCACCCAGGCTGCCGCTGACCAGCACCGCGTCACCCGGCCGGGCGCGATCACCGGAGACCTCCACCCCGGGAGGTACCACACCCACGCCGGTGGTGGTAATGAAGATGCCGTCGCCTTTGCCTCGCTCCACCACCTTGGTGTCCCCGGTCACGACAGACACCCCGGCCGCGCTGGCGGCTTTGGCCATGCTGACGACAATGCGCTGCAGATCGGCCAGGGGAAAACCCTCTTCCAGGATGAACCCGGCCGACAGGTAGAGAGGCCGGGCGCCCGACATGGCCACATCGTTGACGGTGCCGTGCACGGCCAGTGATCCGATGTCGCCGCCCGGGAAAAACAGCGGCGAAATTACATGACCATCCGTGCTCATCACCATGCGTCCTTCGGATACCTGGAAGCAGGCCTGGTCGTTGCCCTGCCGCAGCAGTTCATTGTCCAGGTGATGGACAAACAACTCCTCGATCAACTGGGCCATGGCGCGCCCGCCGCTCCCGTGGGTCATGTCCACCGCGCCCCGCTTCAGGTCCAGCCTGATCGGAAACCGTTTGGGAGCCGGCCTGGCAACTGCGCTCATGCGACGGCCTCCTCGCTGTCTTCAAGTCCAGCTTCCGGTGCCGGCTGGCGAAACCGGCCGTAACTCCAGTAAGCCGCGCAGGCGCCTTCCGAGGACACCATACAGGAGCCCATGGGGTTATCCGGCGTGCACACCACCCCGAACAGCTTGCAGTCCGTCGGCCGGGCCGCGCCGCGCAGGATGCGGGGGCATTCACAGCCCTTGACGTCGGACGCGCTGATGGCTGGAACGTCAAACCGCTGCTCCGCGTCCAGGTGGGCATACTCCCGCTTGATCTGCAGGGCGCTGTAAGGCACCAGCCCCAGGCCGCGCCATTCAAACGCCCGGCGCAGCTCAAATACCTCGGCCACCAGGGCCTGGGCCTTGAGGTTTCCGTCCCGGGTGACCACCCGGGTGTACTCGTTTTCTACTTCGTGACGTCCCTCGTTGAGCTGGCGAATCAGCATCAGGGCCGACTGCATCACGTCCAGGGGTTCAAAGCCGGCAATGACCACTGGCCGCTGGAACTCCTCAGCAAAAAACTCATAGGGCCGGCTGCCGATGATGGAACTGACGTGGGACGGCCCGAAAAAGCCGTCGATGCGCACCGATCCGATGTCCCGCACCTCCGGCGATTCCAGGATGTTCTGGATAGCCGCCGGGGTGAGCACGTGGTTGCAGAACACGCTGAAGTTTTTCAGGTCCTCAGCGTGAGCCTGTTTGATGGCCACGGCGGTGGGTGGCGTGGTGGTCTCGAATCCGATGGCGAAAAACACCACTTCCCGATCCGGGTTGTCGCGGGCGACTTTGAGGGCGTCCTGAGTGGAGTACACCATTCGGACGTCCGCACCCGAAGCCTTGATCTTGAGCAGGCTCTTGCGACCGCTGGCAGGCACCCGCAGCAGGTCGCCGTAGATGCACAGAATCACGTCGTGATCCAGGGCCATGGCAATGGCGTTGTCGATGCGGCCGACAGGCAGCACACACACCGGGCAGCCCGGCCCGTGCACGAAACTGACGTTGTCGGGCATCAGGTCCTGGATGCCGTAGCGGAAGATGGCGTGGGTGTGTCCGCCGCAGAATTCCATCAGCTTGTAATCACGATCGGTGTCGGCCGCCTGAAGAATGGCCGCGGCCAGGTTCCGTGCCAGGTCCTGCTGGCGGAACTCCTCGATGTACTTCATGGCTGTTCGTCCCCGGTCAACCCAGCCTCGGCGAACAGCGCGAGGGTTCGCTCAGCTTCCTCCTGGCTGACCTTGTTGAGCGCGTAACCCACATGGATCAGCACAAACTCGCCCGGCATCACGTCCTCCACCAGGGCCAGCGAGATCTCTTTCTTCACTTCGCCCAGGGATACGATGGCCGTATCCGAAGCTTCATTCACGCTGACCACTTCAGCTGGAATGGCAAGGCACATGTCTGGTTTCCTTTTGCTCTGGTTTCCTTGATTCAGTTGCCAATGGACGCCAGCTGGCGTGCCGCCTTGATCCACTGGTACCAGCCGTCCATGCCTTCGCCGCTGGTGGACGACAGCTGCAACACCTTGATGCCTGGATTGACCCGGCGCGCGTATTCGATGCACTGGGCCACGTCGAAGTCCAGGTAAGGCAGCAGGTCCGTCTTGGTCAGTACCATCAGGTCTGATGCGTGGAACATGTCGGGGTACTTGAGGGGTTTGTCTTCACCCTCGGTGACCGAAAGGATCACCACCTTGTGAGCTTCTCCCAGGTCGAAGGCCGCCGGGCATACCAGGTTGCCGACGTTTTCGATGAACACCACGCTGTTGTCATCCGGGCCCAGCGTGTCCAGGGCGTGGCCCACCATGTGCCCGTCCAGGTGACAGCCCTTGCCGGTATTGATCTGGATCGCCTTGACCCCGGTTTCGCGAATGCGCTGGGCATCGTTGGCGGTCTGCTGATCTCCCTCGATGACCGACATGGCCAGGTCGCCGGAAAGGTCCGCAATGGTCCGCGTGAGCAGCGTGGTCTTGCCGGCACCCGGGCTGGACACCAGGTTCAGGGCCAGTATGCCCGCCCGGGTGAACCGGGTACGGTTGGCCGCCGCGTACTCGTTGTTCTTGCTCAGGATGTCCTGTTCGATCTGCACCATGCGCGCCTGGCTCATACCCGGGGCATGAGCATGGGCCGGCCCCTGGCCGTAGTCATGATGGTGATCGTGATGATGATGAGCATGGTCGTGGGCATGAGCATGCTCGTGACCATGCCCCTGTTCGTGCTTGTGGGTATGGCTGTGACCTTCCACCACGGTTTCGCCTTCACCGCAACCGCATACCGTACACATCATTCCACCTCCAGTTCCTTGACTCTCATTTCCTCTCCGCTCACCACCTGCAGTTGGTAGCTGCCGCAGGTGGGACAGGGATCAAACCGGTTCTCCACCGGCACCGTCTTGCCGCAGGGCATGCACCAGGCCTGCCCCGGCACGTCAATAATCTCCAGCCCGGCGTGGTCCGCCAGGGTGCCCCGGGTGACCGCGTCAAAATTGAAGCGCATGGCATCGGGCTCCACGCCGGACAGACCACCGATTTCCAGCCAGACCCGTTTGACCCGTTGGAAACCCTGCTCACGGGCACTGTTCTGCAGGATCTGCAGCACGCCTTCGCACAGGGACAGCTCATGCATCAGTGCACCTCCAGCCGATAATCCACGCAGGGATCGATGGCGGTTACCAGCAGGTCGGCCTGCTGCCTGACGTCATCATCGGTTTCACCCGCCAGGGTCCGCAAAGCACCGGACACCACGCCATCAGGGTGAAAATTCCACTCGGTGGGCGCCACGATCTGGTAACGGCGCACCTTCTCCCCATCCAGCTCAACCCGGTGAATCAGTCGCCCCCGGGCCGCTTCCACCTGGCTGATGCCGCAACCGTCGCCGCAGGAACTGCGGATTCCGCCGGGCCAATCTGCTTCCGCCGCGAATCCCCCCACCAGGGCGCGCAGCACTTCCGGCGTGCGGGCCAGTTCCTGCAGCTGGGCGGCAAGCCGGGTCAGCAGGCCAGCGCCGTACTCAGCCAGCAGTGACTGCATCAACGGGGTGTGCCGTTGCCGCGCCAGGGGCGTGGTTTCACAGGCGCCCTGCTGCCAGCGGGGCTGTTCCACGAAACGGTCTCCGCGTTCGGAGCGCAGCTTCTGGTTGAGGTCCCGCCAGTCCAGATCCGGCAGAAAGCACGTCTCCGCCGCACCCGCCCTTTCCCAGCCGTTTTCGCTGACGCTTCGCAGCAGCCGTGCTGCCACCGTTGGGGTCTGCTGCCACCACCGTTGCAGGCGCTCCAAGTCATCGAGCCCGGACCATGCGCCGGGATGACGACGGAACACCAATTCATCCAGCATTTCGCACAATTCGTCGATGACCCGATCCGGCTGGCCGGATCTTCCCCAGCCCCCTTCGTTCAAGGTCTGCTTCGCCGGACCCATGAGCGCATGTACTCTCCGGGCATATTCCGGCCGGGCGGGTTCTCCCAGGAACTCCGGCCAATCCACGACCACCCGCCAAAGATGTTCCCGGGCCGTCTCCAACTGCACCAGAAACTCACGACCTGCTTCCACCGCCGGCTCTGGATCGGTTCCGCGGGCCTGCTCCACCGCTCGCCAGCCAGCCACTTCCTGGGCCGTTGCACAGACGGCGAACAGTCTTGGCATCAGCGCCAGGGCCTGCTGGAAGGGCTGTTCCTTGAATACGCGGCACGCGTGGACCGGGCGGGTGGACGACAGGTCCACGCGGTTACCTGCGCCCGCGCCGCGGGTGATGGTGATATCCAGGCAGCCCGCGGCACTCATGACTGCGCCGCCCCTCCGGAGAAAACGCCCCGCAGCAGGTCACGCCGGCTCATCTGGCCGCTCCGCGGGGCCGGATGCTCCGGTTCCGCCTCCGCCTGCATCAGCCCGTTCATGACCGCTTCCGCCGTAGCCACCGCAGCGTCCTGGTCTTCAAACTCAAACACCGGCGAAAACAGCGAGCACATCTGGTAAGCACCGATGCCCTCTTCCTCGCCGGCAATGAACTCGAATGTCCCGGACGGCAGCTCGTGCTGCACCTTGGAGCCCGGTTCCAGGGGACCAGGCTCATCCTGCAGCAGCATGAGGTTCATAAACCAGGGTGTCACCAGCACGCCGAGACAGCCGTCCTGCCACCGCTGGAATCCCACGGCCTCGACCCGCAGCTTTGAGTTGAGGATAGGAATGTCGGCAAACCGCTCCTGCTGGATGCTGGAGAACACGCCTTCCAGGTTGGCTGCCACCTTGTCGGGTGCCCGGGCAGACATGGTCAGTCCGTCAGCACCATGAAGTCGTGTTTGGCGCCATCACACTCAGGACAGCTCCAGTGATCGGGCAATTGCGAGAACGGGGTCCCTGGCGCCACCTGCCAGACTTCGTCACCCGCCGCCGGATCGTAGACGTGCCAGCAGATCTTGCACTCCAGCCGGGTGTCATCGTCGAGCTTGGTCGGGTCGCCCCCGTATGAGCCCGGGATGAAGTTTGTGGTCACTGGTACACCTCCAGGATTTCCGCCAGGCGTTCGGCACTGTCGTCAATGTCTTCCTGGGCAGCACAGGCCACTTCCGGCACCCGTGAAATCTCGATGGTGTTCAGAATCAGCGTGTCCTGGGAATTGAAGTACTGCACCCACCAGACATTCCGGGTGGCGGTGGCCGTGATGCGGCAGTTGCCGTATCCGCGGGACAGGATAACCACGGGGCCGTCACCGAGCTTGTCAGTCAGAAACTGCAGATCTTCCTCAGTGTGAGGCAGCAGGGACAGGTTGATGACGTGGGCCGCATCACCAGCATCTCGCTCCCCCAGCTTGTCGTTGATCTCGGTCAGCAGCGGCGCCGAGTTGCCCGGCGGCACGTCTTCCAGGCGGAAGGAAACCTTGTCCGCCGCGCCATCGAACACACCAGCGGAAACCAGGCTGGGAATGTCCGCCACTTCGATGACATCCCGGGCCACCTGCTCGCGGCCGTCGGGGCCGGCCTCCAGGTACTGTACTCGCCAGACTCCTGCCAGTACGGATTCCTGGATGCGTGCCGTGGTCAACCCTTCGTAGCGGATGCTGACCTCGCCATGACCGAACACCTGGTTGACCAGGTCCAGATTGGCCTCGTCCAGGTCGTCCAGCTCCAGAATCTGCACCGGCGCGCCGACGCGGTACGCTGTCAGCTCGCGCTGGAGTTTCCCCAGGGTCGCCAGTGCCGGCTCAAGGCCTTCGATCTCCTCGGGTTCCGGCACAACCGGCATGGCGTAGGTCCAGACTTCCTTAGGCAGGTCCGGGTAATCCAGTTCAGCGCCATCTTCCTCGCCCGGTTGGGATCCCGGCTGAACAACAATGGGTACATCAATCTTCTTCATGGGTGAGTTCCTCGGCGCCGGGTCAACCGGCGGAACTGGCCAGGCCAGCGCCGGTCGCGGTTATCCGGGGTGGTTCGGACGGTTCCGAGGCGAGAATGGCCTCGATCTCCTGCAGGTAAACACTCCAATCCTGCACCTTCGAAACAGCCCCCAGGTACTGACCGTGGCGCAGAAACACCAGGGTGGGCCAGGTTCTGAAGCGGTAGCGTTTGTGCAGCTTGTGCTGCTCATCGTGGGCCACCACGGCAACGGTAAACCGGCCTGGGAAAGCCTTGGCCAGCTCCGGCAGGATCACGGCCACGTCAGCGGTTTCCGGCAGGGGTTTGGCCAGATCGGTAAAAAACAGTACGACGTCTTCATGTTGCTGAAGAAAATCATCCAGGTTGTCCTGGCCGACCACGGGGTATCCGTGTAGGTCGAGCATGGACTGAACTGCGGGTGAAAACACATGGTCCTCCTGTGGTGTCAGTGCTTTGCCGTGGGCATGCTGGGCGGGGGTTCGGGCTCCCGGTCGATGAGGTCCGCAAACAGGTGATCGATGGACGTCTCACCCTGCATCACCAGGTTGACCGCTTTTACCGCGTCGGTGATTTTCTCGGCGTCCTCGGCACTGAGAATTTCCCGGGCGGTATCCAAAAAAGTCAGCAGCCAGGTGCCGACGGGCTGGTCTCCAACCAGCATGGTGTTGATCTCGCGCCGCTCACCCATGCCCTCGCACAGGGCATATCCGTCGCCCGGCTCCACCACCTGCATGGGGATTCCGATACACATCAATACTTGCCTCGATGATCAACATCCACGCTGACGGCGTCCTGTCCCACCGACTGCGGGCGGTAGCCGACGGTGCGGCCTTCCTGGGTCAACACCCGCTCATCGCCGACCCTGCAGGCCTTGCTGGCTTCGGGGCGGCTGGCCTCGTATTGACTGATGCCGACTTCGCCGCCGGCCAGTGACTGGCTTTCGGGCAGGGGCTCCAACCTGGGGCTTGCGTGAATGCCGAGGATCTCCAGCCAGTCCAGAGCGGCCTTCAGCACCGGCTCGATGCAGGCCTTGGTCTTCTCCCGCAGGCTGCCGCCAAAGTCCTCAATGTCTTCCGGCTGAACGCCCACCAGCAGAACGTGCTTCGGGTAGCGGCCCAGCATCTCCGCCATGGCCAGAACTTCCTGGAAGCCGGTCTGGTGCAGGCTGACTTTTTTGGCGCCCAGGTACTTGGGTACCGAGTCCCCCTCGATCACCTTGACCGTGCCTGGCTCCAGCCCGTAGTCGATGGCGTCGAGGATAACGAGGACTTCGGCGGCCTCGATGTGCTGCACCAGGTAGATGCCCTGGGTGCCGCCGTCCATCAAGGTGACGTTTTCGGGGAATTCGTACAGCCGGTGCAGGGCTTCCACCGCCCGCACACCAAATCCTTCATCTGCCCACAATATATTGCCGATTCCGATGATCAGCGTGGACGGCGCGTTTTCCATAATGTGTTCCCAGCCCCTCCGCCAAGGATCGCCCGATACGAACGAGATGATTCAGCGCTGAACCAGGGTATGTCCCGTCCAGCTCCAGGCACGTGGAAAGAATACGAGCAATCTCGGTGAGATTTGCATAGTTACTTTCCACTAGTGCGAGGGGAGTGCTCGCCATGGTGGAAAGCGACTTTCCGGTGTGGGAGTGGAATCAGAGGCTGGGCGCGATTGCTGGGGAACGCTTGCTACGCAAGCTGGGGAACGACCGCTTCGCGGTCTGGGGAACGCACGCTGCGCGTGCTGGGAAACGCTCGCTTTGCTCGCTAGGTTTTTTTTCCCAGGGCGCGATAGCGCCCGTTCCCCAGGCTGTGCCAGCAGCCGTTTCCCAGCGCGAAGCGCGTTCCCCAGCTTGCGTAGCAAGCGTTCCCCATACCAAAAAAACCGAGGCCCAAGGACCCCGGCTTCCTGCCTTAGCTCAACAACCAATCAATGGTGATCATCGACCTCCCGGTGGTCTTTGAACATGCGCCAGCCGCTGATCATGGTGCTGATCAGGCTTTGCCGGGACATGATGTCTTCACGCACCGCCACGTAGATATGAATGATGGCGAAGCAGACCAGGTACCACAGTCCCAGGTGATGCCAGGTGTGCACGTCCTGGCTCTGGCCAAACAGCGGGATGACCCAGGAACTGAACAGGTCATACTGCCAGGTCCCCATGCCGGTCCCCTCGCCGTACAGCGCCAGCCCTGTGACCATCATGAACACCATGCCCCACAACAGCATGAAGTGCATGACCAGGGTGGCCAGGGGGTTGTGGCCGGTGTACTTGCGCGGTTCCTTGGCGATAAAGGCGTACCACTTGATCTCGTGCCAGACGCCACCCCACCAGGCCTTGTTGGTGAAGGGTGGTGCGAACAGCTCGCTGGAATGCCGGTTGCCGACAAAGGCCCAGTAGATCCGGAAAACAAATCCGATGATGAAGATATAAGCCGCGGCAAAGTGGGCAAACCGTATATACCCCATCAGGAAATGGTCACTGGCTTCTCCGGGCAGGCTGGGCAGCGGGCTGGCGATAAACCAGCCGGTGATCGCAAGGACCAGGAAACACAGCACGTTGACCCAGTGCCAGATCCTCATCGGGGCTTCGTAGACATAAACCGCCGATTGATTGTGGGGCGAGGTGGTGATGGTTTCGGTATTCATGGTGCGTTCCTCCTGTCCCCGTCAGGCACCCAGCAGCATCAGGGCGCCCGCGGCGGCGGTGGCATAACCTGCCACCGAGCGCGCTGACTCGCGCAGTGCGATGCCGACCTGGTGAGACGCCGCGATGACCGCCACGCTGACCGTGAACAGGCCCAGCGCGAACAGCAGCGGCTCAGCCTGGCTCGCCACGTCTGTCATGTGGGCCTGGCCATGGAACAGGCCCATGGCGCCGAACGCGGCGGATGCCAGCAGTTCCTTCCGGCGCTGGCGCGCCAGCATCAGGCCGGCCAGCAGCACCGAAGCGGCCACGAAGGTTTCCGTGGCGGGCAGGGACACCCCAGCCACCGCAAGCCCACTTCCGGCCAGCAGGGTGCCGAGAAAGACTCCCGCCGGGCGCAGGCTGCCGCCACCGCGACAGGCCCACAGTCCCAGCACCAGCAGCACCAGCAGGTGGTCTGCCCCGGTCAGCGGGTGCAGCAGTCCGGCGTCGAGACTGCTGGTCCATTCGCCTCCGTGATGGCCGCTGTGCGCCGCCGCCGAGGCTGAAGCCAGCAGGCCTGCCAGCAGACCCGTCGTTTTCATGAGTTTGGTGTTCATGCTGCAGATCTCCTTTAAAGGCCAATGGGGCTGGTGGTGACGTTGGCCAGTTCTTCGCCGTCTTCCGACATGACGTGGGTGGAGCAGGCCAGGCAGGGATCGAAGCTGTGCAGGCTGCGCAGGATCTCCACCGGTTCGTTGGGTCGTTCCACTTTGGTGTTCATCAGAGCAGCCTCGAAGGCGCCGATGTTGCCGTCGGCATCACGCGGTGAACCGTTCCAGGTGGTGGGCACCACGCACTGGTAATTGTCGATCTTGGTGTCTTTGATCTTGACCCAGTGCGCGAGTGCGCCGCGGGGCGCCTCGGTGAAACCGACACCCTTGCTTTCAGCCGGCCAGTCCTTGGGATCCCACTTGTCACCGCTGTGGGTGGCCGAGTCCCCGTTCTTGATGTTGGTCATCAGCTTGTCGAAAAAGTACAGCTGCTTGTCGGCGCACCAGGCGGCTTCCAGGCCTCGCGCAGCGGTGCGGCCCAGGGTCGAGAACAGCGCGTCAACGGGTACGTCCAGGGTCTTGAGCACGAAGTTGATCTGCTCGGTGATCTCCTTATCGCCCTTGGCATAGCCAATGACGTAGCGGGCCAGCGGACCCACCTCCATGGCGTGGCCGCGCCAGCGCGGCGCCTTGATCCAGGAATACTTCGCGTCCTCGTCCAGTTCCTCGATGTGATGCCGGTCACCCTTGGCGGTGCTGATGTCGAACTTCGGCTCGGTCACGCCATCCCAGGGGTGCAGACCATCCGCACCATCCGGGTAGTCGTACCAGGAATGGGGCACGTATTCGCGGATTTGCTCCGGATCACGCAGGTCCACGTCGTGAACTTTGCTGAGGTCACCGTTGATGATGGCCCCGCTGGGCATCATCAGGTTCTCCGGCGAATAGTCGTTGGCACGGTCTGGAATATCCCCGTAAGCCATGACGCTCTGACCGGAGATACCGCCACCGTACAGCCAGCCCTTATAGAACTGGGCAATGGCCAGCAGGTCCGGGATGTACACATTGTCAATGAAGGTCTTGGAGTCCTTCAGAATCTGGTGCACCTGGTTCAGACTTGCCATGTTCAGGCCGCCAACGCCACCCACGCCATCCACGTTGATGGGCGAAGGCGTGCCACCCACGGTCCAGTTGGGGTGGGTATCCTTGCCGCCGAAGATGGTGCGGGTCTTCATGATCTCTTTCTGAAAATCCAGCGCTTCCAGGTAGTGGGTCACCGCCATCAGGTCGGCTTCGGGCGGCAGCAGGTAGGCCGGGTTGGTCCAGTAGCCGTTCTTGAACGGACCCAGCTGGCCCGATTCAACAAACTTCTTCAGGCGATTCTGGATATCGCGGAAATAGCCCGGCGAAGAATTCGGATGACTCGGCGACACCTGCTGCTGCAGGGCCGAGGTGGCCTTGGGATCCGCTTTCAGCGCGTTGACCGGATTCACCCAGTCCAGCGCGTGCAGGTGGTAGAAATGCACCAGGTGGTCATGCACCTGCAGCGACAGCTGCATGATATTGCGGATGCAGTTGGCGTTTTCCGGGATGGAGATTCCCAGAGAATCTTCCACCGCACGGACCGACGTCAAGGCATGGGTTCCTGTGCAAACACCGCAGATGCGCTGGGTGAAGGCCCAGGCGTCCCGAGGGTCGCGGCCCTTCAGAATGACTTCCAGACCGCGCCACATGGTGCCGCTGGAGACGGCGTTGGTGATCATGTTGTTTTCGTCGATGTTCACCTCGGCCCGCATGTGGCCCTCGATCCGGGTCACCGGGTCCACCACGACACGCTGCCCGGCGTTGTCCAGGGTAAATCCGTTGGGAGTGGTCTTGATGGTCATTCCTGGTCTCCTTTCTGGCGCACGCGCTTGATTACCGAGGCGGCGGCGTGGACGGCCGTGGCCGCGCCCACCACGGCGGCGGCGGTGCCGCCCACCTTGTCGGCGTTGGACTCAACACCAAAGGCATCGATACTGGTCAGACGGTCGTAAAAGGCGCCCTTGTCCCAGAAACCGTCTTCAGAACAACCGATACAGGGGTGGCCCGCCTGGATCGGGAAGGACAGTCCGCCGTTCCAGCGGACCGTTGAACAGGCGTTGTAGGTGGTTGGTCCCTTGCAGCCCATCTTGTACAGGCAGTAGCCCTTGCGGGCAGACTCATCGTCGAAAGCCTCGACGAACTGGCCGGCATCGAAATGCGGCCGCCGGTAACACTTGTCGTGAATACGCTGGCTGTAAAACATCAGCGGCCGACCCTGGCGGTCCAGAGAGGGCAGCTTGCCGAAGGTCAGGATGTAGGTGACCACACCGGTCATGACCTCGGCGATGGGCGGGCAGCCCGGCACCTTGATAATGGGCGCGTTACCCAGTTCAGGCACCTTGTGGATGGGCGTGGCCCGGGTCGGATTGGGTTTGGCCGCCTGGACGCATCCCCAGGAAGCGCAGGAACCCCAGGAGATGATGGCCATGGCGTCCTTGGCGGCGTAGCGCAGCTGCTCGGTATAGGGCTTGCCGCCGATGATGCATGACATGCCGCCGGTCTTGTCCTCGTCCAGCCCGGGATTCCCCTCGCAGGCCAGGATGTAGTTGCCTTTGTGCTTCTCGACGATTTCCTCGACGATGGCTTCCGCCTCGTGACCCGCCGAGGCCATGATGGTGTCGTCGTAGTCCAGGGAGATCATGGACAGGATCACGTCCTTGACCAGGGGGTGGGCGGAGCGGATGAACGACTCGGAACAGCAGGTGCACTCAAGGCCGTGCAGCCACAGCACCGGGATGCGCGGCTTCGTTTCCATGGCGTGGGCGATCTTCGGCGCCAGGGCGGGACCCAGCCCCATGGCCGACGCTGTCAGGCTGCAGTACTTCAAGAAGCTGCGGCGAGTAATGCCCTGGCGGCGCATCACGTCGTAAAAGGTTTCGATCATTTCCCTGGTCCTCCGGTCACGTTGGTTGATGCGGTTATCACTGTTGTTCGCATCGATGTGACGCGTGAAGCAATTACCGTACCAAGTCGTTAAGGTCATTTAATTCAATGCGTTAGCGGCCAATTGCGGGAATCAGGCAGCGTTGGGGTGGAAAGCTGGACCGTCCAGGGACCGCGCAGGTGGAAAGTGACTTACCAGTGAATCGGCGGTGAAACCTGCTGCTACCATTGGGTTTTCCTCGGGGAGACAGCGTGAAACCGGATGACCCCATGCCAGCGGGCACCACCCGGGCAGTGGTCTGGGACCTGGACGGCACCCTGATCGACTCACTGCCGGACCTGCACCAGGTATTGACCCGGTTGCTGGCCGAGCAGGGTCACCCGGCGGTCGACCAGAATCGGGTCAGAAACATGATCGGTGACGGCGCAGCCCGATTTATCGAGCGTGGCTTTGCAGCGGTCGGGCAGCGTCTGGACCCGCAGCGGGTAGCGGAACTGATGCCCCGCTTCCTGGAGATCTACGCCGCCATGCCCACCGACGAAAGCCACCTCTACCCTGGGGCACGGGACACTCTGGAGCAGTTGCACGGTTCGGGGATTCGACAGGCCGTATGCACCAACAAGCCCAAGCCCGTTACCGATCAGGTGCTGGCGGAACTGGGGCTGGACGGGATTTTTGGCAGCGTGGTCGGTGGCGGGTCCACGGCCAGCCGGAAACCGGATTCGGCGCCGCTGCGGCTGGCCCTGGCGGAGCTGGGCGTGGCCGCGGCAGACGCGGTCATGATTGGAGATTCTGAGGTAGACCTGGAAACGGCCCGGGCTGCCGGGCTAACCGCCGGGCTGGTGACTTTCGGTTACGCCCGCCGCCCAGTGGGCGAGCTGGATGCTGATTTCCTGGTCGAGCGTCTGGGCGACGTGCCGGGCCTGCTGGAAACCTTTATCCCGGCAGGCCAGACCAATCCGGATTGAAGCTGATCCCTAGTCGGTGCTCGGGCTCATACCCAGCTCCTGGTGGCAGGCGGCGCAGGTGGCCAGCAGCTGGCCGTAGGAATAAACCCGGCCTTCACCGTCCTTCTTGCGGGTGGCGCTGGCCGCGATGCCGTGCACCAGGCGTTCCATCCGGGCAACGTTGCGGTTGGCGTTTGGATGGATTTCGTGGGGCTTCAACGCCGTTTCCACCAGCTGGTTGGCACCTTTTTTCCAGATCTTGCGGGACGGCGCGATCAGCCCTTCCCACATGCGGTCCGCGGCCCACATATGGCGCTGCATGTGTGCCGCCGCTCCATCGTCGAAGGAGGGCTTGGCTTGCTTTTCAAACTGGTCTTCGACCCCGTACTCCACGTGACAATTGGCGCAGGAGTTGCCCAGTTCAGCGGTCGCCTCCGCGGCCTTTTCCAGGCTGGTGGCGTCCAGCGCCTTTTGCGCGGCGGCCCGCATGGCATCGTCGAAGGGCTGCCAGTTGCCCTCGAGCCCCGGCGGCGCCGGCCGCTCCACCAGCTGCCGGGCTGGCGCCTTGGTGGCTTCCAGATTGCCGGCGATGACCGCTTTCTGAATTGCGGTAACCAGCCCATAGTGCTCGTGCATATGGACCACCAGTTGCTTGTCCGCAGCCGAGGCAGCAACCACGAATACGGAAATCCCCAGCAACAGGGGCAGGCGGATTTTGCTGTTCATGGCTGAGATTGTGGTGGGACGGTGCCGGCACGTGAATACGGTGTTTCACGTAAGGGGGGCTCCGTGACTCCGTGACTCCGTGACTCCGTGACTAGGTGCAGAGTACCGTGATTAGGTAATTCCGTTCGCTGCGCTCACTCCGTGACTGGGTGATTGGGCAATACGGTCCAGCGGTCAGTGTCGGATCAGATCGAGGCTGGCGCGCTCGGTTTCGCGAAAATCCAGGAACAGACATTCAGGGCGCCACCGGAACGATTCCACTGCTCACAGTTCTACGCCCGCGTTTGCACTCACGCCAGTCCTAAAGAACCAGTCAGATTGGCCGATACGATCAGGGATCGTAGTACGACAAGGGAATGGAACTCTCATGAGCCGTAACCGTTTAGCACGTCTTAAGCCCATTGATTCATTGAGCGATCACCATCGCAATCAGTTGCTGGCAAAAGTGACCAACGAGGTTTTGCCCTACCGGGTCGAACTGGACGCGGGCAAGGAAAAAGACTGGTTTGTGTATCTGCTGGACGGTGAAATCCGGGTTCAAACCGCTGACGGCGATGGAGAAAAATTTGACGCCACCTCCAGGCGGGCGTTTCAGCCGATATTTGCTGACGCCACACGCCCGGCGAAGGCCGTTTTTCAGACTGAGTGCCGGATTGCCAGGGTCGACAGGCGTCTGTTTCACCAGATCTGCGAAGAAAAGAGTGAAGAAGACGGTTACGACGTAAACGCGGCTGAAGCGGCGGAGATGCAGGCCGATGTCCTGAAAAAGCTTTTCGAGGACTATCAAAAAGGTACGATTCCCGTGCCCAGCATTCCTGAGGCGGCCATGCGGGTTCGACAACTGATTGACGATCCCGATGCCTCGATCATGGAACTCGCCCGGTACGTGGAACAGGACCCTGCCATGGCGGGAAAGGTGGTGGCGGCCTCAAACAGCGCCTTGTCGGGGGGGCAAACCACCATCGGATCGGTCAAAGACGCCTTGGTCAGGTTGGGGATGAAGCCGGCCGGCGACCTTATCACCTGGCTGTCAATGAAGGGCCTGTTCGATTTCCCGAGCGCCAATCTCAGGAAAACCGCAAAAGAAATCTGGCGCTACAGCGTCCTGGTCGGGGCATCAGCTCGGGTGCTTGCAGATGAATACGGTGCGGGGATCGACGGTGACAAGGCATTTCTTGCCGGTTTACTCCACAACATTGGTGCCGTGGCACTGCTTGCCTATTTTGACGAGTTCGAACCCTCCAGCCGTGAATTCATGACTGGTGGCAGCCTGCACGAAATCTGCGCGATGGTGTCGACGATGGTGGCACAGAGCTGGGACCTGGATGGAGATTTTGTAACCACCGCCGAATCTACCGCCCAGTGGGGCGCCGAGGGTTGCGACAACGCCTATGCCGCGGTGGTCAACCTTGCCAGGCAACAGGTCCATGCCATCCACGATCCTGGATTGAGCGTACCGGCCGTAGAAGAGCTTGCAGGTTTTGAGCTGCTCAAGCCTGCCCTGGATGACGGCATTGCGCCGGTACTCAAGGACAACGATTACATCGAATCCACATTGGCCGCTTTGGCTTGACCCCCCGCTGTAGCGTCGGCCAACGTCTGTAGACACTTACCGCGTCGGCGGATTAATTTCCGCGGTAACTTTTCCCAATTGTTGGTTCATTCCGTTCTCAGGCATCGCGTAGAAAGCAATTTCCGCGGCCATGAGAGACCCCACCTAGTCACGGTCTCCTTCCTCAAACCAACAACTCCCAGGCCCCATGATCGGTAGGTGAAACTCCCAATTGCGTTCCCTCCGCTCCAGCCTCAAGTGAATCATGTCAAGTCTGTTTTGGGAGGCTGTTATGAAGAAGTTTGCCATCTTGCTCACGCTGTTCATCGTGGCCGTGGCTTTCGCTGCACCAGTGGCTGCGGGAAATGCCGAAAGGCCATTCAAGGGCAGCTTTTCCGGAGTCGTTCTAGGATTCGATCCCGTGATCGGCGATCGATGCCCCAACACACCGCCAGGGAAATTTCCGGTATTTGTGGCCTCATTTGAGGGCTGGGGTACAGCAACACATCTCGGCAATTCCTATATCTTTGGCGAACATTGCTCTTACGGCACCGTGGATGCGGGAGGCCCGGACGGGACCTATGGTCAAGGAATTCTGATCCTTATTGCTGCAAATGGTGACGTGCTGGAGGGTACTTACGACGATGGCATGGGACTTTCAGGCCCGCCGGTTATCGGCTTTATCGATCGATTCACGTTCGTAGACGGGGGAACCGGCCGCTTCACGTTCGCTTCGGGCGGAGGGCTGGAATCCGGCTTCGTCGATGTCACCGATTTTTCGTTCTCTATAAAAATGAAGGGCGTCATCAACTACTCCAGGCGCTGACACTACATCATTTAAACGAAAAGCGGTCATAGATTTCTATGGCCGCTTTTCGTGATGGTGTCAGGTCTCGAACCCGCCGATGAACAGCACATCATCCTGGTTGACCACATCGACAGTAACCGGGCCCAGCCCTGAGTAGTTTGGATCGCTGCTCTCTGTGCTCAATTCGATGGAGTACGGGACGTCACCGTCAAACACATCATCATTCTGGCCAAGCACCGTGATCTGTTGCGGCGCGTCCCAGGCATCCGTTGTGAACAGGAGTTGATCCACGTCCGGTATCCCCTCATCCGGATTGGTGGACACAATAGACATGGTGACGGGGAACAAAGGTTCGGAATCCAGCACCACCTCAAACTGTGCGTTTACGCCCCACTCGGACGTGACGAGACCGGCAGACGACAAAGCCGTCAAACCGGCAGTGTCGTTATCGACGACTGTAATCTCAACGTCCGGCGGATCGACGTCAGCGAAGGCTGCGTCGCCTGACTGCACAACAAGCAATTGAACGGCAATGACTGAATCTTCCTCGTCAATGTCGTCATCCAGGCCGGTGACCGTGACCGTCTTGACGTCGTCCCACTGCGCCACGGTAAAGGTCAGCTCAGTTGTATCGACGGTGGCGGATCCTGGATCGGTGGAGACCACAGGGATAGTGACGCTCATCGAAGGCTGAAATGGCAATGCGACGCTGAAGCTGGCCTGCCCGCCATTCTCGCTGATCGACAGTCCATCAAGTGGGTCGATGGCAAGAAAATGCTCAAACGCGCCGATGTCGCAAGAGGAGTCTCGGCTGACATCACGTTGATCGACCACTACCGACTCCCCGTCTGCAAACAGGGGATTGGTGCCCATGCTCACAAAGCGGCAATCCGCCGCCGGGATTTTGTCGATAGCAAGGCTTCCCAAGCGCACCGGCCGATAACCTGGTGACCCCGTCAGCGGGCCCACGCCCGGATCGGAAGGGAGCGCCGCCGTGCCGACATAGTCGTCATTTGCGTTGGGCAATCCCGGCGGAAAGGCGTCGATACAACCCGTGTTGACCCCGACCAGGTTGTGTCCTTCGCTGGTGATGACGCCGGAGCAATCGGAGCCGGTCCCCGCGGGGCCCTGATTGTCCGCGATAATCGAACCTCTAACGACCGAGCCTGGTCCGTTGGATAACACGCCCCCACCGTCACGATTGGCAAAATTGCCGATTATCGTATTGCTGGACAGATTGAAGCTTCCGTAAGCGCCGCCGCCATCTCCGTTGGCGCTGTTGTCCAGGATCGATGAATTCCCGATGTTGGCGACATCGGCATGGATTCCGCCACCGTCAGTGTCGGCGTGATTGCCGATTATCGTGCTCGCCAAAATAGTCAGCCGGGCGCCGGCGTACCCGTTTCCGAAGTTGCTTCGATAGACGCCGCCGCCATACGAAAATGCTGACCCCTCGGCGGAATTGAACGCAATCAGCGACTTGCTGATGTTGACGATGCCGGTGTCGGTCGCCAGGTACAGCGCACCGCCGCGACTCTCGGCCGTGTTGCTGACAAACTGGGATGTGGCGATAGAGACCGAGTCGATCCCTATGATCGAACTGCCGAAGCTTGATACCGCTCCCCCGCTGCCGTCAGTGCTGTTTAACCGAAGGATACTGTCGTGGATCTCCAGTGTTCCCGCCTGGTTATGTACCGCCCCTCCGTGAACGGTACTGAATGGTTCGCCAAGCGCGTGGCTGTTTTCGACGACGGTATCACGGATTCCGACAAATCCGCGGTCATTGTAAATGGCACCGCCCCTGGCGCCCGTTCCGCTCACCTGGCCATTGCGCAGGGTCAGGTTTTCCAATGAAAGTGACGCGGTCGGTAGCAGGACATGAAACAGTCGATCGCTTTGGCCACCGTCCAGTATGGTCGCCTCGGTGCCTTGTCCGGAGAGGATGATCATGGACTGAACGTCCAGGTCACCCGAGAGATTCTGGTCCTCGCCGGCGCTGCCAGTCAGCGTGTAGATCATTGGCGGCAGCACTATCCGGTAGATTATCGGGCTGCCGGTCCCGGTTTCAGAATCCACGCTGCAGCCAAGGCCCGCGGTCACGCCAGCGTTTGCGATGTCTATGGCCTCGCGTAACGTGCAGCCGCCATCGGGATTGTCGTCGTCAATCGAGGACACCGAGACCGTGCGTTCAGTCTCAGCCAATACCGGCACGGTCACCAGCCCAACAGAAATCCACGCCGCAATTGCGGCGGTCAGCACCCTACACCCTCGTATTCTCATGTATTGTGTCCACGGTTTGTTCTGTTCAATGTCGCCAGATCGGGCACTGATGCGCCGACTCTCCAGCTAACCCACTGTACCGACGTTGCCCGCTGTCTGACCCCCCAAACCTTCGGGTCTTTCCTAGTCACGGAGTCACGGAGCTACCGATAAAACCACTGATCCCGATCACCACGCCGGGGCGCGTAGCGGAACTCGTCAAAGGCTGCGGCATTGTCGCTTTCGACGCCGTTGGACGACGCGTACAGGCCCAGGTACAAGCCGGTGTAGTTGAATCCCTCCAGTTCGGAGGGCGACAGGAAGGTGCCGTCCACGTCGCTGGCCAGGGGTGTCCAGCTCTGACCGTTGGTGGAGTAGTCAAAGCCGAAGCGCAGGTAATCGCCTTTGATCCGCAGGTGAATCCTGCCGGGTTCCACCGCCTGCTCACCCAGGATTGCCTTTTCGCCGTTGTGCCATCGGTACAGGGTCAGCTGGTGTTGGTCGCCGGCGCCGGAAAGGGTCAGCAGCATGACGCCACGATCGTTCTGCATCAGGGTCATGCCTGCTTCTTCTGACGGTGAGCCCGGCGTGAAGTCCATGACGGTGCTGGCCTGGAATCGGAAGTGACGCTGGCGAACACCGGCAAATGTGTACTGGGCCCGTTCCCCGATGGATCCCGGCTGCAGCGCCAGCTGCAGAAACCCCGGCTTTTCTGACAGGCTGTGAAACGGCTCCTTGCGGGTCCGGCGGAAATTCCACTCCAGGTCCAGTTCGGACCCGTCAAAGGTGTCGACAAACCCGGCCGGGGGAGCCTGGACGGTTTCCGGGAACGGGGCTGGAAACTGCAGCTCCACCCGCCCGGTCTCCGGACTGAACACCGGCCAGGTATAGCGTGGGTCTTTCCAGGGTTCCGGCTCGGTTTCCCATGTCACCGGCAACAGGAACGTCTCACGGCCCAGGATGCCGTAACGTCCATCCACCAGCCGCCAGCCCAGGGCCACGGCGTACCAGCGGCCATCCTTGAGTTCCACCAGGTCCGCATGACCCACGCCGGAGATGGGAAAGTCGTTGCTCAGGTGGCGATGGGTCAGCACCGGGTTGCGCGGGCTGCTTTGGTAGGGTCCGGTGATATCGCGACTGATCGCCACCGCCACGGAATGGTTGAAGCTGGTGCCTCCCTCGGCGATCAGCAGGTAGTAATACCCGTCCTTTTTGTAGATATGGGGCCCCTCGGCCCACAGGCCGCCACAGCATCCCCGCCACAGGAAATGGCGCTCGCCGACCAGCTTCATCTGCTCGATGTCGACCTCCTGCAGCCAGATTTCACCCTGGCCGACAAAGTCGGGATCCGGTGGCGCGCGATTTCCCACGTACCAGACCCGGCCATCGTCGAACAGGAGCGACGGATCGATGCCCGGCGCCCCTTCCAGCACGTGGGCCCGGGACCAGGGTCCGCGCGGGTCGGTTGCGGTAACGATGAAGTTGATGGGCTGGCCGTTCTTGACGTTGGTGGTGATGATGTAGAACACCCCGTCGTGGTAGCGAATGGTGGAGGCGTGTACGCCGCCCCCCGAGGCGATGGTGTCCAGGTCCACCTGCTCCGGGTCGTGCAGGGCGTAGCCGATCAGCTGCCAGTTGACCAGGTCCCGGCTGTGGTAAATCGGGATGCCGGGAAACACCTCGAAGGTGGAATTGACCAGGTAAAAGTCATCGTCTACCCGAATGATGGACGGATCCGGCGCAAATCCGGATATGACAGGGTTGGAGAAGGTGCCAGGCAGCGACTCGGCCGTGGCGAACAATGAAAATCCCAGCAGCGCCGCCAGCCACGCGCCGGGTGCAATCACCCGGGCCATCATTGGGCGGCCATGGATGAATCAGCGAATAGCTCGATGAGCCCGCACTTGCGGCAGCGATAGGCGCCGATGGGAATGCCGCGTTCCTTCTTTACCCTGGTGGTGGTCCAGAAGGACTTCTCGGGGTGCCCCTCGTGCCAGTTCAGCAGCAGGTAGGCGGCCTGGGAAAAGTCGGGAATGTAGCCGCGCACCATGGTTCCGGTGCAGCGGCGGCAATCAATCTGTCTGTGTTTCATGAATCCATTCTGGGTCAGCGCTATCGGGCTGTCCAGCCGGCCTGAAACGAGCGTAAAATACCGAAATCAACCAATTCCCGGAGAAGAACCTTGCGCGTTTCAATCAAGGCCCTGATCACTACCTTCACCCTGATCGTCAGCGGCACCTGCTGGGCCGGCGAGGTCGTTCGCCTGTCCGAGCCCGTGGCGGAAACCGATACCCACGAGATCTTCGGATCCCCCCTGCCCGAGTCCGACCAGATTTTGCAGCTTGCCGAGCTGATCGGCCACAGCGACCGCTACCTGGGCCAGGAAGTCATGGTCAGCACGCAGATCACCAAGGTCTGTCAGAAAAAGGGCTGTTTCTTCATCGCCCAGGATGGCGACGCCATGGCCCGCATCACCTTCAAGGATTACGGCTTTTTTGTGCCCACCGATTCGGCCGGCAAATCGGTCATGCTGGCGGGCGTGTTCTCCCGTCAGGAACTGAGCGCGGAAAAGGCGCAGCACCTGGCCGAGGACATGGGTGAAACGCCCCAGGAACCGCTCACCGCGGGATTTGAGTACGCCATCGAGGCGACTTCGGTCAGCATTCCCAAGAGCTGAGGGACCTGGCTGCCGCCCTTCGCAGCGGCTTGACAAGTATTTTCCTAGGCTTGGCCCATGCAACTCAGCCAGGTCGTCAACGTATCTGAGCAGGTGGCCGCCACCCGCAGCCGCCTGCGCAAGAGAAACCATCTTGCGGAGTGCCTGCGACTGACGCCGCCGGCGCTGCGCGGCCTGCTGGTGAATTACCTCACCGGTCACCTGCCCCAGGGCCGCATCGGCCTGGGCCCGGCCATGCTGCGTCAGGCCGCCAGCGGTGATGCTGCCGTCGAGCCGTCACTGGCACTGGATGAAGTTGATGACGTTTTTTCCCGGCTGGCGGCAATCCATGGCGCGGGGTCCCAGGCCGCCCGGCGGGACGAACTGGGCCGGCTGTTCTCCCGGGCAACCGAACCGGAGCGCCAGTTCCTGCTGCGGCTGATCCTGGGGGAGCTGCGCCAGGGTGCCCTGGAGGGGGTTCTGGTGGAGGCGGTTGCAGACGCGGCGGAGATCCCGGCAGATGAAGTGCGGCGCGCAGTGATGCTGGCCGGTGACCCGGCCCCGGTGGCCGCGGCGGCCCTGGCCGACGGCCGCGCCGGCCTGGGCCAGTTCCGCCTGGAAACCCTGTCGCCGGTGAAACCCATGCTGGCTCAGCCAGCCGAAGACATGGCCAGCGCCATGAGTGCCCTGGGCGAAGCGGCGCTGGATTACAAGGTGGACGGGGCCCGGGTCCAGATTCACCGGGTCGAGGAGCGGGTGAAGATATTCTCCCGCCGGCTGAACGAAGTGACCGACAGCCTGCCCGAGGTAGTCGAGGCAGTGCTGGCCCTGCCGGCCCGGTCCCTGATCCTGGACGGCGAGGTCATGGCACTGCGGGAAGACGGCAGACCCCTTCCCTTCCAGCTCACCATGCGCCGCTTCGGCCGCAAGGCCCAGGTGGAAGAGATGCGCCAGAAGCTCCCCCTCAGCCTGTTCCTGTTCGACTGCCTGCACTGGGACGGCAGCGACCTGATCGACCGGCCCGCGCTGGAGCGATTCGAGGTCCTCGCCGAAGGCGCACCCGAAACCATGCGCGTCCCGCGGATCGTCACCGCCGACCCGGCCGCCGCCAGTGCCTTCCTGACCCAGGCCCTGGAGCAGGGCCATGAGGGCATCATGGCCAAGGCCCTGGCCAGCCCGTACATGGCGGGCAACCGCGGCGCCGAATGGCTGAAAATCAAGCAGACCCATACCCTGGACCTGGTCATCCTGGCCGCCGAGTGGGGCAGCGGCCGGCGCAAGGGCTGGCTGTCGAACCTGCACCTGGGCGCCAGGAACCCGGCCGACGGCAGCTTTGTCATGCTGGGCAAAACGTTCAAAGGGCTGACCGACAAGCTGCTGCGCTGGCAGACGGAGCAGCTGCTGGCCCGGGAAATCGGCCGCGAGGGACACGTGGTCCACGTGCGCCCGGAACTGGTGGCGGAAATCGCCATCAACGATATCCAGGCCAGCCCCCAGTATCCGGCCGGGCTCGCCCTGCGGTTTGCCCGGGTGAAACGCTACCGCAGGGACAAGGGCCCCGAAGAGGCTGATACCATCGACACGGTGAGACAGATCCACCTGAACCAGCTCGCCTGAACGCCGTGTTCCTGCCACCCACCCAGCAATGGTTCGATGAGAACTTTGACCAGCCCACCGCCGTGCAGCAACGCGGCTGGGAGGCCATCCAGCGGGGCGAGCACTGCCTGCTGGTGGCGCCCACCGGCAGCGGCAAGACCCTGGCGGCATTCCTTGCCGGCATCAACGAACTCGGCGGCCGAACCGAAGCCAACCCGCCCGGCGTCCGGGTGCTCTACGTCTCGCCGCTGAAAGCGCTGGTCTACGACATCGAGCGCAACCTGCGCTCGCCGCTGGTGGGCATCAGGCGGGTGGCCGAGCGCATTGACAGCCCGTTTCGCTCCCCAAGCCTGGCGGTCCGCACGGGCGACACCCCCCAGCGGGAACGCCAGCGACAGCTCAAAGAGCCGGGCGAAATCCTGGTGACCACCCCGGAATCCCTGTATCTGATCCTGGGCAGCCGGGTGAGCGCCACCCTGGCCACAGTGGAAACCATCATCATCGACGAGATCCACGCCCTGGCACCCGGCAAACGCGGCACCCACCTGGCGCTGTCGCTGGAACGCGTCACCGACCTGGTGCAGGCCGCCGGCGGCCAGGACCCCCAGCGGGTCGGCCTGTCCGCCACGGTGCGACCCCTGGACCGGGTCGCCAGCTTTCTGGGCGGCCAGCGGGCGGTGAAACTGGTGGACTGTTCCGCGCCGCCGTCCATCGAGGTCCAGGTCAGCGTGCCGGTGCCCGATATGCAGAATCCGCCCCAGACACAGCGGCCAGCCCCGGAAAAACCCGCGGGGGGCTCTATTCTGGGGGAGCTGTATTCCCGGGAAGTGGGCACACCCCAGGCGGAGCGCGGCATCTGGCCGTCCATCTATCCCCAGCTGCTGAACGAAATCCAGACCAACCGGGCCACTATTGTGTTCGTCAACAGCCGCGGGCTGTGCGAGCGGCTGGCCAATAAGCTGAATGAACTGGCCGAGGAAGAGCTGGTGCGGGCCCATCACGGCAGCATCTCCCACGACAAGCGGGCGGAAATCGAGGAGGGCCTCAAAGCCGGCGAAATCAAGGGAATCGTCGCCACCAGCTCGCTGGAGCTGGGCATCGACATGGGCGCCGTGGACCGGGTGCTGCTGGTGGAATCTCCGGGGTCGGTTGCCCGGGGCCTGCAGCGGGTGGGCCGTGCCGGCCACGGTGTGGGTGAGGTCAGCCAGGGCAAGATCTTTCCCAAGTTTCGGGGTGACCTGCTGGAATGCGCGGTGGTGTCTGCGCGGATGCTGCAGGCGGAACTGGAATCCATCGAGGTGCCCAGCAATGCCCTGGACGTGCTGTCCCAGCAGATCGTCGCCATGTGCTGCAGCACCCCCATGAGCGTGGACCAGATCGAAACCACGGTCCGCCGGGCCTGGCCCTACCGGGAGCTGTCGCGCCAGGCCCTGGAGGGTGTGCTGGACATGCTCTCCGGCCGCTACCCCTCGTCGGATTTCGCGGACCTGAAGCCGCTGCTGTCCTGGGATCGCAGCCAGGACATCCTGTCACCCCGGCGGGGCGCGGACCTGGCTGCCAGGATGAACGCCGGCACCATACCCGACCGCGGCGCCTACGGCGTCCACCTGGGTGAAGAAGGCCCACGCGTGGGTGAGCTGGATGAAGAGATGGTGTTCGAGACCCGCCCAGGCGACAACATCATGCTGGGAGCCAGCACCTGGCGCGTGGAGAGCATTACCCGGGACCGGGTCATCGTGGCCCCGGCCCCCGGCGAACCCGGGCGCCTGCCGTTCTGGCGCGGCGACGGGCCCGGCCGCCCCATCGAGCTGGGCCGGGCCATCGGCGCATTCCTGCGGCGGCTGGAAAAACGCAGCGAGGAGCGCGCCCGCGAGTGGCTGGAAAAGAACTCACCGCTGGACGAGTTTGCCGCCCGCAACCTGGCGGCCTACCTGGCCGAGCAGAAGAGCCACACCGGGGCCCTGCCCACGGACCGCAACATCGTCATCGAACGTTTCCGCGACGAACTGGGCGACTGGCGGGTGTGCATTCTTACCCCGTTCGGCGCCCGCATCCACGCGCCCTGGGCCATGGCGCTGCAGCGGTTGCTTGGCAACACCAGCGGCTTCGAGATGCAGGTCATGTACACCGACGACGGCATCGTGCTGCGCCTGGCTGACGTGGAGGAGCTGCCGGCCCTGGAGGCGCTGATCCCCGATCCCGAGGAGGTCGAAGAGCTGCTCACCGACCAGCTCGCGGGCACCTCGTTGTTCGCCGGCCTGTTCCGGGAAAACGCGGTGCGCTCGCTGCTGCTGCGGCGCCGGCGGCCCGGCCAGCGCTCGCCGCTGTGGGCCCAGCGGCTCAAAGCACAGAACCTCCTGGCTACGGTCCAACAGTACCCCAGCTTCCCCATGGTGATCGAAACCTACCGCCAGGCTTTGGCGGACGTGTTCGACCTGGAAGGCTTCAAGGGTGTACTGCGGGACATACGCAGCCGTGCCATCACGGTGGACGACGTGGAGACCCGCTCGGCGTCGCCGTTTGCCCGTTCCCTGGTGTTCGCCTACGTGGCCGCTTATCTGTACGAACAGGACGCACCCCTGGCCGAGCGCAAAGCCCAGGCCCTGACCCTTGACCGGGCGCTGCTGGGTGAGCTGCTGGGCCAGGCCGAGCTGCGGGACCTGATTGACATCGAGGTCCTGGAAGACATCGAGGCGGAGCTGCAGCACCTGGCCGAGGACCGCCGGGCCCGGGATGCCGACGAGCTGCACGATGTCCTGCGCCGGCTGGGCGACCTGAGCGCGGACGAGATGGGCGAGCGCAGCACTTCGGATCCGGCAGCCTGGCTGGAGACGCTGGTTACCCAGCGGCGCGCGGTCCAGATTCGCCTGGGCGGTGAACCGCGCTGGATCGCCGCCGAGGACGCCGGGCTTTACCGGGACGCACTGGGCGTGGCCATACCACCCGGGGTGCCGGACGCCTTCCTGTCGCCGGTGGCCGATCCCATGCCCCAGCTGCTCAGACGCTTTGCCCGCCATCACGGTCCGTTCCTCAGCCGCCAGCCAGCCGAACGATTCCAGCTGCGGCTGGCACAGGTTGAACCGGTACTGCAGAACCTGGAACACCAGGGTGTCCTGGTCCGGGGCGAGATCCGTCCAGGCGGCGCTGAACTGGACTGGTGCGATGCCGAGGTCCTGCGCCGGATCAAGCGTCGCAACCTGGCGCGGCTGCGGGACGAGGTGGCGGCGGTGGACGGCGCTGCCCTGGCGCTGTTCCTGCCCGGCTGGCAGGGTCTGCAGCACGATCGCGCCGGGCCCGAACGGCTGGAAGAAGTCATTGGCCAGTTGCAGGACCTGGCCCTGCCATGGTCCCTGTGGAGCACCGTGGTGCTGCCCCGGCGGGTGCCGGGGTTCCGGCTGGATATGCTGGACATGCTGGCTGCGTCGGGCATCGTGGTCTGGGTCGGCCGCGGCGCCAGCGGCGCCCGCGACGGGCGCCTGGCCATCTACCTGCGGTCCCAGGTCAATGCCCTGGTCACCCTTGCCGACGATTACGAAGCCCCGGAGCCGCTGCACCAGGCAGTCCTGGACCACCTGCAGCTGCGCGGGGCCTCGTTCCTGTTTGAGCTGACCGATGCCGTTGCCGAAAGCGGCCTGCAGGCCAGCGGCAAGGAGCTGCGGGCCGCCCTGTGGGACCTGGTCTGGGCAGGGCAGATCACCAACGATACCTTCGCACCGCTAAGGGATCTGACGCGGACCCGGCCCCGCCGCCGCAAGCCGGGGCGGGGTGCCGGTGAAACCATGGCGGGCGGGCGCTGGTCCCTGGTCAGCAGCCTGCTGCAACAGGACACGCCAGACACCGTTCGCGCCGTGGCCCGGGCGCGGCTGCTGCTGGAGCGCTACGGCGTGGTCAGCCGCCAATGTGCCAGTGCCGAGGAGATTCCCGGCGGTTTCAGCGCCCTGTACCGGGTACTCAAGGAAATGGAGGAGCAGGGCCGGGTCCGGCGCGGCCACTTTGTCGAGGGCCTTGCGGGTGCCCAGTTTGCATCACCTGGCGCGGTGGACCGACTGCGGGCCGGACGCCCTGATGTGGAGGAGCGCGACCGGCCGGTCACCCTGGAAGACGTGGTGATCCTGGCGGCCATGGACCCGGCCAACCCTTATGGCGCCCTGCTGCCCTGGCCGGAATGCGGCAATCCGGACCAGCCCCGCCCCCGGCGGGTCACCGGTGCCTGGGTGCTGCTGGCCCGGGGCCGCCCCATCCTCTACGTGGCCAGTCGCGGCCGCAGGCTGCAGACCTTTCCCGCCAGCATCCGGGACGAAGAAGGCTCCCTGGACGCCGCCCTGCAGGCCCTGCGGCATCTGCCCCGTGGCGCCACCCGGGGATTGCTGGTGATCGAAAAAGTCGACGGCATAGCAGCCGTCGATTCGCCCCTGGTGGACCAGTTCAAACAGGCGGGCTACTCACCGGACTACCGGGGACTGATCGATCTGCAGGCGCCGGGTACGGGACCCCATGCCTGAGGGAGACACCATCCACAAGATTGCGGCGTTCCTGAAGCCCAGGCTGGAAACCAGGCAGGTGACCGGCCTGCGCATATCCGGGAATGCGGGCCGCCACTGCGTTGGCAGCCGGATCACCGAGGTTGCCGCCCGGGGCAAACACCTGTTCATCCAGCTGGACAATCGGCTCGCGCTGCGCTCCCACCTCGGCATGCACGGGTCCTGGCACTGGTATCCCCAGGGTGAGCCATGGCGCAAACCACGCGCCCGGGCGTCCCTGGTGCTGGATACCGACGACGGCTGCAGCTACGTCTGTTTCAATGCCAGGGAAGTCGAGCTGGTAGCGGCGCCCAGCGTTCGCGAGCGCGTGCTCGACAGCCGCCTGGGCCCGGACCTCACCGCGGGTGATATCGACCCCGCACAGATCGCCATCCGGGCCCGTCAAATGCTGGAGCCGGACACCCCGGTGGCCGACGTGCTGCTGGATCAGCGGGTGGCCAGCGGCATCGGCAACGTCTACAAGTCCGAATTGCTGTTCATTTGCCGGCACCTGCCGGAAACCGGGCTTGGACAGCTGGCCGATTCAGACCTGGAACGGCTGTACTGCAAGGCATCCGAGCTGCTCGGCAGCAACCTGGGCGGCGGCAAGCGGGTCACCCGCTTCGAGTCCGACGGCGCCGGCCGGCTGTGGGTATACCGCCGGGCGGGACTGCCCTGCATGCGCTGTGATGACAAGATCAGCTATACCCGCATGGGTCGCCACCATCGCAGCACCTACTGGTGTCCGAGCTGTCAGCTTTGATGGACCGGAGCATCACCGCAGGCCGCGATGGATCCAGGCCGTCCGCACCAGGCACCCGGACACCGGAAACGTCCAGTCGCCGTATCCGCCGTTGTAACCCGCCAGGCCCTGATTGACCTCATTCAGCGCCAATTTCATCGGCAGGGCCGCCAGAAATGCCCTGGCCGTCGTGTCCTCCACGCAACTGCCGTTGGCCCAGTCATAGCGGCCCGCGGGGCCACAGCGCAGCCATTGCCGGCCTGTGGCTAGATCAACGACCGTCGTGCCAAGGTCGAAATAGCGGCTATCAGGCTTGTCCCCGGGTCCCAGCTTGCCGCAGGGCGCGAATGCCAGGATGCCGCTCTTGCCGAATTCGCCCGCTTCAAATCCACTGGCAAACACATCGTCGACGAAGTCGGCGATGGTCACCGTCGCTTCGATCTGGGCGGCCAGCTCGTAGGTGCTTGCGGAAAGAACGGTGAAGGTCACCGATTCGTCGCCTTCCTCCAACTGGTCAAATACGGCTTGAACGCCGATGTCCAGAACCTGCTCGCCCGCAGTAATTTCCCATCGGTAGCGTCCGTTGCTGGCCAAAACCCAGGTGGGGTCGAAGCTGCAGTCCGTGCCGTTGATGCAATCCGCAGTGCCGCTGATTCCCAGGGCGACCACCAGCGCTTCGTCGGTTAGACCGCCGCTGCGGATCAGCCGGTACAGGCCGGTGTCTGACCCATCTTCGCTGGCGGTGCCGTCCACGGCCGTGAGGCTGACCACGGGCGGATCATCGGCCACCACCACGGTATCCATGGGTTGTGGCCCTCGGTCATACGCGCCGCTTTCCAGGATGTTCAAGGTAACGGTCTCATCACCCTCGGCCTGGTTGTCCGGTATCGGAACAATGCGAATATCCAGGGACTGCTGCCCGGCCGGAATGGTCCAGCGGTACCGACCCTGGCTGGCCGACTCCCACTCCGGGTCGAAGATACAGTCCAGCTGGCTCAGGCAATCCGCCGTTCCGGAGACCTCCAGAGCCACCGTCAGGTCCGATGAGACCTGGTCGGTGTCCCGGGACAGCCGCAGAGTGCCCGGGATGGGTCCCAGTTCGCTGGCCGTGGGCTCGGTGGCCACCAGGTTTACCAGCACCTGGGCACTTGTGATTAACGGCGTCGCCAGCAGGACTGCGGTCGCCAGGAAACCAATGTGTCGGATCATGATTTTTCTCCTGTGGGCTGTGTTCGACTACAAGAATGCCGGCGCCGTGTCCGGGAGTCCTGACGAAACCCGGAAGGATTTCGGAAGAAAACGAAAACCTATTTGAAACAGCGCTTTAGGATCCCACCGGTCCTTGGATGCGGGTACGGCCACATCCCGTCCATATTCAGGTAGGATGAAGCCCGGTTTGAGAGGGAGGTTCAATGAGACAGCCAAGTCTGGATGATTTCCGGTCGGCCGGTCTGAGCAGGGTTTACCTGTTTCTGGTTGCACCCCTGATCCTTGCTATGCCGGGGTTTGCCGCGGAACTTCAAAAAGGCGCCCCGCTGCCGGGCGCGTACGGGCTGTTGCTGCAATACGATCCCGATGCCAGCGACCGGGACACTGGAGGTTTGATCGGAACGGCGCCGCTGAACCCCGACATCGTCCAGGCCAACACTTCGTTTTCATCCCTGTTCCAGTGAGTCTCCAGCCTGCCCCTCCAATGTGGATTGCACCGTGGAAGGCATCTCGGGTGTCCGGCTCGAGGTCACCACGGGGACGCCGCAGTTCGACATCTTCATGAATGGCTTTGAGTGAATTCACTTTGCCCGTTTCGCACAGCGGGATTCTGACAGTTATCCTGGTTACCGCTCTTGCGACCGGCTGCGCCAGCTCGGAAATGGCGCGGGATACGAGCGGGATTACCGTGTACGACAACCGCCCGGGCTGTCAGCATACCTCGCTGGGGCCGGTCACCGGCCGCGACGGCAGCCTGCCGAAGCAGGATGCCGGCAACTTCGTACAAAATGCCTATGGCAAGCCCGGTAGCGACGAGCTGGCCCTGCAGCGGCTGAAGATCGCTGCCCTGGAAAAGGGCGCTGACGGGGTTGTGATCACCCGGCGGGACGAGACCAATGCGCCAGCCTCGAGGTCCGGCCGGGGCGCCCAGCGACGGGCTGGAAGCCTGATTGTCTACAAGGGAATCGCCATCAGCGGCTGCAGCAAGCGTTGACCGGAACGGAACCGTTCAGCAGCCGACGGGGAAGGGAGAAACCAGCGTGAAGGTATCCAACGGCTACCGGAACTATGTACTGCTGCTGCTGATGGTGGTGTACATCTTCAACTTCATAGAGTATTGAACCCTATTCGTAACTCAGGCTGGTGGCTTTGCCCCAGAACACCCGGTAGCTGAAGATGGTGTAGCCGATGATAGCCGGCAGGGTGAACAGCGTTCCGAACAGTATGATCAGCAGGGATTCCGGCGCACTGGCGGCATCCCATGCGGTGATGCGGTCCACCACCAGGTACGGAAACAGGCTGTAGCCAAGCCCGGCAAAGGACACCACGAAAATCCCCACCGCGCACGCAAACGGCACCCACTCCCGGTCGCCGCTCCGGAGATTGAGCCGGGCGAGGCTGCGGTGGCAGGCGAAAAACAGCAGCCCGGTCAGCAGGGGCACCGGCGCCAGCATCAGCATGGCCGTGCCGCTGAACCAGCGCTCGAAGATACGTTCGCTTACCAGCGGTGTGGCCAGGGACACCGCAGCCACGCCCAGTAGCGTCAGCAGCAGCGCCCAGCGCGACCAGATGATGGATTTGCGTTGCAGCGCTCCCTCGGTCTTCATGATCAGCCATGACCCGCCGAGCAGCGCGTAGCCCGCGAGCAGGCACAGTGCGATAAAACCGGCAAACAGGTGCTCCCGAAATCCATTCTCGAATCCCGTGATGTACAGGCCCAGCATGTAGCCCTGGGCCAGCGAGGCGGACACCGAACCCACCCAGAAAATCCGGTTCCAGAGTGGCTTGCGGGAAGCTCTGACTTTGACCCTGAAATCAAACGCCACACCTCGCAGGATCAGGCCACACAGCATCAGCGCCACCGGCAGGTAGAGTGAAGTCAGGATGACTCCGTGGGCCGTGGGAAAGGCGACCAGCAGGATCCCGACGCCCAGCACCAGCCAGGTTTCGTTGGCATCCCAAAACGGGCCGATGGACGCAATCATGGTGTCCTTTTCCGCGTCGTCGGCGCCGGCAATCAGTGCACCCACGCCCAGGTCGAACCCGTCCATGACTACGTAGACCAGCATGGACAGTGCCATCAGAAAGGCAAACACCAGAGGCAGCCAGTAGGCCATGCCGGTCAGTTCCACGCCGCTCATCCCGAGGCTTCCGCCGGTTTGAAGGGGTTGTCCAGTCGCGCCCGCTCCGGTGCCAGGTCACCGGCAGCGGCCTTTCTCGCCAGGTAGAAGATCACCGAGACATAGGCGGCCGTGAGCGCCACGTACAGCGAAATGTACAGGGCAGCAGTGGTGGCGATGGCCGGTGCCGGCACCGCGGAGGCGGCGTCGGCGGTGGACAGGACCCCGGTGACCAGCCATGGCTGGCGTCCGATTTCCGTGACGTACCAGCCCGCCAGGGTGGCCAGCCAGCCGGAAAAGGTCATTACCGCCAGACCGCGTGCCAGCCACGGCCGGGGCTGTTGCCCTTTGCGCAGCTGCCACGCCGCCGCCCAGCTGATCAGCAGCATCAGTACGCCCGTAGCCACCATCACCCGGAAGGACCAGAACACCGGCGCCACCGGGGGATGGGCGTCCGGGAAGGAATTGAGGCCCTGGACCAGCCCGTCCAGCTCGTGGGTGAGAATCAGGCTGGCACCTTTGGGAATGGCCAACTCAAAGTGGTTCTCCCTGGTGTCCTGGTCGGGAATCGCGAACAGCACCAGCGGGGCGCCCTCGGTGTCTTCCCACAGGCCCTCCATGGCGGCCACCTTGGCCGGCTGGTGCTCGACGGTATTCAGTCCATGCAGATCACCCGCCAGGATTTGCAGCGGAATCAGCACGGCAGCCATTACCACGCCGGTCCGAAGGCCTGCATCGTTGCCCGGGCTGCGGTCACCGCGCAGCCAGCGGTAAGCAGACAATCCCGCCACAAGAAAGGCGACGGTCAAGCCGGAAGCCAGCATCATGTGGGTCAGCCGGTAGGGCATGGAGGGATTGAAAACGATGGCCAGCCAGTCGGTGGCGTGGGCCTGGCCGTCGATCATCTCGAATCCTGCCGGCGTATGCATCCAGGAATTGAGTACCAGGATCCAGAAGGCTGACAGGGTGGTGCCGATGGCCACCAGGAACGTTGCCAGGGTATGTACGAAGTTGGACACCCGGGACCGGCCGAACAGCATGATGCCCAGGAAAGCAGCTTCCAGGAAAAACGCCGTCAGCACCTCGTAAGCCAGCAGCGGGCCCGCGATATTGCCCACGGACTCCATGAATCCGGGCCAGTTGGTGCCGAACTGGAATGACATGGTGATGCCGCTGACCACGCCCATGGCAAAGGACAGCGCGAACACCTTGACCCAAAGCCGGTACGCGTCCATCCACTTTTCGTCGCCGCTGCGGTTGTAGCGCAGCTTGAAATACAGCAGCAGCCACCCCAGGGCAATGGTGATGGTGGGAAACAGGATGTGGAATGAAATGTTGGCGGCAAACTGCAGCCTCGCCAGCAATATGGCGTCCATGCGGCACTCTCTCCTTGATCAATGCATTTAGTTTGGGCTGGGCAATCGCCCGCCCCGGTCGGCCAGTTCCAGCAGCCGGCCCACGCTCGATCCCAGACGCATCAGCCGGGTCAGCGTCTGGGGTGAAAGCCGCTGGACCTCGGCAAACCAGCCCGTCAGCATTTCGATGAATTCGTGCATCTGTTCCATGCGCTGCTGAGCATGCCGCTCGTCTTCGCAGGCCGGTTCGCTGAGCAGGGCTGATCGCAGCATGCTGAGGGTGGGATCTACCTCGCGACGCTGTCGCTCCTCGGCCAGGGTTCGGAAGATGTCCCAGACGTCTTCCGGCGCGCGGTAGTAGAGGCGGCGGTCACCCGGCTCCATCTGGGTTTCCACCAGCCGCCACGCCTGCAGCTCCTTTAGTCCCATGGACACGTTGGAGCGCGACACGTTCAGCGCCTCAACGATGGCGTCAGCGTGCAGGGGTTCCCGGGACACGAACAACAGGGCGTAAATCTGGCTGACGGTCCGGTTGATGCCCCAGCGGCTGCCCATCTCACCGAAGTGCATGACAAAGGTCTGGATCAGCGGCTTCATGTTTTTTCTGAAATTTCAGTAATTATTGAAACAAGTGAAAAGTATACCGTCAGGCGCCGTTGATTGTGTGAATGGTTCGTGAAGGGCGGGCTGCTGGTCGCAGCCCGGGCAGGGCCACTCCGGGGCCATCCCGGAGTCGCCCGCGAGGCAGCAGGCTCAGCCTACGAAAGCGGCCCGCTCAGGCTTGTCGGCAGGGGCTTCGGTGCCGCGGATGGCCGCCAGCACGGTGTCGGCGTCCGACACCTCGAACGGGTCGGTGGGGCATTCATCGCCAAATTCCGGCTCCACCAGCAGGTGCTCGATGACGCCGTCATTGACCACCATGGCGTAACGCCAGGAGCGCATGCCGAATCCAACGTTGTCCTTGCTCACCAGCATGCCCATCTTGCGGGTGAATTCGCCGCTGCCGTCGGGCAACATCTTCACATTCTTCAGCCCCAGGTGTTTGCCCCACTGGAACATGACAAAGGCGTCGTTCACCGACAGGCAGTAGATTTCGTCCACGCCTTCAGCCTTGAACTGGTCATACAGTTCGTCGAAGCGAGGCGCGTGAGTGGAGGAGCAGGTGGGCGTAAATGCTCCGGGCAGCGCAAAAACAACAACCTTGCGGCCTTTGAAGATGTCGTCGGTGCTGACATCCTGCCAGCGAAACGGGTTTTCGCCGCCGACGCTTTCGTCGCGTACGCGGGTTTTGAAGACAACCTGTGGAACGGTATTCGGGCTCATGGGACACCTCATTCAAGTGATAAACGGCGGACGCAGCAGTGACCGCCAGCTACCTCTCAGATAGGGGCGCCTGCGGCAACCTCAAGTGCCCATTACTCGCCCTTTTGCGACTCCATGTATTTCTTGAAAACCGTCCACGACGTTTCGTTGGGACGGCCGTCGTCCAGCGGCGGCGGCGTCCAGTAATCCGGGTATCTGTCATCCAGAATCCTGCGCAGCCGCTGGGGAATCCTGGACTGGTCAAAGGTGCTGAAGCCGGTGGCGTTGAAGATCATCACCCCGGGCCGGTCACCCATTTCCAGCCACGGCAGCCACTTGGCCACCCGGGCCCAGGCCAGGTGGGATTGGCCAATGGATTGCTCGTCACCGTCCATCAGCCTGGCGGCATCGTAGAAGCTGTTGAACATTTCCATGGCGTGGTAGGTGCCGCCGATGTAGGGCTGGTACTCGCCGCCCAGGGGATTTTTGTAGAACAGCGGCACCTCCGAGGACCGGGCGGCGACGTCGCCGTAACGGCGCAGGGTCATTTCAGCGGAGGCCTCGCCATCCTCGTCCCTGGCGTAGCGGTAGGCGCGCATGTTGACCGGGTCATTGGCCACGTGCAGCACCTTGACTTCTTTGCCGGTCCAGGGATTGGTCCAGGCGTCGAGGATCTCCCCACTCTCGGGATCCATGTACACCATGATCTCCCGCGATACGCTGCGAAATCCCGGGCCGCGGGTGGCATCGGTCTTGACCGAGCAGTGGCGGACATTGATGCCCAGCACGTCAAACAGGTGCCGGTCTTTCTCGCCCGGGACCCGGCTGTAGCCCCGGCCTTCGAAGATGCCGTATCGCGTCACGCCCTGCTCGGTGGTGCCGCAGGTGGTTTTCTGCATGGCAGTGTGGGCCGCCTCGCCGGTCAGGGTGACCGTCTCTCCCCAGACGGATGCCGCCAGGGTCATCAGCAGGATGGATGTACTTGTTCTGATCATGTCACCAGTTCTCCCTCAGTTGTTTTTTGGCTATCGCCCCGGCGCTCCACCCAGGTTGATATCGCCGCTGTTGATCTCGCTGCAGATCTCATCGGCCAGCAGTTTCGTCACCGACACCGCGCCGGACAAACCCAGTTCCGGCAGTTCATAGCGGACTTCCGCGGTGGTGCAGCCCAGCGCCTCCACGGTCAGGGTGCCTACCGCCTCGGTGGTAACCGGCGCGGCATCGTCGAATACCCCGCCCCGGGTCTGAAACAGGGTCAGTTCGGCCCGGCTGCCCTGGTAACTGCCCTGGGCTGTGAACCAGCGCTGTTCCGCCCCGGGAATCCCCATGCCCTTCTGCTCGGCGGCCGCATCGAAGGTGAACGCCGCTACGAACATGAAGCGGGTGTCCGGCTGAAAATCGAACAGGAATCCCTGACCAGCCGTGTCCGGATTGAACCAGCCGCCGATCATTCCGTAGTTCAGATCCTGCTGCGCTCCTTTTTCAGCGGCCTTCCCCGCCACCGTGATCTCGCCGCTGTTGATGCGGCTGCACAGCGTGTCGGCCAGGAGTTTGCTGACGGGGATCGTGCCGGAAAGGCCAAGCCCCGGAAGGTCATAGGTAATGGTGGCCCGGGTGCAGCTGTGAAACTCGATCACCATGGTACCGACTGCAGTGGACTCAACCGCGGCCGGATCGTCAAACACGCCATTGCGCGACTGGAAGATGGTGAGGTCGGCCCGGTCTCCCTGGTAGTTGCCCTGGGCCGTGAACCAGCGCTGCTCGGCGCCGGCGATGTTGCCGCCGGGCTGCCGGCCCAGGGTGTCGAAGGTGAACGCCGCCACGAACATGAACTGATCCTGCAGCAGAAAATCGAACAGGAAGCCCTGGCCCGGCGTGGATTCATTGAACCAGCCCCCGGCCAGGCCGTAGTTGATCGCCTGGGTGTCGCTGGCGATTTCCGGCTTGCGATGCTCCAACAGCCAGTCCACGGCCCGTTGGCCGAACTCGATGTCGCCGGTGACCACGTCCTGGAAAACAGGCCCGTGGAATGAGCCGTCCAGGGTCCACAGCTCGGCCGATCCGCCCGGGTCACAATCCGTGTCCCACACCTCGGCCGTGGTCTCGTCTCCGGGCACCAGGAAGTCCAGGTTGAAAGCCGGGCCGCCACTGCGACCTGTGGCTGAACAGTTGTTCAACAGGACCCAGGAAGCCACGGTCTCCGGGGCCGAGGGGTAGGAATCGCCGAGAATGCTACCGCCATCGTAGGCGATGATTTCATCATTGGTGCCATGGATCTGCAGCACGTGAACCGGGTTCTCGGGCATGCAGATATCGGCGTCGTCGAACGTGGCGCCGGCCAGCGACGCCACCGAGGCCACCAGGTCGGAGTGTTCGCAGGCCAGGCGATGGGCCATAAACCCGCCGTTGGAGTAGCCGATAAAATGGATGCTGGCGGGATCCACCGAATAGCGCTCCTGGACCCGCTGCACCAGCCCGCGGAGATAGCCGGAGTCGTCGCTGGTACTGTTGACGAAGTTGCAGCACGCATCCGTCGCGTTCCAGAAGAACGAGCCGTCGGGCTCGGCGCTCCCGTTGGGGGCCATGATCAGAAAGTTCTCCGGCTCGGCCAGCTCCGGCAGCCCAAGATAGTTTGCGGTGGAAGTGCCAGTGCCGCCATAGCCGTGCAGCACCACGATCAGCGGCAGTGGCTGCTCCGGGTCGTAGCTGGAGGGAACCAGCAGATCCACCGATCCGCGGCCATTGTCCACCGAATCCAGCACGGGCTGCCCGGCGCTGGCTGCGACACAGAAACTCAGCCCAAGCAATGCGAGCAATGTGGTCTTCATTGGATAAAACGCGGCACCGCGGACCTCCCCTCCACCGGCTGTTAACTGTGATTCAGTGTATCTCATGAACCGCCCTCCGGCACTTTGGCACATCCTGCTCGAAGCGAGACGTCCGCGGCCCGCCCAGCCGCTTTTCAAGGGCCGTGCGTTGGTGTCTACTATGGCCCATGACCCAACCCTCCGGACCCCACGATCTCGGCGGCCTCGACGCCGGCCCGGTCGACCTGGCCGAAAAAGATACGGCCTACTGGGAATGGCAGATCGACGCCATGATCCGGCTGGCGCTGCAAAAAGGCCTGCTGACCGATTTTGCCGAGCTGCGTGACGGCATCGAGCGGTTGGCGCCCGAGGATTACGAAAAGTTGAGCTATTACGAGCGGTGGGCCCGTTCCCTGGCCTACGCCCTGGTATCCAAGGGGATCCTGCAGCAGGCGGATATCGACCAGACCATCGCGGCACTCCGGCAAAGGCAGGCAGGCCGGTGACGCTGCCTCTCTACCGCCCGGGACAGCGGGTTCGCATCGCCGACCGCACGCCGGCCACCCACCACCGGGTGCCGGCTTACGCCAAGGGGCAGACGGCGGTGGTGGAGCGGGTCTGCGGTGAACACGGTCAGCCGGAAAATTTCATCCGCGGCAATGGCGAGCCCCTGACCCGGCTGTACCGGGTGCGCCTGCTGCAGCGGGAGCTGTGGCCCGACTACCGTGGCTCGCACCTGGACAAACTGGACCTGGAAGTTTTCGAACACTGGCTGGAGCCCGCTCATGGGTGACCATCACGACCATTCAAAGACGTTCCAACCCGATCACCCGGAACCCACCAGCGACGATGCGCTGCTGGGCCTGGCCCTGCGGGAGCTGCTGATCGACGGCGGTTACTTCACGGCCGCGGAAGAGCAGGCGGTGATTGAAAAAATGCAGGGCGCATCGCCGGAAAACGGCGGGCACATCGTGGCCCGGGCGTGGAAGGACCCGGAATTCAAGGCGCGGCTGCTGGACCATGGATCCGAGGCCATCAAGGAACTCGGGTTTGACCTGTCCCCCACAGAATTTACCGTGCTGGAAAACTCCCGGTCGATACACAACGTGGTGGTGTGCACCCTGTGTTCCTGCTACCCCCGCGCCCTGCTGGGCATGTCGCCGGCGTGGTATAAGTCAAAAAACTACCGGGCCAGGGTGGTGCGGGAGCCGCGTCAGGTGCTAGCCGAGTTTGGCGTCGAGCTGTCATCGGAGGTCGAGGTCAGGGTGCATGATTCCACCGCTGAAT
This sequence comes from Lysobacterales bacterium, assembly GCA_030065125.1. Taxonomy (GTDB): domain Bacteria; phylum Pseudomonadota; class Gammaproteobacteria; order Xanthomonadales; family SZUA-38; genus JASJDM01. The sequence continues at coordinate 2,807 of JASJDM010000017.1, read as the reverse complement.
TGCGCTACATGGTGCTGCCCCAGCGCCCTGCCGGGACCGAGGGCTGGACAGAGCAGCAGCTGGCGGCGCTGGTGACCCGGGACTCGCTCATCGGCACCCAGAGGACCCTCACCACCGGCTGATTCAAACCCGTGTGATCTCCCTATAGCGACCGCCGGCGCCGGCGATAGAATCAAGTTATCCCCCGCCAGGTGATACCGCCATGCAAGTTCATTCAGTTGCAACCTCCCCGTTCAAAGACCAGCGCCCCGGCACGTCCGGTCTGCGCAAGCCGGTGAGCACCTTTCAGCAGCCCGGTTACCTGGAGAACTTTGTCCAGTCCATTTTCGAGGTGGCAGGTCAGCCCACCGGGGAGACCCTGGTGGTGGGCGGCGACGGCCGCTTTTACAACAGCGACGCCATTCAGACCATCCTGCGCATGGCGGCCGCCCGCGGCTTTGCCCGGGTACTGGTGGGCAGGAACGGCATCCTGTCGACACCGGCTGCGTCATGCCTGATCCGTAATCACAAGGCCCGGGGCGGCATCATCCTCTCCGCCAGCCACAATCCCGGCGGACCGGACGGCGACTTCGGTATCAAGTTCAACGACGCCAACGGCGGGCCCGCCGCCGAGAAGGTTACCGAAGCCATTTACCGCAAGAGCATGGAGATCGACCGCTACCAGATCCTGGACAGCCCGGAAATCGACCTTGACCAGCCAGGCTCGCAAATGCTGGGCGCAACGCGCATCGAGATAGTGGACAGCGTCGAGGATTACGCCGCGCTGATGGAGCAATTGTTCGATTTCGACCAGATCCGCGAGTTGCTGCAGTCGTCCGGCTTTGCCATGCGCATGGACGCCATGCACGCGGTGACCGGTCCCTACGCCAGGGAAATCCTGATCAACCGTCTGGGCGCTTCGGCCGACAGCGTCATGAACGGCACCCCCCTGCCTGATTTTGGCGGCGGCCACCCGGACCCGAACCTGGTCTATGCCAGGGAACTGGTGGATCAGCTTTTCGCGGAGAACGGTCCGGATTTCGGCGGCGCCTCCGACGGCGACGGCGACCGCAACATGGTGCTGGGCGCCCGCTTTTTCGTGACGCCCAGCGACAGCCTGGCGGTGCTGGCCGCCTACGCCACCCTGGTTCCTGGCTACCGGGACGGCCTGGCCGGGGTGGCCCGATCCATGCCCACCAGCGCGGCCGTGGACCGGGTCGCCGAGCAGCTCGGCATTGATTGTTTCGAGACGCCCACCGGGTGGAAGTACTTCGGCAACCTGCTCGATGCGGGCCGCATCACTCTTTGCGGTGAGGAAAGCTTCGGCACCGGCTCCAGCCATGTCCGGGAAAAGGACGGTCTCTGGGCCATCCTGTTCTGGCTCAACATCCTGGCCGCCACCGGCAAAAATGTGTCCGACCTCGTCACGGAGCACTGGAGACGGTTCGGCCGCAATTACTATTCCCGCCATGACTACGAGGGCTTGGATTCCGGTCAGGCTCATGACCTGTACTCAAACCTGCAGCGGACGGTCCCGGCATTGAATGGCCAGGAGCGCGGCGGCCTGACGGTGGCCACGGCGGACGAGTTCAGCTACCAGGATCCGGTGGATCAAAGCCTGAGCACGGGCCAGGGAATCCGGCTCATTTTCGAGGACGGTTCGCGGGTGATATACCGGCTGTCGGGAACCGGCACCCAGGGCGCCACCCTTCGCGTGTATTTTGAGCGGTTCGAACCCGACGCCAGCCGCCATGATGAAGACACCCAATCCACCCTGGCGCCATTGATCGATCTTGGAAACGAGCTGGCGGGCATCCACGCCAGGACCGGGCGGGACAGGCCCACCGTGATTACCTGACCTGGCGGGAAACCCACCCGGGTTGGGCAGCTCCCGGCGACCGCCGGAAGCTGCCCAACTGCGGGACCCCGATCCGGGATACATCGTCAATCCCGAAGCACCAATGCATAGCGAGTTCCGGCCAACCGACGTGGCCCCTGATCAAACGAAGTCACCCATCGAAGTGGACTCAGTCCCCGAACTCAGATGGATTCCGGGTCAAGCCCGGAATGACGGGAGCGTGGAAACGAACCCCTTGGCGCAAGGACGTGCCAACGGCCGAAGGCCGTGAGGGAATCGGAAACCGGGAAGGCGGATCTTGCGGATAGACTACAAATACCGCTTGAGTTCCCGCCGCGCCACCACCATGCGGTGAACCGCGTCGGGGCCGTCGGCAAAACGCAGCGTACGGTTCTGGGCGTACCAGTGGGCCAGGGGCGTGTCCTGGGATACACCCTGGCCACCGTGCATCTGAATCGCTTCGTCCAGCACCAGCTGGGCCACGTTGGGGGCCACGGATTTGATCATGGAAATGTAGTGCTGGGCGGCGTCCACCCCGTGCTCATCCATCATCCAGGCTGTTTTCAGGCACAGCAGTCGCGCCATCTCGATGTCCATGCGGCAGTTGGCGATGATGTCGTAGTTGGCGCCCAGCTTGGCCAGGGGCCGCCCGAAGGCCTTGCGGCTGACCGAGCGTTTGCACAGCAGCTCAAGCGCGGCCTCGGACATGCCAATGGCCCGCATGCAGTGGTGAATGCGGCCGGGTCCGAGCCGGCCCTGGGCCACTTCAAAACCCCGTCCCTCCCCCAGGATGATATTGTCCACCGGCACCCGGACATCGGTGAAGCGCATGTGCATATGGCCGTGGGGGGCGTCGTCACCGCCAAACACCAGCATGGGGCGCAGCACCTCCACGCCGGGGGTGTCCATGGGCACCAGGATCTGGGAATGCTGGCTGTGGCGGCTGGCCTCGGGATTGCTGCGACACATG